>NZ_JANFMV010000001.1:3359680-4063999 GCF_024385575.1 Rhizobium sp. NRK18 | reverse complement strand
GCAGCCCGGTAGCTCGTCAGGCTCATAACCTGAAGGCCGCAGGTTCAAATCCTGCCCCCGCAACCAATCCAGCACAAATACATAGCCGCTCCTCGCTAGGGGCGGTTTTTGCGCTCAGGGGGCGATATCAGTCCGAATGTCCGCGTTAGGGTTCGTCATCGGTCATCGTGCCGATGGCGATGGGGGATCTGTAACGTTCTGCATTGCCGGGGGACGCATGCATGAAGACCTGCAAGCCGCTGACATCCTGCTGCCCATGAGCGACTACCGCCGTGCTCTGGGAGACGAGTAGGGAGGGGCGCCGGCCAGCGGAGAGGTTTTTCCCGATCACGCTTGAATGGCCCGACTGTTTTAGAAACCCACGGGATAGTGATCTGCCGCTTGTCGAGCTCGACCGCCGACAGCATTCCGGTTCTGTCAGGCTTGCGTTTCCGGTTGTTGCGGACCGCGAGCTATTCGAACACATCATGCCCTGCCTGATCTCCGGAGCGCCAGGCCTGACGGAAAATCCGCCGGGTTCGGGCCAAAGTTCGCTTGCAGCGCCATGGTGTGGCGGCCGAGAGGTCAGGCGCGTCCTCCGGGCTTATCGACAGCCTGGATGCGCCGTGCGGTGAAGGCTTCACGCTCCCCGGCGATTGCCTCTTACTGCACATGCGGGAACCCACCGCGATGCGCCCTGGCATTTCACCTTGCCCGTGAACAACGGCGAGCGGGCCTGCACGATCGACCCGGTATCTGCCTTTTCCGCCTTCGGACTTGACGCTCCTGCCCGCCGCTGGAAGTTCGGAGTGGGTCTGCCGGCTGATCCCGCACCGTGGCGATCTGGAGGATGCGGCTCAAGGATCGGAGCGACAACGGGGGTCTCCTTCCGCAGGCGCATCACCCGTTCGCGCAATTCCGACGATTGCTGCGGGGAAGCGGCGACGGGAAAGGCGGGTTGGCTTCCGTCATCGTTCACTGTTGCGCCTTGCGGTCGACATTTCGGTCGAAGGACTGAATGCTGGTAGGATGACCGGGCAAGGCGTTCGCCGATCGGTGAGAGGCAGGTTGCCGAACCTTCAGCGTGCTGCTGACGGACAGAAAACGAGATCGATATCAATTGTAGGCAGTCCGATGTCGCCTTGTACATACCGCCAGATATGTTCGGCTATGGGCAGAACGATCGTTCGCTTGAGAGAACACGGAGATTTTGCGGAAGAGAACTGAAATATAGTTGACATCGATATCAACATGTAGATAACCGTATTGGTGAGGAAGAGGAGACTGTGCAGTGGGAGAATTTGTTCGCCTGGACGGAGTGACCAAGCGCTTTGGTGACGTTTACGCGGCTGTGAGTGCGGTCGATCTTTCCGTCGACGAGGGTGAGTTCATCGCGCTTCTGGGACCATCCGGCTGCGGCAAGACCACGCTCCTGAGAATGATCGCCGGTCTGGAAACCATCTCGGCAGGCAGCCTCTGCATTGACAATGAGCCGATGCAGGACAGGCATCCGCGCGATCGCGACATCGCGATGGTCTTTCAGAACTACGCGCTCTATCCGCATATGACGGTCAGGCAGAACCTGGAATATCCCTTGCGCCTGCGCGGTGTATCGCGCGAAGCCAGGGCGGCTCGGGTGGTCGAGATCGCCGCACTTCTCGAGCTCGAGGCTCTTCTCGATCGAAAGCCCGCCGCTCTTTCCGGCGGTCAGCGCCAGCGCGTCGCCATGGGGCGCGCATTGATGCGCAATCCCAAGATCTTCCTGATGGACGAGCCGCTTTCGAACCTCGATGCCCGCCTGCGCATGCACATGCGCGTCGAGATCGCCGGCCTTCAAAGACGGCTCGGCATCACAACTCTTTATGTCACGCACGATCAGATCGAGGCGATGACGATGGCCGATCGTGTCGTGATCATGAACGGCGGACAAGTGCAGCAGGTCGGTCGGCCGCAGGATGTGTACGATCGCCCGGCCAATCTCTTCGTTGCAACCTTCATCGGTGCGCCGGCGATGAATGTCTTCGAGATCGAACACCTGCCGATCGAGCCGAACGGTTCCGTAACCGCAATCGCGAAAGTCGGCATTCGTCCCGAGGATATCACCTTGGCGCCCGACGCCGAAGCGCCGGGCATCCGTCTGCCCTGCACCGTGTCGCTGGTCGAGACGCTCGGCGCTGATTCCATCCTGCACTTGACGAGGGTGCGTGGGGGCGAACGGGCAGCGGAGCCGGTCGTCCTCAGGATGAACGGCAATGCACGTGACTTACAGGGCCAGACGCTGGAGCTCTGTCTGCCGCTGTCGCGCCTGCACTTCTTTGATGCTTCGGGGGCGCGCGTCGAGCCCTCGCCAGCCTGGCTAAAGGCCTAAATTCGGCGCGTTGAAACTTTCTGGGAGGAAATCATGCGTGTTTCGAAATTCATCGTGCTGGCCGGGACGCTGGCCGTCTCATGGAATTCCTGGGCAGTGGCCCAGGAGCAGACGACCCTGACATTCTGGACCTGGGCTCCGCCCGCTCCGGTGGTCGACAGGATGGTTGCGGCCTTCGAGAAGGCCAATCCCAACATCGACGTCAAAGTGAACTTCCTCGAATCATCCGCCTATCAGCAGCGCCTGCCTCTGGCGCTCTCTTCAGGCGATCCGGTGGATGTCGCCGCCGTCCAGACGAGCAGCATGGTGAAGCTGGTCAAGGACTATCTCGAGCCCTTGCCGGAACTCTACAGCCAGTACGGCACGTCTCCGATCGAGACGCAGCTCGCGCCCAAGGCGCTCGAGCAGGCCAAACTCCTGGCGGGCGACGACACGCTTTACATCGCCCCCATGGGAACGCTCGGCTCGGTTGTTGCCTATTACAATCTCGATCTGATGGACGAACTCGGACTGCAGATTCCGAAGAACAGGGCCGAACTCGCTGCCTTCGTGAAGACGGTCAAGCAAAAGCGGCCCGATCTGGTGCCTGTCGCGTTCACCGGCGCAAACTGGTTCCTGGATGAGATCTGCGACACGATTATCGAGCAAGGCTCTCCGGGCTGGTTCAACAGGCTGCGGTATGACAAGGGCGGTCGCCTGGATTCGCCGGAGGCCAAGGCCGGTTTCGAAGCCACCGTCGGCCTCTTCAAGGACGGCATCTTCGGCAAGGATACCCTCGACCTCGACTATGGACGTTCCGTCGAGCTGTTCCAGCAGGGCAAATCGGTGATGTTCCTGCAGGGCACCTGGGAGATGGGCACTCTTTCCGTCCCTTTCCGCAAGGCCAACGGGATGAAGCTTGACAACGTCACGGTTTCGCCGTTGCCGGTCATGCTGGATGGCGGCACGCCTGCAATCCGCAGCTTCATCGAAGTCGGTCTCGCCGTGCCGAAGGCCTCCGAGCACAAGGCGGAAGCGACGAAGTTCGTGGAATTCATGACGTCGGGCGATGGCGTCTCTCAATGGGACGACACTCTCTTCGTGGTGCCGGCGAAGCAGAACTACACCCTACCGACGGACTACTTCTCCAGCGAAAGGGTCGCCAAGGATTACGGCGTGGTAGCGGATCTGATGCGCAATGCCTCAAGCGATCGAAACAATGTGTCGGACTTCTCCAATGTTGTCGGGGACGCCCTCATTCAATCGATAACGAGCGGCACGCCGGTCGACCAGCAGCTCAAGTACCTGCAGGGCGAGTGGGATAGCGGTCGCTATTCGAACGCCCTGTAATTCAGGCTGCCCCGTTGCGCGGTCAGCGCACGGGGCACTCTTCTCCGAAGGAAACGTCATGTCGAACCAGAAGCCGATCATCCATCGTCTCGGCCTGCGGGAATCCATTCTCTTCTTTGGCCCGCTCGCACTCATGTTCGCGGTCTACTATGTCTTTTCGACGGGCTTCCTGTTTTATACCAGCCTGCAACGCATCTCGATGTCACTGGTCAACGGCAAGTGGATCGGACTGCAGAACTTCGTGCTCCTGTTCACGGATCACCGCTTCCTCAAGGCCTTCGTCAACAACCTGGTCTTCGCGGGCGTCAGCATTGGCGCCGCCTTGACCCTCGGTTTCTTCATCGCCGTCACCCTGTCGGCAACATGGCGCGCACGAACCCTGCTCTACACGATATTTCTGCTGCCGGCGCTGATGCCCTTGTCGCTGGTCGCATCCGTGTTCCGCACCCTGCTGGAGGCGCGGTTCGGCTCGGTGAACGTCCTGCTGTCCGATATCGGACTGGGATGGATGGCGCAGAACTGGCTGATTGATCCGACGCTTGCCTATGGCGTGGTGATCATCCTTTTCGTCTACATCATCGGTCTGCCGGTGCTCTATTACACGGCCAATCTCAGCACCATCAACACCTCTCTGATCGAATCGGCCGTCATCGACGGCGCCGGAACCTGGCGTCTCTTCGTCGAAATCCTGTTTCCGATCATGAAGGGTACTCACCGGACGATTGTCATTTCCACGCTTCTGACCAGCTTTCGCGCCTTCGACATCGTCTTCTTCTCCACTGGCGGCGGCCCGGCCGGCGCGACGGAGATTACCGGTACCTACGTGTACGCGTTTTCAACCACCGGGGCGAATGTCGGATACGGGTCCGCGGCGGCCATCGCGACGCTGCTGGTGACCCTCGTTCTCTCCGCCATTCACATGCGGTTTTCCGGCAAGGATCGGCACCAATGAGCGCATCATCCGACATGCTGTATCGTCGCCGTTACGAAAAGATCGTGATGACGACATTCATCATCCTCTTGGCAGCGCTTTGGTCGCTGCCGCTGATCGCGGCGGTGTCACGCGGATTCGCCTTCAACGGCGTGCAGAACTTCATCGACGTGCTGACCCAGGAGATCGGCGGCGTGTCCTTGCTGCGCACCTATTTCAACTCCTTCGTCATCGCACTGACGCATGCGCTCGTTGTCGTGTTGATTTCCGCGCTTGCCGGCTACGGTTTCACATTCTTCGAGTTTCGGGGTCGCGAAGTCCTGTATTCGGTGGTGTTGATCTTCATGGCGGTGCCGCTCACCTCCATTCTGATTCCGCTGTTTTTCATTACGCGGGAGACGAACCTGCGCGACACGCTCATTGGCGTCGCTCTCCCCGAGGCCGCGATGACACTGCCCTTCGGTGTGCTTCTGGTTCGCAATTACGCGGAAAGCCTGCCGAAGACGTTCATCGAAGCGGCGCTGATGGACGGCGCCTCGCATTTCCGGGTCTTCGTCGACATCTTCGTGCCCCTCAGCAAGCCGGCGCTGGTCAATCTTGGCGCTCTTTCCATCATGTGGTCCCTGCAGGATTTCCTGTTGCCGTCCCTGTTTCTCTCGGACGTGACCCACACCACGGCGGCGCAAGCCGTGTTGCGCTTCAAGGAGGTGCTTGGCGCGACGCCATCGGGCATAGGACGTTACAATGCCAGCCTCGTCCTGCTGGCGGTCCCGGCCCTGCTGGTGGTGCTGTTCGGCTTGCGCTTCATCACGCAGGGCCTGACGGCTGGCGGCGTGAAGGAATGAAGAGATGAACGAGGACTGCAGACAGGCGGAGGCCGAAAGCCTCCCGACGACCGGGGATTGCCGCTTCCAGGACGAATATCACAGGCTCTTCTACAGTGCGCCGGGCCGCAATTTCAATGAAGCCCTTCCGTTGGGCAACGGCAACCTCGGAGCGATGATCCGGGGCGGCACGACCACAGACGTGATTTGCCTCAATGACGATCGCTTTTGGGCGGGACGGGATGCCCCCGCGCCGGTAGCCATGGGCCCCCTTGTTCTGGATGAAGTGCGCCGGCGTCTGTTTGCAGGTGACGTGGCGGGCGCCGAGGTTCTCGTCGAACAAAAGCTGCTCACCGAGTTCAACCAGCCATATCTGCCGGCGGCCGATCTGATCATCGGGTGGGATCACGAGGCCGTGGAGGGTTACACGCGACGGCTCGATCTCGGCACGGCGATCGCTGAGGTTGATTATGACGCACCGGAGGTCGGTCATGTCAAAAGACGGGCATTTGCGTCGGCTCCCGATCAGCTTTTCGTACTCGACGCCGGCTTCGACAATCCTTCACAGGCCAGAACCGTTCTTTCGCTCACGTCCAAGACCCGCCATGTGTCCCGCAGCACCGGTCGGGAACTTGTCATCTGGGCTGACGCGCCATCGATGGTGGACTGGTCTGGCGTGGACGAACGGGTCCGCGATGGCGAGAACATTTTTTATGAGGATGATCCGCCACGAAAATGCGTCACCGTTGTCCGCGTTCTCGGGGCATCCGTGGCATCGGATGGTGAAGGGCTGGTCGTCGAAGGCGATTTCACGCTGCTTGTCGCAACCTCTGTCGGATGTGAGGACGACGTGCAGCTTCGGGATTGCATGGACAGGCTAGATGCTGCCGAACGTTTGGGGTTGGCCAGTCTGCTTGAGCGACATGTGGCTGCCCATCGCGCACTCTACGACCGGGCCTCCCTGACGCTTGGCTCCCCGATCGGTCCGTCCGCCCTGGCGACGGACGAACGCCTGCAGCGCCAGGCGGGGCCCGCGCGCGACCCTGCCCTGGAAGCCTTGCTGTTCAACTACGGTCGCTATTTGATGATCTCGTCGAGCAGACCGGGGTCACGGGCGATAAACCTTCAGGGCATCTGGAACGACAAGGTACAGCCGCCATGGTGGTCCAATTACACCATCAACATTAACCTGCAGATGAATTACTGGCCGGCCGAGCCCTGCAACCTTGCCGAATGCCATCAACCGCTCTTCGATTTCATCAGTAGCCTGAGTGTGTTCGGCATGCGGACCGCGTCCGTGCAGTACGGGATGCGTGGCTGGGTTGCCCACCACCAGGTGGATGGTCGGTACCAGACCACCGCCATCGGTGCGCTCAACGGTCGGGCCCATGACTATCCGATCCGTTACGGCCTCTGGACCATGGGGGGCGCGTGGCTCTGCCAGCATCTCTGGCAACACTATCTGTTCGGCGGCGACAGAAAATTCTTGCGTGACACGGCCTGGCCGATCCTGCGCAGCGCGGCCGAGTTCTACCTTGACTGGGTGGTGGAGCTGCCGGACGGCAGCCTGACGACGGCGCCGTCGACATCGCCGGAAAACACGTATTTCCTGCCCGACGGAAGCCGCCACGCACTCAGCATCGGTGCGACCATGGACATCGCGATCTTGAGGGAGTTCTTCTCGACGATCGTCGATGCCGCCGCTGTTCTGGACATGCCCGAAGATGCGGTTGTGCTTGAAGCGGCAGCTGCCCTCACCCGGCTTCCGGGCTTTGGCATAGCCGCCGACGGGCAGCTTCTGGAGTGGAGCGAAGACCTGCCGCAGGCCGAGCACCCCCATCGCCACGTGTCTCACCTTTACGGCGTCTTTCCGGCGGCGCAGATATCGCCTGCCGAGACGCCCGAGCTTGCCGCCGCCGCTTCGCGCGTGCTCGAAGAGCGCGGCGATGTCGGCACCGGTTGGTCCTTTGCCTGGAAAGCGGCGCTCTGGGCGCGGCTCGGCCGTGCGGATATGGCCTATCGCAACATCGGGCACCTGCTGAACCCGGTCGACTCCACCATTGAGCGACAGGCCGATCTCGGCGGTGGCCTATATCCCAATCTTCTGACGGCCTGCCCGCCGTTCAACATAGACGCGAATTTCGGCTACACCGCCGCCGTCGCTGAAATGCTGGTACAAAGCCAGTCCGGCGAAGTCGTCATCCTGCCGGCTTTGCCTGGAGCCTGGGCCGATGGCGAGGCGCGGGGATTGAGAGGCCGGGGGCAGCTGGAAATTGATATGATCTGGTGCGGCGGCAGGCTCTCGGAGTTGCGGATCAGAAGCGAAATCGTGCAAGGTCGCACATTCAGACTGGAAGACGAGAAAATTGCCTTGACGCTGCCGGCGGGTGGAGAAGTCCGGTTGATCCGGTCTGCGGACGGCGGGATGAAAAGGGCGGCATGAGGGGAGGTCTTGGTTGAAATCGAAAGAGGATCCTGAGCAGGCGTCGACCATCACGCGGCCGCGCAAGCCGACCATTCACGATGTCGCTCGCGATGCCGATGTCGCGGTTGGCACAGTGTCGCGCTTTCTCAATGGTCGCCCGATCCGGATCTCCAGCCAGGAGCGGATCGAGGCGGCGATCGCACGGCTTGGCTTCGTCAAGAATGTCGCCGCCGCGACCATCCGCAAGGACGCCAGCCGGATGATCGGCTTCCTCGTTTCCTCTTATGATGAATTGCAGATTGCCATTCTGGCCGGGCTGACGGCCCGCATGCAGGCTCGGGGGCGCATCGTGCTGCCACTCACCCACGATGGCAGCCCGGACACGATGACGGAGGCGCTGCGGTTTTTCGAGGAACACAGGATCGAAGCGCTGATCGCCTCGGGTGACTTCGCGGCGATGCAGGCTTCGCCGCTGCTGACCGGGCTCGATACGCATATCATCCTCTTCAACAATGATGTGCCTGCGCTCGCCTGTGACAGGGTTCTGTTCAATGATGCCTCGGGCATGAAAAAGGCCGTCGAGCATCTTCTCGGCCTCGGGCATCGGCGCATTGGCCTGGTTGCGGGCCGCAAGGGGCACAGTTCGGCGGAAGGCAGACTTGCAGGATATTTGCGGACCATGTCCGATGGGCCGGGCGTCGACGAGACGCTCATCGTCGGTCATGATTGGGAGCGTCAGACGGGCTATTTTGCAGGTATCGAATTGCTTGATCGGCCGGATCCGCCGACGGCGGTCATCTGCGCCTCCTATTTGAGCGCGCTGGGACTTCTCGATCTTGCGCGGGAGCGCAACATCAGCATCCCGCGTGATCTTTCTGTCATCAGTTTCGGAGATTGCGACACCTTCGGACTGATCGGCCCCGGTATCGATGCGCTCAATATGCCGGTCAAGAAGATCGTCGAGCACATCGACTATCTCTATGCGAGCCGGGCGAAGGACAGACCCCGGACGCCGGCCCTGGTCGAACTGGAACTCATCGTACGGGGCTCTTCAAGCCAGCCGGCGACACCCTGACCGGTTTGATCATGAGGCCGCCTTGATGGGGCGGCCTCTGGCGCATCTCCTGTTCACCGAACGTATCGAAGGCCGGGATAGCGAGCGAGGGCAGCCAGCGGAGCCGGCGCGAGCACCGATGTCAGGTCATTCCAAAAGAAAGCGCACGGGCGTTCCCTTGTAGGCCGGCGTCTTAGAATGCTTTTCGTGGTAGGAGAGCGGAACGAGCGGGTTGAGTTCCGGGTAATATCCGGCAACGCAACCCGGCGGAAGATCGTATGGCGTAACGGTCAGGCCGGATACCGTGCGCTCCACCCCGTCATCAATGTCGCAGGTCAGCGACACGGTCTGCCCTTCGGTCAGGCCCAGCCGTCGCATCTCGTCGCGATTGATCAGCACCACGTTGCGGCAGCCCTCGAGGCCGCGCAGGCGGTCCGAATAGCCATAGATCGTCGTGTTGAACTGGTCGTTGGAGCGCAGCGTGATAAGCGTCATCCGTTCGGGAGAAGGTCCCGTGGCGCCGGCATCTTCACCCAGGCTGGTGATCGTCGTCGGCGTCGTGAACTCCGCCTTGCCGCTCTCGGTGTCCCATTTGCGCTCGCGCGCCGAATTGCCGCGATAGAAGCCGCCGGGCTGATGAAGCCGAGCGTTGAAGCCGTGAAACTGGTCCGGGTAAGTTTCGGCGATGAGGTCGCGGATCAGGTCGTAATTTGCTGTCCACTCGTCCCATCTCAGTCGTGGGTTTTTTTCGAGAGTGGCTTTGGCAAGACGGCAGATGATCGCGACTTCGGAGAGCAGCATGTCGCTCGGCGGTTCGGCATTGCCGATGGAGCCGTAGATATGGCTGAGGGAATCCTCCATCGAGACCGCCTGGCGACCGGTCGCCTGCTCGTCGATGTCGGTCCTGCCGAGACAGGGCAGGATATAGGAAACGGCACCCGGTGTGAGATGCGACCTGTTGAGCTTTGTGGCGATGTTCACCGTCACGCGAAGGCGCGGCCAGGCGTCCTCCATGCGGGTCCTGTCGGGCAGGGCACGCACCAGATTGCCGCCGAGCGAGATCAGCGCCTTGACCGACCCGTCGAGAATGCCTTCGCACGTCTCGACCGCGTTCCGTCCGTCCTCGCGCGGGGCCGTGAAGTTGAACATGGCTTCGAGCCTGTCGAGGGGGATGCTGGCGGTCTTCTCGCCGATGCCCACCGTGCGCTGGCCCTGGACGTTGGAATGGCCGCGAACCGGAGAAATGCCGGCGCCCGGGCGGCCGATATGGCCGCGAAGCAGGAGAAGATTGACGAGCATGCCGAGGTTCAGCCAGCCGTTGACATGCTGCGTCAGACCCATGCCGTAAATGCCGATGACCTTGGAGGAGGCGAGATAGACATCCGCCGCTTCCGAAATCATGGCGCGGCTCAGCCCCGAATGCGCCTCGATATCCGCCCATTGCATGGCTTCGACGGCCGCTCGCATCGACCTGAAACCCGTGGTCTCCCGGTCTATGAACCCCCTGTCCAGAGCGGTTCCGGGAGCCGCGTCTTCGGCGGCGAACACGCATTTCATCATTCCGGCCAGCACCGCGATATCGCCGCCCGGCCGTACCTGATAATACCGGCTGGAAATTTTCGTCGCCTTCCCGACAGTCATCTGGACGATATTCTGCGGATCGACGAACTCGATCAGGCCGCGTTCGCGCAAGGGATTGAAGGTCACGATCGTGCAGCCGCGGTCAACCGCCGCCTTCAGCTGATGCAGGAAGCGCGGACTGTTGGTGCCGGTATTCTGGCCGAAGAAGAAGATCGCATCGCACTGTTCGAAGTCTTCCAGCGTACAGGTGCCGACAGGCGTGCCGATGAACGTCTTCAGGTTCACGGACGTCGTTTCGTGGCACATGTTGGAGGATTGCGGCAGGTTGTTGTTGCCGTAGACGCGGGCAAGGAGCGCGTAGAGATAGGAGGCTTCCAGGCCGGCATGGCCCGATGCATAGAAGACGGTCTCCTTCGGCTCCAGCGCCTTGAGCTCCGCTCCGATCTCGGTGAAGGCTTCGCTCCAATCGACGGGAACATAGCGGTCGGTCGCCGCATCGTAACGCATCGGATGCGTCAGACGTCCGGCATGTTCGAGATCGTGATCCGGCCAGGTTTTGAGCTCCGTGACCGTGTGTTCGGCGAAAAACTCCGGCTTCACGCGCTTCGGCGTGATCTCCCAGAGTGTCGCCTTGGCGCCGTTCTCGCAGAACTCGAAGGTCTTTGTGTTTGCCGGCTTGGCCCAGGCGCAGGAAGAACACATCACGCCCTTTGGCTTGTTCAGTTTGGCGAGCACCTTGAGTGCCATGGGAGAGTTGCGCTCTTCGCCGTAAATTCGAGCCACGCCCTCCAGTGAACCCCAGCCGCCGGTCGCGCGGTCGTATTCGGGCGTTTCCGGATCATGCGACACCGCGCTGTGCGACCTGCCTGCATCATAGTCGTTCATTGCCGTTTTCTCCTCTTCCTCCCATCGACATCGAAGGGCAGATCATCTCCGGAGATGGCCGCACGCAGCCGTAAAAAATCGCCAGGAGGTCGATATGAAAACGCGGGGCCGCCAGCCTTTGTTCCTGGGTGCGACATTGATGCGGGGCTGCTCAAAGGTGATCCGCGATCCGGCTTCTCAGAAACGCCAGCAACAGGGATTCATTCGTGCTCAGTCCCCGATGGAGTTTCGCTCGCCGCCCGCGCCAGTTGCGGAAACGTTTCAGTATGTCCGCATCCCCGGAGGCCAGCGCCAGAACGCGTGGATGGACATAACTCTTGCGGCATATGGCCGGTGTGTTGTGAAGTTCAGCCGCTGCTGCCTCGCACAATGACTTTACGGTCGGAACCGTACCGGCATCGAGGGCCGCGACGGCGCAACCGAAGGCCGCAACCGTGCCGCCCCAGGTGCGGAAGGATTTCGCCGAGATCGCCTGTCCGGAAATGGTCTTGAGGTAGTCGTTGAGCCGGCCGGAATCGATCGATGCACGGCGCCCTTCTCCATCCGACCAGGCGAAAAGCTGCCGCCCCGGCAGGTCGGCGATCTCTTCGAGAAACTTTTGGAGGCGCCTGTTCTTGAGCGTCTTCTGGACGCGGTTCCCACCCTTCGCCACAAAACGCAGCCTGAGCCGCCCGTCCTCGATTTTCAGATGCCTCTTTTCCAGGGTCGTCGCGCCGAACGTCCGGTTCTCGATGGCGTAACGCTCGTTTCCCACACGGATATGAGTGAGATCGAGCAGCATGACGAGGGCCGCCAGCACGACCTTCTCCGCATCGCGACCATCGGCGATGTCGCGGGCAATTCGTCGACGGATGCGTGGCAAGGCGCTGCCCATCTGCTGGAGCTGGGCAAATTTCAGACCGCTGCGATGCTCCTGCCAGTCGGGATGATAGCGATATTGCTTTCGCTTGCGCGCGTCGAAACCCGTTGCCTGCAGATGCCCATGAGGATGGAGGCATATCCAGACATCGCTGTAGGCCGGGGGAACGCCGAGCCCGTTAATTCTCAGGATGTCGGTCTTGCTGCGCAGCCGTTTGCCGTCCGGCGTGTGGTAGCTGAAACCGTCGGCACCTGCGCGACGCGATATTCCGGGCTCGCAGTCGCTTGTGAAGACCAGACCGATCTGGGCGATCGCGCTCTGCGCCTTTTTCGCGGATTTGTGGCGCTCACGCGCGATCGACGGTGCGCCGACGTGTTCCTCTGTCATGTTTTCCTCCCGGACCGAGGGAACAGATTGGCCCGTCAAATTGTTCCTGACGCGCCAAAAGTCATGATCAGCAATCCGGCTTTGAGGGTGGCCAGTCCTGGCCGATCCGGGCATTCGATGACAAGGCCAGGCATTCGATGACAAGGAATGAGCATGACTTCGATATCCGGAACAGACGATGAGATCGTTGGCAAAGGGCCTGCCGATGCCGAGCAGCCGGCCGGTCGCGATGACGAACACCTGAGCCGAAACGAAAAGCGGGAAGTGGATGAACGCGTCCAGCTCAGACCCGTTGCCGTCTACGAAATCGTCAGAAAGGAAGGGGAGTCCGAACTCGCCAGACCGACCAGCAGCCTGTTGTGGTCGGGATTTGCCGCAGGTCTGTCGATCGGCTTTTCCGTCTTCACGCAGGCAGCCTTGCGCCATTACCTTCCGGATGCGGAGTGGCGGCCGCTGGTGGAATGCTGGGGCTATGCCGTCGGCTTCCTGATCGTCATTCTGGCGCGCCAGCAGCTCTTCACCGAGATCACGCTGACCGCCGTCCTCCCCTTCCTTGCCAAGCCCGATATCAAGTGCATCTGCTCCATCGCCAGGCTCTGGTCGCTCGTGTTTGCGGCCAATCTGGCCGGCACGCTGATTTTCGGAGCGGGACTGGCCTTCGATATTCTTCACACGCCCGAAATCCGGGCCGCTGCGCTGGAGATCGCCAACGAGGCGATGGAGCCCTCGCGTGGCTACATGTTCCTGCGCGCCGTCGCTGCCGGCTGGCTGATCGCCACGGTCGTGTGGCTTTTACCGTCGGCGGAGAGCTCCCGTTTCCCGGTGATCGCGTTGATGACCTATCTTATCGCGCTGTTTCACCTCTCCCACATCGTCGCCGGATCGGTCGAGGCGTCTTCGCTGATATTCTCCGGCAGTCTCGACATGGGGCAGGCCATCACCCATTTCTATCTTCCGACGCTGTTCGGAAATGTGTTTGGCGGCAGCGCTCTCTTCGCCCTCGTCAGCTATGCCCAGATTGCCGAAGAACTCGATATGTCCGCCAGGGAGAAATAGGAACCGTTCACGTTCAAAAAGGGGCAACAGGCCCTGCCTCGGTGCCTGCCTTGGCCGGCAAAATAGGGAGTTTCGGCCTTGGCCGATCCAGCTGCGTTGCCGGCCAGCCAACTGATGAAATCGGCCGGGATTGCCGCCATACCAACCGCGTCAGGATCTATGCGATGACAATCACGACCAAGGCGGACCTCCGCGCCGCACGACCTTTCTGGGCCGCGACACCGGATATCCGCGTCGAAACGCAGGCGCTCCCGGAGCGCAAGGAATATGACGTGATCGTCGTCGGTGCCGGCATTTCCGGTGCGATCGTTACCCGGATGCTGGCAGGCAAAAACCGCCGCATTCTGGTCGTCGACAGACGGTCGCCCGTTCATGGGTCGACGATGGCGAGCACCGCCATGATCCAATACGAGATCGATGTGCCGCTCTTCAAGCTCTCGGAGATGATCGGGGAAGACAAGGCCGTCAGGGCCTGGCGAAGATCCGCCAGGGCGGTCGAGGACCTTGTGGACCTGATGAAGAAGCACTCTGTCGATTGCGCCTTGGAGGAAAAGAAGACGCTCTTCCTGGCCGGTGACGACCTTGGCTACCGGGCGCTTCGCAAGGAAGCGGAGTTGCGTGCCGCCAAAGGCCTTTCGGCGGAATATCTGGAGGGCTCGCGGCTGGTTGAGGAATACGGGCTCGAAAGGACAGGCGCGATCCGCTCGGATCGTTCGGCCTCCGCCAATCCCGCCCGCATGACAGCGGGGCTCTTTCGCTCGCTGTCGCAAGACGAGGTGACCGTCTGCAGCCCTGTCGAGATCACCGATTACCGGGAAAGCGGCGACGAAGTGGTGCTGGCGACCGCCGACGGCCAGCTTCTTTCGGCCGGACATGTCGTCTTCTGCTCCGGTTACGAGTTTCTGAAGCCGATGCAGAGCGGGCATCATCAGATCATGGCGACATGGGCGGTGGCAACGCAGCCCCATGCGCCGAGGCCGGCCTGGCTAAGCTCCCACATCGTCTGGGAGGCGAGTGACCCGTATCTCTATTTTCGCGCCACGCCGGACGGTCGCATCATCGCCGGCGGCGAGGACGAAGCGACGTCGGCAACCATCACCGATCCCGATATCATGAAGCGGAAGATCGCCCGCATAGGCGAGAAGCTCGAAGCGCTTCTCGGGCGGCCGGTCGGCAAAATTGCCTATCGGTGGTCGGCGCGTTTCGGAACGACGGATGACGGCCTTCCGATCATCGATCAGGTCCCCGGCTGCAGCCGGGTTCTCTCCGTCATGGGCTTTGGCGGAAATGGCATTACCTTCAGCATGATTGCTGGCCAGATCGTCAAGAGCCGCATTTCCGGCAAGGACGATCCGGATGGCGATCTTTTCACCTTCCGATAAAACGGCAGATCCGGCGAAGGTCCGGCGGGGCGTTGTGAAATTACCGGCTTACCGGCGAAATGCAGGGACGGATATCGCCGCTATAGGATCGATACGTGTCGGTGCTGACATCGTATGAACGATAGTGGGACTGGCACCAGGCAACATGACCGGCGTCGCCGCCCGCGAGATCCTGCTGCGCCACGACCTGCTCGGCGGGCGTACTCGATGCGCCGGGATAGGCGCAGGTGCGTGTTTCGCCGCTATAGGCCCGATAGGTGTTGGTCTGCGGATCGTAGGAGCGATAGCGATTTCCGCACCACGCCAGCTGTTCCGGCGAAATCTGCGACTTGGCGCCGCTGTCTGACTGGAGGGTTGCGCTGCTGTCAGCCGACGAAATCTCGCTCACTGCATCGGCGGATATCGTCGCGGAGGTGGAAGTGGCACTTGCTGTTTTGCGTTCAGCCGCTCTTTTCGCGTCGCGCTCGGCAAAGGTGGACAGTCGCGGTGCCAGGCGTTCCATCTGTTGGCTGGCGATATCGACGCGTGTCGGCTTAGAGACCCAGAGTTGTTCGGCTTCCGACGGGCGCAACGGGCTGCTGCCCGAATAGGGCGTGACCAGCGATGCCACGGCGACGCCCGTCCAGACCAGCGCGATGGAACTGGCAATCCCAAAGGTAAGTGTGGCGACCGAACTCATTTTGTCCTCCAGTTCCCGACTGTTCCTTGATCGAAGACCGGTCAGACATCCGTAGGCATCTTAAGAAATGCGTGTGCTGGCTCGGCTCCGGACCTTCACCTAACAGACGCATGTCGAGCATATTTGTTCCCGACGAGCCTTGTTTTTCACCTTGTCTATCATTTGCATCGCCGCTTCTGCGACGGTCCTCAACATTCGGGGAACAAACCTGTGGCTTGATCGTTTTCAACAGGCCTACCAAGGAGAGATATCATGAACGGAATTATCTATCTTGTCGGCCTGGTCGTCGTTGTTGGATTTATTCTTTCGATGCTCGGATTTGCGTGAGCGTCATTCGACTGCCAAGCCTTTGAAAGTGAGCCGAAGTGCCATCCGGGACTTCGGCTCCTTTGCGTTTTGATGGTGCATCGACCCGTTCGACGAAGATGCACCTCGATGCATAAGCCTGCCCCCAACGACAGTATTGCGATTCCACTCATCCAGCGCCACGCCGCTTGGGGCCGCTGCGTGGTCCCATGGACGCTGAAGGCTGGTCCTGTACGATCGATGCCTGCCGTCCTAGAAGTGAGGGTGCGGTAGAAATTTCGGGCAGCGTGCGCAGCTGGAACAGGACGGCGGATGGAGTTTCTTCCAAACAGCATGGTTTCATTCGGCGCCGCCTTTTATCGGGGGATTACCGGTTTCGGTTATGCCCTGATCATGGCGATCGGCGTTTTCGGCGCCGTATCGCCCAACCTGCTCGTGCCACTGATCCTCGTCAATGATCTGGTCCTCACGGTCCTGATCCTGCTTGATCGCAAACATGGTGCGGTGGACTGGCCGGTTGCCCTGTTCCTGCTCTTCTTCGGCTTCTTCGGGGCCGTTTCAGGAGGCTTTCTGGCGGGTTTCCTGGACGAGGGCACCACGCGGCTGATGATCGCCGTGGTCGTCTTCGGTGCGGCCCTCGTCGCCATGATCCACGAGCCGCCACGCTGGCTGTCGGGAAAAGTGATCGGCGCCATCACCAGTCTTGTCGTCGGCCTGTTGCTGGCAACCTTTGCCGTCGGCGGTCCCCTGATTGCCGTCTGGCTTCTGGCCGGAGGGACCCGGCGAGAGACGACGCGGGGAACGCTCGCCATCTTTTTCGGTGCGGTTGACCTCTTCAGTATCCTGAGCCGGTTGTCCCTGGGGCAGATAGACCCGCAATTGCCGCTGCAGGCGCTTGCCTATCTGCCCGTGACGATAGCCGGTTACTATCTCGGACATTTCATCGGGCCAAAGCTCAGCCACAAGGCCTGGGTGCGGGTCGGCGCCGGCGGTCTGGTCCTGATTGCGGTCGTCAGCGCCTTCAAGGCGTTCCGGATGATCCACTCCGGTTAGGCACCGGTCCACGGACGGTCGCAGCTCCAAAAAATCTGACAACGGAAGGTGTAACATGACGAAGACAGCAATGATAACGGGGGCCAGCTCCGGCTTTGGCGACGCGATCGCCCGGAGGTTCGTGCGCGAAGGCTGGAAGATCATCGTCACCGGCCGCCGCAAGGATCGGCTGGAAACCCTGGTGGACGCGCTTGGCGGACCGGACCTGGTCTGTCCGCTGGTCTTCGATATTCGCGACGAGGCGGCGACACGCGAAGCGCTGGCCGCAATACCCGACGCCTTCAAGGACATTGACGCGCTGATCAACAATGCCGGTCTCGCGCTTGGAACCGGACCGATCGATCAGTGCGACCTCGATGACTGGAAGGTGATGATCGACACGAACATCACGGGCCTTGTGACCATCAGCCGGCTTTTGATCGACACGCTGATCGCCCGAAAGGGGCTGATCGTCAATCTCGCCTCCGTGGCGTCGAACTGGCCCTATCCGGGCGGCAACGTCTACGGCGGCACCAAGGCCTTCGTGCAGCAGTTCTCGCTCGGACTGCGCTCCGACCTCCACGGCAAGGGCGTGAGGGTGACCTCCATCGAGCCGGGCCTGTCGGAAAGCGAATTCACGCTCGTGCGGACCGGGGGCGACAAGGCGGCCTATGACCGGCTCTATTCCGGTGCCGATCCGCTGCAGCCGGAGGATATCGCCGAAACAATCTACTGGGTCGCGTCGCTGCCGGCGCATGTGAACATCAATTCCGTTGAAATCATGCCCGTCAGCCAGTCCTGGTCGCCGTTCCAGGTCGCACGAAAATAGGGAGCAGGCATGGCCCGCTCCCTTTCGTGTGTTTGTCGGATTGCGGGCGGAGCCTAGCCGAGAACCTTCGTCAGGGCCTTGTCGATGGCATCCGTGATGGCGTCGACATCGGCGGCGGTGATGATCAGCGCCGGGCTCAGGCACAGCGTGTTGTTCAGACCGGGCACGGATCGGTTGGTCGCGCCGATGATCACGCCTTGCGCCATGCAATCGGCAACCACGGCCTGGACCTTCTTCTCCTCCAGCGGCTCCTTGGTCTTGCGGTCGGCGACTAGCTCTGCGCCGCAGAACAGCCCAAGCCCGCGCACATCGCCGATCGCGGCGTGCTTTTCCTGGAGCGCCCGAAGATTGTCCAAAACGCGGTGGCCCATGTTCGTCGTGTTCTCGAGCAGGTTTTCGTCCTCGATGATCCGCATGTTCTCGAGTGCGGCAGCCGGTCCGGAGACGCATCCGCCGAAGGTCGAGATATCGCGGAAATGCGAGAGTGTGTCGGTCGGATCGTCCTTGAACATGTCGAAGATCTTTTCCGTCGTCACGGTGCAGGAAATCGCCGCATAGCCCGAGGCCAGACCCTTGGCCATCGTCACGAAGTCGGGCTCGACGCCGAAGTGCTGGTAGCCGAACCATTTGCCCGTCCGGCCGACACCGCAGACGACCTCGTCGATGTGCAGGAGGATATCGTACTTGCGGCAGATTTCCTGAACCCGCGGCCAGTAGCCCTTGGGCGGCACGATCACGCCGCCGCCTGCCGTTACCGGCTCAAGGCACAGAAGACCGATCGTGTCGGGGCCTTCGCGCAGGATGACCTCCTCGATGGCATTGGCCGCCCGTTCGCCGTAATTGTCGATATCGCCCCACTGGCTGCGGTATTCGAGGCAGTGCGGCACTTCGACGAAGCCTTCCGGCAGGGGCCCGTACTGAGCTTTGCGCTCCTCCTGTCCACCGGCGGCGAGGCAGCCGAGCGTGGTGCCGTGATAGTCGCGGTCGCGATAGAGGATCTTGTATTTCTTGCCGCCATGGTGGCGGTGCGAAATCTGCCGGACCATCTTGAAGACCTTCTCATTGGCCTCCGAGCCGGAGTTCGAATAGTATACCCGGGTCATGCCGGGCATCTTGGTCATCAGCTTTTCGGCAAACAGAGCGCTTGGGACCGAACCCGACGCGCCGGCGAAATAGTTGAGCTTGACGAGCTGGTCGCGGACCGCGTCGGCAATCGACGTGCGGCCGTAGCCGACATTGACGGTCCACACGCCGCCGGAGACGGCATCGAGGAACTCGCGACCGGTCGCATCCCACAGGCGCATGCCCTTGCCCTCGACGAAGACGCGCGGATCGATGGTCTCGAATGGCTTGTGCTGGATGAGATGGTGCCACACATGGGCACGATCGGCTTCGATGACATGGCTGAGGTCGTTGGGATTGGCAGCGATACCCATGATGCGCTCCTTGGCGGTTCGGTGATCGCTATCCATAGCATGGGGCCGCTGCCGGGCGGAGGCCAATCGGCGCTCTGGCTCCCCCAAAAGCCGAACCTGGCTGCCGGGTCAGGACCGGCAGTCGGAAATGGCTTCGGAAAGCAGGGCAAGGCCCGGGCCGATACGCTTTTCCGCAATCGCGGTGAAACCCAGACGAAAGAAGCGCCGCCCGGCCGACGCATCGGCGAAGAAGGCCGCGCCCGGCTCGATCAGGACGCCTTTTTCGCGGGCAGCCGCGGCAAGGGTCACGCAATCGACCCCCGGAGGAGCCTCGACCCAGAAATTCTTGGCGCCCGGACTGCGCTGCCAACGGCAGTCGGAGAGGTGTTCACCAAGCATTGTCGTCATGTGCTGGGCGCGTTTCGCCAGAACGATGCTCATCCGGTCCATGTGCTGGCGATAGTGACCGAGCGCGATGAAGGTCGCCAGAATGCGCTGATTGTTGATCGGCGGATGGCGCAGCAGCAGGCGGCGAAGCACGCGCAGCTCCCGGATCACCGAGGGCGGCGCGACGATGTAGCCGATGCGCAGACCCGGCGCGAGTGCCTTGGAAAAGCTGCCCACATAGACGACGCGTCCTGTCCGGTCGAGGCTCTTCAGCGACGGGACGTCCTGTTGCGGATCGGTCGAAAGCCCGCCTTCATAGTCGTCTTCGACGATCAGGACATTGTCCGCCTCGGCGCGTTCGAGGAGCGTCTGGCGCCGTGAAAGCGGCATTGCCGCCGTCGTCGGACAATGGTGGCTGACCGTCAGGAAGGCGATGTCGCAACGGCCGAAGGTCTCGTCGACAATGACGCCGTCGCCATCCATGTTGAGGTTCTGCCGACCGCTGGAGGCCAGATCTACCATGTTGCGGAGGTCGGCATAGCCGGGATCCTCGACGCCGACGATCGTGTCGCGGCCGACCATCAGCTGCACCAGCATCGACAGCGCCTGCTGCGAACCCAGCGTGACGATGATCTCGTCCGGATCGGCAAAGATGCCGCGTGACGGCAGGACCTGCACGCGCAACTGCTCGACGAGGTCCGGGTCGTCGTCATCCACCTGATCGCCCGCCCAACCGTAGATTTCCTTGACGCTCGATGTCACCCGGACCGCTTCGCGCCAATTGTTGGTGGGAAAAAGGGACGGGTCGAACTGTCCGAAAACGAAGGGGTAGGGGAAGGCGAGCCAGTCGCGCGGCTTGTCGATCTGCCGCTGGAGCGAGGGGCGGATCGCAAAGCCCGACTGCCAGCGCAGAGAACCCGCTTCATCCCGATGCCGGTCGGATGGGTGTTCCTGAAGTGACGGCGCGACGTAAATGCCCTGCCTTTCCGTTGCGACCAGAAAGCCTTCGTCCACCAGGGTCTGGTAAGCGCCCGTCACCGTGTTGCGCGCCACATTGAGCAAGGCGGCAAGCCGCCTGCTTGACGGCAGTCGTGCCCCTGCCGTCAGCGTGCCGGTCTGGATGGCATAGACCAGCGCACGCCGGATCTGGACATTCAGCTCGACGCCGTTGCGGTCGACCCCTGAAAATAGGCGGGTCCAGACGATGTCCGGATGTGTCGGTGCTGACTTTGAGATGTTGATGCTCATCGGTTCGGGTTGTGCGGCAGAAGCTGGTGCAGGGCCCATCTGCTGTTTCGAGTTAAGCGGTATGGGCTAGCCGGGACAATGGTTCAGGATCTCCTTCCAGAGGAATTCCTCGATGTCCGTATGCTTGCCGGCAAGCCGAAGCGCGGAAACCGTCAGCACGGTCGACGGCAGCACATCGCTGAGGTCGAAGAGCAACCCGCTCCTGATGCTGTCGCGCGCTATGCTTTCCGGCACCCAGGCGATGCCGACGGCGTTGACGGCAAATTGCAGTGCTGCAAGCGTCAAGGCGGTTTCCACCTTGCGCCGGACGAACTCGCCGCTGCGGATTTGCGGCAGGAGTTCCTCGTTGAAGATCCAGCCGAGGAAGGCGTCGCTCGGGTAGGCGACGATCGGGAGTTCGCCGCGCGCATAGCAGTCGTTGAGCAGGTTCAGGCTGCTTGACGCAAAGACCGGAATGAAGCGTTCCGTGTCGATCTGGGCCCGCTCGAAATAGTCTTCCGCGCGTGTGTCCGCTTCCGCGGCGGATTCGTAGTTGAGCAGAAGGTCCGCCTGCTTTGTCATGAGCAGGGCCAGACACTCGTCGCGGTTGGCCGAGCGCAGCCGGACGCTCACATCGATGCGCTTGGAAAGCGTCTCGACGATCGCAGGTGCGCGCGTGGCGGTGATGGCATGCTGGCTGGCGATGACGATGCGGTTGTTGGTCTCGCGTCCGTGCCGGCGCAGCTCGTAGACCAGCTCCTTCGTCTGTGTGACCAGCCGTTTGATATCTTCCTGTTGCGCGGAGATCGCCAGTTTCAGGCCGACCGGCTTGCGGTCGCGGTCGAACAGTTCCGCGCCGATATACTCCTCGATCGCCCGGATGCGCCTCGAGAAGGCGGGCTGGGTGATATTGCGCCGTGTGGCAGCCGCATTGAACGAGCCGGTCTCGATGACGGCAACGATATCTTCCAGCCACTCCAGCCGCATGGATCTCTCCTAACATGCAATATTTGCATAATAGGCGGAAAAAACGGCATTTGATCAAGGTCATAAAATGGGTTTCTTATGAATTATGCAATATTCATGAAGGTTGGTTCCCATGCATCTGTCTCGTTTCCCCCGTGTCCACCTGGCGCATCTGCCGACCCCGCTGGAGCCGATGAAGCGTCTTTCGGCCGAGCTCGGCGGGCCGGAAATCTGGATCAAGCGTGACGATTGCACGGGTCTGTCGACGGGTGGCAACAAGACGCGCAAGCTCGAATTCCTCATGGCGGAGGCCCAGGCGCTGGGCGCCGACATGGTCATGACGCAAGGTGCGACCCAGTCCAACCATGCGCGCCAGACAGCGGCGGCTGCCGCCAGGCTCGGCATGCAGTGCCATATCCTGCTGGAAGATCGCACGGGATCGAACGATCCGAACTACAATGCCAACGGCAATGTCTTCCTCGACTACCTCCACGGTGCTACGGCGGAAAAGCGCCCCGGCGGGCTCGACATGAACGCGGAAATGGAGGCGGTCGCGGACACCTTCCGAAAGAGCGGGAAGACCGTCTACACGATCCCCGGCGGCGGCTCCAACGCGACCGGTGCACTGGGTTACGTCAATTGCGCCTTCGAACTTGTCTATCAGGCCAATGAGCGTGGACTGGTGATTGATCATCTCGTGCATGCGACCGGCAGTGCCGGCACGCAGGCCGGTCTCGTCGCCGGACTGAAGGCCATCAATGCGCAGATCCCGCTCATGGGTATCGGTGTGCGAGCGCCCAAGCCCAAACAGGAAGAAAACGTCTACAAGCTCGCCTGCGCCACGGCGGAGAAACTTGGTTGCCCCGGCGTGGTGGAGCGCGACGATGTTGTCGCAAACACCGATTATGTTGGCCAAGGCTACGGCATTCCGACCCCTGAGACCATCAAGGCGATCGAGATGTTCGCTCAACTGGAAGGCATCCTTCTCGATCCGGTCTATTCCGGAAAGGGCGCCGCAGGGCTGATCGATCTGATCGGCAAGGGCGTGTTCAAGAAGGGCGAGCGGGTCGTCTTCCTGCACACCGGCGGTTCGGCAGCGCTGTTCGGCTACACCGGTGCATTTTCCTTCGATCACGCTGCGCCAATCGCAGCCGAATAGGACAAGATTTCCATGGCGCCACAGCCGTTTACAGGGGCTTTCACGCAGCAGGAGCAGCTCGACGATGCTGCCATTGCTGCCGCCGTACGGGTCATGAAGACCGGACGGCTGCACCGCTACAACACGGTTGCGGGCGAGACCTCGGAAGTGGCGCTGCTGGAAGCGGAGTTTGCGGCATGGCAGGGTGTCCCATATTGCCTTGCATGCGCCTCCGGCGGCTATGCGATGCATGTGGCGCTTCTCGCCGCCGGCTTGCGGCCGGGCGAGCCGGTGCTCACCAATGCCTTCACGCTGTCGCCAGTGCCGGGCGCGATCGTCAATGCGGGTGGGAAGCCGCTCCTCGTTGAATGCACGCGGGATCTGGTCATCGACCTGGAAGATCTGGAGCGCAAGGCCGTGTCTTCCGGCGCCCGTTTTCTGCTTCTCTCGCACATGCGCGGCCACATCGTCGACATGGACCGGATCGTCGCCATTGCCGACAAGCACGGCTTCGAGGTCATCGAAGACTGCGCGCACACCATGGGCGCGCAATGGGGCGGCCGGAAGAGTGGCAATTTCGGTCTCGCCGCCTGCTTCAGCACACAGACCTACAAGCATATGAACTCCGGCGAAGGTGGCCTGCTGACATCCGACGATCCGGAGTTCATGGCGAGAGCCATCATTCTCTCCGGCTCGTACATGCTCTATGAGCGTCATGGCGCTGCTCCGGAGGCGGAATACTTCGAACAGGTCAGGCTTGAAACGCCCAACTGCTCGGGCCGGATGGACAATCTGCGCGCGGCGATCCTCAGGCCGCAACTGGCGGGACTGACGGCCAATATCGCGCGCTGGAACGACCGCTATTATACGGTTGAAGAGGTCCTGCAGCGTTCCGGCCTGTTTCATCTTCCGGAGCGGCCCGCGGCGGAAAGTCCGGTCGGCAGTTCCATCCAGTTCCTGATCGAGGGCATATCGGAGGCGGATGCGCGGCAGTTCGTCAGCGATGCCAAAGCGCTCGGTGTCGAGCTGAAATGGTTCGGCGACGCCAATCCCGTCGCCTTCACCAGCAATCACCATAGCTGGAGATTTCTCGACGACCAGCATTTGCCGCAGACGGATGAGGTGCTGTCGGGCGTCTTCGACATGCGCATTCCGCTGACCTTCAGCCTTGAGGACTGCGCCCATATTGCCGAGATCGTCGTCCATTGCGGACGGTTGCTGGCGTTGAAGGGAGCTGCGTGATGGCAGCGGCAGGGCCCAGGCGGCGGATCGGCATCATCGGCGGCATGGGTCCCGAGGCGACAGCGCTGCTGATGAACCGGATCATTGCGGCCACTCCGGCCGAGGACGATGCCGATCATGTGCCGATGTTCGTCGACAACAATCCGCAAATTCCCTCCCGCATTGCAGCCCTCATTGAAGGCAAGGGCGAAGATCCGGGTCCCGTGATCGCCGGAATGGCATCGAGACTTGAGGCCTTTGGCGCAGAAGCGCTCGCCATGCCGTGCAATACGGCGCACCACTATGCGGACCGGATCCGTGCGGCCGTGACGATCCCGTTTCTCGACATGGTGCAGCTTTCCGCTGAGCGGATGGCGGCGCAGATGGGGACCGGCGCGAAGATCGGCATGCTGGCTTCGCCGGCGGTGCGGATCACCGGCGTTTTCGATCACGCGTTTGACGGCACGGGCTGCCAGCCCCTCTATCTCAAATACGACGCGCCTCTTCTGTCGCTCATCCGGCACATCAAGAAGGGCGGCAGCCTTGAGGAGGCGCGTGCTTCCATGCTGCGGCTTGCGCGAAGCCTTCTGGATCAGGGGGCGGACGGCCTGCTCGTCTCCTGTTCGGAGCTGTCGCTGGTTTCAGCGGCCGTGCCGTCTGACGCTTTTACACTGGATACCCTGGACGTTCTGGCGGAGGCCTGCGTGGCCTTCTCCACCGGCGAGGAGGGGTGATCCGATCGATACCTGTGGCCAGAGAAAAACAGCGGGAACTGGCCGCAGTCCCAAGCACAAAAGCCCGCATCAAACCAAAAAATCTGGAGAGTGGAATGTTTAGGACTTTATTGAGTGGTGCAGTCGCGGGTGTCATGACCGTGCTCATTTCAACCTCCGCAATGGCGGAAACGATCATCATCGGCCATTTCGGCAATCCGACACCGATGCAGCTCCTGGCGAGCTCGGACGCCATCCAGAAGGCGACAGGCTGGGACGTCGAATGGCGCAAGTTCGCGTCCGGCACCGACGTCATCGCCGCGATGGCATCCGGTGATGTTGTGCTGTCGGAACTGGGTTCCTCGCCCCTGGCGATCGCCACCAGCCAGGGCGTCGATATTCAGCTGATCGCCTTTTCAGACGTGATCGGTAGCGCGGAATCGCTGATCGTCAGCAATTCGTCCGGCATCAAGACGCTCGCCGACCTCAAGGGCAAGCGCATTGCCGTGCCGGTCGGCTCGACCGCGCATTTCTCGCTGATCGGCGCGCTGAAGCATGAGGGCATTGCCGAAAGCGAAGTCACCATCATGAACATGCCGCCGGACCAGATTGCCGCCGCCTGGCAGCAGAACGCCATTGATGCCGCCTGGATCTGGCAGCCGGTACAGTCCGAAATCCTGAAGACGGGAACGCTGCTGCTCGGCGCCGAGAAGACCGCCGAATGGGGGTATCCGACGTTCGATGCCTGGGTTGTGAACACCAAGTTCGGCGAGGAAAACAAGGACAAGATCGTCGCCTTCCTCAAGGAAGTCGATCGCGTCAACAAGTCCTATCTGGCCGATCCGGCCAAGTGGACCGCCGACAGCGAAGAGGTCAAAACGCTTGCGTCTGCGACGGGTGCCGATCCTGCACAGGTTCCGGAAATCCTGAAGGGCTTCACCTTCCTGCCGATGGCGGATCAGGTGTCCGATACCTGGCTTGGCGGCGCGTCCAAGACCCTCAAGGGCACCGCGGACTTCCTGAAATCCGCGGGCCGTATCGATACGGTTGCCGACGACTACACGCCGTTCGTCAATTCCACCTATGCGGACGCTGCGAAGTAACCCCATCGTAGTCCCGCATCCCCGGACCAAAGGCCTTGCCGAGGTCCGGGGAGCAACAGGAGCATGATCCCATGGTGCTGGAAATCAAGAATGCCTCCGTCATCTATCCCTTCGCCGGCGGCCGTGCTCCGGTCGAAGCGTTGAGGCAAATCGATCTGACGCTCGACGAAGGCGATTTCGTCGTCGCGCTCGGCGCGTCGGGATGCGGCAAGTCCACTCTTCTCAGCCTGATCGCCGGCTTCCTGTCACCCACAACCGGCGAGATTCTTCTCGATGGCCGCGGGGTGGAGGGGCCAGGGGCAGATCGCTCGGTGGTTTTCCAGAAACATGCGCTGATGCCCTGGTTGACCGTGCGCGAGAACGTCGCCTTCGGTTTGAAGCTGCAGGACCGGCCGAAAGCCGAACGCGACCGGATCGCCGACAATTTCATAAATCTCCTCGGGCTGAATGGCTTCGAGGAATCGCCGATATACGCGCTTTCGGGCGGCATGCAGCAGCGCATCGGCATTGCCCGGGCGCTGACCTGCGACCCGCGTGTCCTGTTGATGGACGAGCCTCTGGGCGCCCTCGACGCGCTGACGCGCGAAAAGGCGCAGGAGCTTATCCTGCAAATCTGGGAAAGCACCCGCAAGACGGTCTTTTTCATCACCCACAGCGTGGAGGAGGCGCTGTTCATGGGAACGAAGCTGATCGTCATGTCGCCGCGTCCCGGCCGCATCACGCATCGTTTCGACCTGCCGTTCTCTCGCCGCTTTATCGAGGGCGCGAAGGCCCGCGACATCAAGGCGTCGGCCGACTTCATCAAGCTTCGCGAACAGGTGCTGAGCATCATCTTCGCCGACGAGGAGAATGCAGCATGAGCGACGTCATCGAACAGAACACCGACAACGCCCCCGTCGAAACCAAACCCAACGCATCCGGCGGTGGCATTGTCAAACGCCTGTCCAAGGCGAAAGCGACACGGCCAGGCGAAACCTACGGCGTTCCGGGGCAGGGCGATACGCTGCTCCTCAGCGTGGCGACCATTTTCATTCTCATCGCCGTCTGGTGGCTCGTCACCGCCATGGGCTGGGTCAAGCCCCTTTTCGTGCCGTCGCCGGGTGCCATTGTCTCCAAGTTCTTCTCGACGCTCGAGTCCGGCTTCACCGGCACCTCGCTTCTCGTCCATGTCGGCGTTTCGACGGCGCGCGTCTTCAGCGCCTTCATTCTCGCCTGCGTCGTCGGCATTCCGCTCGGACTGGCCATGGGAATGAGCCCGCTCATTCGCGGCATTTTCGATCCGCCGATCGAGTTCTACCGGCCGATCCCGCCGCTCGCCTATCTGCCCCTGATGATCATCTGGTTCGGTATCGGTGAAACCTCCAAGGTGCTGCTGATCTTCCTGTCGGTCTTTGCGCCGGTGGCGCTTGGCGCCCGCTCGGGGGTCAAGTCGGCGGCGATCGAGCAGATCCATGCGGCCTATTCGTTCGGCGCCAGCCGCTGGAAGGTCATGCGCTATGTGATCCTGCCGGCCGCCATGCCGGAAATCCTGACCGCCATGCGGATCGGCATCGGCTTTGGCTGGACGACGCTGGTGGCCGCCGAAATGGTCGCCGCGACCAAGGGCATCGGCTACATGGTGCTCTCGGCCTCGCAGTTCCTGCAGACGCCGACGGTCATCATGGGCATCATCATCATCGCCGCCATCGCCTATGCGTTCGACATGCTGATGCGCTTCATCGAGCACAAGCTGGTGCCGTGGAAGGGCAAGGCCTGATCGGCTTACCGATACTCACAACCCCTATCGTCCCGGCCCAGTATCGAGGAAATGCCCAATGTCGCGTACCTATCTGAAAAAGGCGGACAAAACCGCCGAGAGCGATTCTGCCTCCGTCACCGAAACGGTGCGGACCATCCTGGAGGAAATCGAGAAGGGTGGCGATGCCGCCGCGAAGGCCTATGCGGCGAAATTCGATCGCTATGATGGAGACATTCTGGTTGGCCGCGCCCAGATCGAGGCCGCGGCGGCCAGCCTGCCGCAGAAGGTGAAGGATGATATTCGCTTCGCGCACGACAATATCCGCAAGTTTGCCGAGGCGCAGAAGGCGACGTTGACGGAGACGGAAATCGAGATCGTGCCGGGTCTCGTCGCTGGGCAGCGGGTGATCCCCTGCCAGGCGGCCGGCTGTTACGTACCCGGCGGACGCTACAGCCATGTCGCCTCGGCGATCATGACCGTGACGACGGCAAAGGTCGCCGGCTGCGGCCACATCACCGTCTGCTCGCCTCCGCGCGCCGACGGGGTTCACCCGGCCATTCTCTACACCGCCGACCTTTGCGGCGCCGACTCGATCCTTGCCATGGGCGGGGTGCAGGGCGTGGCCGCGATGGCTTTCGGCCTGTTCGGGCAGCCGAAGTCCGACATTCTCGTCGGCCCCGGCAATCAATTCGTCGCCGAAGCCAAGCGCCTTCTCTTCGGTCGCGTCGGCATCGACATGCTGGCCGGGCCGACCGACAGCCTGATCGTGGCCGATGCCACCGCAGACGCCGAGATCGTTGCCGCCGATCTCGTCGGGCAGGCGGAGCACGGCTACAATTCGCCCGTCTGGCTGGTCACCGACAGCATGGAGCTGGCAGAGACGGTCATCAGGATCGTCCCGGATTTCATCGACACCCTGCCGGAGCCGAACCGGGCCAGCGCGATTGCAGCCTGGCGTGATTATGCAGAAGTGATCGTCTGTTCAGACCGCGAGGAAGTGGCGGCGACGGCCGATGATTATGCGCCGGAACATCTGAGCGTTCAGGCAGCGGATCTCGACTGGTGGCTGGCGCGGCTCAAGTGCTACGGATCGCTGTTCCTCGGCGAGGAAACGACGGTCGCCTATGGCGACAAGTCGGCGGGCCCCAACCACGTCCTGCCGACCTCCGGCGCCGCGCGATATACGGGCGGACTGTCGGTCCACAAGTTCATGAAGGTCGTGACCTGGCAACGCGCGACGCAAGCCGGCTCCAGGCCCGTGGCGCTTGCGACGGCCCGCATCTCGCGGCTTGAGGGGATGGAGGGCCATGCCCGCACGGCCGATATCCGGCTGCGCAAATACTTCCCCGGCGAAAATTTTGACCTGTCGGCGGCCGAGTAGAGCGCATGACCATGCTCGCCCTGAAACGAACGGGAGAGAGCGGGCCGCCGCTCGTTTTCGTGCATGGCTATCTTGGTGGCGCGGGCCTGTGGGAGGAGCAGCTGCAGGCCTTCTCGGACGGCTTTCGTTGTCTCGCGCCCAATCTCGCGGGGTTCGGAGACAGCGCCGGCATGCTCGCGCCGGATACGATCGAAGGCCATGCCCGGCATGTGCTCGACACGCTGACCGAGGCAGGCGTCGACACGTTCCATCTCCTCGGCCATTCCATGGGCGGCATGGTGGTTCAGCAGATGGCGGCGATGGCGCCGGAACGCATAGAGCGGCTGGTTCTCTACGGCACCGGGCCGGTCGGCATGCTGCCGGACCGCTTCGAAGCGATCGACGTGTCGCGCCAACGTCTGAAGACCGAAGGGCTGCAGGCGACCGCCGCCCGCATAGCAGCCACTTGGTTTGAAATCGGCGAACGGGCCGAACGCTACCCCATCTGCCTTGCCGAAGGGGCGAAAGCCACGATGCAGGCCGCCCTTGCCAGCCTTTCCGCCTGGGAGACATGGGACGGCTCGGACAATCTCGCGGCTTTCCCCATGCCGACGCTGGTGATTTGGGGCGACGGCGATCGATCCTACGGCTGGAGCCAGCCGGAAAGGCTGTGGCGCACGATCCCGAATTGCCGATTGGCCGTCGTCCCCGGTTGCGCGCACATCGTGCACATGGAAAAGCCTGAGATCTTCAACGCCATCGTTCGGGATTTCCTGGCCGGATAGAGCGTCACTTATGCCCATATCTTGAGCGTCGAGCCTAAAAAGCGGACGTCAGACGGGAGTGGGCGCCCAAGGCAAAGTCGAAATCATTCTGATTTTAATGGATTTTTCGAGTTGGCACCGAACTTGCTTCGGTAGCAATAGAGTTGGCCGCTAGGGTTCCGGCGCTTCATGTGAAGCGTGACTGGTCCGAGAGCAGCCACCGGCAGGGAGACATCCTGTCGGGTGCACGGCGGGACAAAAGCCCGGGAGACCTCGTTAGCCAAGGGATTGGCGGCGTTGGTCTGTGCCGATCCCTTTTTGGAAAATGACAAAAGGGGAATACCAATGCAGACTTTCAAGAAAATCCTTTCCATCACCGCTCTTTCGGCTTCGCTTGCCGTGGCTGCCTTTGCGCCTGCGCATGCGGAAGCCAAGAAGGAGTTCAAGGTCGCCTGGTCGATCTATGTCGGCTGGATGCCCTGGGGCTATGCGGCCGACCACGGCATCGTCAAGAAGTGGGCGGACAAATACGGCATCACCATCGATGTCACGCAGTTCAACGATTACGTTGAATCCATGAACCAGTATACGGCCGGTCAGTTCGACGCCGTCACGCTCACCAATATGGATGGCCTGTCGATCCCGGCGGCCGGCGGCGTCGACACGACCGCGGTCATCGTCGGCGACTTCTCGAACGGCAATGACGCCGTCATCCTGAAGGACAAGGACAAGTTCGAGGACATCAAGGCCCAGAAGGTCAACCTCGTCGAATTCTCCGTATCGGAGTATCTGCTGGCGCGCGGTCTCGAAAGCATCGGCATGAGCGAGAAGGACGTCACCATCGTCAACACGTCGGACGCCGACATGGTCGCCGCCTACAAGACGCCGGACGTCACGGCCGTTGTCACCTGGAACCCGCTGGTCTCGACCATCCTGGAAGAACCCGACGCTCACAAGGTCTTCGACAGCTCGCAGATCCCCGGCGAAATCATCGACCTGATGGTCGCCAACACGGACGTGCTGAAGGACAACCCCGATTTCGGCAAGGCGCTCGCCGGTATCTGGTATGACACGATGAAGGCGATGGCGGGCGACAGCGACGAGGCCAAGGCCGCGCGCGAGGAAATGGGCAAGGCATCGGGCACCGATCTCGCCGGTTTCGACGCCCAGCTCGCCGCCACCAAGCTCTTCGACAAGCCGGAAGACGCCGTCAGCTTCACCACGTCTGCCGAACTGCCGAAGACCATGGACCACGTGCGCAACTTCCTGTTCGAGAAGGGCTTGCTCGGCAACGGAGCTGCGTCGGCAGACGTCATCGGCATCGAGATGCCGGACGGCTCCGTGCTCGGTGACAAGGGCAATGTGAAGCTGCGCTTCGCGACCACCTATATGGACGCTGCTGCCAAGGGCGCGCTCTAAGTCGGAAAGCGATGACGGGGGCCGGGCGGATTGCCGGTCGGTCCTCGTTGCCACTCGATCACCGGAGAGGACCATGCGCTGGATCAATACGCGCCCGTCGAACGGACTGAAGCTCGCGCTTGCGCTTCTGCCCTTCGCCGCATTGCTGACCGCCTACATGATAGGCTCGGCGGCGCGGCTGGCGGAAAACGCCAATGACAAGCTTTTGCCGAGCTTTGCGGGATTTGCCGACGCCATCAATCGCATGGCGCTGATGGCGGATGCGCGCACCGGCGACTATCTGCTCTGGACCGACACGGCGGCGAGCCTGACCAGGCTTTTCTCGGGCATCGGCATCGCGACGGCCATCGCGCTGGCAGTCGGCATGCTGATCGGCATGTTGCCCTATGTCAGAGCCTTTCTCGCTCCTTTCGTCGCCACGATCTCCATGGTGCCGCCGCTGGCGCTGCTGCCGATCCTTTTCATCATCATGGGCCTCGGCGAAGCCTCCAAGATCACCCTGATCGTCATCGGCGTGACGCCGATCATGATCCGCGACCTGGCTCTGAAAGCCCTGGAGCTGCCGCGCGAGCAGATCATCAAGGCCGAAACGCTCGGCGGCTCGTCCTGGCAGATTGCGCTTCGCGTCGTGCTGCCGCAGATCCTGCCGCGGCTGTTTACCTGCGTGCGCCTGCAGCTCGGCCCTGCCTGGCTGTTTCTGATCGCTGCCGAAGCCATCTCGTCGGATGCCGGCCTCGGCTACCGCATCTTCCTCGTCCGCCGCTATCTGGCGATGGATGTCATCTTTCCCTATGTCGTCTGGATCACGCTGCTCGCCGTTGGCACGGACCTGGTCCTCGATCGGCTGCGCATCGCCATCTTCCCCTGGTCCGACCTGGAGAAGAACGCATGAGCCGGCTGGTCATCGACAAGGTCTGGAAGGAATATGGCGACCAGATCGTTCTGGAAGACGTTTCCATCGAGATCGAATCCCGCGCCTTCGTTGCGCTCGTCGGCCCGTCGGGCTGTGGCAAAACCACTTTTCTCCGCATGCTGCTCGGCCAGGAGCGCCAGACGCGCGGCACCATCCTGATGGACGGCGAGCCCTTGCCGCCCGAACCGGGACCGGACCGTGGCGTCGTGTTCCAGCGCTATTCGGTCTTTCCGCACCTCACCGTCCTCGGCAACGTGCTGATCGGCAAGGAGATGACGGCGGCCGGCGCGACCGCGAGGCTGTTTGGCGCGGCGCGCCGGGCGGCGATCGACGAGGCGCGGGCCATGGTCGCCGAAGTCGGCCTCGGCCATGCCGAGGACAAGTATCCGGCACAGCTGTCGGGCGGCATGCAGCAGCGTCTGGCGCTCGCCCAGGCCCTCATCATGAAGCCGAAGGTGCTGTTGCTTGACGAACCCTTCGGGGCGCTCGATCCCGGTATCCGCGCCGAGATCCATCAGCTGATGAAGCGGCTCTGGCACGAGAACCCGATGACGGTGGTGATGGTCACGCACGACATGCGCGAAGCCTTCACGCTTGCGACCCGGGTCGTCGCCTTCGAGCGTCTGCGCGACCGGCCGGAGGAAAAGCTCCGCTACGGCGCGACGATTACCCGCGACATCGCGATCTGGCCGCCGCGCAAGGCCGGCCAGGCATCTCTCATTCGGCCTGACCGGGACGGCCCGGTCACGGAAGGCCACTAGCCGGGACGGCCCGGCCAACGTAACGACGAAGGAGAAGAACCGTGCACATCAGACGTTCTCCGGAAGAAATCGCCGCCAACCGCGCGCGCTATGAAGAGCATCAGAAGAAGGGGCTGGAATTCGCCCCGAAGGCACTGCCGGGCAAAAGCCCGTTGCCGGCGCCGACCATCGCCGCCGACAGGATCGTCCACCGCGAGGTCATTCCCGGCGGCTGGTACTGGTCGACGAAGGTGAAGAAGAACGAGGTGCTGCGCGTCAGCCTCGAAGACGGCTTCTCGACGCTTTCGCTCGTTGCCTGGAATGCCGCCGACCCGTCCGAAAGGCTGAACCTGCCCGATACGGTGAAGCTGCAGTGGACCACCGGGCTTGGCAAGGGCAGGGTGATCTTCTCCGACATGGGCAAGGTGATGTTCTCGATCGTAGAGGACACGTCCGGCGCTCATGACTGCCTGATGGGCGGCTCCACCGCCAGCTCCAATGCGAAGAAATATGCGACCGCCAACAGCCAGGCGATGCGCAACACGCGCGACAACTTCATCATCGCCACGACGAAGCTCGGCCTCGACAAGCGCGATATTCCCGCGGCGCTTGCGCTTTTTGCGCCGGTTCGGGTGGACAGCGACGGCCGGTTCGTCTGGAAGCCGGAGCTTCTGAACGGGGCCGACTATGTCGAGCTTCGTGCGGAGATGGACATGACCATTGTCTTCTCCAATTGCCCGCATCCCCTCGATCCGAACCCGGCCTATGCCCCGAATCCGGTGAGCGTGACCCGCATTGCCGCAAGCGAGCCGGCGGCGGACGACCTCTGCCGAACGGCAACCGCCGAAGCCGTTCGCGGCTTCGAGAACAACGCCTTTTCGGAAGCCTGAGGGAGGACATCATGACCGATTTTGTTGCAACATCACCCGCCCGCACGCCCGAGAATGCTGTTCAGGACCATTACATTCCGGCCGAAGCACCGTTTTCGACCTTCGTGAAAAAGGGACAGGTCCTGCGCATCGAGGACAGCTACGGCCAGCAGGCCGTCGATACGCTGTTTTATAACGCGACCGATTTCTCCGAGCGCTATTCCAACCAGGAGACCATGCGCGAGCAGGGCGCGGCCTACATCACGACCGGCACGAAGATCATGTCGAGCGAAGGCCGGTTGATGGCGATCATGACCGCCGACAGCTGCGGCCGCCACGACACGTCCGCAGGCGCCTGCTCCTGCGAGAGCAATACCGTGCGTTTCGGGCATGGCACGAAGTACCTGCATGCCTGCCGCGACAACTTTGTCATCGAAGTGTCGAAGCACGGGATGAGCAAGCGCGACGTCGCCCCCAACATCAACTTCTTCATGAACGTGCCGATCGAGCCGGACGGGAAGATGACCATCGTCGACGGCATTTCCGCGCCCGGCGATTATGTGGAGTTGAAGGCGGAGATGGACGTGCTTCTCGTCATCTCCAACTGCCCGCAGATCAACAATCCCTGCAACGGCTTCGATCCGACACCGATCCGCGTCCTCGTCTGGGACGATGAGGCCTGAGCCATGTTCAAAAAGGTGCTCATTGCCAACCGCGGCGAGATCGCGGTCAGGATCATCCGTACGCTGAAGAGGCTCGGGATTGCCTCGGTCGCCGTCTATTCGGACGCCGATCGCTTCTCGAAGGCCGTGCTGATGGCCAACGAAGCCGTTCGCCTGGGACCCGCGCCGGCGGCTGAAAGCTATCTTGACGTCGATGCCGTCGTCGCCGCCTGCAAGGCGACGGGGGCGGAGGCCGTGCATCCCGGCTACGGCTTCCTGTCGGAGAATATCGGCTTTGCCGAGCGGCTGAAGGCGGAGGGTATCGCCTTCATCGGCCCGAAGCCTGAAAACATCTCGGCTTTCGGGCTGAAGCACACGGCGCGCGAACTTGCCAAGGCAAGCGGCGTGCCGCTGTTGCCCGGATCGGATCTGCTCGACAGCGCCGATGCGGCCCTGGAAGCCGCCGAGGCGATCGGCTATCCGGTCATGCTGAAGTCGACTGCCGGCGGCGGCGGCATCGGCATGCAGCTCTGCGCCGATGCGGCGAGCCTCAAGGCGGCTTTCGAGAGCGTCCAGCGCACGGCGCGTTCGAGTTTCGGCGACGCCCGCGTCTATCTGGAGCGCTTCGTTTCAAAGGCCCGCCATGTCGAGGTGCAGATCTTCGGCGACGGCAAAGGCAGGGTGATCGCGCTCGGCGAGCGCGACTGCTCGCTGCAGCGGCGAAACCAGAAGGTGGTCGAGGAGACGCCGGCGCCGGGATTGTCCGACGCGGTCCGCAGCCGTCTGCACGCGGCGGCAATCTCGCTCGGCGAAAAGGTTGCCTACGCCTCCGCCGGGACGGTGGAGTTCATCTACGATCCGGCCCGCGAGGAGTTCTACTTTCTCGAAGTCAATACACGCCTGCAGGTCGAGCATCCGGTGACGGAAACCGTCTTTGGCATCGATCTCGTCGAGTGGATGATCCGCCAGGCGGCCGATGAAGACGTGCTGGCTGGAAACGAGACCCTGACGCCGCGAGGTGCGGCCATCGAGGCGCGCGTCTATGCGGAAATGCCGCATGCGGATTTCCGGCCGAGCGCCGGGCTCCTGACGGAGGTCGTCTTTCCGGCCGATGTGCGCGTCGATGGCTGGATCGAGACCGGGACGGAGGTCACGCCCTATTACGACCCGATGCTCGCCAAGCTGATCGTTTCGGGAGACGACCGTGCATCGGCGATCGCTGCACTGGAAAAGGCGCTCGACGGCACGTCCCTTTGCGGCATCGAGACCAACCTCGACTATCTGAAGGCGATTGCGACCTCTGACCTCTTCCGAAAAGGTGATGTCGCCACGACGGCGCTGAAGGATTTCGGCTTCGTGCCGGACGTGATCGAGGTGATCGCTCCCGGCGCGCAGTCGAGCCTTCAGGAACTGCCCGGTCGTCTCGGCCTCTGGCATGTCGGCGTGCCGCCGTCCGGCCCGATGGACGACTATTCCTTCCGCCACGCCAACCGTCTCGTCGGCAATCATGACGAGACGGCAGCGCTGGAGCTGACGGTTTCCGGTCCCGTGCTGAAATTCTTCTCCGACGTCACGATAGCCCTTGCCGGCGCGCGCATGCCGATGAAGCTCGATGGCGAGCCGGTGCCGCATGATACGGCGTTGTCGGTTAAGGCCGGCCAGACGCTCATTATCGGAACGATCGACGGCCCCGGCCAGCGCGCCTATCTGGCCGTCGCCGGTGGCTTCGCCGCTCCGGTCGTCCTAGGTTCGCGCGCAACCTTCGGTCTGGGTCAGTTCGGCGGCAATGCCACCGGCACGCTGAAGGCCGGCCATGTGCTCAGGCTCGCACGCGCTTCGCAAACCGACGTCACGCCTGCCGGCAAGCCGGCGCCGCTGACGCGGGAATGGCAGGTGGGCGTCCTCTACGGTCCGCACGGGGCGCCGGATTTCTTCCTCGAGGAAGACATCGAGACACTGTTTTCGACCGAATACGAAGTGCATTTCAACTCGGCGCGCACGGGCGTCCGGCTGATGGGGCCGGCACCGAAATGGGCGCGCGAAGATGGCGGCGAGGCGGGCCTTCATCCCTCCAACCTGCACGACAATCCCTATGCCATCGGCGCGATCGACTTCACCGGCGACATGCCGATCATCCTCGGCCCCGACGGGCCGAGCCTCGGCGGATTCGTCTGCCCGGCGGTCATTGCCCGAGACGAGCAGTGGAAAATGGGCCAGTTCAAGCCGGGCGACAGGATCCGCTTTCATGCGGTGCACCGCCCTGACGACGCGCTGGCCGGCCCAACGGTCATCGGGCTCGGCGAGACGGCAGGCTCGCCGATCATTGGCGGCAGTGACGAAGGCGAGGTGCCGGTCGTCTACCGCCGGCAGGGTGATGACAACCTGCTGGTCGAATACGGACCGATGCAGCTTTCGATCGGCCTCAGATTGCGCGCCCATCTGCTGATGCAGGCCCTGCAGGACGAGAAAGTGCCGGGACTCGTCGACCTGACGCCGGGCATCCGCTCGCTGCAGGTCCATTATCACGGCACGGCGTTGACGCGATCGCGCCTTGTCGGTCTGCTCGGCGAAATCGAAGCCTCGCTGCCGTCGATCAACGCGGTCAAGGTTCCGAGCCGCACGGTCTGGCTGCCGCTTTCCTGGAACGATCCGGATGCCGAACTGGCGATGCGCAAGTATCAGGAACTGGTTCGGCCGAATGCACCATGGTGCCCGTCCAACATCGAGTTCATTCGCCGGATAAACGGGCTTTCGGACGAGGAGGCGGTCAAGCAGACCATCTTCGATGCCAGCTATCTGGTGATGGGGCTCGGCGACGTCTATCTCGGCGCGCCGGTGGCGACTCCGCTCGATCCGCGCCATCGGCTGGTGACGACCAAGTATAATCCGGCTCGCACATGGACGCCGGAAAACGCGGTTGGCATCGGCGGCGCCTATATGTGCATCTACGGCATGGAGGGCCCCGGCGGCTACCAGCTGTTCGGCCGCACCATCCAGATGTGGAACACCTGGCGCCAGACGCCGGTCTTCGGTCACGGCAAGCCATGGCTTCTCGATTTCTTCGATCAGGTCCGCTTCTTCCCGGTAAGCCATGCCGAACTGACGGAGGCGCGCGCCGCCTTCCCGCATGGCGGTTACCCGATCCGTGTGGAAGACGGCGAATTCTCCTATGCGGACTACGAGGCCGGCATTGCGGCGAATGCCGCGTCCATCGCCACCTTCAAGGCAAGCCAGCAGGCGGCCTTCGAGGCCGAGCGGCGGCGCTGGAAGGAGCAGGGGCTCGACAGTTTCACCGTCGACGAAGGCCCCGGCCACCATGCCGGCGGGGATATTCCGGAGGGATGCTTCGGCGTCGAGAGCGCGGTGCCCGGCAATGTCTGGAAGGTTCTCGTCGAGGAGGGCCAGACCGTTGCGGCGGGGGATACGCTCGCCATAATCGAATCCATGAAAATGGAAATCACCATCACTGCCCATGCTGCCGGCCGCGTGAAGGAACTGCGCGCCGGAGCCGGGCGAAACGTAAGAGCCGGCGATGTGCTGGCCGTGCTTGAGGACATCTGATGCTGCCCGAAATTCTCGACCTTTCATCCATTCGCGACGCCTACGCCAAGGGAATGACGCCGCTCGATCTCGTCGAAGAGGTGATCGCCCGCTGCAATGCCTCCGACGACCCGGCGATCTTCATCACCCGTGCGCCGGACGACATGCTTCGTTCTGCCGCCAAGGAGCTGATGGCGCGCGCGCCGGAGGCGAACTCGCTGCCGCTGTGGGGTATTCCCTTCGCGGTGAAGGACAATATCGACGTCGCCGGGCTGCCGACAACGGCGGCTTGCCCGGCCTACGAATACAGCCCCGAAGCCGATGCGACCCTGATCGCCCGGCTGAAGGCGGCCGGCGCGCTGGTGGTCGGCAAGACCAATCTCGATCAGTTCGCAACCGGCCTCAACGGCACGCGCTCGCCTTATGGCGCGCCGCGTTGCGTGTTCGACAAGGCCTATGTCTCGGGTGGCTCGAGTTCCGGCTCCGCCATTGCCATGGCCTCGGGGCTGGTCGCCTTTTCGCTCGGGACGGATACGGCCGGTTCGGGTCGCGTACCCGCCGCTTTCAACAATCTCGTCGGCATCAAGCCGACGCCGGGTCTCGTGCCGAACACCGGCGTCATTCCTGCCTGCCGCAGTGTCGACGTCGTGACCGTCTTCGCCGCGACGGTCGGCGACGGCATTGTCGTGCGCCGGATCATGGAGGGCTATGACGCCGCCGATCCGTTCTCGGCCGAGGCCGTCCCGGTCGGCCTGCCGGCGTCCGGCCTGCGGATCGGCGTTCTCGACGGCGCCGAGCGCGAATTCTACGGCAATAAGGCCTATGAAGCGCTCTACGACGCCGCCATCGAAAGGGCGAAGTCGCTCGGCGCCACCATCGTTCCCTTCGACTATGCGCCGTTCCGCGAGGCGGCCGAGCTTCTTTATAACGGGCCGTGGGTGGCCGAACGGCTGGCGGCGGTCAAGGATTTCATCGCGACCAATGCCGATGATTTTGATCCGACGGTGCGGAGCATCATCGAAGGCGCCAAAGCCTACGACGCCGTGGCGGCATTCGAGGGCAGGTACAAGCTCGAGGCCCTGCGGCAGAAGGCCAAGGTCGAGTGGAGCAAGGTCGACGTGCTGATGCTGCCGACGTCGCCGACGACTTACAGCGTCGAGGAGATGCTGGCCGATCCGATCGCCAGGAACGGTCACTTCGGCCGCTACACCAACTTCGCCAATCTCTTCGGCTATGCCGGCATTGCCATTCCCGCCGGCTTCGATCCGGCCGGCCATCTGCCGTCCGGCGTCACGCTGATCGGCCCCGGTTTCTCCGACGGGGCGCTGGGCCCCTTTGCCGACGCCATGCACCGGGCGCTCGCCGCCGGCATGGGCAAGGACAAGACGGCCGCGATCCCCGAGGCAAGCCGCGTCAAGCCGATGGATGACGGCACGATTTCCGTCGTGGTCGTCGGCGCCCATCTGACCGGGATGCCGCTCAATCACGAACTGACCGGTCCGGGCGGCACTCTGGTCAAGTCCTGCCGCACGGCCGGCGACTATCGCCTGTTCGTCCTGCCGAACACCACGCCGCCGAAACCGGGCCTGATCCGCGAGCCGGGCTTCGATGGCAAGGGGCTGGAGGTCGAGGTGTGGAAACTGCCGCCGGCTGGCTTCGGCAGGTTCGTGGCCAATATCCCGGCGCCGCTCGGCATCGGCAAGCTTACGCTCGATGACGGATCGCAGGTCTCCGGCTTTCTCTGCGAAGCCCATGCGGTTTCGGGCGCCCGCGAGATCACCGAACTTGGCGGCTGGCGGGCGTATATCAAGGAACTGCGCGGTTAATCGTGCCGGCCTGTGGCGTGCATTACGCGATCGATGCCAGCGGAGATCCCGGTGGCATCGACTGCGCCTGTGTCGTCATGTCTTTCGCATGAAGGCAAGGAAATCCGCGACGAACTTGTCGTTGTCCTCCGCCTTGCCGATGCTGACCCGGATGAAGTGGCGGAAGCCTTCCTGACGCCAGGGTTTGACGATGGTGCCGCTTCTCAAAAGCGCGGTGGCGACGGCATCGGAGGGCTGGCCGGTGTCGACGAAGAGAAAATTGCCGGCCGACGGGGCGACCTTCAGGCCTTCATCCGTCAATATCCGGGCCAGCCTTTCCCGCTCGGAGCGGATGTAGCGCACCCCGGCCTGCACATGATCTTCGTCGGCGATGGCGGCGAGTGCGGCAGCCTGGGCGGCCGCATTGACGTTAAACGGCGTGCGGACCCTGTCGAGATAGGACTTGAAGTCAGGGCTGCTGGTAATGCCGTAGCCGATCCGCAAACCCGCCAGACCATAGGCCTTCGAGAGGGTTCTGAGGACAAGCCAGTTGAGCTCGGAGCCCTTGAGCGCCTCGAGCGCCGACGGGAAGTCGTCTTCGAGCGCCGCATATTCGAAATAGGCTTCATCGACGACCAGCAAGGTGTCCTTCGACAAGGATGCTGTCAGCCTGCGAAACGCCTCGGTGCCTAGCCAGGCGCCGACCGGGTTCATCGGGTTCGAGAAGATCAGCATCTTGGCGCGATTGGCGGCTGCGATGAGGTCGTCGAGCGGAATGGCGAAGTCGTCGCCGATGACGATCCGCTCGACCGTCGCCCCCATCGTCGTCGCGTAGTCCTCGTGAAGCGGGAACGAGGGATAAAGCGTCGCCACGACATCGCCGGGGTTCAGCACAGCCCGGCACACGGCGCCGATCAGGTCTTCGGATCCGTTCCCGAAGATAATCGTCTGCGGGTCGACGCCAAGCTTTTCGGCCAGTGCGGTGCCGACACTGCGGGCCAGAGGGTCGGGATAGAGCGCAATCGACGAGCCGAGAGCGTTCATCGCCTGAACGGCCTTCGGCGACGGCCCGAAGGGGTTTTCGTTGGAGCCGAGCTTGGCGATGCTTGCGGGCTGATAGGCCGCCATCACTTCCTCGATCGTCAGCCCGGCATTGTACGGTGTCAGTGCCCGGACTTCGTCGCGTATATGCTTGCCCAATGGCATGGTGATCTCCCGATTACGGAAAAGAAATTGGGTATGCGCCCGCCCCTCAGTTCTGCGAGGGGATGAAATGTGCGGTCAGCGTCCATTTGTGGCCCGGATAGGTGAGCCGCGCGAAGGTCACCGGTTCGCCAGCCCGCCATGTGCGACGTTCGATGGCGAGGCATGGCGCACCCTCCGCCATATTAAGGTTTTTCGCCGCCGTCTCCGAAGCCTCTATCGCCGCGATCCGGTGCTCGGCCGCCGTCCATGGCACATGGTTGAGAAGCCAGGCGCCCGGCGACAGCGTCTTGAACTCTTCCTCAGCCGCATCCGGCACAGCGGCGAGGTGTATGCTCCGTTCCTCGAGGCAGAACGGCTGGCCATCCGCCAGATGCAGGCACTCGACGTCCAGCATCTGCTGCCGCTTGGACGGCTGCGAGCCGGCTTCCTCATCCTTGGAAATCGGCCGGATGCGCCGCGCCAGAATCTGGTAGCGATACGGCAGGCCGAGAGCCTTGACCTCGTCCTTGACGTCGGAAATCTCGAGAATGGCGCTGTGTGTCCGTTGCGGCAGAACGAAACTGCCGGTCTTGCGCCGCCGGACGATCAGGCCGGCCCGGGCAAGCTGGGCCAGCACCTTGCTGACCGTCATGCGCGAGCACTGGTATTGCTCCGTCAGGGCGATTTCGGATGGTACCCTGTGGCCGGGAGGCCAGGCGCCGGTCAGGATGTTCTGCTCGATGTCGCCAAGGATGCGCTGATGCAGTGACGGTGCGACGGTCGATGCTTTGGTCCTGTCGTTCATGGCGTCATCTCGTCTCGCATCGTTTCGCGACCGCCCACTCTCAAAGCAGCGCGGAGGCGCCCCGGTCCAGATAGGTGTCGAGGAACTGTTCAAGCCGCGGGTGGCGCGGTTTCTGGAAGACCTCCGACGGCGGGCCCTTGAAGAGCAGCTTGCCGTGATCGAGGAAATTGATCTGGTTGGCGACGGAGGCGGCAAAGCCGATTTCATGCGTGACCACCACCATGGTCATGCCTTCCTCGGCAAGGCTGCGCATGACGTTCAGCACTTCGCCGGTCAGCTCCGGATCGAGCGCCGATGTCGCTTCGTCGAACAGCATGATCTTCGGTTGACGCGCCAGCGCTCTGGCAATCGCCACGCGCTGCTGCTGGCCGCCGGAGAGCTGCGACGGGTAATGCGAGGCGCGATGCTCCAGACCGACCTTCTTCAGCTGCATCATGGCAATCTCTTCGGCCTCGGCCTTCTTCATGCCGTCGACCGTCTTCAGCGCCTCGCTTACATTGCCCAATGCAGTCATGTGCGGCCACAGATTGAACTGCTGGAACACCATGCCGATCCGCGAGCGCACCTCACGGATGGAGGATGCTGGGAGGCGTTCACGCACGCCCTGGGCGTTCTCGAAGAAGCCCAGCGCCTGCCCGTCGATCGAGATCGTGCCCTGCGAATGCTCCTCAAGAAAGGCGATGCATCTGAGCAGTGTGCTCTTGCCGGATCCCGATGGGCCGATGAGGCAGGCCACCTGGCCTTGTGCGACTTCCAGGTCGATATCCTGGAGAACGGTGACGTCGGCGAATTTCTTCGCGAGGTTTCTGACTTCGATGGCGGGTGTCGTCATGGCTAGGAGAACCTGTATCTGGAGAGCCGGGTTTCGGCGGCGCGGCCCAGTCTGCCGGCCAGTTCCACGAGACCCCAATAGATGATGGCGAGCAGGAAGATGGCTTCGAGGAAGGCATATTGCTGGGAGCCGAGAGCGCTGATCGTCAGCGTCATTTCCGGAACGGTGATGATCGAGAGAACGGCCGTTTCCTTGAGCAGAATAATCGACATGTTGGTCGATGGCGGCAGCACGAGCATGGTCATTTCCGGCAGCAGGATCCGCCGGATGATCTGTCCGCGGGTGAAGCCGAGGCACTCCGCGGCCTCGATGTGGCCTCTCGGAACAGCGAGGAAGCCGGCGCGGAAGATCTCGCTGAAATAGGCCGCGCCATAAAGGCAGAGGCAGAGGAGGCCGGCCGGAATGGGATCGAGCGATATCCCGGCATAGGGCCCGCCGTAATAGAGAAGGAAGATCTGGATCAGGAAGGGCGTGCCGCGGAGGACCTCGACGCAGAGCGCAAGGACAGCCGCTGCGGGCGCCGGACCATAGCGCCGGACGACCGCCACGAAGAAGCCGAGGATCACGGCGCCGATCGTGCCGCCGATCCACAGCGACAGGGTGACCAGCGCTCCCTTGAAGATCGCCGGCAGGCTGTCGAGGATCAGGGTGGTATCGAAAGTCATCAGGCTTGTCCCGGCAAGGTTCGTTCAACGACGCGTCCGAGCAGCGCGACCACCCAGTTGATGATGAGGTAGAGAAGGCCGGCGGCGGCGAAGATCGGCAGGGGCTGGAATGTGCTGGCCGACAGGTCCTGCGCCATACGGGTCAATTCGACAACGCCGACAACGGAAATCAGGGAGGACGATTTCAGGATCAGGATGGCCTCGTTGATGAGCGCCGGAAGCGTCATGCGGATGGCGAGCGGCACGCGGATGCGCCGGAATGTCTGACGAGGGCTCAACCCGGCCATGTCGGCGGATTCGATCAGGCCGACCGGCACGCTTTCAAAACCGCCGCGAAGGTTTTCCGCCTGATAGGCCGACGTGCAGAGCGCCAGTCCGGCAATCGCCGCGACCACGCTCGGCACGTTGATGCCGATGACCGGCAGGAGATTGTAGATCAGCAGCAGCTGCACGAGCAGCGGCACGCCGCGAAAGAAGCTGACATAGATGCGCGAAAGCTTCACCAGCCATCGCTTGCCCGAAAGCAGGCAGGCCGAGATGAGGATCGCCAGGATGAGGCCGATCACGATCGACACGATGCTGATGACGACCGTATGGACGGACGCCTGCACAAGCAGCCAGAACAGTTTTGTAGACATTGCCTAGGTCGTCCGCATTTGCTCGACGGCGGAGAGGAAGAGGCCGGATGCGGAGCGTGTTGTGCTCCCGTCCGGCCTCCGGCCGATAGATGTCAGAGTGCGGGTTCTTTGACGAAATCAGGCGTATCGAAGCTGGCGCCGAACCACTTCTTCTGAATTTCGGCGAGGCGACCGTCTGCCTTGATCTTCAGCATGGCCTGGTCGATCGCGTCCATCAGCGACGCATGGTCGGCATCCTTCATGCCCGGATAGCCGAAATAGGCCTTTACGCCGAAGGGCGGGAGCACGACGGCGAACGTGTCAGGACGCTGCTTGGCGACGAAGGAGATGTTCGGAAGCGAATTGGCGACACCGGCGATGCGGCCGGCGGCGAGGTCGGCATAGGCTTCGGTATTGCCCGGATATTCGCGGATTTCCACGGGCTTGGACAGGGTGTCGCCGAAGGTCTTGAGCTGATCGAGCTGGGCGGACGCCTTGCCGGCGCCGATTGCCTTGCCGGCAATGTCTTCCGGCTTGCTGATCGTGTCATCGCCAGCCTTCTTCAGGATTGCAACGGTTGCTTCGGCGATCGGCGGCGTGAAGCGGTAGCGCTCGGTACGGGCCTTGGTGATGGTTGCCGGGCCGGCCACGATGTCGAACTTGCCGGCTTCGAGGCCCGGCAGAACGCCTTCCCAAGGCAGGGCGACCCATTCGATCTTCACGCCGAGTTCCTTGCCGATTTCGGCGAAGAGATCGACGTTCAGGCCGACATGTTCGCCGGCGTCGATATAGTCGAACGGCGCGAAGGCGGTTTCCGTGCCGACCTTCAGGACGCCTGAGCTCTTGACGCTTTCAAGGACGTCCGCGGCATGCGCGCTGAGCGACGAGGCAAGAATGATGGCGGTGGCTGCGGCCGCCTTCAGGATACGATTCATCCGCATGGTTCTCTCCAGTTTCCCCCAACACGATGGGGCGTTATGTTCCCGGTGATAGCGCAGGTTTTGGTCCTGCTTCTGTATTTGACTATACAAATAGATCGAGAAGAAAACGATCTGTCAATATGGTTGTTTCGGATTCGGAAACGGCATCGATGCCAGGCCGCGCGGCTGTCTGCCTAACGCGCAACCGGAGGTGCGGACAGGCGCGCCTGTTCGCGTGAAATGGCGATGAGCCAGGTCTTGAAGGCCGCTGCATGCGGCTTTTGAAGAGCGGCGCGGTCCCAGGCGAGCCAGTAGCTTTCGGTCAGCTTCAGGCGGATGTCGAAGGGAATGACCAGGCTTTTTGTCGCCAGCTCGTCGGTGATCATCGAGACCTGGGCAAGCACGATGCCGCGTCCGGCGACGGCTGCATCTATGGCGCCGCTGGACAGTGTGAAGGAGAGCCCGCTGTCCGTCCGGGTGAAGGGAGCTGAGATCAGGGACGCCCAGTCGGCCCATCGCGGCTGCGGCTTGTATCGCTGGTCCCAGGATATGAAGAGAAGCGGCAGCGAGAAGAGGTCTTCGGGACGTTCGAGCGTCTGGCCGGCCAGAAGCTTTGGCGAGCAGACCGGCACGGCCCAATCGGTGAAAAGTTCGACGAAATGCTCGTGGTTCGCGATGGACTCCCCATAGGTTATGCGGAAGTCCGCGACATCGCGGCCGAGACGGGGTTCGCTGCCTGTTCCGACGACCTTGATGTTCGAGTCCGGATGCTGTTCATGCCAGTCGAATATCCGCTGGCCGATCCATCGAGAGGCGACGGAAGGCAGCGCACTCAGGATGATCGCGTCGGCATTGCGGGCACGATCGATGACGTCCTGCGCGCCGCGGATTTGTGAAAATCCCTTGGCGATTTCCTCATAATAGAGCTTTCCCCAGGAGGTCAGCTCCACCGTCCGACCGCGCCGTTCGATCAGCTTCACTCCCAGATTTTCCTCGATCAGATGCACGTGCTGGCTGATCGCGCCGGGCGATACGCCGAGGTCGCGGGCCGCCGCCGTCACGCCGCCGCAGCGACCGATCGCTTCGAATGCCTGAAGGTTTCTGAGCGAGATCTGTTCTGACATGGGTCTCGTGGCGGATTTTCGATCAGTTTAGCTCAACTAAAATTAAAAGCAATTCAGATTGCTTGTCTCCAAGGCCGATCGCGATGAACATCGACGAGAGATAACGAATGAAAGAGGGTGACATGTTTTTGAAGAACGCCTGGTACGCCGCCGCCTGGGATAACGAGGTTGGTCGGCAGTTGACCCCGATGAAAATCCTCGGCGAGCCGATTGTGCTCTATCGCACCGCGGACGGACGCCCGGTGGCGCTCGAAGATGCCTGTCCGCACAGAAAGCTGCCGCTCTCGATGGGGCGGTTGAAGGGTGACGACGTCGAATGCGGCTATCACGGCCTGACGTTCGACTGTTCCGGCGCCTGCACCCGCGTGCCGGGTGCGGAGCGCATTCCGCATGTGGCGCGGGTACGGTCCTATCCTGTAGAGGAGCGTTACGGCCTCATCTGGATCTGGATGGGCGAGGCCGAGAAGGCCAATCCCGACGACATCTTCGAGGTCGAGCACTTTGACGACCCGACATGGGGCATCAATCGTGGCGACTCCATGCAGCTTGCCGCCAACTATCTTTATCTCACCGACAACCTGCTCGACCCCTCGCACGTCGCCTGGGTGCACCAGAGCTCGTTTGCGAGTTCCGCATGCGAGGAAACGCCGCTCCAGACGACGATCAAGGATGATGGTGTCGTCGTATGGCGGTGGATGCTCGACAGCGAGCCGGCACCCTTCTACGCGCCATTCCTGCAGTTTTCCGGCAATTGCGACCGCAAGCAGCATTACGAAGTGCGCTATCCGTCGAATGCCATCATCAAGGCCATTTTCACGCCGGTTGGCACCGGTGGTGACGAGACCAACCTGCCGGCAAATGCCTTCTGGATGGACAGCTACAATTTCATGACGCCGGTCGACGAGAACAGCACCCGGTACTTCTGGTTCCAGATGCGCAATTTCGCACCCGACGACCCGGATGTCTCGGCCCGCTTCGCCAAGTCGGTCCGCGGCGCCTTCGAAGAGGACAAGGCCGTGCTCGAAGCCGTCCATCATGGAATGGCCAACAAGCACACACCGAACCTCGACCTCAAGATCGACGTCGGCCCGCTGCGCTTCCGCCGACGCCTGGCGCAGATGATCGAGGCGGAAAACGCAGTGACGGCTGAAGCGGCGGAATGAGCGGCTTTCGCAAATTCACCGTCGTCGAGAAGGTAAGGGAAAGCGCGGTCATCACGTCTTTCCTTCTCGAGCCGTCAAAGGAAGGAGACTGGCTGCCTTTCAAGGCAGGCCAGTTCCTGACCGTCAACATTCCCGTACCCATGGGCGAAGCGGGCAGGACACTGCGCCGAACCTATACGGTGTCCTCGCCGCCGAGCCTTCAGGGACGTTACCGGATCACGGTCAAGCGCGAGAGCGCTCCCGGCACCGAGCACGCCTCGGCGCTGCTGCATGACACGGTCAATCCGGGCGACGTGCTCGAAATCGCGGGGCCGTCGGGTGATTTCACGCTCGACGCATGCAGCACGCGCGCCGTCCTCCTCTTGAGCGGAGGCGTCGGGCTGACGCCGATGATCTCGATGCTGCACGAGCTGGCGCACCAGAGCGACCGTCCGGTCTATTTCCTGCACGCCTGCGAGAATGGCGAGGTGCAGGCCCTCGGCGACGAGGTGCGTGCGCTGCAAGCCGTCAGACCCGGCATCCACAGCCACATCTGTTACCGCACGCCGACGGATGAAGACCACGCCGCGGTCCGTTTCCAGACGGCGGGTACGATCACGCGCGAGGTCCTGCAGGGCTTTCTGCCGCTTGACGATTACGACGTCTACATGTGCGGACCCGAGCCATTCATGCAGGCCATGTTCGGACTCCTGACCGGACTTGGAGTTCGCGAAGAGCGGATCGCCTACGAGTTCTTCACCAACGGGAAAAAGCTCGGCGCGCAAACTGCAGCACCGGTCCGGAAGGTGGAAGCGCCTGTACCATCGGCCGATGTGTCTTCCGGTTTGGCCATTCGTCTCTCGAAGTCGGAAAAGGACCTGATCTGGGATCCGTCCGCCTCCTCATTGCTTTCCTTCCTCGAGGACCAGGGCCTGTCGCCCGAGTTCAGCTGCCGTGCCGGAATTTGCGGGTCATGTAAGTGCAGAGTGACGGAAGGAAAGGTGGAATATTTCGAGGAGCCGCTTGACGAGCTGGACGAGAACGATGTTTTGCTTTGCTGCTCCAGGCCGCTGCAGCCAATGGTGCTGGACCTGTAACACCCCAAAGAAAGACAACCACCGTGAATGCGATCGATAACAGTGCCGTCCTGCCCGCGGGCTTCCTCTCGTCACTTGAAGAGGCGGTCGGGCCGAGGAACGTGAAGACCGGCGCGGATGTGTTGGGCGCAGATCCGGGCTGGCATCCGGACAACCTGCGCTGCGGGGTGGTCGTCTATCCGGGCTCCACCGACCAGGTCGCCGCCGTCGTCCGGCTCTGCCGGGAACACCGCATCGCCATCGTGCCGCACGGCGGCAAGACGGGGCTCGTGGGCGGCGGCATCTCGAAGGCCGGCGAGATCGTCGTCAGCCTGGAACGCATGAACCGGATCGAGCGTCTCGACCCCGTCGAGCAGGTTGCGGTCGTCGAGGCAGGCGCCATATTGCAGACCTTGCAGGAAGCCGCTGCCGTGGACGGGCTGTCGCCGGGCATCGATCTCGCCGCGCGCGGGTCGGCGACGATCGGCGGGTTGGTATCGACCAATGCCGGTGGCATCATGGCCTTCCGCAACGGCGTCATGCGGCATCGCGTTCTCGGTCTTGAGGCCGTTCTCGCAGATGGCAGCGTGTTTTCGGATCTGACCCGGGTCGTCAAGAACTCCGCCGGCTACGATCTCAAGCATCTCTTCATCGGCGCGGAAGGAACGCTCGGAATCGTGACCCGCGTCGCCGTCAAGCTGGAGCCGCTGGTGCCGGAAGGCGCAACCGCGCTCTTCGGACTTCCCTCACTTGCCGCCGTCTTCGCGCTCCTGACAGAGGCGCGTACGCTGAAGTCCGGTCAGCTTGCCGCCGCCGAAGCCATGTGGAGCGGCTTTTTCGGCTTTTCGGCCGGCAATCACGGCTGGAGCGCGCCCGGTTATCGAAATGACAATCCGGTCAATCTTCTCCTGTCGTTTGCCGGACACGACGAAGTGCGCCTCGCCGAGGATATCGCCGTGCTCTACGAGACGATGCTCGAGCGCTTCCCGGAAACCGAGGCGGTGCTTGCAAGTTCGCTCGCCCAGCGCGATGCGCTCTGGCGTCTGCGGGAAGACACCGAGCAGGTCTATCATGCCTTCCCGGCAGCCCCGTCCTACGATGTGTCGGTTCCGCTCTCCGAGACCGAAGCCTATGTGGCGCGCCTCGAAGAAGGCCTGCAGGCGGTCGATCCGGACCTGAAGCCCCTCATCTTCGGCCATATCGCCGATGGCAACCTGCACATCATCCTGAACCGGCGCGGCGGCGAGATGCCCGCCGAAACGCTCGCTGCGGCGGAAGCCGCCCTCTACAAGGATATCCGCTTCCTCGGCGGCTCGTTTTCGGCGGAACACGGCGTGGGTTCCAAACGTATCCACTCGCTTACCGAAACCGCTGACCCGGTGAAGCTGCGCTGGATCGGCGAAATGAAGCGGTTCCTCGATCCGGACAATCTCTTCAATCCCGGCAAGCTGGTCGGCTAAGTTGCCGCTATCAGCTGCGCAGCCTCAGGGCCCGTTCCGTCCGGTCGGCAATCTGGGTGACGAGGTAGGCGATCACCATGTAGATGACCACGGCGACGAGGAAGGCTTCGAGATAGTAGAAGTTCAACGCGGCGGTCAGCTGTGACTGGGCGAAGATGTCGACGACTTCGATCGCAAATCCGAGCGACAGCGCCTTCATGATCACCATGAACGAATTGGCGAGGTCCGGAATGGCGGCGACGGTGACCTGCGGCAGAAGGATGCGGCGAAACATCTGCGTGCCCCGATAGCCGAGCGAATAGGCCGCGTCGGCCTGTCCGGTGTCGAACGAGTTCAGAGCACCCTTCACGACTTCGGCCTGGAACGCCGCCACGCAGGCGGTGAGCGCGACGATGAGCGTCACCCAGTTCGGTGTCGTGTGGCCGTTGAAGTCGATGCCGAGTGTTGCGGCCAGGAAGTGCAGTGTCGCCGGCAGGCCGTAATAGGCGAGAAAGACGACGACGACCATCGGTACGCCCTTGAAGGCGATCTTGTAGGCGATGACCAGGTGCCTGAGGATCGGGATGCGGCGATATTCCGCGAGCGCGAACAGGCTGCCGATGAGGGTCGACAGGATGAAGATCGCCACCGCCATGACGAGCGTGCGCGGCACTGCGCTCATGATGCTGACGAAATCCGGCCAGAGGACGCTGATGTCGAACATGGATCTTGTCTCCGGTCAGACGCTGGGCATGGCGACGAGTTTTACCTGCGCGCCCTTGACGGTGTATTTGGCGGAACGCTGCTCGAAGAAGCGCACGATGAGCCAGGTGATCAGGCAGAGGATGGAGTAGATCACCGCCAGAATGAGATAGGTCTCGAACTGGTACTGGTTGTAATCTCGCTCCATGACGAGATGCGCCGTCGCCATGACGTCAGCCGCGCCGATGTACATGACCAGGGCGACGTTGTGGATCAGGTAGATGATCGAGTTGCCATAGCCCGGAAGCGCGATATGCACGGCCTGCGGGCCGACGATCCGGGTCACCTTCTGCCGGAAGGTGTATCCCAGGCTGTCGGCGGCATCGTGCTGGCCGCGGTCGACGGCAAGATAGGCCGGCCGCATGACCTCCGACAGATAGCCGCCGTGATAGAGGCTGAGGCCGACCATGGCTGCGACGTTGGCCGAGAAAAAGTCCTCGATGCCCATCAGGCCGACCACGAGGGGCAGACCGTAGAAGGCGACGAACAGCTGCAGGACGACCGGCACGCTGCGCGCATAGGAGACATAGAGGTCGGCTAGCTGGCTCAGGATCGGGATCCTGCGGACCCTGAGCGTCGTCGCGAGGAGCGCCAGGCAGAAGCCGGCGGCCATCGCGACGAACATGATTGCCAGCGTCAGCGGCAGTGCCGAGAGCAACTCGGGAATCATCTCGGATAGATTCACGTTGAAACACTCCTTGGTGTGTCTTCAGCCTGCCGCTGACGATATCTCAGGAAATCCGGAAGCCGGATTACTTCATGTACTCGCTGATTTCTTCGCCGAACCACTTCTGGGACAGCTTGTCGATCGTGCCGTCCTCCCGCAGTTCGCCGAGCGCCGTGTTGATGTCCTCGGCAAGCTTCTCGTTTTCCGCCGACTTGTGGATGAGGATGTAGGTGTTGTTGATCACCACCGGCTCGGAGGCCTGGATGTCGAGCTTCTGATTGTCGATCACGGTTTGCTCGCCGAGGTTGGAAGGCAGCACGAGCGCGTCGTACTTGCCGTTCTGAACCTCCTTCAGGCGGTCCGGATAGGGAATGCCGGCGCTCGAGGTCGAAACGTCGATCTTGTAGTCGGGGTTCGCTTCCTGCCACTTGGTGACGAAACGATAGACGCCGCCACCGGCCGTGACCGGCACGATCTTCTTGCCGACGAGATCCTTCATCTCCTGGATGCCGCTGTCCTTGCGGCTGTAGATCTTCATCATGCTCGCCCCTTCCGGGTTCTTCGGGATGAGGAACTGCTTCGCGCGGGCGTCGGACCAGTAATAGCCACCGGTCGCCATGTCATACTTGCCGGTCACGAGGCCGGTTTCCTGGGCGATGTCGGCAGCGCCTTCCATCTCGAACTTGTATTGCGGCAGCTTGGCGTTGATGGCCTTCAGCAGTTCGGGCTCATAGCCCTGCGGCTCCTCGCCGAGCGCACCCCAGGAGAGCGGCTTGGATTCGGCCGCCGTGGCGATCTTGATGGTACGGACGTCCTCGGCGCGGGCAGCGCCGCAGAGCGTGAGGGCCGTGAAAATACCTCCGGCTACGGCGATGCCGAGCTGGCGACGGGTCATGGAATGGATGATGGACATGTCTAAGTTCCCTTCTTATTGAAACGAGTATTCAGACTGCAGGAATTGCGCGAGGCGTGGCGTGGAGGGCTCGTCGAAGATTGCGTCCGGGCTGCCGTCGGCTGCGACGACACCGCCGTCCATGAAGACGATCCGGTTGGAAATGCTGCGCGCAAATTTCATCTCATGGGTGACGAGAAGCGACGTCATGCCGGACGACGCGACATCGCGGATCACCTTGAGGACTTCGCCGACCAGTTCGGGGTCGAGCGATGATGTGGGCTCGTCGAAGAGCATCACGTCGGGCTTGACGGCAAGCGCTCGGGCGATCCCGGTACGCTGAAGCTGGCCGCCCGAAAGCTGCGAGGGATAGTGGTTGAGCTTGTCTGAAAGACCAACGCGATCCAGCTCCTGCAGTGCGATTTCGCGCGCTTCCTCCTTGGATTTGCGCTGCACCACGACAAGCGGGTCCATGACGTTTTCGATGACCGTCATGTTCTTGAACACGTTGAACTGCTGGAACACCATTGCCGTGCGCAGCCGGATCGCCCGGATGGCGGCCTTGTCGGCGCGTTCGTAGTCCATGTGGATCTGGTCGAAGGTGATCGTGCCCGATGCCGGCTTGGCGAGGTAGTTGATGCATTTGAGCAGCGTCGTCTTGCCGGTGCCGCTGGGGCCGATGATCGAGACGACGTCACCGCGCTTTACCGACAGGTCGACACCGTTCAGGATCCGGGAGCTTCCGTAGGACAGCTTCAGGTCTTTGATTTCGAGCATTTCTGGTTGGTGTCCCCTTGGTTCGTGGCGATGGCGATCGTGTCCGGCGTGGCGATATCGGTGCCGGCACCGCTATTTTTCATTGTCGGCATAGCCGAGCACATGCATCAGGCGGTTGGCCCAGCCGAAGATCGAGATGGCATGGATGAGGTCGATGATCTCGACGTCGTTCATGCCGACCTCCCTCAGTGCCGCGATGTCCTCTGCCGTCGCCTCGGAAGGCGCCGCCGACAGACGGCTGGCAAAGGCGTGGATCGCCGCATCGCGGGGCCCGAGCTCCTCCGGCTTGTTGAGATAGAGAGCCGTGACGACGTCGTCGTTCTTCGTCAGCTCGGCGTGCCGACGGGCATGGACGACGGCGCAATACTTGCAGCCATTGACGATCGATGCGCCAAGCGCACCAAGCTCGCGGTCAGGGCGGGCAAGGCCGCCCTCGACATACATGATGGCGTTGAAGAGCACGGTGCGGGCGACATAGCTCTCCGGATCGTGCGCCAGCGTCAGCACATAGTTCGACACCTTCTTGGCGGACGGTGTCACCTTCATGGCATCCAACTGCTCGGGCGTTGCCTCCGCGAGGGCGACCGGCTCGATGTAGGGGTGCCAGTTCAGGGGCTTCAGACGGATCGAAGACATTATGCCGACCTCAGCAGTCTGAGACCTGCGGCAACACGGGTCTGGAAATTGACGAAGGCGATCAGTTCGGACAGCGCGACGATCTGGGGATTGGTCAGTCCCGCCAATTCGAGCCGTTCGATGTCGCTCCTGGCCGCCTTGCTTGGCGTCATGGTGACGAGATCGGTATGACGGGCAATCGTTGCCAGCGGCTCTTCGAGATCGGTATCGCCATGGGCGAGGGTCAGCTGTGCGGGTGTCGGTCCAAGAGAGGCAAGCTCGGCGTCATAGCCCTCGACCAGAACCTGATCCTTGTTGAGCGCGGCCATGCGGCGGGCGAGCGCCAGGCGAAGCACCGGCGGCAGGCCCTGATCGGTCTTGGGGGCCAGCACCGACAGACGGCAGAGCTCCGCGCCCTCGACGAATTCGGGGCGAAACCGCCTTGCGCCGAAAACGGCGTCGTCTGGCGAAAGGCCGGCGGCCTTGTCCATGGCGTCGATCACAATGCGGTCTCCTTCTGCAAGAGAGGGGTTGAATCGGTCCATTCGTCGCCGACCAGTTCGGGGACGTCATAGGCAACGAGATTGGCGTAATGGGTTTCGATATCCTCGGCGAAGAGCGAGGCGGCGATCCCGCGAACAAGCCTGTCCGCGCCAGCGCTGACGGCGGGAATATCGCCGGAGACCTTGCCGTGGGTCAGCATGGCTGCGTCGTTGAAGCAGTGAATGTGCCTGAGCTGCGGGCACTCCCCCGGCACCTTTTCCCGGAATTCGAAAACGGGCCCGAGATCCGGCGCCTCGACCAGCGACTCGCGCGGCGGCCCCATGTCCGGCTTGTATCTGCCGTCTGACCATTTGCGGATATGCGGCGCGATTGTCGCAAATTCCGGCCGGCCGTCGAAATTGTTGGTAAAGCCGGTCGCGGCGATCAGATAATCGTAGCGCAACCGCCCCTGTGTCGTCTCGATCAGCAGTTCCTTGCCGTCCTCGGCAACGGAGACGATGCCGCAGTCGAGGAGGAACCGGGCGTTCTCGTGGCGCGAGACGCGCAGCGTCGAGGAATGCGGCGGTGGTGTCTGCGTGGCGGCGGAATAATCGAAGAACTTCCACTTCCAGTGATCGGCAAGCGGCAGCATGCCGTGCACCATGCCTTGGCTGCCGACGCCGGTCATCTTGTTGATGCGCGGCATTTCCTTGCGCCGGATCAAAAGATCGACAGCCCCCGCGCCAGCCTCTAGCGCCGTCGCCGCATTGTCCATGGAAGAGGCGCCGGCGCCGATCACGGCAATCCTCTTGCCCTTCAGGGCATCGAAATCGATATCGTCGGCAGAATGCGCCCAGAGCGTTCGGTCGATGCCCTGGAGGAAGTCCGGGACGGCGAAGCCGCCCAGGCCGGAGCGGCCGGTGGCGAGCACGAGGCGGCGGGTGTAGACGCGGCCGGTCTCCGCGCCCTCGAGATCGATACCGATCAGGTCGCCTTCAAAGGAAATGCCGGTCATCTTCACGCCGTTGCGCACCGGCAGGTTGAGGACGTTGCGATACCAGATCAGGTAGTCCATCCACTGCGTGCGGGGGATCTTGTCCAGCGACTGCCATGCCTCCGCCCCCCATTGCGCGGTGAACCAGGCGCGAAAGGTAAGTTGCGGCAAACCGAGTGCAGGGCCGGTCAGCGACTTCGGCGAGCGGAGCGTCTCCATGCGCGCGAAGGTGACCCAGGGACCTTCGAGGCCTTCCGGCGCGGCGTCATAGGCGACAACATTGGTGATGCCGGTCAGAACCAGCTTGGCGGTCGCGGCCAGCCCGCACATGCCGGCACCGATGACGACGACGTCCCGCACGCGCTTGCCGTCCGAACAATGTTCCGGCACCCACGGCTTGGCTGGCAGTTCGAGATAGTCGAAATCCCGCGCGAGCTGCGCCTCGAGCGCGGCAAGACCTTCGGGATTAGGCACTGTTGTGGTGTCGCTCATGCGTCATTTCCGTGGTTTGTGGCCGATGTCGGGCCTGTCACCAATTGGCCGGCAAGCGCCGGGTCGAGCTTTTTGAAACCGGCGATCGAGCGTTCGGCGACGGCTTCCACCGCTTCCATCAGCGCTTCGGCCAGCGGACGGAGCGGTCGCCTTTCGGCGGCGATAACGCCCCAGTAGAACGGGACCGTCACATCGATGGGCCGGATGACGACGCCCGGCAGGCTGAGCCCATAGGCCGACACAGGCTCGATGACCGCCACGACCCCGGTCTCGCGCACCAGCTGCAGGGCGCCGTAGGAGATGTTCGTGCGGATGACCGGACCGGTCTCGATGCCCTTGGAGGCGAGCGCGCGCGCCACATGCAGCTGGAAGCGCAAGGGGTTGAGCATGGTTGCGATCCGGCGTCCGGCCAATGCGGAAAGAGGCACGACGTCAAGCGCTGCAAGCGGGTCGTCCTCACGTAGCGCCACGACGTCCGGTGCCGAGTACAGCCGCAGGACATCGAGCCCTGGCGTATCGAGCGGCAGGCTGGAAAAGCCGATCTCCGCCCGGCCGCTGCGCACTTCCTGGGCGACGACCGACGGCAGGAACTGGCCCAGATGGGTCTCGTGCGGCAAAGCCACGTTCCTGAGCTCTGCAAGTGCCGTTGGGATGAGAGCGGTGCCGATTGCCGATGTCGTTGCGATCTGCAGGATGCGGCCCTTGCCGGCAGCGATCGTCTTGGCGCGGGCGGCCAGTTCGGTAAAGGACATCAGCAGGCGCCGGGCTTCCTCTTCGAAGGCGACGCCCTCTTCGGATAGCTGCACGCGGCGTCCCACCCGCTGCAAAAGTGCAAAGCCGAGTTCCGCTTCGAGATCCTGGATGGTGCGCGTGACCGATGGCTGCGAACGCCCGAGGGCTTCGGCAGCCTTGGTTATGCTGCCGCTTTCAGCCACGGCCAGAAAGGTCTGTAGATCACGCGTTTCCATAGGGCCTTAATGCAAAATTTGTATCAGTCAAATCATTTCATCCAATTTTAGCATATGTCAATACGTCGCAGATGGCGCATGTACGATTTTTGTGCGTGCCCAATTTCTGGGCGCGAGCATCCTCGAAACCGCAGGACCGCAAGCGGCTTCCAAATCTTCTTACTTTACAAATAAAGAAAATGCTGTGAAGAAAGGGCATGAAGATATCGAAGGGATGATAGCTGATGTCCGGTCTGCGTTTTACCACGCGTTTGAACTCCTTTGCCTCGAACCCCGCCGGTGAATGGCCGGATCTGAAGGGCAAGCCGTCCATGCTGCAGATGGCGGCGCGGGCGGCAAAGGTGAAAGGGCTGACGGACCTGGATCTCAATTATCCCGATCACGTCGCCGAGAAGCCATCCGATCTACGCATCAAGCTTGATGATCTCGGCCTGCACATCAACGGCTTTGCCATGCGGTATTACACCAATCCGGCCTTCAAGCTCGGTGCCTTCACCCATCCGGATGCCGGTGTCCGTCGTGAGGCGATCGACCTCACCAAGGCAGGCATTGATGCAGCCCGCGAGGCAGGCGCAAACCTGATGACCATCTGGCTTGGTCAGGACGGGTTCGATTATGCCTTCCAGGCGGATTATGATCGCCTTTGGCAACACGAGATAGATGGAATTCGTGAAGTTTGTGCGCATGATCCCGACTGCCTGATCTCGATCGAGTACAAACCGAACGAGCCGCGCAGCTACAGTCTGCTGCCGGATTGCGCGACAACCCTGCTGGCGATCCGCGAGGTGGGCGCAGAAAATCTCGGTGTGACGCTGGATTTCGCGCATGTGCTCTATGCCGACGAACAGCCGGCCTTCGCGGCCGCGATGATCGCCCGCCACAGCCGTCTCCTCGGTGTCCATCTCAATGACGGTTACGCCAAGCGCGACGACGGATTGATGGTCGGTGCGGTCCATTCGCTGCAGACGATCGAACTGCTGCGGCAGATCCGCCGCGACGGTTACGACGGCGCCATCTATTTCGACACCTTCCCGGACATGACGGGCCTCGATCCGGTGCGCGAATGCGAGGTCAACATCGAAACGGTCAAGCGCATGCTACAGGTGGTCGACCGGATGGAGCGGGACAACCGGCTCGGCGATGCGATCGAGCGCCAGGATGCAGTGGCTGCGCAGGCCATCGTTCAGGAGCTCATGTTTGGCGGAGCCGGACGGTGAGCGCTGATCTATCCGACATCAGGAGCGTCGGGCCGCGCATCCGCATGCGCATGCCGCAGCTGACGCCGCTGGAGGCAAGCGTCGTCGAGACGGTCCTGTCGCTGCGAGACTTCAACGACGCGACGGCGCTGAAGGATATTGCCACCCAGACGGGAGTTTCGGAAGCGATGGTGGTCAAGATCACCAAGAAGCTCGGTTTTGCCGGCTATCGCGAGTTCCGGTCAGCCCTTGCGCAGTACAGGCAACTGCCGACCACGGAGATGCACCAGGAGCTTTCCCCGGGCGACACCTCCGAGCAGATCATCCGCAAGGTCTTCCAGACCGCGACGCAGGCCTTGGAGGAGACGCTGTCGATCATCGACATCGGTGCCTTCGACCGTGCCGCCGATCTCATCCATCACGCCTGGCAACGCGATTTCTACGGGATTGGCGGTTCTGCGCAGATCGCCCGCGATGTCGCGCACAAGTTCCTGAGGATCGGCGTGCGCACGAGCGTTCATGACGATGCCCACATGATGCTGATGTCGGCGGCGCTGCTTGGCGAAGGCGATGTGGCGATCGCCTTCTCGCATTCCGGCAACACGGTTGCCGTCATCGAGGCGCTTCAGCTCGCACGGCGCAATGGTGCCGGCACCATCGCCGTGACCAATTACAACAGTTCGCCGCTGGCCCAGCATGCCGACGTCGTGCTCTGCTCGACCGCTCAAGGGTCGCCGCTGATGGGCGAGAACGCCGCCGCCCGCATCGCCCAGCTCAATATATTGGATGCCGTCTTCGTTGCCGTCGCCCAGCGCGATTACGAGGCTGCGGAAGCGAACCTGCAAAAGACCATGAGTGCCGTCACGTCAAAGCGGAAGGACAAGTTTTCATGAGCGACCTCCGCCCGGCCGTCGTCGTCTTCGGCAGCCTGCATTACGATATCATCGTCAAGGGCCCCGGACGGCCGCGCAAGGGCGAGACCGTGACGGGCACCTCGTGGCACCCGGCCTGCGGTGGAAAGGGCGGCAACCAGGCGGTCGCCGCTGTCAGGCAGGGCGTTGCCTCGGCGATGATCGGCGCGGTGGCGGATGACGCGTTCGGCCACGCGCTTCTCGACCATCTCGACCGCCATGGCGTCGATCGCAGCCATGTCCGCGTGCTGGTGGGCGAGGGGTCCGGCATGAGCGTCGCCATCTTCGATGCCGAGGGCGACTATGGGGCGGTCATCGTGTCGGGCAGCAATCTGAAGCTTGGCGAGGACGACGTCGAAGCCGCATCGGCGCTGTTCGCCGCAGACAATATCCTCGTCCTGCAGAACGAGGTGCCGGATGGCGCCAATGTGCTCGCGGCCAAGGCGATGAAGAAGGCCGGAGGGCGGGTCGTTCTGAATGCCGCTCCGGCACGGGCGCTCTCTCCGGAGCTGGCGGCGCTGGTCGATATCCTCGTTGTCAACGCCCTCGAAGCGCAGGCAATTGCCGGCGGGCCGGACATCGGGACGCTCGATGAGACGCTGGCTTCCGCAAGGGTCCTGGCAGGCTCATTTCCGGTGGCCGTCGTCACTGCCGGTGGAAGCGGCGTGGCCTTCGCCAGCCGGGAGGGGCTCAGCGGCACCGTCCCGCCGATCGAGGTTGAAGTCGTCAGCACGCATGGCGCCGGCGACGAGTTCATCGGCGTCATGACCGCGCGGCTGCTGCAGGGCGACGAGATCGAAGGCGCCCTGATTGCCGCCAACAAGGCCGCCGCCGACCTCGTCGGCCGGGTCCGCTGAAGAGGCAGGGTTCAGGTCGCGCCCAGGCTCATTTGTCGGCCGAGGCATACATGCCGTTGGTGCGGAATTCGGTGGGGCTGATGCCGTAGGCCTTGCGAAAGACCTTCGAGAAGTAGTTGTTCTCCGGCATGCCGCACAGCGCCGCGATTTCCTTGATGCTCATCTCGCGGTTGGCGGTAAGCAACCGCGCGGCGCGGCGCATGCGCCGCTGCTGCACGTATTCGGCAGGCGGCAGGCCCGTCATCGACGCGAAGCTGCGGGAGAAATGCGCCCGGCTCAGCCCCGCGACCGAGGCGAGTACATCGACGCTGAGGTCGGCGCCGAGATTGGCGGCGATGTGTTCCATCGTCCGGGTGATCGAGTTCTGCTCCTTCAGCACCCGGTCCGAGGGGCCGAAGACGTCGTCGTGCAGATGCATCGCCGCTTCGTAGGCAATCGCCGAGGCGGCACCCGGCGTCTCGGCTTCGCCCTTGAGAAGCCGCAGCGTGCAGTTGGCGAGGCGATCGATCGTCTTCGACTTCAGCTTCAGAACCGGACCGTGGGCATTGAGAACGGTTTCGTGAATGCGAAGGGCATCGATGCCGTTCATCGATATCCAGAAATATTCCCACCGGTCGCCCTTCTCGAGCCAGTAGCGGTGATTGTGGGGAATGATGACCAGAAGCGTCTCACCCGCATGAATCTTTATGTCGCGGTTCTCGTAGCGCAGCGATCCGCGACCGCTGATTGTGTGCTGGAGAACGGTAAAGGGGGTGTTGCCGCGCAACCGTCCGTCCCAGGAATAGTTAGTATTTTCACGCACTTCATAGCCTGCACTGGTCGGCATGGTATGAAGATTGACGCGCGACCTGACGACGGAAAGACTCCGCATGTCCTCGCCGTGGGCGATCAATTCCTGCAGCACAATTTTACCCTCAATAGCATAATGCTCCTCTTTTCATCTCATCAAATCTTGGCATATTCAACGGCGAAGAACGAGGAGTTGCCGACAATCTGGCTCTTGAGAACCGCGTGCCGGATAGCTGGCGCCGGCGGGAGAGGCTTTGCTTTGTCGGGCTTAGAGGATGGAGAGCCCCATGAGTTTCAAGATCGCGATCATCGGCGCCGGCAGCGTCGAGTTCACGCGCAAGCTGTTTTCGGACATTTTGTCCGTTCCTGAATTTCAGGACGTCGAATTCGCGCTCACCGACATATCCGAGCATAATCTCTCCCTCATCGAGAAGGTGCTGAACACGATCAAGGAGGCGAGTGGCCTGAAGGTGCGCATCAGCGCAACGACGGACCGCCGCAAGGCGATCGAAGGCGCGCGCTATATCGTATCCTGCGTGCGTGTCGGCGGGCTTGAGGCCTATGCGGACGATATCCGCATTCCGCTGAAATACGGCATCGACCAGTGCGTCGGAGATACCATCTGCGCGGGTGGCATCCTGTACGGTCAGCGCAACATCCCGGTCATCCTCGATTTCTGCAAGGACATCCGCGAAGTCGCCGAGCCGGGCGCCCGCTTCCTGAATTACGCAAACCCGATGGTCATGAACACCTGGGCTGCGATCGAATACGGCAAGGTCGATACGATCGGCCTCTGCCACGGCGTGCAGCACGGCGGCGAGCAGATCGCCGAAGTGCTCGGCGTCAGCCATGACGATCTCGACTTCATCTGCTCGGGCATCAACCATCAGACCTGGTTCGTCGACGTTCGCGTCAAGGGTCGCAAGGTCGGCAAGGACGAACTGGTCGCGGCCTTCGAGCGCCATCCGGTGATCAGCCAGCAGGAGAAGGTCCGCATCGACGTGCTGAAGCGCTTCGGCGTCTATTCGACCGAAAGCAACGGCCATCTGTCGGAATACCTTCCGTGGTATCGCAAGCGCCCGGACGAGATCGCCAAATGGATTGACATGTCCGACTGGATTCACGGCGAGACCGGCGGCTACCTGCGTTACACGACGGAGAACCGCAACTGGTTCGAAACCGAGTTCCCGAGCGTTCTGGAAGGCGCCAAGCGTCCTTTCAGCCAGTACAAGCGTTCCAACGAGCATGCCAGCTACATTCTCGAGGCCCTGGAGACGGGCCGGGTCTATCGCGGCCACTTCAACCAGAAGAACAAAGGCGTCATCACCAACCTGCCGTCCGATGCGATCATCGAGTCGCCGGGCTTCGTCGACCGCTTCGGGATCAACATGGCGGCCGGCATCACGCTGCCCGAAGCCGCCGCCGCCACCTGCATGGCCTCGATCAATGTTCAGCGCATGTCGGTTCACGCGGCCGTCACCGGCGATGTCGAACTGCTGAAGCAAGCCGTTCTTCATGATCCGCTGGTCGGCGCGATCTGCACGCCGGAAGAGGTCTGGCAGATGGTGGACGAGATGCTCGTCGCCCAGGCGCGCTGGCTACCGCAATTTGCCGATGCCATTCCGGCGGCAAAGGAACGTTTGTCGAAGGCGACCGTGAAGACACGCGACTGGCAGGGCTCTGCCCGCCGCGAGGTGCGCTCGATCGAGGAACTGCGCGCCGCAAGGCAGGAACGCAAGGCCGGCTAGGCCGCAAAGGGATGGGCGGTTGGAGGAACCGCCCAGGCCTTCCGTTGACAATGGAAGCGCCGAACACTTGGCGACGGCAAGACCGTCAACGTCAAACAGGGGAGTGAAGATGAATAGCCGATATCTCAAGCTGACCGCGGCACTGCTTATGAGCGCCGCCGCCCTTACAGTCCAGGTTCGGGCCTCCGATCTGCAGCCAGTTCCGGCCGCGCCGGATTTCCCGGCGCAGACGAAGGTCCAGTATGTGGGCATCAATGACATCCTGGAGTTCAAGGCGCTGCCGGAATATCACGAGCCCGCATGGATGACGAAGGATTTCGTCGACACGGGCAAGCTGCCGCCGGTCAAGGATCGTCTGCCGAAGGAGCCGATGGTCTACAAGACCGGCAACATGCCGGACGGTATCGGCGTTTATGGCGGCACGCTCCGCCACGTCATCGGCGGCCGGCCTGAGGGTTGGAACTACAGCGCCGGCCAGAACCAGGGCTGGGGCGGCATCGATATCGGCATGTACGAGTGCCTGACGCGCACCGGCCCGCTGTTTGAGGTCAAGGCCGACGAACTGGAGCCGCTGCCGAACCTTGCCAAGAGCTGGGAATGGTCGTCCGACGGCCACAAGCTGACCATGCACCTGATCGAAGGGGCCAAGTGGTCGGACGGTGTCGATTTCACCTCCGATGACGTGATGTTCTACTGGAACGACAACGTTCTCGATCCGAACGTCTATCCGCTGAACGGTGCGACGCAGGAAACCTTCGGCCAGGGCACGACCCTGAAGGCGATCGACAAGTACACGATCGAGTGGACCTTCAAGGACGCCTTCCCGAAACAGTTCCTCTACAACATGGCCTACGGCACCTTCTGCCCCGGCCCGGCACACATGCTGCAGCCGCAGCATCCGAAATATTCGAAGAACACCTACGAGCAGTACAAGAACGCCTTCCCGCCGGATTACATGAACTTCCCGGTCATGGGCGCATGGGTTCCCGTCGAATACCGGCCGGACGACATCATCGTGCTGCGTCGCAACCCCTACTACTGGAAGGTCGACGAGAAGGGCAATCAGCTGCCGTATCTCGACGAGGTCCACTACAAGCTGTCGACCTGGGCGGACCGCGACGTGCAGGCCGTTGCCGGCTCGGCCGACCTGTCGAACCTCGAACAGCCGGAAAACTTCGTCTCCTCGCTGAAACGTGCGGCCGAGCCGAACGCTCCGGCGCGTCTCGCCTTCGGTCCCCGTCTCATCGGCTACAATCTGATGATGAACTTCTCGGGCAATGGCTGGGGTGATCCGGACGAGCGCGAGCAGGCCGTCCGCGAACTGAACCGCAACGAGCATTTCCGCAAGGCCGTCACCATGGCGATGGATCGCAAGAAGCTCGGCGAGGCACTGGTGAAAGGACCGTTCGTCGCCACCTATCCTGGCGGCATCCTGTCCGGCTCTAACTTCTACGACCGCGAGTCGACCATGTACTACCCCTTCGATCTCGAAGGCGCCAAGAAGGAGCTGGCGGAAGCCGGCCTGAAGGACACGGACGGCAACGGTATCGTCAACTTCCCGGCCGGTACTGCCGGCGGCAAGGACGTCGAGATCTCGCTTCTGGTCAACAACACCTACGGCACGGACAAGAACCTCGCCGAAGGCGTGATCGGCCAGATGGAGAAGCTCGGGATTCGGGTCGTTCTGAATTCCCAGGACGGCAAGAACCGCGATCAGGCAAATTATGGCGGCAAGTTCGACTGGATGGTGCTGCGCACCAATGCCGAACTGGCCTCCGTCGTCCAGAACACGCCGCAGCTGGCACCAACCGGCCCGCGTACCAGCTGGTTCCACCGTGCCAACGGCAAGGACGAGCTTGACCTGATGCCGTTCGAAAAGCAGCTGGTCGACATCGTCAACAAGTTCATCGCCTCCAGCGATCCGGAGGAGAAGGCGACGTTGATGAAGGAATACCAGAAGGTCTACACGACCAACGTCAACACCGTTGGCCTGGTCGAGTATCCCGGTGCCCTGATCATCAACAAGCGGTTCGCCAATATCCCGAACGGAGCGCCGATCTTCATGTTCAACTGGGCGGAAGGCGCGATCATGCGCGAGCGGCTCTATGTGCCGACCGACAAGCAGGGCGGCTACGAACTGCACAAGGATGCGCTTCCGGGCAAGCCCGGCGGTGCAGGCGCAATCACCGAGTAACCACTACCTCCCAGCGCCGCATCCTTTCCCGCTCCGGCGGGGAGGGGTGCGGATTGCGCAACCAGGGCGACACGATCCTTGACCATGGACAGCACCCTTCTTGCAGGAGCGCATGAATGATCCGATTTCTTATCCTCCGCATCCTGTCGGCGATACCGGTCCTCTTTGTCCTGAGCGTCGTGACGTTTGCGATCATTCAGGCCCCACCCGGCGACTACAGCGACTACATCCGCTCGCAGCTGATCAATCTCGGCGGTGCTTCCTTCGAGCAGGCGGACGCACAGGCCAAGGCCTATGCCGTCGAGCACGGCCTCGACAAGCCGATGGCGGTGCAGTACGTCAACTGGATCAAGGGCATCGTCACCCATGGCGATTTCGGTACCAGCCTCTACTACAACAAGCCGGTGGCGGACGTCGTCGCCGAGCGCCTGCCGCGCACGTTGCTGCTGGCGCTGACCTGCCACATCTTCGCATCCATCCTCGGCATCAGTTTCGGCATCATGGCCGCCACGCGCCAGTACAGCTGGGTCGACACGCTTTTGTCCGGCGTCGCCTTCCTCGGTATGACCGTGCCGCGCTTCCTGATGGCGCTGATCATGGTCTATGTCCTGGTCTTCCATTTCAATGTCAGCGAGATCGGCAGCTTCTTCTCGCCCCGCTACGGCGGCGCGCCATGGTCATGGGGAAAATTCGTCGATCTCGTCAGCCACATCTGGCCGGTGGTCGCGATCGCCACCTTTGGCGGCCTCGCCTACAACATGCGCGTCATGCGCGGCAATCTGCTCGACACGCTGAATGCGCAATATGTCGAGACGGCGCGCGCCAAGGGCCTTCGGGAAAGCGCGGTCATCATGCGCCACGCGGTTCCCAATGCCCTGCATCCGCTGGTCATGTATCAGGGCGTCGTTCTGCCCTACATGCTGACCGGCGAAATCGAGGTCGCGATCATCTTCGCCCTGCCGACCGTCGGACCGGCCATCGTCGGTTCCATGTATGTCGGCGACGTCTATGTCACGGCGACCTTCATGCTCGTTCTGTCGGCAACTCTGATCGTCGGCAACATCATCGCCGACATGTTGCTCGCCGCCCTTGATCCGCGCGTCAGACTGGGAGGCGCACGCTGATGCTCACACCCGCCGAATCCACCCTCGACAACGACGTGCCTGAGGAAGCCGGCCGCAGCGAGAGCTACGCCGCGCTCGTCTGGCGCCGTTTGCGCCATTCGCTGACCGGCATGCTCGGCCTCATCCTCGTGGCGCTGCTTCTGTTCATGGCCGTCTTTGCCGGCTTCCTGTCTCCCGTCGATCCGAAGCTGACCGACAGCGCCTACATGCCGCCGGAATCGATTGCGATCCACGACAAGGACGGCAATCTCGTCTCCCCGCGCGTCTATCCGATCGTCGATGGTGACGAGCTGGACCCGGTCACCTTCCAGCCGATCAGCGGCCCCGATTACGACAATCCGCGCATGCTCGGCTTCTTCGTTTCGGGCTTCGAATACCAGCTGCTCGGCATCATTCCGATGAAGACCCATCTCTTCGGCTCGGTCGGCGGCAAGCCTATCCATATTCTCGGCACCGACAAGTTCGGCCGCGACGTGCTGTCGCGCGCCATGTACGGCTCGCGCATCTCGCTGATGATCGCGCTGACGGTGGTTTTCGTGGTCACGGTCGTCGGCACGACGATCGGCATGATTTCCGGCTATTTCGGCGGCGCCGTCGATGCCTGGATTCAGCGCTTCGTCGAACTGGTTCTCGCCTTCCCGCAGCTGCCGCTTTACCTGGCGCTCACCTCGCTCATTCCGGTCACCGCGCCGACCAACGTGTTCCTCGCCTTCGTCATCATCGTCATGTCGGCGCTCGGCTGGGCGCAGATGTCGCGCGAGGTGCGCGGCAAGACGCTGGCGCTCGCCCGCATCGAATATGTGAAGGCGGCGATGGCGATCGGCGCGACCGACAGACGGATCATCTTCCAGCACATCTTCCCGAATGTCATGAGCCATGTGATCGTTGCCGTGACGCTCGCCATCCCGACGGTCGTGCTGCTGGAATCCTTCCTCGGTTTCCTCGGCTTTGCCGTGAAACCACCGCTCATTTCCTGGGGCCTCATGCTGCAGGATACCGCCAACTATTCGGTCATCGGCTCCTACCCATGGATCCTGACACCGGTCGGCTTCGTGCTCGTCACCGTCTTTGCGTTCAACGCGCTTGGCGATGGTCTGCGCGACGCGATCGATCCCTATTGAGCCGGAAGGAGGACGAGCCATGACCGAAGATCTGATCCCGGCAATACGTTTCGATGCGGACGAAAAAGGCGACAAGCCGATCATCGACGTGCGTAATGCGGGCGTTACATTCAAGACAGAACACGGCTCTGTGGAAGCCGTGCGTGACATATCTCTGCAGCTCTATCGCGGCGAGACGGTGGCCGTCGTCGGCGAATCCGGCTCCGGAAAGTCGGTGACGGCGCGGATGATCATGGGCCTGCTGACAAAGCGCGCGACGGTCAACCCGAATGCCTCCGTGCTTCTCGATGGCCAGAACATCCTGAAGTTTTCGAGCGAGAAGCGGCGCGCGCTTCGTGGCGGCCGCATTGCCATGATCTTCCAGGAACCGATGAGTTCGCTCAACCCGATTTACACGATCGGCAGCCAGATCGCCGAGGCCATCCGTGCGCATCAGAAAATGAGCAAGTCGGCCGCGCGCAAGCGGGTCGTCGAGCTGCTTGCCGAAGTGCAGATCCCGCAGCCGGAACTGCGTGTCGACCAGTACCCGCACCAGCTTTCCGGCGGCCAGCGCCAGCGCGTGATGATCGCCATGGCGCTCGCCAACAATCCGGACGTGCTGATAGCCGACGAGCCGACGACTGCGCTCGACGTGACCGTGCAGGCGCAGATCCTCAACCTCTTGCGCGACCTCCAGAAGAAGCACGGCATGGCGGTGATCCTGATCACCCACGACCTGACCGTGGTGCGGAAGTTCTCCGACTATGTCTATGTCATGCAGAAGGGCGAGCTGAAGGAGCACAACAGGACGGCGACGCTGTTTGAAAATCCGCGTCATGCCTACACCCGCCATCTGCTCGGCTCCGAGCCGACCGGCAAGGCCAAGCCGCTTGAGGCAGGCCAGCCAATCATCCTCGAAGGACGCGACGTCCGGGTCGCCTTCACGCTGAGGGGCGGCGGCATCTTCAAGCCGACGACGCATGACCTGATTGCCGTCAACAGCCTGTCGCTGACGCTTCGCCGCCACGAGACGCTCGGCCTCGTCGGTGAATCCGGCTCCGGCAAGACCACCTTCGGCCAGGCGCTGACCCGGTTGATCGAGAATGACGGCGGCGAAATCTTCTTCGACGGACAGCCGATCCATCAGCGCAACCGCGATGAGATGCGGCCGTTGCGCTCGCGCATGCAGATCGTCTTCCAGGATCCGTTCTCCTCGCTCAACCCGCGCATGACCATCGGCCAGATCATCGGCGAGGGCCTCGTGGTCAACAATATCGGTACGAGCCGAAAGGAGCGGCAGGACCGGGTGCGCGAGGCGCTGATCGCCTCGGGGCTGCCGGACAACATCACCAGCCGTTTCCCGCATGAATTCTCCGGCGGCCAGCGCCAGCGCATCGCGATCGCGCGTGCCATCGCGCTGGAGCCGGAATTCGTTCTCCTCGATGAACCAACCTCGGCACTCGACCTGTCGGTGCAGGCGCAGATCATCGAGCTTTTGAGAAAACTTCAGGACGAAAGAGGCTTGAGCTACCTCTTCATTTCCCACGACCTGAAGGTCGTCCGGGCGCTTTGCCACAGGGTCATTGTCATGCAGCATGGCAGGATCATGGAGGAAGGCCCGGTCGATGAAGTTCTGACCAATCCGAAAACCGAATACACAGAAAAACTCGTCAGGGCAGCCTTCGACATTGCTGCCTGATCCCGTGGAGACCCGTATGTCTAGACAACCCAAGATCACGTTCATCGGTGCCGGCTCGACGGTGTTCATGAAGAACATCATCGGCGACCTCCTGCATCGCCCGGCGCTTTCCGGCGCGACGATCGCGCTGATGGACATCAACCCGCAGCGGCTGGCCGAAAGCGAGATCGTCGCCGGCAAGCTGGCGAAGACGCTCAACACCCAGGCGAAGGTCGAGACCTATTCCGACCAGCGCAAGGCGCTTGAGGGCGCCGATTTCGTTGTCGTCGCCTTCCAGATCGGCGGCTACGAGCCCTGCACCGTCACCGATTTCGAAGTGCCGAAGAAATACGGCCTGCGCCAGACGATCGCCGATACGCTCGGCGTCGGCGGCATCATGCGCGGCCTGCGCACCGTCCCGCATCTCTGGAAGATCTGCGAAGACATGCTGGCGGTCTGCCCCGAAGCCATCATGCTGCAATACGTCAACCCGATGGCGATCAACACCTGGGCGATCGCCGAGAAATATCCGACGATAAAGCAGGTCGGCCTCTGCCACTCGGTACAGGGCACGGCCTACGAACTCGCCCGCGATCTCGACATCCCGCTCGACGAGATCCGTTACCGCGCCGCCGGCATCAATCACATGGCCTTCTATCTGAAGTTCGAGCACCGCCAGCCGGACGGTAGCTACAAGAACCTCTATCCGGACCTGCTGAAGGGCTATCGCGAAGGCCGCTTCCCGAAGCCCAGCCATTGGAACCCGCGTTGCCCCAACAAGGTGCGCTACGAGATGCTGACGCGCCTCGGCTATTTCGTCACCGAAAGCTCCGAGCATTTCGCCGAGTACACGCCATACTTCATCAAGGAGGGCCGCGAAGACCTGATCGAGAAGTTCGGCATCCCGCTCGACGAATATCCGAAGCGCTGCATCGAGCAGATCGAGCGCTGGAAATCCCAGGCGCAGGAATACAAGGATGCGGACACGATCGATGTGAAGCCGAGCCATGAATATGCCTCGTCGATCATCAACTCGGTCTGGACCGGCGAACCTTCGGTCATCTACGGCAATGTCCGCAACAATGGCTGCATCACCTCGCTGCCGGCAAACTGCGCCGCCGAAGTGCCCTGCCTGGTGGACGCGAGCGGCATCCAGCCGACCTATATCGGCGCGCTGCCGCCGCAGCTGACCGCGCTGATCCGCACCAACATCAACGTCCAGGAACTCACCGTCCAGGCGCTGATGACGGAGAACCGCGAGCATATCTACCACGCCGCGATGATGGACCCGCACACCGCCGCCGAGCTTGATCTCGACCAGATCTGGTCGCTTACGAACGATCTCCTCAAGGCGCACGGCGAATGGCTTCCGGCCTGGGCCCGCGGCTGAGCAAAGCAAAGGGAGGAGCCGGTTGCGGCTCCTCCCGATCCCGGCCCGTCACCGGAATTCCGTAAGTGAAATCTTACGAATAACGCGTCAGGCTGCGAACGCGCCGCACCCTCTGCCCTCCACCTGATCGCGATGCAGAAACAGCACCGAAAGGCCAAGCCGTTCGGCCAGTTCCCGTCCATCCTTTTCGCCGAGCACCATCATGACCGTCGCCCAGGCGTCGGCGCTCATGCAGTCCCGGGCAATCACCGTCGCGGAGGCGGGCGCGCCGGTCAGAGGCATGCCGAGGCGCGGGTCCATCGTATGCGAAAGCCGACGGTCGCCGACCTCAACCCAGTGGCGATAGTCGCCGGAGGTGGCGATTGCCGCATCGTCGAGTTCGACGATGGAGTGGGGCGTCCGCTGGCCAAGGTCGGGCCTCTCCACCGCGACCGTCCAGGGCGAGCCGTCCGGCTGAGCGCCGCGGCCGACGAGTTCGCCGTCGATGGCGAACAGGCCCGCAGTGATTCCAAGCCGGGCAGCCGCTGCCGCCAGCCGGTCGGCGCCGTACCCCTTGGCGATACCGTTGAGGTCGAAGCGCATCGGAGCGTGCTTGCGCACCTTCGCGTTTGGGATATCGAGTTCCAGTATCTCATGTGCTGAATGCCTTTCCGCAAGCCGGGCACTGCGGATCGCAGCCTCGCTTGCCCCCTCTGGCCCGAACCCCCAAGCGGTCACAGCATCGCCCATGCCGATGTCGAACGCGCCGCCGGAGGCGTGGCCGATCGCAAGGCCAGCGGCCAGAACCTCCATCATGTCTGCCGGCATTTCCAGCCAGTCGCCTGTTGGTGCCGCATTGAGCCGGTTGATGTCGCTCTCCGGCTTCCAGGTGGACATCTGCCGATCGACCGCGTTCACGGCGTCCGCCATCGCCCGTTCGGCCTCTCTGGCGTCGAAGCCGTTCGGCGTGTGGAAGAGTGCGGACCAGCGCGTTCCCATGGTCGGGCCGTTCAGCGCGTACCGGGTGAAATCAGTAAACGTCTTCGCCATAACGGCCCTCCGCCTTCAATGTCACGAGGCTCACGCCGTGCGGGGTCAGGATGTCTGCAAGAGCCGCGGCGACGCCGGCGGCCATCTCGCGGCCGCCACAGACCAGCACCTGTCCGCCGGCAGCAATCAGCTTGCCGATCCTGGCGGCGTCCCTGCGGATGAGGTCCTGCACATAGGCCGGGCTGGCCGTCCGCGAGAATGCGGTGGAAACGCCCGTCAGCCGGCCATCTTTCTGCCAGTCGGCAAGCTCTTCCTCATAAAGAGCGTCGCTCGACGGATGCCTGGTGCCGAAATAAAGGAACATCGGCTTGTGGGTGTTGTTGGCGCGGGCAAACCCGGCCAGCGGTCCGATGCCGGTGCCGGCGCCGATCAGGATGACCGGCTTGCGATTGGCTGCAGGACGGAAGCCCGGATTGGGCCGGACGAAGGCGGAGACCGTGTCGCCGGGCTCCAGCGCGGTGAGCTGTCCGGAGCAGAGGCCGCCTGGCTGTTTTCTGACGCAGATTTCCAGGAAGCCGTCCCGAGATGCGGATGCCAGCGAATAGAAGCGTGGAATGGCCGATCCCTCCGGCACGATGCCGACCAGATCGCCAGCCTCGAAATCGGGTGCGGCATTGCCGGTCAGCCGCTGCCAGAAGGAGACCTTCGGCAGATCGAAGCGTAGGATCGCCGTTGTTGCCTGGACGCTGGCGCCATAGTCACGGCGGGATGCAAGTTGAAGCCCCCAGGTCTTAGGAACCTCCGGCTGGTGATTGAGTTCGAAGTCGAGATCGAGCGCCTCCGAGAGCTGCCGGCCCCAGCGGGCGAAATCCTGCTGCGATTGCCGGTCAACCGTCTCATAGGGAATGAGCGCCGGCCAGCCATTTTCCTCCGCCGCCTCGGCGACGGTCTTCGCGTAACCGCAGAAGTGGTAGAAGCTCCGGTCGCCAAAGCCGAGAACGGCAAGCGGCAGGTGCTGCGCGGCTGGCATTGCCCGGAAGCGGTCGAGAAATCCCTTCGCGGATGCCGGTGCTTCGCCATCTCCGTAAGTGGCGGCGAACAGGATAAGGCGTTCCGCCTTGTGCCAGCGCGCCGGGTTGAAGTGCGACATGGAGCCGACATGCACCTGGCGACCGTCCCTCGTCAGTGCTTCTCTCAGCGTTTCGGCAAAGCTCCAGGTCGATCCACCTTCGCTTCCGACGAGAATGATCGTATCCGCGTGGCCGGCCGCGACTGAACTCGGACGACGCTTGGTACGCCCCCGCAGCCAGACGGCAATACCGGTCCAGCTCAGCAGCGGAACGGAGAGCGCCGACAGGCCGAGAAGCAGCCCGAGCGAGGCGAGACCCCGGCCGGTGTGCAGCATCATGACGAGCGCACTTGCCCGATCGATGAAGCTTGCGTCCTGCCAGCCGAGCAGGGCGCCGTTGCCCTGGTCGATATAGCCTTCGCCCGCATCCGTGGTCAGAGTGTAGACATCGGTCGCATCGCCGTTGGCGGGAAAGTTCAGCGATACGAGCGCATCGACAGGCGTTTCCTGCAGCCGCGCGATCGACCCGACCGGTATTCCGGTCTTGCCGCTGACATCGGCCGGGAAGGGCGGTCCGTCCGCGCCTTCCGGCAGGAGGCCGAAGGTTGCGGCCGACATCCAGAGCGCCGTCAGGGAGGAGAGCAATAGGCCGGGGAGCGCGGCGCGCGAGACGATCGCATGCAGCCTGCCATCGCCGTGCCCTTTGGCGGGCTTCAAGATATGCCGCCACCCGCCGGAGCGCCGGGCGAGAACGAACAGGCCCGAAACGGTCAGCAGCAGCATGGCGATGGCGCCAACCGCGGTCGCGATCCGTCCGTTGTCGCCGAGGAACAGCGAACGGTGCAGATTGACGAGCCAGCGCTCGACGGAAGACTGGTCCGCATTGCCGGCCGGCTGGCCGGTTGCCGGATCGATGACCGAGGAGACCGGCTGGTCACCGTTGAAATAATAGGCTGTCACGCGGCCCGAGGGTGCGCGCTTGATCTGCTCCACCGAAGGCTCAGCCGACTGGACCCGCGCCGCAAGCTCGGCGACGCTGATCTGTTGCGCGGCAGGGGTGGTGAGCGCCTCGGAGGCGGGGAAGATTGACAGCACGGCGCCGCTCGTCGCGATGACGACGAGCAGCACGGCGGCGATCAGCCCAAACCAGCGGTGGAGCGACCGGATCATGGCAATAGTCCTTCAATATCAATGCGTATACGTGAAATCGGAAATGTAGCGGGTGCCGGAAATGGCCTTGCCCGCGCCGGCGGAGGTCAGCGGCACGACAATCTCGTTGGGGCTCTCGCGCATGTCTTCGGCAGCGGCATCGATGTGCAGCTTGTAGCCGGCATCGAACAGGGCGTCGCTCAGATCGAGCGAGATCTTCAACGACTGTCCGGAACCGACGCTGGCGCCGGTGATGCCGTTGATCTCGGCCGTGTTGCCACCGGTCGCACGGTACCAGCCGCTCAAGTGCTGGTAATAGCGCGACCGGCCACCGGCCATCCAGAGACTGCCGGCATAGTTGCCCTGCGGGTCGGTCAGGTAATAGGCGAGATAGGCGCCGTTGCCGCCGTAGTCGCGCAGGTTCGTCGTCAGGGTGACCTGGCCGGCAGACGCGATGCCGGGCAGGGTGAGCGCGGTCGTGACGGCCAGAGCGGCCAGTAGCGATTTCAATCTCATTCCAGTCTCCTTCGTCTGTCGCCGGATCAGTTGATCTGCACGCGCGGCTTGCTGCCCGGCGTGAACAGGCCGTTGGCCGGCGGGTTTGCCGGCTGCATCATCGGCGTGCCCGGATTGCCGCAACCGCCGTCGCCATCGTCGTCGTCCTCGTCGCCCTCGTCGCCCTGGTAGCGGCAGTCGTTTGCCGCGTAATGATCATCGTCGCCGTCGTGATGACGGCGCCCATCGTGATCCTCCGCTTGCCAGAGGCCGGTGCGCATGCCGAGATGCTTCCATCCGTCGAAGGATTGCGCCTGGCTGGCAAAGAGGGCGATGATTCCCGCGCCGGCGAGGCCGGCAAGAACAAGTTTGGTGTGTTTCATGATCTGGTCCTCGGTGTTGAACAGGTGCCGGAAGGCGCGGTCAGCGATGACCGTGGCCTTCCTCGATTTCGATAACCTCGAGCGTGACGGGATCGATCTTCGCTTCGAAGCGGCGGCCGTCTTCATCCTGGCCGTAGACCTCGTAGCAGCCGTCATCGATCTTGATGCGCCTCAGCAGCCAGCCGCGTTCTTCCGCCAGCGCACGAACGGCGTCGCGGCCCTTCCAGTCGCGGGTCGGCTGCTCGCAATCGTCCCTTGCCTGTGCGGATGTTGCTGCCATGATCGCCATGGCGACGGCGGGCAGGATGCCGGTTTTCATCAATCACGTCCTCTCGTTGTCGGGATGATCAATCGCCGGTCAGCCTGACAGGCACCTGACGGTCGCCAACGCATTGCTTCAGCTTCCCGTAAGGTGGCGAGTGGACTAGAAAGGACGGCAAAAGGAGAAAGCGGGCGATGAGGGTTCTGTTGATCGAAGACGATGCGGCGCTGGGTGCGGCCATCCGCGACCAGATTGCGGCCGACGGTCATTCCGTCGACTGGATGACGCGTCTTGATCAGGCCCGCGATGCGCTGGCCGCCGCGACCTACGATCTCGTGCTTCTCGACCTGATGCTGCCCGACGGCCTGGGCATTCCGTTCCTGAAGACGCTGAGGGCGCGCGGCGACGTGACGCCGGTCATCATTCTGACGGCGCTGGATCAGGTCACGGACCGCATTGCCGGGCTGAATGCCGGCGCGGACGACTACATGGTCAAGCCGTTCGATCTGGCCGAACTCTCCGCCCGAATCGGCTCGGTCGCGCGCCGTTACACCGGCAATCCCAATCCCATCATTGCCCTTGGACCGATCACCATCGATCTCGCCGGTCGCAGCGTGCGGGTCGACGGCAAGCCGGTCGTGCTGACCGCGCGCGAATGGGTCCTGTTCGAAGCCTTCGTCCAGCGCCCCGGTCAGCTGCTGTCGAAAGCGCAGCTGGAGGAGCGGCTCTATTCCTTCGACGCGGAGGTGGAAAGCAATGCGATCGAGGTGCATGTCAGCCGCCTGCGCAAGAAGCTCGGCGCAAGCGTCATCGAGACCGAACGCGGTCTCGGCTACCGGCTGGGCCGCCCATGAGGCTGGTCTCGTCGCTTCAGGCCCGGTTGGCGATCGTCATCGGCATCTGCGTCACCTTGCTGTGGCTCGCCGCCGCGGCGGTCACGGCCCATCGTCTCAACGAGGAGATGGAGACGGTCTATGACGACGGGCTGAAGGCCACCGCCGAGCGCATCCTTCCGATCGCCCGCCACGACCTGCGCGAAGGGCATGCGAAGAAGTACGTGAGCGGAGACGATGATGACGGCGACGACGAGGGCGATCTGCGGGGCGCCCGCGAAGCCCGCTACGGCGAGGACGTCACCTTCGTCGTCGAGGACCGGTCGGGCCAGGTCCTGATCGCTTCGAAAGGCGCCGACCCCTCGATCTTTCCGCCGATGTCGGCGGTCGGATTCGCCAGCACCCGAACCCATCGCCTCTATTACGACGTGACCTCGGATGGCAGGCTGACGATCGCGGTTGCGGAACCGCTGGACCATCGCCGCGACCTGTCCCACCGCATGCTGATCGGCTTGCTGCTGCCGCTGCTGGTCGTCATTCCCCTGAGCCTTCTCGCGATCCTGTTTGCGGTCCGCTACTCCTTGAAGCCGGTTCGTGCCCTCCGTCAAGGTTTGGCGAGCCGCGGCGCGCAGGACCTCTCGCCCTTGCCTGACCACGGTCTGCCGACGGAACTCCTGCCGATCTCGGCCAGTGTCAACCAGCTGATGGACAGGCTGTCGGCAGCCTTCAACGCCGAGCGCGCCTTTGCCGCCAATGCCGCGCACGAGCTTCGCACGCCCGTCGCCGGCGCGATCGCCCAGGCGCAACGCATTCGCTCGGAGACGAAGGAAGAACTGACGGCGAGGCGGGTCAACGAGATCGAGACGACGCTGAAGCGCCTGATGCGGATGTCGGAAAAGCTGATGCAGCTCGCCCGCGCCGAAGGCGGGCGGCTGCGGGCGGACGAACCGTCGGACCTGCGGACGGTCGTCGCGATGATCGTCGAGGACTTCCAGCGCATGGGAGAAACGCGCATAGACCTCACCCTGCCGGAGACCCCTGTGCTCTCGCCGCTCGATCCGGACGCGGTCGGAATCCTGTCGCGCAATCTCGTGGAAAACGCATTGAAGCATGGTGCGGCGGATCGCCCGGTGGAAGTGACACTGGATACCAACGGCTTGCTGACCTTCGCCAATGACGGCGCCCCCCTGCCGCCGGAAGCGATGGACAGGCTGATGCGCCGCTTCGAGCGCGGCAATATCAGGATCGGCGGCACCGGTCTCGGGCTTGCCATCGTCAAGGCCATCGCCGACCGCGTCGGGGCGACGCTGGAGGTGATCTCGCCACGATCCGTCGGCGACGGTGGCGTGGAGGTCAAGGTCAGGCTCCCCCTCGCTTGATCGATGCCTTCATGAAATATGGCCTGTTGGTGTCTTCCCGCTTTCTCTATGATATGCAGCCGAAACTGAAGTGACGCGAGGAAACAGCGGACGTGCCATCCGAGAAACGACAGCCGCGCAAAGTCGGCATCAAGGACGTATCGCGAGAGGCAGGGGTTGCCGTCAGCACCGTCTCGCATGTCCTGAATGGCACGGCGCCGATTTCGCAGGAGGTGCGCGCCCGCGTTCTGGAGGCCGCCCGAGCGCTCGGCTACCTGGCGAAGCGCCAGCAGAAGGGCGCCATTGCCTCCCTGAGCACGCTCTATCTTGCGGTGCCGCCGGGCAATCTTCCCCACAACGACATCAATCTCGTCTCCTGGACCCTGTTGACGGCGCTTTCGCGCGAGTGCGAGGCGCGCGGCATTCGGGTCGTCGCCCATAACGGCTCGCCGCAACTCGATGCCGCGGAAATCATCGCGGGCGCTCGGGCGGCCGGTGCGGAAGGCATCGTCGTCGTCTACGATGACAGTCCGAAGCTTTTGAAAGGGCTGACGGCCAGCGAAATGGCCGTGGCGCTCCTCAACGGCGAGGATCCGTCGATGAAGGTCGATACCGTCGCCCCGGCCAACCGTTACGGTGCGAGGCTTGCCACCGAATGGCTGATCGAGCGTGGCCATCGCCGCATCCTGCACCTGACATGGCGGGGCCGCAGCACCATTCTCCGCCGCGAGGATGGCTTTCGCGATGCATTCGCGGAGAACGGATTGCCGCCCGACCAGGGCCGCGTTCTCTATACCGACGGCTATGAGCCGGCGCATGCCCGGCAGACATTGCGGGCGTTCGTCGCCGAGCATGGCGGGCTCGACGGGTTCACGGCAGTCTTCTGTGCCGCCGACAATCTGGCGATCGGCGCGCTTGGCGAATTGCAGGCGCTCGGCTTCAGCATTCCGGCAGACGTTGCCGTCGTCGGCTTCGATGGCGTTGCGCCCGTAGACCTGACCCAGCCCTCGCTCACCACCATCCGTGTGCCACTCGATGAACTGGCGGCCGCCACGATGCAGGTCCTTGAACAGCGCCTGTCGAGCGCCGGCGGCGTCAAGCCGGCCACGCGTATCGAACTCGGCTGCCGTCTTGTCGAACGGGAAAGTGCGGGCGCCCTGCATCGCGCCTGATCGAGTGAAAATAATTTTTAGTTTGCAATTCAGATTGCGATGACCAATTGTCCATCGCGAAGTATTTTCGCGTCCTTATGGTGCATTTCCCCGCGTGCATGACTTCGGCATGACGCATGTGTGAATAGAAATATTTTCACGAAGGGAGAGTGCGGCTTGGTCGGCGCGTCTTCATTCAACTGATCCAGTATCGCCGATAGAGACTTTTTCATGCCCGAGCCCCAGATGACGAAATTCGCAAAGCAAGACGCCGGTTTCGAGGTAAGCCGCGGCGAGACTGTCACGGCCTGGGCCATGTCGGCGATCGACGCATGGTATTATCCCGGCCAGCCGGCGCTTGCCGAGGATCGCGTCAATTATCGCTTCATCAACGGCTTCATCGACGTCGGCGACCTGCCGTGCCGGATTGCCCTGTGGCAGGATATCAAGACCCGCAAGGTCGAACCCAACGTCGATTTTCCCGTCGACAGCCTCTATCTCCCCGGGTTCAACCGTCGGGTCGATTTTTCAGGGTTCTGGCACAGGCCGACACGGCTGGCGCGCTGGCTGAAGACGACGATCGTTCCCGAGAAAGCCGGGGATCACGCTTTCCGGCTGGCGACCTGCGGCGGCGTGCGGATCTGGGTGGATGGCGCCGAATGCGCCGTGTTCGAGCCATTTCAGCGCAACCGCGAATCCGAAACCGTCATCCATCTGCCGTTGAAGGCGGGCGGGTCGGAGGTCCTGGTGCTGACCGAGGAGCTCGCCGAGCGTGACGCGCTCTGGTATTTCGAGCTGACCTCGCTCGAGGCGGACAGGCTGATTGTCCGCTTGCCTGTCGCGGTCTCTGGCGACACCATCGCCTTGCTGAAGGATCTCGCGACCGACGTTCATCCGGAGCCGATGCATGTGACCGACGGTCGCCTGCGGTTGAAGGTCGGTCGCCCGGCTGCCGTCGACGTGACGGTTCATGCCAAGGTTCTGCCGAGCGTGCATATGCGGCACACGCCGCCGCTTCTCGATTCGAGCGGCGTTCTGAACGCCGGCGCCACGCATGTGGACCTGCCGGGCGCCGAAGCGCTGCCGGACGGCTATCATCCGCTCGATCTGACATTTTCCGTCGGTGAATGCCGGGTGGCCCGCCACATCGCCTTTGCGACCTTCACCGAACCCTTCCTCGACATGTCGGAGCGCCCGCTTGCCGAGCGCAAGCAGGCGGCACTTCGTCACGCGGCGGCGAAAGGCGAAGCGCGGATCGGCCGGGCGCTGGCGATGATGTCGCTTGGCCAGCCGGTGGATGACGTCTTCCGAAACATTCTCGCCGATACGATTGCCGGCATCGACGAGCGGCGCGATTGCTCCGACTTTGTCATGGTCCCGCTCCTCTGGCTCTACGCGGACCACGGTCAGGTCCTGCCGCAAGATCTTCAGGACAAGGTCCGCCGTGCCATCCTCGACTACCGCTACTGGGTCGATGAACCGGGCAACGACGTCATGTGGTTCTGGAGCGAGAACCACGTGCTCTGCTTCCACGTCTCGCAATATCTTGCCGGCCGGCTTCTGCCGGACGAGACGTTCCGCTGCTCGGGCAGAAGCGGGGCCGAGCAGGCACGGCTCGGCGAGGAACGCCTCGGCAAGTGGTTCGATTCCGTCGAGCGCCACGGCCTCGCCGAATGGAACTCCGCCGCCTATTACCCGATCGATTTCATCGGCCTTCTGGCGCTGCAGCACATGGCCGGCGGCTCGATCAAGGCGCGCGCCGAAGCGCTGCTGGACCGGTTGATGGTGATGATCGGCCTTCATACGCTTGCAGGCGTGCCCGCCGGCACGATGGGACGCGCCTATGACAAGGAGCTGCGGGCCGGTCCGCTGACCGAGCTCGCCCCGTTTGCCACCGTTGCCTTCGGCAAGGGCTGGCTGAACGACGGCGTTGCCGCCTTGCCGATGTTCTGCGCCGGAGCCTACGAGCCGCCGGAGGCGGCCCTGAACGTCGTTGAACCCGATCCCGGCAAGGCGCTGACGGCGCATTACGTGCAGGGCCATGACGAGGCGGCGCGGCTGGCGCTCTACAAGTCCGCCGCCGTGCAGCTTTCGTCGATGATGGACGGCAAGCCCGGCGGACGAGGCCATCAGCAGCACATCGTCGACTTGCGCTTTGCATCCAATCCCTTCGCGCGCGCCTGGATCAACCATCCGGGCGAGGACGATCCATGGGGCGGCCAACGTCCGTCCTACTGGGCCGGCAACGGCTCGATGCCGCGCGCCGCGCAATACGAGAATGCCGCTCTTCTCCTCTTCGACCTCGGCGACGACGCCCGCCAGACCTTCACGCATGCCTATGTCGAGGCCAACGGCTTCGACAGGGTAGAGCGTCACGGCAACTGGATCGTGCTCAAGGGCGGCCGCGGCTTTGCCGCGATTGCGGCGACTGCGCCGATCGAGGCGGTCACGCAGGGTCCGGGCGCCGGCATCGAATTCCGCGCTGCCGGCCGTCGCTGCGGCTGGGTCGCGCTGATGGGCGAGGGTGACAGCGAGGCCGGCTACGCCGCCTTCATCGATCATCTGGCCGGCGTGACGCTTTCCCTGAATCAAGCCGGAAACAGCCTCGTCCTTGAGCGAAAAGGTCAGGAGAAACTTACGCTTGACTGGAGCGCCGGCCTTTCGCGCGGCGCGACGCCATACATCTTTCCCAACAGAAGCCTCGATCCCGCCGTCCGGCAGATCGACGCCTTCTCGTTTTGACCAAGTGCTTGCTGACAGGACTGCCGATGCCGATCGACCGAGACACTCTATCCGAAACCCTTTCCCGCGTGGCGACGGGCCTTGCCCGCCTGAAGGGCATGAACGAAACCGCCGCCATCGACGAGGGCATGTATGAACTGCAGTTCGATGAATGGGACTGGGAAGTCGGCGTCGGCATCTATGGCCTGATCCGGCATGCAGAAGCGGTCAAGGACAAGTCGCTGATGGCGGCGATCGCCCGCTGGTATGACTGGCAGATCGGCCGCGGCCTGCCGCCGCGCCAGGTCAACTCCTCCTCGCCGATGCTGGCGCTTTCCGTGCTGATCGACCATGTCGACCGTCCCGACTGGGAGGCTCTGGTCAAGGATTGGGCCGATTGGCTGGTCAACAGTCTCGCCCGAACCGAAGACGGCGGCTTCCAGCACGTCGTCAAGGAACGCATGAATGACGGCGAACTCTGGGACGACACGCTGTTCATGACCTGCCTGTTTCTCGCCCGCGCCGGCGAGCGCTTTGGCCGGCAGGACTGGATCGAGGAAGCCTTCTACCAGTTCATCGTCCATGAGCGCTATCTGGCCGATCCGGTGACCGGGCTCTGGTATCACGGCTGGACCTTCAATGGCCGGCACAATTTCGCCAACGCCTTCTGGGCGCGCGGCAATTCGTGGATCACCGTCGCCATTCCGGAACTCTTCAGCCTTGTGTCGAAAATACCGGATCATCTGCGCCGCCATCTCACCTTCATCCTCGCCTCCCAGGTCAGGACGCTGGTCGCCAACCAGCGCGACAACGGCATGTTCTGCACGCTGGTCTGCGATCCGGATTCCCCCCCGGAAACATCGGCCACGGCGGCGATCGCCTACGGCATCCTGCGCGGCATCGACCTCGGTCTCCTCGATGAAAGCTTCCGGCCGGCGGCCGACAAGGCGCTCGACGCCGTACTCGCCCGCATCGACGACAACGGCATCGTGCTCGAGGTTTCCGACGGCACGCCGATGGGCCATTCGCTCGACTTCTACCGACAGATCCCCAATGTTCCCGCACCCTACGGCCAGGCCTTGGTCATGCTGCTTCTGGTCCGGGTGATGATGGAAACGGAGATGGCCGGCGTCTAAACGTCAGCGTAGCGCGGCGATCGAGCTGCGCTCGATCAGCTGCGTCGGGATGATCACCCGTTTTGCCGGGCCGGTCTCACCCTTCAAGCGTTCGACGAGCAGCTCGGCTACGGTCTTTCCCAGTTCGTATACCGGCTGGTTGATGACAGTGACGGGCGGCGTCGTCACGCTCGTCCAGTCGGCGTCGTGGAAGGTGATCAGCGACAGATCATCGGGGATCGATAGTCCCATGGCTCGGGTCGCCTTGAAGACCTCCAGCGCAATCAGGCTGTCGGACGCTAGAATTGCCGTCGGCCGATCTGGGGCGCTCAGCAGTTCCTTTGCAAGCCGTCCTGCGTCTTCAGGGCCTTTGGCGCCGAGGCGGACGAGACGTTCGGGCGACGAAATGCCGAAGCCTCTGCAGGCATTCATGAAACCGGTGATACGGTCGCGGACGGACGCCGTGAAAATGTCGCTCGTCTCGTCGTAGATCCGCTCCGGCGTATCACAGGCCGTCATGTAGACGACGCGCCTGTGGCCATTTTTGAGCAGCAGTTCCGTGGCGTTCCCGGCGGCTTCGCGATCGTCGACCGTCACCGTGTCGACATCGAGTTCCGGTACGGCGCGATCGAGAAGCGCCAGCGGCCGGCCGGTGCGGACGATGTCGTTCAGATGGTCTATCTCGCTGCGGCGCGACGGCGTCACGATGAAGCCGTCGACGCGCTTGGCCAGAAGCGTTCGGACGGCTGCCTTCTCCGCTTCGATCTTCTCGCTGGAATTTGCCAGGATCACCGTGAAACCTGCAGCGCGCGCGACGTCGGCAATGCCACGCACCGCCGACGAGAAGAACGGGTTCTCGATATCGGCGACGACCACGCCTATGGCGCCGGAGCGTCCTGTCGTCATGCTACGTGCCAACTCGTTCGGCCGATAGTCGAGCTTCGCCGCCGCCTGCAGCACCTTTTGCCGTACTGCGTCGCTGACCACCCCGTACTTTCCGAGCACGCGCGCGGCGGTCGCCTTCGAGACGCCGGCCATGACGGCGACATCGGCGACGGTAACGGAAGGTTTGGCAGCGGTTTCTTCGTTCATAATACCAGCTTTACAAGACATGTTGACGACCGGTCAATCTGAATATAACAATTATCAAATCGTAATGAGACCGGTCTCAATTGGTAAAGAGACCGGTCTCACGATCAAAAAATAAAGAAACCGGTAGGCGCGGATGTGTCGGTCGGGCGGGTGGTCTCATCCGTCTTCCGATGGGCGAAGCTTTGTCTCGACGACAGCCGTCAAACCGGATCAGCAATCATGCCAACAGAGCGGAGAACGCCACAATGACAATGCAGAACGCCACGAAAGCATTTCTCAATCGATGCCGGACCATTGCTGCCGCAACGGTTCTTGCCCTTACCGGATTTGCCGCGCCCCTGGCGGCGGCCGACAACCCGTACAACCTGATCGACCCGGGTCAGATCAGCGTCGGGACGATGGGTGACGCCAAGCCCTATGCGTTCGTCACCGCCGACGGACAGTTCACCGGTTTCGACATCGAGTTTTTCCTCAATGTCGTCGAGCGCCTGGGCTTCAAGAAGGACCAGGTCGTTTTCACGGGCCAGGATTTCGCGGCGCTCATGCCGTCCGTCGCCAATAGCCGCTTCGACGTCGCCGTCGCCGCAATCGGCACGACCGCCAAGCGCAAGGAAACGGTCGACTTCTCCGATGGTTACCTTGCCGGATATCTATCCGTCCTGACGTCCGACACCGCCATCAAGGATGCCGCGACCCTGAAGGGCAAGCGCCTCGGCGTCGTCCAGGGCACGCTGCAGGAAATCTATGCAACGAAGAACTTCCCCGGCACGGACCTCGTCAAGTTCCCCGACAACAACTCCGCCATTGTCGCCCTGAACAACGGCACGATCGATGCCCACTTCCTCGATTACGAGGCGGCCAAGGATTATGCGGGCCGCTACAAGAACCTGAACATCGCCGTCAACATCCCGAGCTTCGATGCGCCGGCTGGTTTTGTGATCCGCAAGGGCAATGACGCCTTCCGCGAGGCTCTGAACAAGGGCATCCACGAGGCCATGCAGGACGGCACCTGGAAGACGCTTTACGAAAAGTGGTTCCCGGGGTCTCCGATGCCCGAAGAGTATCTTCCCAAGAAGTAAGCAGCCGACCGCCTGCGGGAAGGAGTGATCCAGCAGGCGGAACGCCTCGCCCGGAGACCGGGCATTTGACTGGGAAGGACAGTTCTAAATGACATTTCTTGAAAGCCTGCAGCGCACGTTCCTTGATTGGGACGCGATGGCAGAAGTCTTGCCGACCATGTTCGCCGTCGGCCTGAAAAACACGCTGATACTGGCCGTTGCCTCGACGATCCTCGGCGTCATCATCGGCATGGTGCTGGCAGTCATGGGCATTTCGCGGTCGCCGTGGCTGCGCATTCCGGCCCGCATCTATACCGACATCTTTCGCGGACTGCCGGCCATTCTGACGATCCTGCTCGTCGGCCAGGGCTTTGCCCGCTTCGGTCGCGAACTCTTCGGCCCGTCGCCCTTTCCGCTCGGCATCATGGCGCTGAGCCTGATCGCCGGCGCCTATATCGGCGAAATCTTCCGCGCCGGCATCCAGAGCGTCGAACGGGGACAGATGGAAGCCTGCCGTGCGCTCAGCATGAGCTACGGGCAGGGCATGCGGCTGATCGTCGTGCCGCAGGGCATCCGCCGCGTGCTCCCGGCGCTGGTCAACCAGTTCATCGGCAATGTGAAGGATTCGAGCCTCGTCTACTTTCTCGGTCTGCTGGCCTCCGAGCGCGAGATCTTCCGCGTCGGCCAGGATCAGGCGGTGGTCACCGGCAATCTCTCGCCCCTGCTGCTGGCCGGCATATTCTACCTCTCGATCACCGTGCCGTTGACGCACGTCGTCAACTACATCGACGATCGCCTGAGGAAGGGAAAGAACACGCCGACCGCCGTCACCAGCGGACTTGAGGAGATCAGCGAGCTGGACACGCCGGCCGCGCGAGGGGCCAGCGAGGCCGCTCGTTTCAAGGGCGGAAGCCTCGAGACCGACAATCTCGGCATGGCCTATGGCGCACTGCAGGTGCTGAAGGACGTGAACCTGACCATTCCGCCGGGTACCGTGACCTGCATCATCGGTCCGTCCGGCTCGGGCAAATCCACGCTTCTGCGCTGCCTCAACCGGCTGGTCGAGCCGGCCGCGGGTGACATTCGGCTCGATGGCGACAGCATCCTGAAGATGAAGCCGGAGCGGCTTCGCCGCCGGGTCGGCATGGTGTTCCAGCACTTCAATCTCTTCCCGGATCACACCGCGCTCGAGAACGTCATGCTGTCGCTGACGAAGATCAAGGGCCTGCCGAGGGAGGAGGCGCGCGCGATTGCCGCCGCAAGGTTGACCGATGTGGGTCTGGCGAACCGTCAGCATCAGCGTCCCGGCAGGCTCTCCGGCGGCCAGCAGCAGCGTGTCGCGATCGCCCGTGCTCTGGCCATGGAACCGGAAGTCATCCTGTTCGACGAGGTCACCAGTGCGCTCGATCCCGAACTGGTCAAGGGCGTCCTCAATCTGATGGCCGACCTCGGCTCGAGGGGCATGACCATGGTCGTCGTCACCCACGAGATGGGCTTTGCCCGCAGGGTCGCCGACCAGGTCGTGTTCATGGATGAAGGCCGGATCGTCGAGATCGGCGCCCCGGATGACCTCTTCGACAATCCGCAAAGCCCGCGCCTGAAGCGGTTCCTGGCCGAGGTGCTGTGAATATCTCCGTAAGCGGAGAAGAACGTGAAGATGAAAATCAGGAAAGCAGAAACAATGAAAGAGAATAAAATTGCCAGTGCAGTCGTCATCGGTGGCGGCATTTTCGGCGTGTCAACCGCGGTTCAACTCGTGAGCCGCGGCGTTAAGGTTACGCTGGTCAATGACGGGCCGGTATCCAATGGCGCGTCGGGCCGCTCGCTGTCCTGGCTGAATTCCTCACGCATGCGGTCGGATGCCTATCACAGGCTTCGCATGGCCGGCATCGACCGGTATCGCACGCTTGCAGCCCGTTTTCCCGACGCAAATTGGCTTCGCTTCGACGGCGGCCTCACCTGGGATGCGGATGACGACAGGAACGAAATCGCCAAGGCCTATGACCATGAAGTGACGCTCGGCTACGATGCAACCCATCTCGCCGCAGGCGACATTGCAGCGGTGACCCCGGGCGTCGATCCGGCAACCGTCACGCCGCAGGGTGCGATCTTCAACGCCGGCGAAGGCTGGGTCGATCTGCCCTGCCTGATCGCGGTGCTGCTTGAAGAGTTTCGCGAGCGCGGCGGCAACCTCGTCACCGATGCCGGCAAGGCGAAGCTTACCATCGAGGCCGGCCGCACGATCGGCGCCGAAATGGCCGACGGCCGGCAGATCAGGGCAGATGTGGTGCTGATGGCTACAGGCCCCTGGGTTCCGGCGATGGCCGCCAAACTTGGCCAGACAATCGGCGACGCAACGCCGATCTCGCTCCTAGTGACGACGAAGCCGACCGCGCATCCCTTAAAGGCCGTGCTCAACACGCCGCGGGTGGCGATCAGGCCGACACCGGACAATGCCTTCGCCCTTGATTCCGCCTGGTCGGAAGAAGAGGTCGAGCAACAGGCGGACGGCTCCATCAAGGTGCGGCAGGAAACGCTGGACGGACTTCTGGCCGAGGCCTCGCGCGTGCTCGAAGGAAATCCGAAGCTGGAACTGGCGGGTTATGGTGTCGGGCGCAAGCCCATCCCCGGCGATGGCGAGCCGGTCTTCGGCGAGTTCGCCGCAATTCCCGGGTGCTTTGTGGCCTTCTCTCACAGCGGCGCCACCCTCGGGCTGATTGCCGGAGAGCTTCTGTCATACGAGATGGCAACCGGCCGGCGCCACCCGATGCTTGAGCCATTCCGGCCCGAGCGCTTCAGCGCAGCCGGATGAGACACCTTTTGTTATTGTTGAGAATGGGGCCGGCCGCAGGTGATCTGCGGCCGGCCTCGTGTTTTGGATGGACGAAGGTTAGAAACATTCCAAAACGTTTCGGGGTATTTTTACGGAAACGCTTTGGACAATGGCCCCATCTGTGTAAATTGCCTCACGAAATGGGTGAGGAAGGACTTTTACAATGGCGACCTTGAAGGACATCAGCCGACATCTGAATTTGTCGGTTACGCAAGTCAGTCGCGCATTGAACGGCTATTCGGACGTTAACGAGAACACCCGAAAGCGTGTCCTGGATGCCGCCAAGGAATTGAATTATCATCCGAATATTGCAGCGCAAAAGCTCGTCTCCGGTCGCTCGGGCATGGTCGCTCTGGTGTTGCCCAAGCACCCGCAATTGTCGTCCGACAACAATTTCCTCGAGGTGGTCAGCGGTCTGTCGCAGGTCTTTTCCGGCCGCGACATGCAGTTCGTGTTGCACATCGCGCGCGAGGACGACGAGATCATTTCCGTCTACCGCAAGCTGATCGATCGCGGCGCGCTCGACGGTTTCGTGGTAGTCGAGCCGCTTCTCGATGATCCGCGCATCAACTTCCTGCGCGACCGCGGCGTTCCCTTCGTCGTGCACGGCCGCACCCGGACCCAGACCGATTACCCGTATTACGATATAGACAATGATGGCGTGGGCTATGCTCTGACCCGCCATCTCATCGACGAGGGACACAGGCGGATCGCCTTCATCAACGGCCTGGAGAAGCGCAACTATTCGCTCGCCAGAACCGATGGATATCGCAAGGCGCTGGAAGAGGCGGGCATAGAGTTCGATCCCGATCTCATCCGCTACGGTCGCATGAACGACGCGCTCGGCATGATCTCGACGGTCCAGTTCTTCACCGGCGCGACACGGAGGCCGACGGCGGTCATTTGCGGTAACACATTGGTTGCACGGGGAGTTTATGCCACCTTGAAGTCGCTGGGCCTTGCCGTTCCGGATGATGTTTCGGTGGTTGCCCATGACGACGTGCTGCCGGATGTGCGGGGCTCCGCCTTCTATCCGGCATTGACGGTAACCAAGGCGGCGCTGCGCAACAGCTGGGCGCCGATGGCGGCATTCCTGGTCGGTGCGATCAATGGCGAACCGGTGGAAGAGTTGCAGGAAGTTGCCGCCTCCGAGTTCATCGAGCGGGCTTCCGTCGCGCCTCCCAAGCGCTGAACCCCGACGTTTATACAACCTGAGATATATTCGAAACTCTGACGTATTGACAGCCGTATAGACCGGTGCTAGCGTTCCGAAACGTTTCGGATTTTCGGTCTCGCTTGAAGGACGTCCGGAGCGCTAGAAGTCGCAACGGGCGTGGGAGTGCCCGTTACGCAATTCAACGGGAGGAAATTGGCATGGATATGCAGGGAATTTGCCGCGTTCTGCGTGGCACGGCGGCGACGCTCGCCTTTGTTTCGGTAGCCGGTCTGGCGCAGGCGGAGGAGATCACCTACGTCTCCGGCGCCGTCGGCAACGCGGTTCAGGATTTCAAGACGATCGTCGCGCCCTGGGAAAAGGAAACCGGCAACAAGGTCACCCTGGTGCCGATGCCCGCTTCGACGAGCGACCAGTTCGGCCAGTACCGCCTGTGGCTTGCCGCCGGTAATGCCGACATCGACCTCTACCAGACGGACGTCATCTGGGCGCCGCAGCTGGCCGACCAGTTCGTCGACCTGACGGAGGCGGCCAAGGATCTCGTTCCGCAGCATTTTCCGTCGATCATCGAGTCGCAGACGGTGGACGGCAAGCTTGTAGCTTTGCCGATCTTCACCGATGCGCCGGCGCTGTTCTACCGCAAGGACCTGCTGGAAAAATACGGCATGGACGTGCCGAAGACCTGGGAAGAGCTGACCGAGACGGCCAAGAAGATCCAGGACGGCGAGCGCGCCGCCGGCAACAAGGACATGTGGGGCTATGTCTGGCAGGGCAATGCCTATGAGGGTCTCACCTGCGATGCGCTGGAATGGGTGAAATCCTTCGGTGGCGGCCAGATCGTCGAGCCCGACGGCACGATCTCGATCAACAATCCGAAGGCGGTCGCCGCCCTCGAACTCGCCAAGACCTGGCCCGGCAACATCTCGCCGGAAGGCGTGCTCGCCTACCAGGAAGAGGAATCCCGCGGCGTCTGGCAGACGGGCAATGCCGTCTTCATGCGCAACTGGCCTTATGCCTATACGCTCGGCAATGGCGACGACAGTGCGGTCAAGGGCAAGTTCGACGTGACGACACTGCCGACCGGCGGCGACAACAAGACGTCGGCCGCAACACTTGGCGGCTGGAATGTCGCGGTGTCCAAGTATTCCAAGCACAAGGATGCGGCGATTTCGCTGGCGCTTTACCTCGCCGGCCCGGAAGCGCAGAAGACCCGCGCCCTGATCGCCTCAAACCTGCCGACCATCGTCAGCCTTTACGACGACGCCGACATCAAGGCCAAGCAGCCCTTCATGCCGGCTTGGAAGAACGTCTTCCTGCAGGCCGTTCCGCGTCCGTCCGCGCCGACCAAGGGCAAGTACAACGAGGTGTCGTCGAAGTTCTGGTCCGCGGTTCACAACACGCTCTCCGGCGATGGAAGCGCTGCGGACAATCTCGAAATCCTTGAGGCCGATCTCGAAGACCTCAAGGGGTCCGGCTGGTAGCCTCCGGCCAGCCGCAGGCAGGATGGGGCCGTCTCAGACTGCCCCGTCCGCTGCGCCCGTCATTCCCGGGTTGCGCCTCTGATGGCGGCAACGAATTGCGACACAGGCATTGGAGCCCGTCATGTCGAGCATTCAGATCGAGACATATGCATCCCCGGCGGCCGACAGGGGGCCGAGCCTGCAGCAGCAGCGCGCCCGCGCCGCCTTCTGGTTCCTGGCGCCGATGCTGTTCGCACTTGTGTGCGTCGCCGCCTGGCCGCTGTTCCGGACGATCTATTTTTCCTTCACCGACACCTCGCTGACCAATCTCTACGGCGGCAAATGGGTCGGCTTCGACAACTACCTTTCCTTCCGGCAGCTGAGCTCCGGCCGCATACTCTGGCGCGGCACGCTGGTCGATCCGGCCTGGTGGAATGCAGTCTGGAACACGGTGCGCTTCTCGATGGTCTCGGTCGCGTTCGAAACGGTCCTCGGCCTCATGGTCGCGCTGGTTCTGAATGCCCAGTTCGTCGGCCGCGGCATCGTGCGTGCCGCAATCCTCATCCCCTGGGCGATCCCGACGATCGTCTCGGCGCGGCTTTGGGGCTGGATGCTGAACGACCAGTTCGGCATCATTAATGACATCCTGCTCAATCTCGGCATCATCGACCACAAGATCGCCTGGACGGCAAATGTCGACACCGCCATGTTCGCGGTCCTGATCGTCGACATCTGGAAGACGACGCCCTTCATGGCGCTCCTTTGCCTCGCCGGCCTGCAGATGATCCCGCGGGATATCTACGAGGCCGCAAGGGTCGATGGCGTCCATCCGGTCAAGGTCTTCTTCAAGGTGACGCTGCCGCTGGTGCGACCGGCCCTCATGGTTGCGGTCATCTTCCGGGCGCTCGATGCGCTGCGCATCTTCGACCTCGTCTACGTGCTGACGCCGAATTCCAAGGCAACCAAGACCATGTCGATCATCAGCCGCGAAAACCTCATCGACTTCGACAAGTTCGCCTACGGCTCTGCCCAGTCGACGCTGCTGTTCGCCATCATCGCCATCTTCGTGTCGCTCTACATCTGGATTGGCAAGGTCAATCTGAGCGGGGAGGGCGAACGATGACCATGGATATCGTCAAGAAGACAGCCTTCTACGCCGTCGTCGTGCTGATCGTCGTCATTTCGGTGTTCCCGTTCTATTACGCGATCCTGACCAGCTTCAAGACCGGGACTGCGCTGTTTCAAGTCAACTACTTCCCGACGAGCTTCGATCTCGGCAACTACAAGTCCGTGCTGTCGGCGCGCAATTTCACCCGCAGTATCCTGAATTCGGTGTTCATCGCCGGGGTCACGGTCATGTTCTCGCTGTTCTTGGCGGTGACGGCGTCCTACGCCCTTGCACGTGTCCGGTTCCGCGGCCGCGCGCTGCTCCTGATGACGATCCTCGCCGTCTCGATGTTCCCGCAGATCGCCGTGCTCGCCGGGCTGTTCGAGCTCGTCCGCTACATCGGCATCTACAATACGCCATGGGCGATGATCCTCAGCTACACGATCTTCACGCTCCCGTTCACGGTATGGGTGTTGACCACCTTCATGCGCGACCTGCCGGTGGAGATCGAGGAGGCGGCGATCGTCGACGGGGCGACACCCTGGGTCGTCATCACCCAGGTGTTCCTGCCGCTACTGTGGCCGGCGCTGGTCACCACCGGACTGCTCGCCTTCATCGGGGCGTGGAACGAGTTCCTGTTCGCCCTGACATTCACCTCATCGGAAACGGAGCGCACGGTGCCGGTCGCCATCGCCCTTCTCTCCGGCGCTTCGGAATTCGAAACGCCCTGGGGCAACATCATGGCGGCGTCCGTCATCGTCACCGTTCCACTGATCATTCTCGTTCTCATCTTCCAGCGCAAGATCGTGGCCGGCCTCACCGCCGGTGGCGTCAAAGGCTAGGTTTGGAGGCTCTCGCACATGGCCCAGATCAATCTCAAGAATGTCCGCAAGAGCTTCGGCGCGCTGGAAGTCATCAAGGGTATCGACCTTGATATCAGGAGCGGCGAGTTCATGGTCTTCGTCGGTCCGTCCGGCTGCGGCAAGTCCACCCTGTTGCGGATGATTTCCGGTTTGGAGGACATCACCTCCGGCGACCTCCTGTTCGATGGCGAGCGGGTCAACAACGTTATTCCGTCGAAGCGCGGCATTGCCATGGTCTTCCAGTCCTACGCGCTCTATCCGCACATGAAGGTCTACGACAACATGGCCTTCGGCATGAAGCTCGCCAACGCCACCAAGGCGGAAATGGACGAGCGGGTGCGGAAAGCCGCTGACATGCTGCAGATTGGCCATCTTCTCGATCGCCTGCCCAAGCAGCTCTCCGGCGGCCAGCGCCAGCGTGTCGCCATCGGCCGCGCCATTGTCCGCGATCCGCGCGTCTTCCTGTTCGACGAACCATTGTCCAACCTCGATGCGGCCCTACGTGTGGCAACACGTCTCGAGATCGCCAAGCTGCATCATGGCATGGAAAACGCCACGATGATCTATGTCACGCACGACCAGGTGGAAGCGATGACGCTTGCCGATCGCATCTGCGTGCTGCGCGACGGCCGGGTGGAGCAGGTGGGTACCCCCGCCGAACTCTATGAGCGCCCCGCTTCCATCTTCGTTGCCGGCTTCATCGGCTCGCCGAAGATGAACTTCCTGACCGGCGACATTGCCAGGTCCTTCGGATGCGAAACGCTCGGTATCCGTTCCGAGCATATCGACATCGTCGAAAGCGAGGGGCTGTGGTCCGGCGAGGTCGTCCATGCCGAAGACCTCGGCTCGGACAACTACCTCTTTGTCGACATCGGCGTCGGCGAACCCGTGCTGGTCCGCCAGCCCGGAAAACTGAAGATAACATACGGATCGAGGATCAACCTCCGGCCGCAGGAACAGCACTTCCATCGTTTCGACGCAAACGGGAAGCCTATCAGCTGATTGAACCCCCGCCGTCAGGCACGGCGGATCCCAAGTCCATTTTCAATCCGGCGACGCCTGGAGCCGGATGCTGGAGTTATTCATGAAGATCAGAACCGTCGTGTGGGGCGAAAACGTCCACGAACAGAAGAACAAGATTGTCGCCGATCTCTATCCCAAGGGCATGCATACCTGCATTGCTGACGCGCTGAACAAAAACGACGACATCGAAGCGACCACGGCGACCCTGCAGCAGCCGGAGCACGGCCTGACGCAGGAACGCCTCGCAAAGACCGACGTGCTGATCTGGTGGGGACACGCCGCCCATGGCGACGTGTCCGATGCGGTCGTCGAGCGCGTCTGCGAGGCGGTCTGGTCCGGCATGGGCCTGATCCTGCTGCACTCGGCCCACTTTTCCAAGCCGTTCAAGCGGCTGATGGGCACGCCGTGCAACTTGACCTGGCGCGAGGCCGGCGAGCGCGAGCGTCTGTGGGTTACCAGCCGCAACCACCCGATCACCAGGGATCTGCCGGACCATTTCGAACTCGAGAACGAGGAAATGTACGGCGAGCCATTCGGCGTGCCGGAACCGCTGGAAACCGTCTTCGTCAGCTGGTTCCAAGGCGGCGAAGTCTTCCGTTCGGGCCTCACCTACAAGCGCGGCGCCGGCAACGTCTTCTATTTCCGCCCGGGCCACGAGACCTACCCGACCTATCATGACGGCAACGTGCAGACCGTCTTGCGCAACGCCGTTCGCTGGGCCCATAACCCGATGACCCGGCTGCAGGATGTCAATGCCGCGCCGAACGTGCCGGTCGAGACTGCACCCGAGAAGATCGAGGAACGCGGCCCGAAACTGCACCAGGCCGGCGAGGAAGGCTATCGCTGAGCCCAGGAAGCTCCAGCGTCTTCAAAGATCAGGAACAGGACAATGAAACAGGCCAACTCTCCCCTTCGGGTGCTGATCCTCGGCACCGGCGGCATGGCGCGCGTCCATGCCGAATCCTTCAAGAAGATCCCCGGCGTCGAGGTCGTCGCCGGGGTTGACATGCGCGCCGATGCGCTGGACGTCTTCTGCGACACTCACGGCATCGAGCACCGCTTCACCTCGCTCGAGGCGGCAATCGAGTGGGGCGAATTCGATGCCGCCTCCAACGTCACGCCGGACTCCGTCCACTACGCCACGACGCTAACCTTGCTTGCTGCCGGCAAGCATGTGCTTTGCGAGAAGCCGTTGTCGACCGATTTCGGCCGTGCCAGTGAAATGGCAGACGCCGCCAGGGCCGCCGGCGTCGTCAACATGGTCAATCTCAGCTACCGTAACTTCGCCGCCACGCAGAAAGCGGCGGAAATGATCCGGGCCGGCGCGCTCGGTCCGATCCGCCATTTCGAGGCCAATTACCTGCAGAGCTGGCTGACCCAGTCCAAATGGGGTGACTGGCGCACCGAGCCGAAATGGCTTTGGCGCCTGTCGAAGCGTCACGGTTCCAAAGGCGTGCTCGGCGATGTCGGCATTCACATCATCGATTTCGCCACCTACATAGCCGAAAGTCTGCCGATCGAGGTGTCGAGCAGGTTGAAGACCTTCAGCAAGGCGCCGGGTGATCGTATCGATGAGTATGATCTCGATGCCAATGACAGCTTCGTCATGCATGCCGAACTCGCCAATGGCGCGATCGGCACCGTCACGGCCACCCGCTTCGCATCGGGTCACCATAACGATCTGACGCTGCGCATTCACGGCGATCTCGGGGGTATGGAAGTGGCGCTCGTCAAGGACAAGGGCTATCTGCGTGTCTGCCTTGGTGAGGATATGCTGACCGAAGAATGGCGCGACGTACCGCTCGACCCCGTGCTCAACATGTATGAGCGCTTCGCGGCCGCCTGCATGGGCAAGGGCTCCATGGAGCCGGATTTCGGCCGTGGCGCCGCACTCCAGCGCATCCTTGATCTCGCCGAGGATTCCAGTGTTGCCGGCGGGCTTTCCCTGAAGGTCGGAGACCAGGCTCTGGCGATGGATGGCGATGCCGTCGCGCCGGCGGCCGCCGAGCCCTACTCCGTGCAGACCGGCTGAGAGTTCAACGCCGTCAAAAAGCAACGCCCGCCCGGATGTGTTTAAGCCATCCGGGCGGGCGTCTTCACTGAGAGCGGAGGCGCTGTCAGAAGGGCGAATCCGGGAAGTAGTAGTTCGCGGCATTGTCCTTGGTCACCAGCGTCGCATCGAGCGTGTAGGTGCCGTGGACCGGGATCTTGTCATAAAGAGCCGCGACGGTCAGTTCGATCGCCGTGCCGACCATTGCCGGCGGATAGAGGATATCGACCGGGATCATCTTGTCGCCATCCATGACCTTCTTGATCATGTCCTTCGAGCCGGCGCCGGCCACGACATACTTGATGTCGGTGCGCTTGGCCTGCTCGATGGCCTGCAGTACGCCGACAGCCATGTCGTCGTCCTGGCACCAGACCACGTCGATCTGCGGATACTTGGTGAGGTAGTCCTGCATGACCTTGAAGGCGTCGTCGCGGTTCCAGTTGCCGAACTGGCGATCGAGAACCTCGACGTTGGAGCCCTTGATGCCTTCGTCAAAGCCGTCCTGGCGCTGCTGGTCGATCGGGATTGGCAGGCCGCGGATCACGACGACCTTGGCGTCGGGCGTGTTGTCCTTGATGTATTCACCAGCCACACGGCCGAGCGCCGGATTGTTGCCGGCGACATAGAGATCGCGAACCGTGCTGTCGTTGACGCTCGGCGCGCGGTCGACGATCGTGACGAACGTGCCCTTGTCCTTCACCTGCTTGATGGCGTTGACCAGCGGATCCGGATCGGTCGGCAGGATCACCAGCGCGTCGAGCCCCTGCACGGCGAGGTCCTGGATGGCGTTTGCCTGGCTTGCCGGATCCGGCGACGTCTTCACGATCACCTTGGCGTCCGGATATTCCTTCTGCACGAGCGCTGCCACGCGCTCGGCATGATAGACGACACCGGCGGTCCAGCCGTGGTCGGCGGCGGGGATCGATACCCCGATCGTCTTCGCCTCCTGGGCGTAGGCGGTGCCCGTCAATGCGGCGGCGACAAATGCGACGCCCATAAGCTTCTTCAACATGTCTCTCTCCCTGATGCGTGTCGGGGTCTTCTCCTCCTCTAGACCGGGTGCCCCGAGCCCCGGCCGGTTCGGTCACACCTTGCGCGTCAGCGAACGCTGCACGAGCATGGCGATGATGATGATCGACCCCTGGATGGTGGCGATCAGATATTCGCTGATGAAGTTCGACAGCAGCATGATGTTGCCGACGAGTTCGAGAATGAAGGCGCCGCAGATCGTGCCCCAGACGCGGCCGGCACCACCCTTCAGTGCCGTTCCGCCGACGACGACTGCGGTGATCGCCTGGAGTTCCCAGAGAATGCCGGTGGTTGCTGAGGTCGAGCCAAGGCGTGGCACGTAGAGCAGCACCGCGACGGCGACGCAGAGCCCCTGGATCATGAAGGCGATGGTGCGCACGCGGTTGACGGCGATGCCGGAATAGCGCGCCACGTCGCTGTTCGAACCGACGGCGACCACATGGCGGCCGTAGCGCGTGCGATAGAGCACGAAGGCGGCAATCAGCGTGACGGCAAGGATGACGACGATCGGCACCGGTATGCCGAGGATCGAGCCGAAATAGGCTGGACCGTAGATCTGCTGGATTTCCGGCGACTTGAGGGTGATGGCGCCGCCCTGCGACAGCCAGATCGTCAGGCCGCGATAGATACCCATGGTGCCGAGCGTGGCGATGAACGGCTCGATTCTTCCGACCGTTGTGATCAGCCCGTTAGCGAGCCCGCAGAGCGCGCCGACGACCATTGCCATCACCACGGCCGCCGTCAGCATCAGTGCCGGATCGGCGATCGCGCCGGAATTCATGAACAGGATCATAAGGCTGGCGACGAAGGCCAGCATCGAACCGACCGAGAGGTCGAGATCGCCGGCCGAGATCACGAAGGTCGCGCCGACGGCGATGATGGCGATGAAGGCGCTGCGCGTCGCGACATTGGCGAGGTTGTTGAGCCCGATGAAGTTCGGATTGGCGAGCGCGCCGAGAACGAGCAGCAAGATGAGAGCCACGAAAGGAGCAACCGCCCGCAGGTCGATATCCGACCAGAACGGCGCCTTGCGATCCTTTTCCGGTTCGTTGCCTTCAGCACTCATGTCCAAGTTCAGCCTCCCACTGTTTCGGCCCCGTTGTCCCCGGCCGTTTGTCTTTGTTCCGCTTGCGTCAGCCGGCCATTTTCTTCAGGCCGGCCGAGTAGCGCATGATTTCCTGTTCGGTGATCTCGCCGCCTTCCAGCCAGCCGACGATCCGGCCCTCGCGCATGACGGCCACCCGGCTGCACAGGCCGATGATCTCCTGCATTTCGGACGACACGACGATGATCGACTTGCCGTCGCGCGCCAGCGCCGAGATGAAATGGTAGATCTGCTGCTTCGTGCCGACGTCGATACCGCGCGTCGGCTCGTCGATGATGATGATGTCCGGCTCGGTTTCCATCACCTTGGCGAGCAGCAGCTTCTGCTGGTTGCCGCCCGACATGCGTCCGGCAACGACATTGCTGTCGCGCACGCGGATGTCGAAGCGGCGGCGTGCCCTGGCGAGGGCCCCGGCCTCGCTTTTCGGATGCAGGTAGCCGTAGCGGCTGTGCTGTTCCAGCGACTGCAGGGTCAGGTTGACGCCCATGCCCGAGCCGAGCAGCAGGCCTTTCGACTTGCGATCCTTGGTCATGTAGGCAAGCCCGGCGCGGATGGCGCCCCGCGAATCCCCAGAAGCGATCACCTGTCCCTGGATGACCACCTCGCCCTCGATCCGCGGGCGCAGGCCGGCCACGGCCTCCATCAGTTCCGTGCGGCCGGAGCCGATCAGGCCGGAAAAGCCGATGATCTCGCCCTTGCGCACCTCGAAGCTCGCATCGCGCACGAAGCCGGTCGTCAGGTTTTTCACGCTGACCGCCATCGTCTCATCGACATCCGGCTCGCGCTTGGTCGGATAAAGGCTGGACAGCTCGCGGCCGACCATCAGCTGGGCGATGGATTCACCGTCGAGAAGCTCGGTCGGCGCCGTCTTCACCCATTGGCCGTCACGCAGGACCGTCACCCGGTCCGTCAATTCCAGAACCTCGTCGAGCTTGTGGGACACGAAGACGAAGCTGGTGCCGTTTGCCCGGAGTTTGCGCACTTGTTCGAACAGGACCCTGGTCTCCTCCTGCGACAACACCGCCGTCGGCTCGTCCATGAACACGACGCGGGCGTCCTTGCTGATCGCTTTGGCGATTTCCACCATCTGCTTATCGGCAACCGGCAGCGAACTGATCAGCGCGGTCTCGTCGATATGCGAGCCGAGCATGTCGAGCACGCGCCGGGCTTCTGCCCGCATGCGCTTGCGATCAAGAACGCCGAAGCGGGTCAGTTCCCGGCCGAGAAACAGGCTCTCGGTCACTGTCAGATGTTCGGCGAGATTGAATTCCTGATGAATGATGACGATGCCGAGCGCTTCCGCCGCTCCGTTTGCAGGCAGGGTGACAGGCTTGCCGTCGAGCAGGATTTCACCGGCCGACGGCTGTTCGAAGCCGGACATGATTTTCACGAAGGTCGACTTGCCAGCCCCATTCTCGCCGACCAGCGCATGGATCTCTCCCGCCTTCAGCTCGAAATTGACGCTGAACAGCACCTGTACGCCGCTGAATGATTTGGAGATTCGTCGCGCGGCGAGGACGATGTCGCCCGCCTCGGCAGTCTCGAAACGCATTGATTCCTCCCGCGGCTCCCATCCGCAGGCACATATGTAAACCTTTACATAAGTCGTGTAAAGGTTTACATTATGGAGAAATATCGAATTTTGTGGCGCGGGATTTGACCTTTGCGCTGCCCGATGTAGTGTCGCGTCGAAAATCAGACCCGAGGCAGGCCGGCGTGTCGAATTCCACCTCCGCAACCATCGAAGACGTCGCCCGGATTGCGGAGGTCTCCATCGCCACGGTGTCGCGCGCCATCCATACGCCGGAAAAAGTTGCCAATTCCACGCTGCACAAGGTCAACCATGCCATCGCGGTCACCGGCTACACGGCCAACGCCATGGCGCGCAGCCTGCGGCTCGGCCGCTCCAACATCATTCTGGTCGTCGCCCCGGACATCGGCGACCCGAACTTTTCCAACATTCTTGTCGGTCTCGAAAACGAGGCGCGGTCGCATGGCTATGGCATCCTGATCGGCCATACGCAGAACGACCCGCAGCGCGGCGTCGAATATCTGAAATTCCTCAATTCGAACCAGGCGACTGGGCTCATCCTCTTCACCGGCGTCCTGCCTTTCGGCCATCAGGCGATGACGGCGCGTCTGCCGCCGACGGTCGGCGTGTTCGAGCCGGTCTATAATGGCGGCATTCCCTATGTCGGTGTGGACGACGTGGTCGGGGCCCGCAAGGTCGCCGATCTGCTTCTCGCCGAGGGTCACCGCAGGATCGCCTTCATAGGCGATTCCCGTACCCGGCTGTCCTACAGCCGTCGTCGCCAGGGTTACGACGAGGGGATGGAAGCCGCCGGAGTTCCGCCCGACCAGCGCATGGTGATCGAGGGCGACGGAACGATCGAGAGCGGCCGCCTGGCGCTCGAGCAGCTGTTCATGCGCAACACCTTGCCGACGGCCTTCATGTGCGTCAACGACCAGACGGCGGTCGGCGTCATGCTGGGCCTCAGCGCGCGCGGCTACGACATGCCGCGCGACTTCTCCGTCACCGGCTTCGACGACGTGCCGCAGGCGGGCTTCATGTCGCCGCCGCTCACCACCATCCGCCAGCCGCGCACCGCGATCGGCAAGCAGGCGATGGCGTTGCTCCTCAACATGCTGTCGGGTGCCAAGGCGCCGGAAGAGGAAATCCTGCTGATGCCGGATCTGGTGATCCGCAACTCGGTGGCGCCGCCGCGCAAAACCCAGCCCTTGCCGACACGGGTGCCCGCCGGCAGCGATTGATCGGCCGTTCGTGATCGCGCGTCCTAACAGGACGGACTTGGAATTGGCTTCCATCTGCCCCATCTTCGGGTCTTGAAGAGAAGGGCTAGAGATGGACGCGTCCCCGCCGATCCGATTTGACAATTCCTATACGCTGCTGCCGCCGCGGTTCTATGCGGAGGCCCGCCCTGCGCATGCCAGCGAGCCGCGGCTCTTTGCCTTCAACCATGCGCTGGCCGAGGAACTGGGGCTCGATGCAAACTATCTGGCTGCGCATGGCGCTGATGTCTTTTCCGGCAATGAGCAACTGCCGGGCGCGGCCATGGTCGCCCAGGTGTATGCCGGTCACCAGTTCGGCCATTTCGTTCCGCGCCTCGGCGATGGCCGCGCCATGCTTGTGGGCGAGGTTGTCGACCGCAAGGGCAACCGCCGCGACATCCATTTGAAGGGGGGCGGTCCAACGGCCTGGTCGCGCAACGGCGACGGACGGGCCGCACTCGGACCTGTCATGCGGGAATATATCGTGTCGGAGGCCATGCATGCGCTCGGCATTCCGACGACCAGAGCGCTGGCGGCCGTCACCACCGGCGACACGGTCTACCGCGAGACGAAGCTTCCCGGCGCAGTCTTCACCCGCGTTGCCGCCAGCCATATCCGTGTCGGCACCTTCCAGTATTTCGCCGCCCGCCAGGACGAAGAGGCCCTGCGGCTACTCGCCGACCACGTGATTGCCCGCCACTATCCGGAACTGGAGGGTGAGGAAGACCGCTACGCCCTGATGATCGAGGCGGTCTGCCGACGCCAGGCGTCGCTGATTGCCGAATGGATGCGTGTCGGCTTCATCCATGGCGTCATGAACACCGACAATATGGCGGTCTCCGGCGAGACTATCGATTTCGGTCCCTGCGCCTTCATAGACGCCTTCAGCTTCAACAAGGTGTTTTCCTCGATCGACGCTCATGGCCGCTACGCCTATGCCAACCAGCCGACGATCGGCCAGTGGAATCTCGTGCGCTTCGCCGAGGCCGTCCTGCCGCTGCTGAATACCGATATGGACAAGGCCGTCGAACGCGCCAATCAAGCCATCAAGGTGTTCGGCGACAGCTTCAACGACCGATGGCTGGAGGTGTTGCGCGCCAAGATCGGCATCGTGACGCCGGGCGAAGGCGATTTCGATCTGGCGCAGAAGCTCCTGAAGCTGATGGAAGATGGCCGCGCCGATTTCACCCGCACATTCCGAGCACTTGCCGCCAGCGCCGTGTCTCCAGTCGCGGATGCCGGTTTTGCTGCCGAGTTCATCGACCGCGAGGCGGCAATGGCCTGGCTTGCCGAATGGCGCGCCTATGTCGATGGCGACGGAATTGCGCCGCAAGACCGCGCCGCCGCCATGCGCCAGGTCAACCCCGCCTTCATTCCCCGCAATCACCGCATTGAGCAGGCGATCGTCGCTGCACGGGAGGAGGGGGATTTCTCCCTGTTCGAGGCCCTGATGCGCGTTCTGGCCAACCCTTACGAGGATCAGCGGGACTTCGCCCGCTACGCCATGCCGCCGATGCCGGACGAAGAGGTCGCGCGCACATTCTGCGGCACCTGACCCGCAATCGCATTTGATTCTCAGGTAGGCGTTGCCTTTTCCCCTGCCGCTCGCGATAAATTCGTCGACCGTGCCGCAGAAGGGGAAGACCATGTCCGACGATCATCTCGATTATCTCAAGGCTCGCTATACCGGCGAGAACGAAAAGGCCATTCACGACGAGCATTTTAGCAAGATCGTCGGCAAGGTGATCGACAAGAACGGCAAGCGGGCCGCCCCCTATACCGGCCTGCCGACCTTCCTCGATGCGCCCTATCGGCCGATCGACTGGGCCGATCCGGATTTCTCCGGGCTGGACGTCGCGATCATCGGCATGCCGATGGATCTGGCGATATCCAACCGCAACGGCTGCCGCTTCGGACCACGCGCCCTGCGCGCGATCGAGCGCATCGGGCCGTATAACCATGTGCTGAAAGTTGCCCCGACGTTCGAACTGAAGGTCGCCGACGTCGGCGACGTCAGCTTCCGCAGCCGCTACGACCTGATCGGCTGTCACCAGGATATCGAAAAGGCGATCGATGCGATCATCGCCGGCGGGGCTCGGCCGCTCTCGGTTGGAGGCGATCATTCCATCTCATTGCCCATCCTCCGCGCGGTGGCCAAGAAGCATGGGCCGGTCGCCATGATCCACATCGACGCCCATTGCGATACTGGCGGGCCGTATGAGGAATGCCGTTTCCACCATGGCGGCCCTTTCCGTCATGCGGTGCTCGAAGGCGCACTTGATCCGCGCCATACCATCCAGATCGGCATCCGCGGCTCGTCCGAGATGCTGTGGGAGTTCTCCTATGATTCCGGCATGACGGTTATCCATGCGGAAGAACTCAACACCCTTGGCCTCGATACGGTGATCGCCCGGGCCCGGGATCTGGTCGGCGACCGGCCGGTCTACGTCTCCTTCGACGTCGACAGTCTCGATCCGGCCTTTGCGCCAGGCACCGGAACACCGGAGATCGGCGGTATTACGACGCGCGAAGCGCAGGCACTGCTGCGCGGATTTGCCGGCCTGAACATCGTCGGCGGTGACGTGGTCGAGGTCGCGCCACAATACGACGCGACAACCAACACCGCCCACGCGGGTGCCCAGATGCTGTTCGAGATCCTGTCGCTGATGTGCTGAGCGACGATTCGCGTCGGCAACAATTCAGCAAATTGCAAATGTGATCGGGTGCCCAATTTGGTCGCGCATTTCGTGTTTTGATAAGTGTTCGCGAGATTGTTCGCGCCTTTGTGGCATACCGGAGGTCATGCAGTCGGCGACGGAGACAAATTTCCGGCGCCGACCTCACCGATACCGGCAATTTTAGCTAAAGGTTTTAAACGATTTGCATAATGCGAAATTCGTGCCGGGTTGCAGCATTGCCGCCTTGCGCGGCCTGATAGGCTTTAGGCCCATCTGGATGCGGCGGCGGTCCGGACGCGAATCGCACTGCCTTACACTTGACATATTGCACCGCAATATTTTTCGGACCAGTTTTCTGGTGCCTGTCGTTATGACACGGCTTCATATCGTCAAGCATAATCGGAAAGGCATATCAGCAGACTTTTGATCTGAGCATTGAACCCTTTGGGGAAGGTCTCTTGCGGTCGAAGCGCGCGCCTAACGCGCCAAACCCCGGATTACCTGCGTGAGAGGGAATAATATGGATAATTCCGAATTCATTCGTGTGTTGATTTTGGACGAAAACCCGGTCTTGGCGGACGGGTTGGCATCACTCCTCAACTCAACCAAGAACTTGAGGGCCGTAAGGCCGTTTGACACGATCGATGACATATCGATCCAGGTAACAAGGTTGCGTCCCGACGTGCTCGTGACGGATCCCGAGTTTCTCGAACGATCCGTTCCCGATGGCCTTGACGCCGTCAGGGACGCCTGTGTTCAGACGCGTGCGCTCGCCTATTGCTCGGCAATGGACCCGCATTCGTCACGCCACTACATGAAGCTCGGCTATGCCGGGGTTCTGCCCAAGACCGCGTCGGTCCAGAAAATCCTGAAAGCCATAAACGTCCTCGGTCACGGAGGGCTGCTTGAGCCGCCCGAAGTGGCCGAGCCGATCACCTATCGTGCAGAGAGCACCGGGTTGACGGAGGCCGTGGCGGCCAGTTCTCCACGCGGTCCGTTGACCGACCGGGAAGAAGCGGTCCTGCGATATGTGGCGATGGGGCTGGCGACCAAGGAAATTGCGGCCGATATCAGCCTCAGCCAGAAGACGGTTGAGACCTACAAGTCCAGGGCGGTCAAGAAGCTCTCATTGTCGAGCCGCTCTGAAATTGTGCAATACGCCATCAGGAACGGCTGGCTGGGTTAACCAAAAGCATTCCGACACATAGCGACGCCGCTGACGGTCACGAACCGACAGTGGCCATTTTGCGTTGCACAATTATTAGGCTAAATGATTGATTTTTTTGCCTAATTATCGTCAAAAAATTTCGGGTTTTCCTGACAAGCATCAAGCTATTCCTGACTTCCTCCCTACAAATCGAGGCGCTTATCTAAGAGCAGACTGAAGCTCTGTTAACCAAGATGCGCGGCGCCTCGATAGCGTCCGCAGCAGCTGAGAGGTGGATGGCGATGGCCAGAATAAGCGTGTTCGGAATCGGTTATGTCGGTGCGGTGTCGGCGGCATGCCTAGCCAATGACGGCCATCAGGTCGTGGCGTGCGACGTGGATCCCGAAAAGGTGAGGGCCATCAATTCCGGTAGGACGCCGATCGTCGAGCGCGGGCTCGGCGAGATGATAGAGAAGGCGGTCGCTGAAGGGCGGCTGACGGCGACCACTGACACGGCCGAAGCGGTGGCTGACACCGATATCTCCTTCGTCTGTGTGGGAACGCCGAGCGCCGCGGATGGATCCGTCGGTCTCACCTATGTGGTGTCGGCATGCGAAATGATCGGCGCCGCGATCGCGGCCAAGGGTGCATTCCATTCGGTCGTGATCCGGTCGACCATCGTTCCCGGCACCATGGACACCGTCTGCGTCCCCGCGCTCGAAGCGGCCTCGGGCCTGAAGGCGGGATCCGACTTCGGTGTCGGCTACTATCCGGAATTCCTGCGGGAAAGCACGGCGATTGCCGACAATTACGACCCTGGCCTGATCGTCTTCGGCACGCTCGACAAGAAGACGGACGAAATTCTCCACGAGATCAACGCCAAGCTGCCCTGCGAGTGCCATTCCGTCAGCCTCGCGACGGCGGAAATGATCAAGTACACCAGCAATTCCTGGCGTGCCGTGAAGGTCACCTTCGCAAACGAGATCGGTAACATCGCCAAGGCGTCCGGCGTCGACGGCCAGCTGGTCATGAAGATCCTCTGCTCGGACCTGAAGGTGAACATTTCGCCTTACTTCATGCGTCCCGGTTTCGCGTTCGGTGGCTCCTGCCTGCCGAAGGATGTTCGCGCCCTGCGCCATCTCGCGTCTGAAAAGCATGTCAGCTCGCACCTCCTCGATGCCGTGCTGGAGGCCAACCAGGCGCAGATCGCGCGTGCCGAAACGATGGTATCCGAGCTTGGTGGCCAGACGATCGGCATGGTCGGCATCAGCTTCAAGACCGGCACCGACGATCTGCGCGAAAGCCCGCTCGCCAAGCTTGCCGGACGGCTGATTGACAAGGGTTACGACCTGAAGATCTACGATCCCTTCGTGCAGACGGCCTTCAGCGAAGGCATGAGCGGCGCCGGCCGCGGCAATGACGCGGTTAACGACCTCTCGAGCCGCCTGGTTGCCGATGTCGGCGATCTCATCAAGGGCGCCGATATCATCCTCGTCGGCAATCACTACGAGGAGGCGATGCCGCTCCTCATGGAACACTCGCTGAACGTGCCGATGGTGGATCTTCTGCGCATCCGCCCCGAGATGCGCTCGCACGGCACCTATCAGGGCATCTGCTGGTAAGGGGCGCGACAATGACACTGCCCGGCCACATCCTCTATCTGCTGGCGATCGCAGCCCTTGCGCTTTGCGTCCCGAATTCGCCGTTCGACAATTATTCGGGCGCGCTGATCACCGTCGGAACGATCGGCCTGTGGCGATATGGCTGGGCAGCCACCAACATCGTTCGCGCGATGTACTACCAGAAGGTCGCCTATCCCCGCCGACGGGCGGCGGCAGAGGCGGAATATCAGCGGCGCGGCAAGCGCAACCACGCCTTCTTCCTCGTTACCACCTACAAGATTCCCGCCGAAATCTCCGCCCGCGTCTACCGCAGCGTCTTCGAGGCCGCGTATCGGGCGAAAGGCGGAGCATCAGTCATCGCCTCCATCGTCGATGAATCGGACCGCCGGCTGATCCGCCAGGTCATGACCTCGGTCATGGCAGAACAGGGTGCGGGCGCACCGGCCGTGCATCTGCAGATCGACAAGATCCCCGGCACCGGCAAGCGCGATGCGCTGGCCACGTCGCTGCGCTCCATCGCCGCCCTCAATCCCGGCCGCGACGACGTGATCCTCCTCGTCGATGGCGACAGTTGCGTTCCCGTCGACGTCGTCGATCGCTCCATCCCTTTCTTCACCGATCCGGCGGTCGGTGCCGTGACGACGGATGAAAGAAGCGAAACCCAGGGCAGCCGGCTTTTCCGTGACTGGTTCGAGCTTCGCTTCGCCCAGCGTCACGTCATGATGTCGTCAATGTCGCTCAGCGAGCGGGTGCTGACGCTGACCGGCCGCATGTCCGTCTTCCGCGCCAGCCTCGCCACCGAGACCGGCTTCATCGACATGGTCCGCAACGACTACATCGACCACTGGCGCCTCGGCAGGGTGCAGTTCCTGACCGGCGACGACAAGTCGACATGGTTCTGGCTTCTGAAGCGCGGCTACAAGATGCTCTACCTGCCTGACCTTCTGACGACGGCGATCGAAACCCAGCCGAAGCCGGGCTTCTTCCAGTCCGCCGGCGTGCTGATGATCCGCTGGTTCGGCAACATGCTACGCACCAACGGTCGCGCGCTGAGGCTCGGCCCGTCGCGCATCGGTTCCTTCACCTGGTGGTCGATCCTTGACCAGGCCGTGTCGATCTGGACGACGCTTGCCGGTCCCGCCAGCGTCCTGCTCGCCGCCGTTTTCGTCAGCGCCTGGATCCTCCCGGTCTATCTCTCGTGGGTCATGCTGACGCGATATGTCGCCTGCACCATCATCATGGGTGCCCGCGGCCGCAGCTTCCCGATCAGCTACCCCTTCCTTCTCTACTTCAGCCAGATCGGCGGCGCCTTCATCAAGAGCTTCGTTCTCTTCCGCCTCGATCGGCAGAAATGGACCCGTCAGACGACCGAAGGACGCGGCGCCGCGCAGGGCATCGCCCAGCGTTGGCGGGCGGCAGGCTCCACTCACATGCATGCGCTGGCCGTTGGCTGGCTGGTCCTCGGCATCGCCTATATCGGCGGCCTCATCTGACACGAAAGGATAGTCGACAATGGATATTGAAAATACTGCTCCCAAAGGTATTTCCGTGCAGTCCGACGTTGAACCGGGCTTCAGCCCGATGCCGCTCGACAATGGCAGCGAACACCCGTCCGTACGCATTCCTTTCCGCGCCATCATCGACGGGCGGCAATATACGGGCTCCAGCATTTCGCTGGTGAACGCGCATGTCGCCGGCCTGTCCGGACCTGAACTGGATGGCCAGAAGCGCCTCGCCGTCCTGCGTTTCGATTTCAGCGGCTACGCGATCACCTTGCCTGTCGAGGCCCGCATCGCCAGGGCCCAGAGCGAAACCGGCGAAATGCGCCTCGATTTCACCCACCCTACCGGCGATCATCTTCCGGCGCTACGTTACCTCCTGAACTCCTACATCGCCGGCGACATCATGTCGGTCGACCGGATTATCGGCCTGCGCGACAAGGCATCCGGTCAGGAAGCCAGGAAGGGTGCGGCGGCGTCTGGTATCGGTGGCGGCGCGCGCCGGTTCGCCCGCTTCCTCGCCACATCCGTCCTCACCCTGGCGCTGGCCGGGATTGTCGCCAATCTCGCCTACACCCGCATCTTCTCGCACGAGGTGCCGCAGCTCGGCATGGTCGCTGGCAACGGCGAAGTCCTGCGCGCCGTGGCGAGCGGCCAGATTTCCTACCTCAACACGGCGGCCGCCAAGGGCGACGTCGTCTACTCGCTGCGGTCGAATTCCGGCGACACGCTGAATGTCACCATGCCCTGCGACTGCAAGGTCCTGCCGGGCAAGATCGCGGAGGGCGCCACCGTTCTCGCCGGCGATCCGGTGGTTGAAGCCGTCAGCGGCAACGTCGAGCCGGTGGTGGAGGCGACCATGTCTCCGGATCTGGCCAAGATGCTGATCAACGGTTCGCTCGCCGAACTGCACTTCTCGGATGGTCGCGTGTTCTACGCCAAGCCGGCCGATGCCCCGGACGCCTTCCGCCCCACAGGTCGCGAGCATGAAGTTGACGTCCGCCTCGTGCCGGATGCACCGATTGCCGATGAAGCGCTCGGAACGCCCGTCTCGATCCGCGTCGTAAATGCCACCGCCATGAAACTGAAGAACAGGGTCACCCGGCTCATCAACCAGATCCCCGGCCAGGTCTGATTTCCCGGGCGGTGGATCTCCATCGCCGGATCGGACCCGAAGCCAAATGAACAGGAGAAGACGATGCAGACCATTCACCCATTGATCCTTTGCGGCGGTGTCGGCACACGGCTATGGCCGCTGTCACGGACCGAGCACCCCAAGCAGTTCCAGCGGATCGAGGGCACCACCGGCCGCACATTCTTCCACGCCACGATCGAACGCCAGCGTCAGCCCGGCTTCAGCGATCCGATCGTCGCCGTCAGCAGCGCCCATGTCGGCACGGTTCTCCAGCAGCTGCACGAGCTGAATTGCCCGGCGAAGATCATCGCCGAACCCCTGTCACGCAACACCGGTCCCGCGGTTCTGGCAACCGCCCTGACACTGGCCGAAACCCAGCCGGACGCGCTGATGTGCGTCCTGCCGTCCGACCACATTGTCCGCGGTGATCTGGCCGCATGCGTTCTGGCCATGCGGCCCGCTGCCCAGAGCGGCCGCATCGTTCTCTTCGGTGTGCAGCCGGAATATCCGGAAACCGGATACGGCTACATCGTCGATGGCGGCCTCCTTGAGGATGTGCCCGGCGCCCGCAGCGTTGCGAGCTTCGTCGAGAAGCCGCCCTTCGATGTGGCGAGCCGGCTGATTGCGTCGCGAAATGCGTTGTGGTCCTCGGGCATCAGCCTGTTTCGCGCCGATGTGCTGATCTCGGAGTTCCAGCGCCTCGATCCGGCGACTCTCGCCGCCGTTCGCGCCTCGCTGGCATTGGCCGAAGAGACGGACCACGCCATCTTCCTCGACGCGGACTCCTTCTCCGCGGCCACCAACCAGCCGACGGAATCGATCATCTTCGAGCAGTCGCCGCTGACCGTCGTTGCCCCGCTCGCCGTGCGCTGGAACGATGTCGGCGCCTGGAGCGCACTGCACCAGATTGCCGACAAGAACGAGGACGGCAATGTCATCAGCGGCGATGTGGTGTGCATCGATTCCCGCAATTCCTACATCCGCGCGTCTGACAAGCTGATCGCCGTCGTCGGCATGGACAATGTCGTCGTCGTCGATACCGACGACGCGTTGCTGGTCACGTCCCATGACAAGGCTCAGCAGGTCAAACAGGTGGTCAAGCAGCTGGAGGCGATCAAGCGGCGCGAACTCATGCAGCACGCCCGCAACCAGATGACTTGGGGCGAGGTGCGCCGCATTCAGGAAGGCCCCGGTTACGAGCTTCGCCTGATGACGCTGCGTCCCGGCACCGCCATCACCTTCTCCGAGGATCCGGAATCCCACCGCATGCTGACGATCGCCGAAGGCCGCGGCGTCTTCAAGGGCGATGCCGGCACCAAGCCGCTCTCGACAGGGGAGACGCTGGAAATTCCGATGGGCGCCAGCGGCGTCATCTATTGCAGCCCGGAAGAGCCGATGCAGATTGTCGAAGTCTGCTGCAGTGTCGCGGTCGAAGCGGTCGCGGCGCAGGCTGCTTCGCTGCAGATGGCCGGCGAGTAAGGGGAGCCCGGTATGATTGCCCGCCCCACTGTTCTCGCGCTGATCGGCGCCTTGCTCGCCACGGCCTCCCATGCCGCCGGTCCCGACGACCGCCGCCACATGGAGGATCTGTCGCGGCAGGTCGCCAATATCGCGGCAGTCGCGCAGCTCGGCGAGCTGCCGGCGGCCGAGGTGGGCAACATGGCCAAGGGACCCTACGCCATGACGCCGGCCATGCTCGGCGTCCTGCAGGGCAGGAAGGCCGCACCGATCCTCAAGCTCGGCGAAGCGGTCGGCGCTGGAGAGGTCGACAGCGTCAAGGTCGATTTCGTCCTCGCCCAGCTCCGCATGCAGATGGGTGCGAACTATCACCTGCAGCTGCGCCAGGCTCTTCCTTCCCGCGAGGCGCCGACGCTCTTCGTGCGGGGCGGACGCATGACCCTGAAGGAACTGGTGGCAGCCGGGGCAAAGGTCGATCCAAGCGCCCTGGTCGCGCAAGACGGCAAGGTTGTCGCCCACTGGCCGATCATCGTCTGGTCTGATGCCGAACTCGTGCTCGAGCCGGGCGACAATCTGCGATTGGACGATGCCAATGGCGTCTTCCTGTTCAATGCCGGCCTGCTGCGCGCCGACGGCGCAACCGTCGCCGGTCTTGGCAACGGCAATGCCCGGCAGGAAAAATTCCGCCCGTTCATCACAACGGCGCTTACCGGCGGCATGCAGGTCAGCGGCACGCATTTCTCCAACCTCGGCTTTGACGGCTACTCGGCCATGGAAGGCGTTTCGCTGATCGGCGGCGCAATCTTCCCGTCGAAGATCCGCTCCTATGTCGTCGGCAGCGTCTTCGACAATGCCGGAACGCTGACCTTCCGCAACGCCAGGGACCTTGTCTTGCAGGGCAACACCTTCCGGGCGATGACCGGACCGGCGGTCGAGCTCAATCACGTCGAACGCGCCAGGATCGCGAGCAATCTGATCTCCGGAACCCGCACGTCGCATGGTATCAGCCTCAAGGGCGGCACCTCGGAAGCGACAATTGGCAGCAATATCGTCATCGACAATGCCGGCAGCGGCATCTTTGCAGCAAACGGTACGCGATTACTTACCATTGAGGGCAATCTGCTCGCCGCAAACCGGGGCGGCGGTATCGGACTGGTGCGTTCCGTCTGCGCCGATCTTGAAGGCAACACCGTCTTTCGCAATGGCCAGTCCGGCGTCAAGCTGAGGCAGACCTCCTCCGTGACCATCTCCGGCAACGATCTCGTCGGCAATGACGGCATGGCGGTCTCTGTCGTCCAGCAACCGATGTCCGGCGACCTGTCGATCAGCAGCAATGTCTTCGACGGCAACAAGTCCGGCCTGTTCGGCGCCGCCGTGCGCTCCGTCGCGCTCACCGGCAACGACTTCAGCGCCCAGATGCCGATCCTCTTCGACGGTGAACTGGCGCGCTTCGTTCCCGCTCTCCTGAAGTCCGATGCCGGCTTGCAAGGCGCGGACATGACACTGACCGGCAATCCGCTGCCGAGCCAGATGGATGTGTCGGGCATTTCACCCTACGGCCTGGAAACCTGCGATCTGGGAGACAGAAGCTAATGGTCTTTTCATCCGAAACATTCCTGTTCCTGTTCCTGCCGCTGTTCCTGGTCGTCTATTACCTGACGCCGGACCGCTTCAAGTCCTGGACAATCCTCATCGGCTCTTATGCCTTCTACGCCTGGTGGCGGGCGGATTTCCTCGTCCTGTTCATCGCCGTCACCGCCTGGGCCTATGCCTGCGGCCTGATGATCGAGAAATGGGAAGGGCAGGTGCGGCAGAAGATCCCGTTGATCCTCGGTGTGGTCGGCTGCCTGTCTGTTCTCGGCATCTTCAAGTATCTCAACTTCTTCATCGACAGCTTCGCCGAACTGCTCGGCACGACGCCGGACGACCTTGGCGTTCACTGGCGGCTGATCCTGCCGATCGGCATTTCCTTCTACATCTTCCAGGCCGTCGGCTATGTCATCGACGTCTACCGCAAGGATACGCCCGCGACCCGCAATTTCGTCGACTTCGCGGCGTTCATTGCGCTGTTCCCGCAGCTGATCGCCGGCCCGATCCTGCGCTTCCGCGACCTTGCCGACCAGTTCGAGTCCCGCACGCATAGCCTGGCGATGTTCTGCTCCGGCATGTACGTCTTCACGATCGGCCTATCGAAGAAGGTGCTTCTCGCCGATGCGATCGCGCCGATCGCCGATCATGCCTTCGGCGTGCCGGGCGTCACCATGACGGAGGCCTGGCTGGGTGCGGCCGCCTACACGCTGCAGCTCTATTTCGACTTCTCCGGCTATTCGGACATGGCGATCGGCCTTGGCCTGATGATGGGCTTCAAGTTCATGAAGAACTTCGACACGCCCTATGTCAGCACCTCGATCACCGAGTTCTGGCAGCGCTGGCACATCAGCCTCTCCACCTGGCTGCGCGATTATCTCTACATTCCGCTCGGCGGCAACCGCAAAGGCAAGCTGCGCACCTATGTCAACCTGATCGTGGTCATGCTGCTTGGCGGTCTCTGGCACGGCGCCAACTGGACCTTCGTGATCTGGGGCGGATGGCACGGGTCATGGCTCGCGGCCGAGCGCGCCACCGGCTGGAGCAAGGTCGCCAGGAACTACGCCTTCGCCCTGCCGCTGACCCTGCTGATCGTGATGATCGGATGGGTGATGTTCCGGGCGACCGGCGTCGGCGATGCGATCACCATGTATCAGGGCATGCTCGGCCTTAACGGCTTCATGCCGCGGCTCGACTTCCTCGCCAATATCAGCGCCGAACACATCGTGTTCCTGGGGGTGGCCTTCATGGTGGCGGCGACCGAGCGACACTTCAAGGAGCCGGCCTTCGACAAGCTCACCGTCAGCGGTGACGGAACCGCCGTGCTCGACACGTCGCTCGCCTATTCGCTGACGATGACGGCGCTGATGGTGCTGTCGATCGCCAAGCTCTCCGAGCAGAGCTTCTCACCCTTCCTCTACTTCCAGTTCTGACGCGAGGCGACCATGGTCAAGATTTCCAAAACCTATGTGAACGCCCTGCTTCCGGCAGTCTTCTTCGGCTACGCGATCTATGCCAACGCCGATCTTCTGATGACGCCGCCGAAGGAGGAAGACTCCAAGCCGCTGTCGGTTTCCTATTTTGTCGACGGCGACGCCACCAAGGACATGGATCACCTCTACAAGACCTCGCTTCCCCATCGGGAGGTCGCGATCGGCGTCGTCGGCGCGGCCCGCTATGCGCTTCTCGGTGCCGGCCGCGACGGCGTCGTCGTCGGCAAGGACGGCTGGCTCTTCACAGAAGAGGAATTCCGGCCGATCTCGGAGGCCGACATCGAGGATGCGGTAGCCCGTATCGCCGAGGTCCGTGATGAGCTGCGGGCGGCGGGAAGTGAGCTGGTCGTCGTGCCGATCCCGGCAAAGGCGGACGTCTATGCCGAACATCTCGGCACGATCATGTCCGGCGATGCCATCCGCAACGCCTATGGGACATTCAACACATCCCTGAAGGCCGCGGGAATCACGACCGTCGACAGCCGGCAGGCACTGATCGCCGACAAGGAAAAGGCAGGCGTCTTCCTGCAGAGCGACACCCACTGGACGCCCGATGGGGCGCAGGTCGTGGCCGGAGCGATCGGGCAAGCCGTCAACGGTGCCGGCCTCGACTTCGCGAAGGAAGAGGTCAAGGGCAAGACCGAGAAACCGGTCGAGTTCTGGGGCGACCTCACCAAGTTCATCACCTCGCCGGACTATGCGGCGACGGCCGGCCTGAAGCAGGAAAAGGTGCCGCTCTTCCGCGCCGAGTTGCAGAAGGAAGATGCGGCGACGGACATCTTCGGCAGCGATGACGCGGGCGTTCCGGTCGTTCTGGTCGGCACCAGCTACAGCGCCAACGAAAACTGGAGCTTCCAGGACTTCCTCGAAATGTCGATGTCAACCGACGTCCTCAACCTGGCGAAGGAGGGCATGGGGCCGGGCGTGCCGATGCTCGACTTCCTGAAGAGCGACACGTTCAAGTCGACGCCGCCGCAGCTGGTCATCTGGGAGTTCCCGGTTCGCTATCTCAGCCAGGACATTCTCTGGAAGCGCGCGGATGAGCCGGCGTCGGCAAGCGTTGCCCCGGATCCCACCAAGGGAGGCAAGAATGCCTGAGCGCAAACCGACACGCTGCGGCGCTCTCGTGCTCGCAACGCTCTTCGCCGCCACGATGCTGGCGGACGGTCCGGCGCAGGCCCGCTCCGCAGGCGGGCCGAAGAAGCCGTGGGCGAAGTACACGCTGCAGGACATGATGGATCCGAACTTCGACAAGGACAGCGTCAACAAGCCGAAGTCCAAGACCCGCCCGAAGACGCACACGGTAAAGACCGGCCCCGGCCGGCCGGCCCTGTCTCCGCGGCTTGAGGCCGTGCGCAAGAGAGTGATCGCCCGCAAGTCGGTACCCTATTCCGATCTCCAGGCGCTTGCGGATGCCGGCGACAGCCTCGGCGCCTACAGCCTCGGCAAGTCGATCATGGCGAGGGGAAAGCCGGAACTCCTCAGCCATGCGCTGCACTATTTCGCCTTCGCCGCGATGTACGACCGAGACTATGCGGTCTCGCCCATGGTGCAGATTCTGGCCCAGAAGAACGCGACCATGGAGCCGGCGCATCTCCGGCAGGCCGAAAAGGCGCTGCTGCGCCAGGCAACGGATGGAAACGACAAGGCGCTGGAATCGCTCGTCCGCTTCTACCGGCTCGGCGAGCCTTTTGGCTCCAAGCCGAAAGAGGCGACCGAGCTTCTCGAGGCGAGGGCCGGCAAGTCCGATGCCGCCGCCGCTTACCAGCTTGCCGTCCTGCTTTTGTCCGGCGACGGCAGCCAGGACCCGGAATCACGGCAGGAGGCGGTCAGATATCTCAACATTGCCCAGGAGGGCGGCAATATCGGCATCCGCGCCGCCGCCTTCAATCTGATCCAGACCTTGTCCGACGAAAAGCCCAACGACGATCAAGACAACAAGGTGTAGCCATGACCAGTTTCAAGAGACAGTCCATCCTTGCAGCGGCGGCTTCGGCTTTCGCACTCCTTGCCGCGAGCCATGCGTTCGCCGGAGAAGGCAATGACCGCTCGGCCTTCGGCTGCAGCAATCTCGAAGACATTTCCGAGTTGCAGATGATCGAAGGCAAGGACGGCATGTTCTACCGCATCCTCGCCGACATGCGTCTGCAGCATGCCTTCACGCCGGAAGTGATCGACCGGATGGCGGAGATGGCCAAGGCGCTGGAGGCGAAGGGGACGACGCTGATCTACGTGCCGGTGCCGACCAAGTCGCAGGTGCTGCCGCAATATGCGCCGCAGCGGGCCGAGCTCTACGGCTTCGACCCGTCGATCGCCAGGGCCGTCTACGACGACGTCGTCGAGCGGTTGAATAAGAAGGGCGTGAGGACGATCGATATCGCCAGCCCGATGCGCGACAATCCGGAAAACCAGTTCGGCGAGCTCGCCTTCTTCAAATCCGACTTCCACTGGACGGCGCAGGGCGCAAATGCCGCCGCCGAGGCCGTCGGCGAGAAGATCAAGTCGCTGCCGGAATATGGCGATGTCACGCCGGTCAAGTTCAAGCGCGAGGATGGCCCGGTCTCCAGCGAATTCTCCAGCATGCGCAAGCTCCTGCAGCAGCATTGCATCAGCAGCGTGCCGCAAGTGAAAGCGCATACTTACGTTGTTTCCCGCGATGATGATGCGCCGGCCGACGGCGATGCCGGCAGTGGCCTCGACATTTTCGGCAATGAAGATACCGGCGGCATCGCGCTGATCGGTACCAGCTATTCGGACAAGACGATCAGCAATTTCGCCGGCCTGCTGCAGTACTGGAGCGGCCTTCCGGTCGAAAACTACTCGATCTCGGGCGGTAACCAGTTCGGTTCTATCCTGTCCTACATCACCTCGCGCGAGTTTCAGGAGCAGCGGCCGCGCTTCCTGATCTGGGAGAACCCGATCTACAACAATCTCGGCCAGTACGGCGACGGCCCCTGGTACGAAATCATCGCCGCCTCGCGCGGCGAATGCGACCAGGAAATCAAGCTGAGGCCCGGCGAGGCGAACAGCTTCCACGCCGATCTTTCGAACGTGTCCTTCGCCCCGGGCGATGTGCTGCTGGCCGACGCCGGCGACGGGGGCAACCGCAAGGCGACCTTCGCCTTCACCGGATCGGACGGCGAAGTCCGCACCCGTTCGATCAGCCGTGACGATCGCCTGCGCGCGACCGGACGCTATTTCGCCTCGACGGCCGGCATGCCGAAAGGCGCGCTGAACGGCCTCGATCTCACCTTTGACACCAATGCTGGGTCCGACACGACCCTTCATATCTGCAAGACCAACCTTGGAGAGCAATCATGAAGACCATTCTTGCACTCGGCGCTTCCGCCATTTTCTCGATCACCGCGCTCGTCGGCGCCGCATCCGCCCAGGATGCCGGCCTCTACGCCAAGCCGATCGATCCGAACTCCGCCTTTGTGCGGGTCATCTCGCCGGGATCGTCCATCGCGTCCGTCAAGGGCAGTTCGTTCTCCGGCTTGACCGACGGCGTATCGCCCTACGTAGCCGTCGATCCCGGTGACATCAATGTCTCCTCCAGCCTGACCAATGCCAAGGTCGAGGCAGGCGCCGGCAAGTTCTACACCGCCATCCTCACCCAGGACGGCACCAAGACGGTGGTGGACGACATGTCCAAGAACCCGGCCAAGGCCAGCCTGACGCTCTACAACCTGTCGGATGCTGCGGATGCATCCGTCTTCGTCCCGCAGGCCAAGTCCGAGGCGATCTCGAAGGTCGAAATGGGTGGATCCAAGTCCGTCGCACTGCGGGCTCCCCTCAAGCTCGATCTCGTCGTGAAGGCGTCCGGCAAGGATGTCGCCGACCTGAAGACGGTCGAATTCAAGCGCGGATCCGGCATCACCGTGATCGTCACCGGCTCCGGCGACAAGCTGTCCGCCGTGGCGGTCCCGAGCACCATTGCCCGCTGACATCAACAGGAGTTCCGGAGGTTACCATGATCAAAACGCACGTTCGAAAGCTTTCGCTGATTGCAGGCGTCATGTCGTTGGCCGCCGGAACCCCGGCGCTGTCGGACCCGATCACCGTTCGCTTCATGCCGCCGGAGGTCAAAGGCCTGCCGCACAATGTCTGCGCCCCGCGTCTGCGTGACGACCAGATCGTTGCGCAGTGGCAGGCCTGGGACCAGAAGTCCCTGCCGAAGAAGGATTCCTATGCGATCCAGCGTGACATGGGCAGGCTGCGCGATCTCGACGCGGCCAAATACCAGAAGATCGTCACCCGTATCATAGCCCTGCTGCCGACGGTCGATCCCGGCTACACGGATACGGACCAGAAGTTCGACACCGTGCGGCTGATGCTGGCGCTCGGCGAGGCCGACAAGGTCCGTAGCCAGCGGCTGATCGCCACCCTTCTCACCCGCTCCGACTTCTCGCCGGGTTCCCTCAACACGCTTGCCGACTTCGTCTTGGCAGGACGAGGCATCGAGGCCGACCGCGCTGCCGGACTGAAACTGAAGGTGGAAGCCGCCTATGGCGGCAATGCCGACGCCATGCTCGATCTCGCAACGCTTGCCCGCAATGGCGAGAAGGTCGAGGACTGGGACATCGAACCGGAAATCGCCGTCAACATGGCCTTCGGCTCGCTCGTCGGCGTCCTGAACGCCGGCATATGCGACCGCGTCGGCCGCATCGCCCGCGAGTTTTCCAAGGGTGAACTGGTCACGAAGGACATCGCCGCCAGCGCGGCGTGGTACAAGTTTGCCGCCGATCTCGGCGACAGCTATTCCGCCTGGAAAGTGGCGGAGTTCAATCTCGAAAGCGACGAGATCGACAAGGACAATTCCGTCCTCATCAAATACATGAAACAGGCTGCCGAAGGCGGCAACATGTCGGCCATGCTGGAAATGGGCCGCACCTATGCCGAAGGCTCGTTGATCGAGAAGGACAGGGCCCAGGCATTCAAGTTCTACGACATGGCCATTGCCGCCGGAAACCAGGCGGCGCTCGTTCGCGAAGCCCAGCTTCTCGAAGAGACAAAGGATCGCTCGCCGGCCGACCGGGAAGCCTATGAGAAGGCGCTTCGCAAACTGGTCAAGCGCGATCAGCCGCCGCCATGGGCCTTCACCCGGCTCGCCCGGCTGATCGTCGCCAGGACGGGTATCTGGGAAGAGCCGCCGGAGGTGCGTGAGCTTCTGGAAAAGGCCGTCAAGCTCGGCGACGCCGATGCCAAGCTCGACCTCGCCGATCTCATCCTGCGCCAGTCGCCGGATGCGGGCGGTGTTTCGCGGGCTTCAACGCTTCTGACCGACGCCGTCGAGGGCGACGGCAAGATCGACGCGATCGCCGACCTGCACCGGCTCTATCTCTGCGTCTCGCCGAAGGGACCGGACATCAAGACCGCCTCCTATTGGAGCGGGGTCGAGGATGCGGCCGGCAACAAAACGCTAGAGATCGATCCCGACAAGGTCGATGAGATCTCGAAGAAGAACGATCCGCTGCTGGTGGCGTCCATGCAGACGCAGGCGCTCTACCGGCGTCCGAATGCGCTGGCCGTCTACCAGCGCTATCTCCACGATACCGGCCGCACGCAGGAGGTTCTCGCCTTCTGGAAGAAGTACGGTTCCAATCAGGTTGGCGTCGATGCGGCGGTGGCGCTGCTCGACTTCAAGCAGCAGCTCCTGAAGGGCAATATCCCCGAGGCTCGAAAGACCATCGATGCCGCGTCGGGCGCCGGCAACAAGGATGCCGGTCTGAACTTCGCCCGCTTCCTGATCGAAAACTACATCACCGATCGCAAAAGCCTGGAGCAGGCGCAGGCAATCCTCCAGCCGCTCGCGCAGGCCGGTATCGGCCGCGCCGTCGAGCTTCTGGAGCAGGTGGAGCAGGCACTTGCCGGAGGGCAGACCGATACCGTATCAAAGTACCAGCAGGCCATGGCACGCTATGGCGACATGTCCGCCCAGCTCATTCTCGCTGGCGCGGCGGACGACGCGCAGACGCGCGACATGTACTACCGGCGTGCGGTCGGATCCCAGGGGTGCGACTACGACGACACGATGGCGCTCGCCGAATTCGCCGTCCGCAACAACAAGGCCGACGACGCCGGCCGTTGGCTGACGATTGCCCGCTACCTCGCCGGCGACGATTCCTGGCGCAAGGTCAAGATCGGCGATGCCTACCAGGCGATGAACACGCCGCAGGCCGTGCAGACCGCCCTCGAACTCTATCAGGAAGCCCGCAAGCAGAAGGAAACCTCGGCCTATTACCGGCTGGTCAAATATTACGGCAACGATCAGACCGCCGCCTATGCGCCGCAGACCGCCGGCAATCTCTTCGTCGAACTGTTGAAGGTCTCGCCGCTGAAGGAAATTCCGGGTGAACTGGCAACGCTCGACAAGCTGAAGCCCGCCATCCGCAATGCGGTGACCGCTCAGATCGACATCAAGGACCTCTACACCCGTTCGGCGGAGGCAGGCCAACCGGTCGCCATGCGCGAACTGGCCAAGCTCATTCAGAACGGCCCGGTGAAGTCTGCCGCGGCTGCGACCGAGGCGGTCGACTGGCTCGACCGATCGGCCAAGGGCGGAGATGCGGAGGCGATGTATTTGCTGTCGCAGTCCTACGCCTTCGGCACGGGCGTCGAGCCTTCCTTGGAAAAAGCACGTTTCTGGCTCAAGAAGGCCTCGGATGCGGGGTATGAGCAGGCCGGAAAGACCCTTTCCCTCATGACGATTCAACCGGAAGGATGACGTTTTGACCCACTATCTCACCCGTATGCTCTCAGTCGCCGGCTTTTGTGCCGCATCCGCCGTCCTCCTGGCGCAACCGGCAGCTGGCGCAAGCGGGTCGGGGGACTGTTTTGCCGTTCCCCGACCCGTAGTCTCCCTGAGTTTCGGCAGCCGCTACGAAGCGAATTCCAAGACCCGCTCCGATATCGACGAGTCCTCGAACGCCAAGGTCGATGCGGCGCTGAAGCCGGTGGATCAGTTCATTCAGGACCTGACCCGCTATGCCAACAAGGTGCGCCAGGATCCGCAGAAGAACCACGACCTTGCCGTATGCGTCGTCAAGGCCATCGATACATGGGCCAAGGCCGATGCCCTGAGCGACATGGAGACCGACAATGCCAAACTGGCGGTGCCGTCTCGTATCGGCGGGATCGCGATCGCCTATTCACAGGTCGTATCCGAAGCCACCCATTATCCTAACGAGCGACGCAGGATTGCACGTTGGCTGCGGGTGCGCGCCTACGAGACGATGGCCTTCTTCGATTATCGCGCACCGCCCAAGGCCAGCCGCAACAATCTCAGGGCATGGGCGGGCCTTGCGGTCGGCCAGATCGGCGTCATGCAGAAAAACACCAAGCTCGTCGGCTGGGCGCTCGAAACCAACCGCGCAATGCTGGCGGACGCCTCGACCAACGGCACGTTGCCGCTCGAGATGGGGCGCGGAAAATACGCGCTGCACTACCAGATTCATGCGCTTGGCCCGTTGACGACATCAATGGCGCTGATGTGTGAAGCCGGCTACGGCAATCGCGGCGCCGATATGGCGAAACTGGCGAAGATTGTAAAGTTCACGATGAAGGCGGTCGACAACCCTTCTATCGTCCAGCCGATCGCCGGCAAGGCGCAGAAGTTCTCCAAGGGGATCAAGGCCAACGACCATTCGCTGGCTTGGGTCGAGCCCTATATCGCCATGACCAATGACCGGTCGCTGTCGAAGGCGGTTGACGGCTACAGGCCGTTCTCCAACTCCAAGCTCGGCGGCAACATGACCGAGGCCTACGCCAACCGCTCGATCAGCTGCAGCACCGGTGGCGGCTGATCCGCCCGGGCTTGATGATCAGGACTGAAGATCGGAAATTTTCGACGACGGTGTGAGGAGGATCATGGGCTTGTCGGCCTGTGCATCCTTCTGCACTTCGTCGATCTGCCAGTCGAGGACTTCTGTCTTCACGAGCTCGCGGATGGCGTCCAGGTTGGGTGTACGGCCATGGCTGCCGGCAAGCGCCTCGCCCAGGCGATGGACGAGCGACGCCGTACGCTGGGTTGCGGAAAAACCAGAAATTTCGCGATCAGTGGCCATGGCAATCTTCCAACGAGAGGCAATTGCGACGATATTAGGGCAGGGGGCCTACCAAACGTTTAAGTCCCTCTGCAGCTTTCGGCTCAATTACCACTGATTGATCGGCCAATCGAGCGCCATACCGCCTCAGATGGCCCGAAAACCGGCAAATTCGCAAGATTTCGGGATATCTCAACGCGAAATTTTATTCCGAAATCCGCTGCAAGTCTCTTCCCGTCGGGCGGTGATCCGCCGATAGCGCTCCGCCCGACGTCATCTTCGGCCCTTCACACCGACGAGATCTTCAGGAGACGGGCGATTTCGCCGATGATTCCGCGGCGGAACAGGAGTACGGCGGCGATGAAGGTCACGCCGATCACCACCTGAACCCACGAGCCGATGCCAGCCAGTTCGTGCTGCAGCGTGACGATGGTGACGGCACCGATCACCGGCCCGAAGATGGTTCCCATGCCGCCGAGCAGTGTCATCAGGATCACTTCGCCCGACATCTGCCAGTGGGCGTCGGTCAGCGAGGCGAACTGGAAGACGACGGCCTTGGTGGCGCCGGCAAGGCCAGCCAGCGAGGCGGAAATGATGAAGGCGATCAGCTTGAAGCGGTCGACGTCGTAGCCGAGCGAGAGTGCTCGCGGCTCGTTCTCGCGGATCGCCTGCAGCACCTGCCCGAAGGGCGAATGAATGGTGCGGTAGATGATCAGGAATCCGACAATAAAGATCGCGGCGACGAAGTAGTACATCTGCAGCGGCTGGCCGAGATCGACGATGCCGAACAGCGTGCCGCGCGGAATGCCCTGAAGGCCGTTTTCACCACCGGTAAACGGCAGTTGCAGGGCGAAGAAATAGACGATCTGCGCCAGCGCCAGCGTGATCATGGCGAAATAGATGCCCTGCCGGCGGATCGCCAGCGCGCCGATCACATAGCCAAGGACAGCCGCGAAGAGGGCGCCCGTGAGGATGCCGAAGAGCGGCGGGAAGCCCCAGACCTTGATCACATGGCCGGCGATATAGGCCGCGCCGCCGAAGAAGGCGGCATGGCCGAAGGAGAGAAGCCCGGTAAAGCCGATCAGCAGGTTGAACGCGCAGGCAAACAGCGCAAAGCACAGGAGCTGCATGACGAAGACCGGGTAGAGGAAGAGCGGTGCGATCAGCACGGCGGCGATCAACAGCACCCAGAGGATCCCGCGTGCCAGCCGCGCCCGCGGTGAGTTTTCCTGCAGCCCCTGCTCGTCGAGCGTGGCGGTTTCGGCGACGGCCTGTTCCATGTTGCCTCCTCGAGCGCTTTCCATCAATTCTGCCGTCCGAACAGGCCGGCGGGCCTGACCAGCAGCACCACGACCATCAGGAAGAAGATCACCGTATTGGCTGCCGGCGCATAAAAGACCTTCGTCACACCCTCGACGAGGCCAAGGGCAAAGCCGGAGACGACCGCGCCCATGATCGAGCCCATGCCGCCGATCACGACGACTGCGAAAATGACGATGATGAGGTCGGCCCCCATCAGTGGGCTGACGGAGTAGATCGGCGCAGCCAGCACGCCGGCAAGGCCCGCAAGCCCGGTGCCGAAGCCGAAGGTCAGCGTCACCATCAGCGGCACATTGATGCCGAATGCCTTCACAAGATCCGGATTCTCCGTCCCGGCCCTGAGCATCGCGCCGATCCGCGTCCGCTCGATGACGAACCAGACTGCGAGGCAGACGACAATCGAAAAGACGATCGCGAACAGCCGGAACTTCGGGAACATCATGAAGCCGAGATTGACGACGCCGCGCAGCGATTCCGGCTGGCCGGGATAGGGCGTGCCGGAGGCCGAGAAGAAGTTGACAAACAGGCCCTGCAGCACCAGCGTCACGCCGAAGGTCAGGAGCAGGCTGTAGATCGGGTCGAACTTGTAGAGCCATTTGAGCATCGTGCGTTCGAGCAACATGCCGAAACAGCCCACCAGTATCGGCACCAGCACCAGCGCCATCCAGAAATTCACATGCAGTCCGTCGAGCCCGATCCAGGCGCCGAAATAGGAGTACAGGATCAGCGCCAGGAAGGCGCCGGTCATATAGAGCGCGCCATGGGCGAAGTTGACGACGTTCAAAAGCCCGAAAATGATGGCGAGGCCCAGACTGAGCATGGCGTAGAAGACGCCATTGTTGAGGCCCAGCATGCCTTGGGCAAGGATCAGCTTCAGCATGAATTCGGCCTCCTCAAACGCTTAAGTAATGGTTGAGCTTGTCCATGCTCGTTTTGACGTCGGCGTGCTCGATCGTATCGATCACCCGACCGTGCTCGATCACGTAGTGCCGGTCGGCGACTTCTGCGGCAAAGCGGAAGTTCTGCTCGACGAGCACGATCGTGTAGCCCTGGTTCTTCAGCCGGCGGATCGCCTCGCCGAGCGTCTTGACGATGACCGGCGCCAGGCCTTCGGTGATCTCGTCGAGCAGCAATAGCCGCGCGCCGGTCCGCAGGATCCGCGCGATCGCCAGCATCTGCTGCTCGCCGCCGGAAAGCCGTGTGCCCATGCGCCGGCGCACCTCGCGCAGGTTCGGGAACATGCCGTAGATGTCGGACAGGCTCATGCCGCCTTCGCCGACGACCGGCGGCAGCATCAGGTTTTCTTCCACCGTCAGGCTGGCGAATATGCCGCGCTCTTCGGGACAGTAGCCGATGCGCCCGAGCGGCGCGATCCGGTGGGCCGGCTTGTCGATGAACTCGTCTCCGTTGATGGCGATCGATCCCGTCCGGCGCGACACCATGCCCATGATGGCGCGCAACGTCGTCGTCCGCCCGGCGCCGTTGCGGCCGAGAAGCGTGATCAGCTGGCCTTCGCCAAGCTCGATGTCGATGCCATGCAGGACGTGGGATTCGCCATACCAGGCGTGCAGGTTCTCGATTTTCAGCATCGGCCTTGTCAGCGTCGCGGTGGTCATGCGCCGGCCTCCTCGGCCTTGATGCCCATATAGGCTTCCATCACGGCGGGGTTCTTCGAGACGGTCTCGTATGGCCCTTCGGCGAGAATTTCGCCGCGGTTGAGCACGGTGATCTTGTCGGCGAGGTCTGCGACGACGCCGAGATTGTGCTCGACCATGATGATCGTGCGTCCGGCGGAGACCTTCTTGATGAGTTCCGCCACCTGGCCGACGTCCTCGGTGCCCATGCCCTGGGTCGGCTCGTCGAGCAGCATCAGCTCCGGCTCGAGGCCGAGCGTCGTGGCGATTTCGAGCGCCCGCTTGCGGCCATAGGGCAGTTCGACGGCATGCACATGCGCGAACCGCTTCAGCCCGACCTGATCCAGCCGCTCCATGGCCTCGTCGTCGAGCGAAGACAGGAGGCTCTTCGACCGCCAGAAATGATAGCTGACGCCGAGCCGCTTCTGCAGCGACAGCCGGACGTTTTCCAGCGTCGTCAGGTGCGGGAAGACGGCGGAAATCTGGAACGAGCGAACGATGCCGTTATTGGCGATGTCGACGGGTTTCCAATGGGTGATGTCCTTGCCGTTGAAGAGAATCTGGCCCGATGTCGGCGTCAGGAACTTCGTCAGGAGATTGAAAACGGTGGTTTTGCCGGCCCCGTTCGGCCCGATCAGCGCGTGGATCGTCCCGCGCTCGATATTGAGATTGACGTTGCGGACGGCATGAAAGCCGCCGAAGCTCTTGTTGAGCTGCTTCGCTTCCAGAATGAAATCGCTCATGAAACCGTCCAATCCTGCCGGGTCTTGCCCTGATGCCCGGCTTTGCGGAGGAAGCGGCCGGCAAGCCGACCGCTTCTCACATGTTACGCCAGTCTCATCACTTCACAAGCGGGCAGCCGCCGTCGGCGAGCGACGCATAGGCCTCGTCGCCCGGAATGGTGCGGACCACCTTGGCGACGTTCCACGGATCCGATGCGCCTTCCTGCACCTGCAGCAGGTACATGTCATGCACCAGCAGGCCGTCCTTGCGGATCATGCCGCCCTTGGCGAAGAAGTCGTCGATCTTGCCCTTGCCGAGCTCCTCGCGCACCGCGTCGGCATTGTCCGTGCCGGCAGCCTGGATGGCCTTCAGATAGGCCATCGTCAGCGAATAGTCGGCGGCGTGGACGAAGGTCGGCGCCGCGTCGTTGGAGTACTTCATGTACTTCTCTTTCCAGGCGCGGGACTCGTCGTCGAGGTCCCAGTACCAGCCGGTCGTGAAGTTCAGGCCCTTGGCGACATTGGTGCCGAGGCTCTTCACGTCGGAGATCAGCACCAGCATGCCGGCGAGCTGCTGGCCGCCGTCGACGATGCCGAACTCATGGGCCTGCTGGATGGCGTTGACCGTGTCCTGGCCGGCATTGGCAAGGCCGATGACCTTGGCGCCGGAAGACTGGGCCTGCAGCAGGTAGGACGAGAAGTCGGTGGTCGCCAGCGGAACGTCCGACGAACCGACGACGCTGCCGCCGAGCTGCTTGACGACGGCCGAGGTGTTGTCCTGCAGGGCATGGCCGAAGGCGTAGTCGGCGGTGATGAAGTACCAGCTGTCGCCGCCGTTCTTGACGACGGCGGTTGCCGTGCCGACCGGCAGGGCATGGGTATCGTAGCCGTAGTGGATGCCGTATTTGGTGCAGGCCTTGCCGGTCAGGTCGGCGGAAGCGGCACCCGTCGCCATGGTGATGACGCCCTTTTCGGAGGCCACCTGCTGGACGGCGAGCGCCACGGCCGAGTTGGTCAGGTCGGTGATCATGTCGACGTGGTTTTCGTCGATCCACTGGCGGGCGGTCGCCGAGGCGATGTCCGCCTTGTTCTGGTGGTCGGCGGAAATGACCTCGATCTTCTTGCCGAGCACGGTGCCGCCGAAGTCTTCGACAGCCATCTTGACGGCGGCAACGGCGCCGTCGCCGCTGAAGCCGGTCGAATAGACGCCGGACATGTCGCCGAGCACGCCGATCCTCACGACGTCATCGGAAATGCCTTCGGCCATGGCGGAATTGGCAGCCATGAGCAGGGCTGCAGCACTTACGCTTCCATAAAAAAACGACTTCATAGTTCCTCCCTTTCGGTTCATGCGGGATTTTGAAGATCATCCGGTGTTCTTCGTGGTTCTGGCTCCGGAAGAGTTTGGCGGACACCCGCGACGCCCGCCTGTCTCCCGGAAATTGACCGGATCATGCAGTCGAAACTCTGGAGCCATTCTCTCCCTGGGCTCGCAGCGTTCCGTAGTTCTCCTCTGCGTTTCCTCCTCAGGCCTGATCGCGCTGGATGGATCTCAGATATTCGATCATGGCAGAAAAATCCCGGCCTGACCCGTTATTGTCCAGAAACTGCCGGTAGAGCGCCAGCGCGTGTGCGCCCATCGGCGTCGCCTGGTGGACTTCTTCGGCGGCCTGCTGGGAAAGACCGAGGTCCTTGGTCATCAGCTCGGCAGCGAAACCCGGCTTGTAGCCGTTGTCGGCCGGCGATTTGGGACCGACGCCCGGAACCGGGCAATAGGTGTTGACCGACCAGCAGGAGCCGGAGGACGTCGAGATCACGTCGAAGGCCGCCTGTGCCGAAAGCCCGAGCTTGTCGGCAAGCGCAAAGGCCTCGCAGGCGCCGATCATCGAGATGCCGAGCAGCATGTTGTTGCAGATCTTGGCCGCCTGTCCGGCGCCGCCGTCACCGCAATGGACGACCTTGCCGCCCATGACGTTCAGAAGGGGCAGGGCCTTGTCGAACGCGGCCTTCGAGCCGCCGACCATGAAGGTGAGCGTTCCGGCTGCAGCACCCGACGTTCCGCCGGAAACCGGTGCGTCGAGCGGCATCAGCCCGGCATCCCCCGCCATGCGATGCGCCTCCCGGGCACTGCCGACGTCGATCGTCGAGCAATCGATGATGACCGCGCCCTTGTCGGCGGCCGGCACGATTTCGCCGAACACCTTCAGCGCAATCGACCCGTTGGGCAGCATGGTGATGATGAATTCCGCGCCGGCGGCAGCCTCCGCCGCGCTTGCGGCAGGATGCATGCCTTCGGCCTTCGCATTGGCGAGTGCTTCGGAAACCGTGTCGTAGACGTGAAGTTCATGGCCGGCCTTGGCAAGATTGATCGCCATCGGCAAGCCCATGTTGCCGAGCCCGACAAACGCTACTCTGGCCATTGAAAAGCCTCGTGCGTCATGGGTTCCTCCTCCCGTTCGCATTTCGGTACGTGCCGGTTTGTGCCATCTCATGCCGCGGGGCTCCCATCCCGTCGGCCAAGTCGCACGCTCCATATGGCAATTCATATATGCGATTGCTTCTGCAAGGCTAGGGGCTTGATCGCCATACCATTGTGCGATTATGCTCATATCATGTTCTTTGATTGGGATGACTTACGCTATTTCCTCTCCGTCGCCCGTACGGGACGGCTGACGGCGGCCGCCGGGCGGATGGGCACCGATCATGCCACCGTAAGCCGCCGCGTACGGGCTCTCGAGGAAAAATTGGGAGCGGCGCTGTTCACCCGCTCGCCGCGAGGATACACGCTGACCGACATCGGCGAACGCCTGCTCAAACACGCAGAGGACATCGAAAGCACCGCGGCGCATATCCACAATGACATTGCCGGCGAGCGCTTTTCCTTGAGCGGCGCCGTGCGCATCGGCGCGCCAGACGGTTTCGGCAGCTTCTTTCTGGCACCGCGGATCGGCGAGCTGGCAGCGCGCAATCCCGAACTCGAACTGCAGATCGTGGCCATGCCGCGGGTCTTCAACCTGTCCAAGCGGGAGGCTGACATCGCCATAAGCCTGTCGCGGCCAGAGCGCGGCCGGCTGTTTTCCCGCAAGCTCGTCGATTACACCCTGCATCTCTATGCCTCAAAGGACTATCTGCGCCGTCATGGCCCGATCACCCGCAAGGAGGAGTTCGCCCGCCATCTGCTGATCGGCTACATCCCCGAACTCATCTACACACCGGAACTCGAATATCTCTATGCGGTCGGCGAAAATCTCTCGGCCCGGCTGTCCAGCACCAACCTCATTGCCCAGCTGAAGGCGACGGAGGCCGGGACGGGGCTCTGCATCCTCCCGGACTTCATCGCCGGCGACCTGTCGTCGCTGGTTCCCGTCCTGCCGGACATGGTCGAGCTGCGGCGAACCTTCTGGCTGATCGCCCACGAGGATTCGCGCGAATCCGCCCGGGTGCAGACGGTCATCCAGTTCATCGCCGAACAGGTGGAACAGTCTCATCGCGACTTTGTCCGGTCCTACAAACCAACCGCTACGACTGGCAATGTTGCAAGACGCTGATGCGAGTTGATTGCCGCGTCGGGATCGGCTTCAAATGTGGGAAGATTTGGATTTGTAAGGAGCGTTCGGCATGGTCTCGACGGTGGACTTGAACTCGGACATGGGCGAAAGCTTCGGCGCCTACCGGATGGGCGACGACAAGGCGATGCTCGACATCGTCACGACAGCGAATGTCGCCTGCGGCTTTCATGCCGGCGATCCCGTGGTGATGCGCGACACGATCCTTGCCGCCAAGGCGCGTGGTGTCGCCATCGGCGCGCATCCCTCCTTCATGGACCTCTATGGCTTCGGACGGCGGCGGATCGTCGGCGACAGCCCCGCCGATCTCGAAGCACAGCTCATCTACCAGATCGCCGCGATTCAGGGCATGGCCCGCGCGCTCGGCTGGCCGATCACCCATGTGAAGACCCATGGCGCGCTCAACAACATGGCGGCGGAGGACCCCGATCTGGCGGCCGTTTGTGTGCGCGCCGTCAAGGCGGTCGACCCGTCGCTCGTCTTCGTCTGCCCGCCCTATTCGGAAATGACGGCGGCGGCGGAAAAGGCCGGTCAGCCGGTCGTCTGCGAGGTCTTCGCCGATCGGACCTATACGCCGCAGGGGCGCCTGACCTCCCGCAAAATGGAAGGCTCAGTGATCCACGATCCGAAACAGAGCGCCGACCACGTTCTCTCCATGGTCCGAGACGGCCAGATTATGACGACGGCGGGAACGAAGCTGCCGGTCGAGGCGGCCACCGTCTGCCTGCATGGCGACACGCCGGGCGCGGTCGCGATGGCGAAGGCGCTCCGGGAGGCGCTGACGGCCGAAGGGATTGCCATCCAACCCTTCGCCATGCCGGTCGGACAAATCTGACATTTCGCCCTGTCGGCACCAAGCCCCTTGACGCCGGCCGGCTTTCGCTCCTACCCTTGGCGCATTCACCAGGGGGGTCCCGCAAGGGGCTGAGATTCTGCTGGGCTTTTTCGAAAGCAGCGCAGTGACCCGTTGAACCTGATCCAGTTCATACTGGCGTAGGGACGGTGCTAGCGCTGCTGACGCGACAAAACCCGAATTCCGGGACGTCGCTGGCGTCTTACCATCATTCCGGCTTCGAACTGGGTCTCCAACTTGAAACATTGGAGCCTCAAATGAACATTGCCGCCAAGAATATCACCCCCGACATCACCAAGGGGCCGCTGCCCGCGTCCACTAAGGTTTACAAACCGGGCGAAATCCATCCGCATATTCGCGTGCCGATGCGCGAGATCGCGGTTCACCCGACCGCGGGAGAGCCGCCGGTCACGGTCTATGATTCCTCCGGTCCCTACACGGACCCGGCGCAATCGATCGACATCGAGAAGGGCCTGCCGCGCCTGCGCGCCGACTGGGTTACCGCCCGCGGCGACACGGAGGAATACGAAGGCCGTATCGTCAAGCCGGAGGATAACGGCTTTGCCACCGGCGAACGCCTGACGCCGGAATTTCCCAACCTGCAGACTCCGCGCCGGGCAAGGGACGGCAAGGCCGTCACCCAGATCGCCTATGCCCGCGCCGGCATCATCACGCCGGAAATGGAATTCATCGCCATCCGCGAGAATCTCGGCCGTAAGGCGCTGAAGGAAAAGCTTGCCCGCGACGGAGAGAGCTTCGGCGCGGCCATCCCGGATTTCGTCACGGCGGAATTCGTCCGCGAGGAAGTCGCCCGCGGCCGGGCGGTCATCCCGTCCAACATCAACCATCCGGAAGCCGAGCCGATGATCATCGGCCGGAATTTCCTGGTGAAGATCAACGCCAATATCGGCAACTCCGCCGTCACCTCGTCGATGGCCGAAGAGGTCGAGAAGATGGTCTGGGCGACCCGCTGGGGCGCCGACACCGTCATGGATCTGTCGACTGGGCGCAACATCCACAACATCCGCGAATGGATCATCCGCAACTCGCCGGTTCCGATCGGCACGGTGCCGCTCTACCAGGCGCTCGAAAAGGTCGGCGGCATTGCCGAGGATCTCACATGGGAGGTCTTCCGCGATACGCTGATCGAACAGGCGGAGCAGGGCGTCGACTATTTCACCATCCATGCCGGCGTCCGGCTTTCCTATATCCCGCTCACCGTCAACCGCGTCACCGGCATCGTCTCGCGCGGCGGCTCGATCATGGCCAAGTGGTGTCTGCATCATCACAAGGAGAGCTTCCTCTACGAGCATTTCGAGGAAATCTGCGACATCTGCCGCGCCTATGACGTGTCGTTCTCGCTCGGCGACGGCCTGCGGCCCGGCTCGATTGCGGACGCCAACGATGCCGCGCAGTTCGCCGAACTGGAAACGCTCGGCGAACTGACGCAGATCGCCTGGGCGAAGGATTGCCAGGTCATGATCGAGGGCCCGGGCCATGTGCCGATGCACAAGATCAAGGAGAACATGGACAAGCAGCTCGCCGTCTGCGGCGAGGCGCCGTTCTACACGCTCGGACCGCTGACGACCGACATCGCTCCGGGCTACGACCACATCACGTCCGGCATCGGGGCGGCGATGATCGGCTGGTTCGGAACGGCGATGCTCTGCTACGTCACGCCGAAGGAGCATCTGGGCCTGCCCGACCGCAACGACGTGAAGACCGGCGTCATCACCTACAAGATCGCCGCCCACGCTGCCGACCTCGCCAAGGGCCATCCGGCGGCGAAGATCCGCGACGATGCCTTGTCGCGCGCCCGCTTCGAGTTCCGCTGGGAGGACCAGTTCAACCTCTCGCTCGACCCGGAAACGGCCCGCTCCATGCATGACGAGACGCTGCCGAAGGAGGCCCACAAGGTCGCCCATTTCTGCTCCATGTGCGGACCGAAATTCTGCTCCATGCGCATTTCCCACGATATCCGTGCCAAAGCGCAGAAGGAGGGCATGGAAGCCATGGCCGCAAAATACCGCGAGGGTGGCGATCTCTACATGCCGGTCGATGAGGTGGGGAAATGAGGATCTCGCGAGACTACCCCCTCTGGCCTGCCGGCCATCTCCCCCACAAGGGGGGAGAAAACCTGCGGCAAGGCGTCGCTATTTTGTGCACGCAAAGCGCCTTCGGCAAAGCCCCTCCCCCTTGTGGGGAGGGGTTGGGGAGGGGAAGAAAGGAGCGAAGACCATGCGCATCCTGATCAGGGGGGCCGGCATTGCCGGCCTCACGGCGGCGTTCGCGCTGGTCCGGCGCGGCCATGACGTCACGATCGCCGAGAGGGAAAATGCGATCGGCCTCGGCGCCTCGCATTTCGCCGGCGGCATGCTCGCCCCCTGGTGCGAGGGTGAGAGCGCGGATCGTGAGGTCGTGGAAGCGGGAAAGATGTCGCTTCAGTGGTGGGAAGACGCGGTCCCGGGGGCTGTGCGTCGCAACGGCACGCTGGTCGTCGCGCAACCCCGCGACGATGCCGAACTCGACCGCTTCGCCAGCCGGACCAGCCATTTCGAGCGGATTGGCGAAGAGGACATCGCCCGGCTGGAGCCGGCGCTTACCGGACGGTTCCGCCGCGCGCTTTTCTTTAAGGAAGAAGCACATCTCGACCCACGCATGGCGCTCGCCGGGCTTCATCGCGGACTTCTGGAAGCCGGTGCGATCTTCCGCTTCGAAAGCCCGAATTATCCCGACAGCGGCTTCGACCGTGTGATCGATTGCACCGGCTCTGCCCGGATCGGCGAAACCGGTCGGCTGCGCGGCGTGCGCGGCGAAATGCTCTATCTGCGGACGGAAGAGATCAGCTTGTCGCGGCCGGTCCGTCTCCTGCATCCGCGCATTCCGCTCTATGTCGCGCCGCAACCCGGCAACCGCTTCATGGTCGGCGCGACGATGATCGAGAGTGACCGCGAGGGGCCGGTGACCGCTCGTTCGGTGATGGAACTCCTGAACGCCGCCTATGCGCTTCATCCGGCGTTCGGCGAGGCCGACCTCATCGAGACGGGCAGCGGCATCCGCCCGGCCTATCACGACAACATTCCGCGCATCGGCGGAACAGGCCGGCATCTTTCCGTCAACGGCATGTACCGGCACGGCTTTCTGATGGCGCCATATCTCGCGGAAACTCTGGCCGCCAGCATCGAAGCCAGGCAACCGGCAATGGAGGTTTCGGCATGAAACTGACGATCAATGGTGAAGAGCAGGACGTCGCGGCGGAAACACTGGCGGCCCTTCTGTCAGCGCTCGATTACGAAGGTGACTGGCTGGCGACGGCGGTCAATGGCGAGCTTGTGCCGCGCAGCGAACGCGATGAACACATGCTTGCCGACGGCGACCGGATCGAGGTCCTCTCGCCTATGCAGGGAGGCTGAACATGCTGACGCTCTATGAAACGCGAGTTTCTTCGCGCCTCCTTCTCGGCACGGCCCGCTATCCGTCCCCGGCCATCATGGCCGATGCGGTCAAGGCTTCCCGCACGGAGATCGTGACGGTCTCTTTGCGCCGGGAAACGGCGGGCGGCGCGCGCGGCGGCCAGTTCTTCGACATCATTCGCGACCTCGGCGTGAAGGTGCTACCCAATACGGCCGGCTGCCATACGGTCAAGGAAGCGGTGCTGACGGCAAAGATGGCCCGCGACCTCTTTGCCACCGACTGGATCAAGCTGGAGGTGATCGGCAACCACGACACCCTGCAGCCCGACGTCTTCGGTCTGGTGGAGGCCGCGCGCATCCTGTCGGGCGAGGGGTTCCAGGTGTTTCCTTACACGACCGACGACCTCGTCGTCGCCGAACGGCTCCTGAACGCCGGCTGCCGCGTGCTGATGCCTTGGGCTTCGCCGATCGGTTCGGCGCAGGGGCCGGTCAATCCGGCCGCGTTGAAGTCGCTCCGCGCCTGGTTCCCCGATGTGCCGCTGATCGTTGATGCCGGCATCGGCAGGCCTTCGCACGCCGCTGCCGTCATGGAACTTGGCTATGATGCGGTGCTCCTGAACACGGCAGTCGCTGGTGCTACCGATCCGGTTGCCATGGCGAAGGCCTTTGCCGATGCCATCGACGCCGGCGCCATGGCCCATGGCGCCGGTCTCCTGGAGCCGCGCGCCATGGCGGTCCCCTCGACGCCGGTCATCGGCAGGGCGGTGTTCTCATGAGGCTCGATCCCTTCTACCTGATCGTCGACAGCGCCGACTGGATCGAACGCCTCGTGCCACTTGGCGTCAGGCTCGTGCAGTTGCGGATCAAGGACAAGGCGGAGGGTGAAATCCGCGCCCATATCCGCCGCGCGAAAGCGGTCTGCGAGAAGAACGGCTGCCGGCTGATCGTCAATGATTACTGGCAACTGGCGATCGAGGAAGGCTGCGACTTCATTCATCTGGGCCAGGAAGACTTGGCAGAAGCGGACCTTGATGCAATCCGCAGCGCAGGGCTGAAGCTCGGCGTCAGCACCCATGACGGCGAGGAACTGGACACGGCACTTGCGGCCAAGCCCGACTATGTCGCTCTGGGGCCGGTCTATCCGACCATCCTGAAGAAAATGAAATGGGCGCCGCAGGGGCTGGAGCGCATCCGTACCTGGAAGGACGCGGTGGCGCCCTTGCCGCTGGTCGCCATCGGTGGCCTCAATCCGGATCGGCTCGAGGGCGTCTTCCGGCACGGCGCCGACAGCGCGGCGGTCGTGACCGACATCACGCTGAACACCGATCCGGAGGCGCGCACGCGGGAATGGATCGAACGGACGGCACCATGGCGGTAGACACTGCGTCGCGACTGCTGGTGATTGCCGGCTCCGATTCCTCCGGCGGTGCGGGCGTCGTTCGCGATGTCGAGACCGCGACGGCTTTCGGCGTCAAATGCTCGATCGCCATCACCGCCGTCACGGCGCAGACGCATTGCGAGGTGCGTGCCGTCCAGCCGATGCCGGCACCCCTTGTCGAGAACCAGATCCGGGCGGCTTTCTCGGCCGGGGACATCGCCGCCGTCAAGATCGGCATGCTTGGCACGGCCGAAATCGTCGATGCCGTCGCAAACTCCTTAGCCGGAGTCGAAAATGTCCCGATTGTTCTCGATCCGGTGCTGTTCTCGACCTCCGGCAAGCCTCTCTTGGAGCCCGATGCGGCGCGGCTGCTGGTCGACCGGCTCTTGCCGTTAACGGCTCTGGTGACACCGAACCTGCCGGAACTGGAAGCGCTGGCAGACTTGCTTGGCCTTCCTGTTCAGCTTGGTGCCACCGCCATGGCAAGGGCGCTGCTGGCAAAGGGGGCGGCCGCGGTTCTCGTCAAGGGCGGCCACGCCGAAGGTCCGGATGCAGCCGACATGCTGGTGCGTCTGGAAGGAGAGCCGAAGATATATGCCTCGCCGCGCTTTCCGGTGGCAATGCGCGGGACCGGCTGCATGCTGTCCACCGCCATTGCCGCCGGTCTGGTGCATGGTCAGACTTTGGAAGCAGCAGTGGAGCGTGCGAAGGCCTTTCTGACGGATGCATTTCGAGCTCATGCCGGTGAGCTCTGACGACGGCGATCGACCCTGCGGCTCAGCCGAGTTCCAGCGTTGAAATGCCGAATACGCCGCTCATGTCGAGATCGGGCACGGGACCGCGGTACATCCGCCCCGTGGTGAAGCCCGCGGAAAAGCCCAATTGCCTCAAATGACGTGCGAATTCGACCTGCGGACCGGGGACGTCGATATGGATCGCATCGCCGCCGCAATCGTGCGAGAGGTCATTGAAAAGCGCCGTTGCGGCCTCGACATCTTGTGCGAAAAGCGGTCCCAGCTTGTATCCGTCCAGGCATTTTCGCAAAACTCCATAGCCGGCTAATTTTTCTTGCCTTAAAACCGCACGAGCGCGGTGAGGCCGTTCAAGCCACACGTTCAGGAACGATGTGCGGGGGCCAGGAAAATAGGATCGATCGAAGGCGACGATGTCGTTGCGAAGCTTCGCATTGGCAACGGTCTGCGTCTGCCCGCTGAGTGCTATGGATCCCGGTTTGCCGCTCCAGCGAACGGTCTCGTATGCCGGGACGAAGCCCATGGACGCATAATTCGCTTGCTGTTGCGGCACGCCGTCCAGGCCGATCGTGCGCCCGGCAAGCGCGGCCATGCCGGCATCCCACACCAGCCTGCCATAGCCCTTGCCGCGATGCTCGGGCCTGCAGATGTAAAGGCCTATGAAGCCGAAATCCGTGCCATAACGCACGGCGGATATGCCTGCGACGAAAGTGCCGTTGACGAAACAGCCTATGAAGCCGTCCGGATCGGCGGCGGCAAATGCCTTCGCATCCCCAGGGCCGGGGTTCCAGCCTTCATTGCCGGCCCAGCTCACCAGTTCGGTGATCTCATCCGGTGTGAGCGTCCTGACGGTCGGCGAGGGCATCATCAAGCCTAGTCCGTCTTGTGGCGGTCGGCAAAAAGGCGCGCCGCGATAGTCATCAACGACAGGTCGGACCCCCGCGGTCCGATCAGCGACAGGCCGAATGGCGCACCTTCTATGAGACCCGCGGGAAAGGTCACCTGCGGCAGACCGGCCATGCCGGCGACGGAGAGAAGCCGCATCGCATCGTGGCGATAGCTGTCGAACACGCTGGCAGGCGCATCCAGCCGGAAGGGAGCGTCATGAACCGCCGGCGCCAGAAGAACGCCGTCGCTGCCGAGCAGTGCGTCGATTGCGGTGCGGAAATCTTCGCGAAGCGAGATCGCCTCGTTCTCCTGTTCTTCGGTCACGGCCTGTGCGAAGGCCACCCGATCGTCGAGCCCGCGCGCCAGTGGCATGCCGCTTTCGAGAATGAAATCGAGTTGCGACCGCTTGATGTCGCAGGTCTGGACGATCCGGAAAGCCTGGTAGAGCGCATCCGCCCCGCCTTCCGGATATACGGAGACCATGGCCGTGGACAGGTCGGAAAAGACACTGTCGTAGAGCGCACGGCTCGCCGCCGGCAGCGGTTCGATCATGTCGATAGGTTGCAGGAAACGCGGGGCATCGGGCAACGGCGCCGCGTCGGGCCCCATGAGCACCGTCCCGACATTCGCCAGCGTCTCAGCATCGCGGGCAAAGAATCCGCAGGTGTCGAGGCTCGCGGCCAGTTCCATGCAGCCGGAGAGGGAAATCCGCCCGTGCGTCGGCCGCAATCCCCATATGCCGCAGAAGCTTGCCGGCGCACGGATCGAGCCGCCGGTATCCGTCCCGAGCGCGATATCAGCGAGGCCGCCGGCAACCGCCGAGGCCGAACCGGATGATGACCCGCCCGGAATGCGGCCGGGGGCGGCCGGATTGACCGGTGTGCCGAAATGCGGGTTCATCCCGTAAAGCGACCAGGCAAGTTCATCGGTATGCGTCTTGCCAACAAAGCGGGCTCCGGCGTCAAGCAGAGCCTGCACGGCGGGAGCATTCCGGTCCTTGATCGCGCTTGCTGCAAGCTTCAGCGGCGAGCCGCATCCGGTTCTGTATCCCGCGACGTCGAAGAGGTCCTTGACCGCAAGCGTGAGGCCGGCGAGCGGTCCGCCGGTTGCATTGGAAACCGGAACGGCGGGATATGGCAGAAAGGCATGGAGTGGGTCGTTTTCGATCAGCATGGTATAGTTGTGGCCCAAAATCAGCCGTCTGCCAACTGTCCGACGCTCCAATGAAACGCTTCGTCCAGGGCCGCGAATTTCTCCGCCTGCCAACCGAGGTAGTCATCGATGAAACCGCGGGAGAGCCAAAGCGTCTTTTTCCGGCTTTCATCCCCCCAGGTCAGATGGCCGGCATCCTCGGCCCGCTTGAACATGCGCTTCACGTTCGACGCGGACACCATATATGTGCGCGCGATCTGGGTGATGGAGATCTGGGCGACGCGGATCCTGTCGTCCGCAGTCCTGAAATCGGTGATATGCGACATGAGTTCATGCAGCACCATGCCGCCGAGGTCGGAATGCAGGAAGGCGCCGATGCTGTCGGCCGGATGGCGCCAGACCGGGTTGTTGACGAGCCTGTCGGCCGCACGCGGCTGTGACATGCGGAATATTCGCGGATCGTTCGCGCAGACCGCAAACCGGTTGCCGCCGTCGAGGCGGTCGAGGCCCTTCATGTGCCCGTTGAACCAGCTTTCCATCGCATCGTAGCTGATATCGGTGATCGTCAGGATCTGAAAGCGCTTGTCGCGGTCGTTCGGTATCCTTTCGAGAAACTTGTAGGTCAGCATTTCCTTGATGAAGGATTCCGCCGTGTTGCGGCTGACGGCGCCGATCGAGGTGGCAACATCGATGAAGCGGGAAATCGTCAGGCCCGACAGCGGGTCGTCCTCGTTGCGCTCCAGGCAGAGGGTGAACAGCGATTGCGTCATCAGCCATTTGCGATGCGATGCCTTCAGCCGGGCAAGTTTGGGCGTCTCGCGGTGAATGGCGATCAGATGGCGTGCCAGATCCTGGTCAATTGCCGGGAACAACGGATGGGCGGCAAGCTCGGCGGCTGAAAATTCTGTTGTTTTTCCGTATTCGGCGGGCTGTGCTGCTGTGGGGCGTGAGTTCATCGTATTCCTGAATGCCAAAACTGAATTTCAAACAAACGAATCGCGTCATGCGAGCAATTTGTCTCGACCCGTTTTCTCGCTCGGGTGGTCCCAAACGACTCGTCCGACGGCATGCGACAAATTGCACTATGCCATTTTCAGAGAGGCCGCGATTGTGGCGGAGAATTAGAAATTTCCAATATGCAATAAGCGCATACCAAAAATCATGACGTTACGGAAGGCAGATCATTAGGCCCAAAAATGGTAACTAAAGCGTGTAAATTAAGTGTGGCGTCAATGTGGTGAAATCGTGTATTGATTATATAACGGGTTAGAAATTGTTCAGGGGCATTGAATTGGTCGATAAAGCGGAGCGGCTTCAGAATTTGTGCTCAGCATTATTGGGCAATGCGATGGCCATTATTCCGCATGTGGCCACCCACCAGTCCGTCATGGTCTGGCAAGTCATTGAAGATATTACGCAATCTCTTCAGTATTCGTCTTTTGCCGCGTTGCAGAACAATTTGCGCGGACTGTGCGAAGACATCAAGGTCGAGATCAGCCACCTTCCCCTACGTAAACTTTCCGTCCGCACCGGATGGATGGAATGCCTCGACCTCGTAGCCGATACATTTGAGGCGAAACATTTCGGCGCGCGCGCCGAACCGCATTTCCAGCGTCACTTCTCGGCGACCAATCTGGCAATCCTGGAGGCGATCTCGCTTCGGTTGCAAAGCGAAGGGATTGTCGAAAGTGACGAGAGCGAGATCGAAGATGCTGTCGAAGCGGTGCAGGCTGCCGCAGAGGCCGTGATGGGCGCAGGCGTTCTCGAGGTGGAGGCGATGGCGCGCATCGACCATTACCTGAAGCGGATGATCGCAGTCCGTGAAGATTATCATTACTTCGGCGAGCAGAATTTCTGGACCTTCTTCAACGCCATGTTCTCGACATTCGTGCAGGCCCGCGATGCCATCCAGGCGTCACCGGATCACGATCTCATCCAGAAGAAGGTTTTGCGCGTTTATTCCATCCTGGTCGGTCGGGTCGGGGATGCCGGAGACCGCGAGGCGCAGCCGGCGCTTGCGCCGAAGCCTGCCGTCACGCCCTTGCCAAGCCGCGCAGCCCCGGTTGCACCGGCAGCAATACGGCCGCGCCCCGTGCAGCAGCAGGAGGCACCGGCGGCAGCACGGCCTCGACCTGTGCAGCAGCAGGAGGCGCCTGTACGCAGGCCCGTGCAGCAGAACACGCCCCTTCAGCAGCAAAAATCTGCGGAAGCCTTTTTCGCTGTGGATTCACCAGCAACCGAAGGCTGGTTCATGCGGGCCAGCAACAGCAATGTGCGGGAAGAGCGCGAACGGCCGCCGTCACAGAAATCGCGTTGGGAACAGTCTATTGCCGCTGCCGACAAGAAGCGTCAGCCCCTCACGCCGAGGGAACGGCTCACCAAGCACATCCAGCGTGTTCGCAAGCTGCGCGAAGAGTAAGATCCGCCATTCGGCAGGTTCGTGACCGGGCGATATGCCCGATCCGTCACTTCAAATTTTACGCCGTATCCCACACTCTGCTCGGCATCTCCAACTTCCGCGAGGACCGGTCGGCAGAAAGTGTCAGGCCACGACGCTTGGCGTATATCCCGCATCGCGAATAATCGATTCGGCCCGCGCCTTGTCGCCGCCGACGCGGACCTCTGCCTTGCCGAGGTCGATCGCCACCGTAGCGTCGGGCATCTGGTCTGCGAGCGCCGACTTGATTGTTCCGACACAGTGATTGCAGGTCATGTCCGGCACATGAAAGACTGTCGTGCCTGTGGACGTCTGCGTGCTGTCAGCATTCATGATGATACTCCTTTTTCGATCCGTTCGGCCTCAATACCGATTGCATGTGACTGAACTTAGGGCTTCCCACGGTGGGAAGGTCAAGCCCATTCGTTGTTTCCGCTAATCGTTCGTCGGCGCTATTGACCTTCCCATTGTGGGAAGGATTATTTTATGGGCCAATCGAAATTGTGCAGGGAAGGAACCGGCCATGTCCGCACCGGAAACACTGACGCTCAAGGTTGGCGGAATGTCTTGCGCGTCCTGCGTGAAGCGCGTCGAAAAAGCGCTCTCGGCGGTGCCGGGCGTCAGGGGCGCCTCGGTCAATCTGGCCTCCGAAACGGCACGCGTCGAATATGACGGCTCTGCAGGCAGCGCGCCACTCGTCGCAGCGCTCGAAAAGGCTGGCTATCAAGCAGCCGAAGAGACCGTCAGTCTCGAGATTGACTCGATGACCTGCGCCTCCTGCGTCAAGCGCGTGGAAAAGGCGCTCTCGGCAGTTCCCGGTGTGTTGGACGCTTCGGTCAACCTTGCCTCCGAAACGGCGACTGTCCGTTACGTCGATGGTGCCGTCTCGACGCGGCAACTGATCGAGGCGTCGGCAAAGGCCGGATACCCGGCGAAGCTGAAGTCGAGCACCGCTGCCGACGAGGGCAGGGACCGGAAGGCAGGCGAAGCGGCCGAGCTGAAGAAGAAGGCGATCATCGCCGGGCTTCTGACATTGCCGGTCTTCGTGATGGAAATGGGCGGCCACGCCGTTCCTGCCTTTCACGAGTGGCTGCATGCGACGATCGGCATGCAGGCGAGCTGGATCATCCAGTTCGTCCTGACCACGATCGTGCTCATATGGCCCGGCCGGCGCTTCTTCACGATCGGCATTCCTGCCTTGTTCAAGGCCGCCCCTGACATGAACTCGCTGGTCGCGCTCGGCGCCTCCGCCGCCTGGGGCTTCTCGGTCGTCGCCACGTTCTTCCCTAGTCTTCTGCCGCCAGGCACCCGCAACGTCTATTACGAAGCAGGCGCTATGATCGTCGTCCTGATTCTTGTCGGCCGATATCTCGAGGCCCGCGCCAAGGGGCAGACGGGCGAAGCCATCCGCAAGCTCATCGGCCTGCAGGCGAAGACGGCGCAGGTCGAGCGCGATGGGGCCTTCGTTGAGCTTTCCATTGATAACATTGTCGTGGGTGACGTCATCCGGGTTCTGCCCGGCCAGAAGATCGCCGTGGATGGCGAGGTCGTGCAGGGACACTCCTTCGTCGACGAAAGCATGATCAGCGGCGAACCGGCGCCGGTCGAAAAGCGCGAAGGGGCGGCGGTCACCGGCGGCACGGTCAACGGCACGGGCTCGTTCACCTTCCGGGCGACCAAGGTCGGGTCCGATACGATGCTGTCGCAGATCATCCGCATGGTCGAGCAGGCCCAGGGCGCCAAGCTGCCGATACAGGGCATGGTCGACCGTATCACCTCCTGGTTCGTTCCGGCCGTCATTGCCGCAGCGATCGCGACCATTGCGGTCTGGCTCCTCTTCGGTCCCGATCTCACCTATGCGCTGGTCGCCGGCGTCGCCGTTCTGATCATTGCTTGCCCCTGCGCCATGGGTCTCGCGACGCCGACCTCGATCATGGTCGGCAGCGGCCGGGCGGCAGAACTCGGCGTCCTCTTTCGCAAGGGTGACGCCCTCCAGTCGCTGCACGAAAGCCAGATCGTCGCCTTCGACAAGACCGGCACGCTGACCATCGGTCGGCCCGAGCTTACGGATATCACGGTCGCTGACGGCATGGAGGAGGCCGAGGTCCTGCGCCTCGTCGCATCCCTCGAAAGCCTGTCCGAACACCCGATCGCCGCAGCCATCACCCGGGCTGCCGACGCGCAGGGGCTGGCGAGGTCTGAGGTGCAGAATTTCACCTCCGTCACCGGCATGGGGTTGAAGGGCACCATCGACGGCCGTGAGGTTCTGGTCGGGGCCGACAGGCTTCTCGGCTCCGAGGGCATCGCGCTCGGTTCGCTCGCCGAGGCGGGCGCGACGTTTGGTACTGCCGGGCGCAGCCCGCTTTACGCGGCAATCGACGGTCGCGCGGCCGCTGCGATGGGTGTTGCCGATCCCGTCAAGCCGTCGGCGCGCGCGACGGTTGACGCGCTGCACCGCCTCGGATTGAAGATCGCGATGATTACCGGCGACAATCGGCGCACGGCGGAGGCGATCGCCGCCGAACTCGGGATCGACGATGTGGTCGCAGAGGTACTGCCGGACGGCAAGGTGCAGGCGCTCAAACGTTTGCAGACGGCGCACGGCAAGCTCGCCTTTGTCGGCGACGGGATCAACGACGCTCCGGCGCTCGCCAGCGCCGATGTCGGTCTCGCCATCGGCACGGGAACGGATGTGGCGATCGAAAGCGCCGATGTCGTGCTGATGTCGGGAGAGCTCGGCGGGGTCGTCAACGCCTTCGACATCAGTCGGCGGACCATGCGCAATATCAAGGAGAACCTTTTCTGGGCCTTCGGATATAACGTGCTTCTCATCCCCGTCGCGGCCGGCGTGCTCTATCCGGTCTATGGCATCCTGCTGTCGCCGGTGATTGCCGCCGGTGCCATGGCTCTTTCCTCGGTCTTCGTGCTGACCAATGCGCTGCGTCTGCGCTTCGTGCGGCCTGTCCTTGCCGAGGCGCCTCCGATGACGGTGAAACCTTGACCTGACCGGTCGGATATGATTGCTGGCGCGCAACAGGAAATCGCTTTCCGCCGGCAGCTTCCGCGTCACACGAATGTCGCGCGGGCTGGATAGACGACAGCGCCGCCGGGTGCGCGCGCTGGACCCGGCCCGAACGCGCGACATTTGGAGCAGGGCATGAAAATTACGGTTGCCGGTCTCGGCTATGTGGGCATTTCCAACGCCATCACGCTGGCGCAGCACAATGAGGTCGTCGGCGTCGATATTTCCGAAAGCCGCGTCGACATGATCAATCGCCGCGTCTCGCCGCTGGTGGACAGGGAGATCGAGGAATACCTGGCGACGAAGGAGCTCAACCTCCGCGCTACGACCGATATCAACGACGCCTATGCCGGTGCCGATTTTGTCATCATCGGGACGCCGACCAATTACGATCCGGTGACCAACCATTTCGACACCCGTGCCGTCGAGGCGGCGATCCGTGATGCGATCTCCGTCAATCCGTCAGCTACGATCGTCATCAAGTCGACCATCCCCGTCGGCTACACGGATTCGGTCCGCCGCATGTTCAAGTCGGACAACATCATCTTCTCGCCGGAATTCCTGCGTGAGGGCCGGGCGCTTTACGACAACCTGCACCCCTCGCGTATCGTTGTGGGTGAGCGGTCCGAGCGCGCCAGGGTGTTTGCCGACCTTCTCTGCCAGGGCGCCATCAAGCAGGATATTCCGGTTCTCTTCACCGGCTCGAGCGAGGCCGAGGCGGTCAAGCTGTTCGCCAACACGTACCTTGCCATGCGCGTTGCCTACTTCAACGAGCTCGACACCTATGCCGCCACGCACGGGCTGAATGCCTCGGAAGTCATCAGCGGGGTCAGCCTCGATCCGCGCATCGGCACGCATTACAACAATCCGTCCTTCGGCTATGGCGGCTACTGCCTGCCGAAGGATACCAAGCAGTTGCTGGCCAATTACAGCGACGTGCCGCAGAACCTGATCCGCGCCATCGTTGAGGCGAACTCGACCCGCAAGGATTTCGTTGCAGAAAGCGTCATCCGCCTGAACCCGCGCGTCGTCGGCATCTACCGTCTGACGATGAAGGCTGAGTCGGACAATTTCCGTGATTCCTCCATCCAGGGCGTGATGAAGCGCATCAAGGCCAAGGGCATCAATGTCGTGCTGTACGAGCCGGCGATGAAGGAAGAGGAATTCTTCCATTCCCGCGTCGTGCGCGATCTGGAAGAGTTCAAGGCGATGTCGGACGTGGTCCTGGCAAACCGGTTCCATCCGGAACTCGATGACGTCAAGGACAAGGTTTACACCCGCGACATCTTCGGCGGTGACCTCTAGGACGCGAAAAAGCCGCCGCCCGCCGGATAACCGGGAGCGGCGGCTTCATTTGGGCGTCGATTACGGGCCGATGACGCCCTTTTTCAGGATGATATTGCCGTAAAGCCGCTGTTCGCCGGTCTGGACGATCGCGAAGGCATTGCTGGCGCGTTCGTAAAAGGCGAAACGCTCCAGGGTGCCGATCTTTGCCGGGTTGTCGGCGGTCGAATTGATCAGTGACTGGAACTCCGCAACGACCTCGGGCACCGCGTCCGGTTCGCCCACCACCTGCATGGTCAGCGCCGGATCCGGCACATATGTGTCGAGCGGCATGACGGTCAGGATGGCCTTCATCGTGTCGGTTGCCGAAATGCCGTCGAGGCGCAGGCAATCCGGGCCGATGCTGGAGCCCGGGAAATTGGCGTCGGCAATGACGATCTCGTCTCCATGGCCCATGGCGCGCAGCGTGTAGAGCAGTTCCGGCGACAGGATTTGCGGTATGTTACGCAGCATGCGAGGTCTCCGTCGGTAGCGGCGCATCCGGGCGGACAAGGCCCTGTGACTTCAGGTCGGACCAGAAGCCGTCGGGAATGGTGGTTTCTAGCAGCGCGGCATTCGCCTTCACCTCGCCGGCGTTGACGGCTCCGGGGATGACCGTCTTGACGCAGGGGTGGCCGAAGACGAATTGCAGTGCGGCGGCGATCAACTTCGTGTCGTGCGCCTTGCAGACCTCTTCGATACGGCGCACGCGCTCCAGGATCGGTTCCGGCGCGGGGGCATAATTGTATTTCGCCCCCTCGATCGCCCCGGTCGCGAGAATGCCGGAATTGTAGGGGCCGCCGAGAATGATGCCGACGTCGCGGCGTTCGCAGAGCGGCAGGAAGCTGTCGAGCGCTTCCTGTTCCAGAAGCGTATAGCGGCCTGCGAGCAGGAAGCAGTCGAAGTCACCCAGCCCGAGCAGGCGTTCGCAAACCTGCCATTCGTTCACGCCTGCGCCGATCGCGGCGATCTCGCCCGCGTCACGCAGTTCGATCAGCGCCTTGTAGCCGCCTCCGTCGAAGAGTTCGCGGACCTTTTCGTCGCTTTTCTCCTGCGATCCCTGGGAAAAGACATCGACGTCATGAACGAGCAGAATGTCGGCATTGCGGATATCCATTCGCTGGCGGCTTGCCTCGTAGCTGCGCATCACCCCGTCATAGGTGTAGTCGAAAACGATGCGTTTCTGCGGCACATCGACGAAGGCCTCTGGGGTGACTTCATGCGGTTCGCAATCGAGAAGCAGCCGGCCGATCTTTGTCGATAGCTGGATGTTGTCGCGCCCGAAGACCTTCATCGCCTTGCCGAAGCGTTCTTCCGAGCGCCCGAGGCCGTATTGCGGTGCCGTATCGAAATAGCGCACGCCGGCTTCATAGGCTGCGAGCAACGCGGCCTGAGCGTCCTCTTCGCTGATCTTGCGGTACAAATTGCCGAGCGGCGCGCCGCCAAAACCCATGCGGGTCAGCGGCACGGGTGTCTTTGTTCTCCCGTTAAGGAGCCGGATGTCGGATGGTTTCATGATGTCCTCCCGTGGGGAATTCTGGTTGTTGCTGCCGCCCTATTTCGGGCGGAAGAATTCGGGGTGTTGCTTTTCCAGCGAGTCGAAACGTCGGACCAGCTGGCTGAGGTGGAAACGGAGAGAGGCCTGGGCCTTTTCAGCATCGCCGTCACGAATCGCCTCCAGAACCTCCCTGTGCTCGGCGACCACTTCCGCGGAGCGGCCCGGCGAAGGCAGAAGCAGGATGCGCGGACGCTTCAGCTTGAGCGAGATGGTTGCCACAGCGGCGGCGAGGCCGGGGAATCCGGTAAACTCCATCAGAAGGGCGTGAAAGGCTTCGTCTTCCTTGTAGAAGCCGGCCTGATCGTTGTCTTCGGCAAGAAGCTCCATCAGGCGCAGGTTGCGGGTCAGCTGGGCCAGTTGCTCGGGCGTTCTATCGGTCGCAACCTTGGCGACGGCAGCAAGCTCGAGCGCTTCCCGCATGAAGGCGCCTTCGCGGATTTCATCGATGGAAAAGCGCGACACGCGCGTCCCGGACTGTGGAATGACGTCAACCAGCCCTTCGGAAGACAGGCGGGCAATCGCTTCCGAAACGGGCGACCGAGAAACGCCGAGTTCCTCGCAAATCACGCTCTTCCGCAAGACGGCGCCCGGTGGCACGGCAAGGGACAGGATCGCGTCGCGCAGCGATTGGTAGACACGCTGCGCCAGTGAACCGGGCAGGTCTGAAATGGCCGTCAATGATGCGGCATCCAGCGTTTCCGTCATGTCCCTGATTATCCTCCTGCTGACTAACATGTTAGTTGACAGCTCCGCCAAGTCAAGCTACCTCTTGTGCCAATCCCGAACTTGAATACGGGACGAGTGTTGGAGGAGATATCCAGATGAACGCTGCCGCGAAGATCATTCGCCTGCAGGCCGACGACAACGTCGTGATTGCACTGGACGATTTGCCGGCAGGCAGCGTTGTAGAGAGCGTAACGCTTTCCCAGGCCGTCCCGCGTGGACACAAGATTGCCACGGCCGCCATTGCGGCCGGCGAAAACGTGCTGCGCTATGGTCAGATCATCGGTCAGGCCAAGCAGGACATCACGCCTGGCGAACACGTTCATGTCCACAATCTCGGCATGGGCGAGCATACCCAGGATTACGCCTTCGCGAGCCGCAATGCTCCGCTGCCGGAGATCGCCGAAAAGCGCACCTTCATGGGCTACCACCGTGCAGACGGGAAGGTCGGCACCCGCAACTACATCGGCATCCTGACGTCCGTGAACTGTTCCGGCTCGGTCGCCCGGTTCATTGCCGAGGCGGCCGAGAAATCCGGAATGCTCGACGCTTTCCCGAATGTCGACGGCATCGTGCCGATCGTGCACGGCACCGGTTGCGGCATGTCCGGCAAGGACGAAGGCTATGCGACCCTGTTCCGCACGCTGTCCGGCTATGCGCAGAACCCGAACTTCGGCGGCATACTGCTTGTCGGCCTCGGCTGCGAAGTTATGCAGATCCCCGATCTCGTCGGCGGCCGCCGCATCCGCAAGGACGGCATGCTGCGCTACATGACCATCCAGCATGAGGGTGGCACCCGCAAGACGATCGAAAAGGGTCTGGAAGAGCTGCGCGGAGTGGCCGAATTCGCCAACCGCGCCGTCCGCAGCCCGGCGCCGGTCTCCGAAATCGTCATCGGCATGCAGTGCGGCGGTTCCGACGGCTATTCCGGGATCACCGCCAATCCGGCTCTCGGCTATGCTTCCGATCTGCTCGTGCGCCACGGCGGCACGACGATCCTGTCGGAAACCTCGGAAATCTACGGCGCTGAACACCTGCTGACGAGCCGCGCCGAAACGGTAGAGGTCGGCGAAAAGCTGATCGAGCGCATCCGCTGGTGGGAGGATTATACCGCTCGCAACGGCGGCGAGATGGACAACAACCCGTCGCCAGGCAACAAGCGCGGCGGCCTGACCACCATTCTGGAAAAGTCGCTCGGCGCGGTCGCCAAGGGTGGCACCGCACCGCTGCGCGGCGTCTACAAGTTCGGCGAGAAGATCGACCAGAAGGGCTTTGTCTTCATGGACAGCCCCGGCTTCGATCCGTGCTCGGTCACCGGCCAGGTCGCGTCCGGCGCCAACCTGATCGTGTTTACGACCGGCCGCGGTTCGGTCTCCGGCTACAAGCCCACGCCCTGCATCAAGCTCGCCACCAATTCGGAAATGTACGAGCGGATGAAGGACGACATGGATTTGAATTGCGGTGACATCGTCACGAACGGTGTCAGCATCGAGGACAAGGGCCGTGAACTCTTCGAACTGATCATCCGCGTCGCATCCGGGGAAGAAACGAAGAGCGAGGAATTGGGCTTTGGTGGGGCGGAATTCGTGCCCTGGCAAATCGGCGCTGTCATGTAGGCCGCGGGTTCAGGGAGTATAGGCAATGAGACTGAAAGACAAAACGATCCTGATCACCGCCGCTGGCCAGGGCATTGGCAAGGCATCTGCGCTTGGCTGTGCGGCCGAAGGCGCAAAGGTGATCGCAACCGATATCAATGCCGAGACGCTGGCGACCTTGGCAAAGGAGAATCCCGCGATCGAGACCCGGCTTCTCGACGTGACCAAGCCGGATGAGATCAAGGCGCTTGCCGCCGACCTGCCGCCGCTCGACGGCCTGTTCAATTGCGCCGGCTTCGTCCATCACGGCTCCATACTGGATGTGAGTGACGAAGACTGGGCCTTTTCCATGGACCTGAACGTCACCGCCATGATGCGCATGTGCCGCGCGCTTCTGCCCGGCATGCTGGAACGGGCAGAGGCGACTGGCGCCGTGTCGATCGTCAACATGGCCTCCATGGCGTCTTCCATCAAAGGCTTCCCGCTGCGCGCCGTCTATGGCGCGAGCAAGGCTGCCGTCATAGGGCTGACGAAATCCATCGCCGCCGACTTCGTCAAGCAGGGCGTGCGCTGCAATGCGCTGTGCCCGGGAACCGTCGATACGCCGTCGCTGCGTGGCCGCATCGCATCCGCCGCCGATCCGGTGCAGGCAGAAAAGGACTTCATCGCCCGTCAGCCCATGGGCCGGCTGGCGACCGTAAACGACATCGCTCCGATGGTCATTTATCTTCTCTCCGACGAAAGTCGCTTCGTCAGTGGTCAGGCATTGCTTGTGGATGGCGGTGTGACAATCTGACGAAGACATTCAAGGCAAGGGAGGGTCAAGAATGGAAAACATGGTGGAAATGCGGGGGATCGAGAAGCGGTTCCCCGGCGTCCATGCCCTGAAAAGCGTGAATTTCGACCTGCGACCGGGCGAAGTGCATGCACTGATGGGCGAGAACGGCGCCGGCAAGTCGACGCTGATGAAGATCCTGTCGGGCATCTACCAGCCCGATGAAGGCGAGATCCTCGTAGGTGGTTCGTCCGTCACGCTCGATGGCCCGCGCGCCGCCCAGGCGGCCGGCATCGGCATCATCCATCAGGAGCTCAGCCTGATGAATGACCTGACCGCGGCGCAGAACATCTTTATCGGCCGCGAGCCCCGTCTGTCGTTCGGCCGTCTCGACGAGAAGAAGCTGAACCGCCAGGCCGCTGACATCTTTGCCGCAATGAATTTGAAGCTCAGCCCCGAAGTGGTTGTCGGCGGTCTGACGATCGCCAAGCAGCAGATGGTCGAGATTGCCAAGGCTCTCTCCTACCGCTCGCGCATCCTGATCATGGACGAGCCGACGGCAGCGCTGAACGATGCGGAAATCGCCGAACTGTTTGCCATGATCCGCAAGCTGAAGGCTGAAGGTGTCGGCGTCGTCTATATCAGCCACAAGATGGATGAACTCAAGCGCATAGCCGACCGCGTGACGGTCATGCGAGACGGCGAATGGGTTGGAACGGTCGAAGCCGCGGACACGCCGATCAACCGGATCATCGCCATGATGGTCGGCCGCGAGGTCAAGGACGAGGCGCTCACCGTTCCCGATACGTCCGCCAACGAGTTGGCGCTCGAGGTTCGTGGGCTCAACCGTGGCCGTGAAATTCGCGATGTTTCGTTTTCCGTCCGCAAGGGCGAGATTCTCGGCTTTGCCGGTCTGATGGGTGCGGGCCGCACCGAAGTTGCCCGGGCGATTTTCGGCGCCGACCCGCTTGAGTCCGGGGAAATCCATGTCCACGGCAAGCCCACCAGGATTTCAACACCCCACGACGCGGTAAAAGCCGGCATCGGCTATCTGTCCGAAGACCGCAAGCATTTCGGTCTTGCTCTCGGCATGGATGTCCGTGCCAACATCACGCTTGCCTCGCTCAAGCAATATACCAACGGCATGGGCCGGCTTGACGAGAAGGCGATGCAGGAGACCGCTGTCGGTTATATCCGCCAGCTTGGCATCCGCACGCCGTCGGATCGTCAGGAGGTCCGGCTTCTGTCGGGTGGCAACCAGCAGAAGGTAGTCATTGCCAAATGGCTGCTGCGCGACTGTGACATCCTCATCTTCGACGAGCCGACCCGCGGGATCGATGTCGGTGCGAAGTCGGAAATCTATGATCTGCTGATGGAACTTGCCGCAAGCGGCAAGGCGATCATTGTCATCAGTTCCGAACTGCCGGAGGTCCTGCGTCTGTCGCATCGTATCGCCGTGATGTGCGAAGGGCGTCTGACGGGCATTCTGCCAGGTGGAGCGGCAACCAAACAGGAAGACATCATGCATCTGGCGACGCTGCGCGAATCCATGGCGGCAGCCGGTGCGAACGAAGCAAATGCCAGGAGGGCAGGATGACCAATCAGGAAGCAACGGCAGCGCAGACGCCGGCCCCGGCCGCCCCGAAAGGCCCCGGCCGCTTTTCATCCGCGCAGCAGAAAATCTGGGCCTTCGCCTCACTGATCGTGCTTGTCGTCGGGTTCTCGATCGCCTCGCCGAATTTCATGCAGACGTCGAACATTCTGGCGATTCTGCAGGCGACCAGCGTCAACGGCATTCTCGCGGTCGCGGCAACACTCGTCATCATCACCGGTGGCATCGACCTGTCGGTCGGAACCCTGATGACCTTTACGGCCGTCATCGCCGGCGTCGTGCTGACGAACGCCGGCATGCCGCTGCCGCTCGGCATCATTGCCGCAATTGGAACCGGTGCCTGCGTCGGTCTCGTCTCCGGCACGGTGATCGCCAAGATGAAGGTTCCCCCCTTCATCGCCACGCTCGGCATGATGCTGATCCTCAAGGGTCTGTCGCTCGTCATTTCCGGTACCAAGCCGATTTATTTCAACGACACGCCGGGATTCTCGTTGATCTCGACGGGATCCATCGTCGGCGACATCTTCCCGGGCGTGCCCGTGCCCAACGGCGTCATCATCCTGTTCATCGTCGCCGGCGTGGCGTCCTACATTCTGGGGCGCACGGTGCTGGGCCGCTACTGCTTCGCCCTTGGTTCCAACGAAGAGGCCGCGCGCCTCTCGGGCGTCAATGTCGATGCCTGGAAGATGGCAATCTACGCTCTCGCCGGCGGCATTTGCGGCATTGCCGGCCTCGTCATCGCCTCGCGCCTCAATTCCGCGCAACCGGCCTTGGGTCAAGGTTACGAACTCGATGCCATCGCCGCCGTGGTGATCGGCGGAACGTCGCTCTCCGGCGGCCGCGGCACGATCCTTGGGACGGTAATCGGTGCACTGATCATGTCGGTCCTTCTGAACGGCCTGCGCATTCTCTCTATGCCGCAGGAATGGCAGACGGTCGTCACCGGCTCGATCATCATTGCGGCTGTCTATGCCGACATGGTCCGGCGCAAGCGCGTCTGACCGTGGAAGAGTTTGCTTCCGCCATTCCGAGGAGGACAGCGGAGGCAAGAAGGGGAGAACCGCCCCTGGAATGGAATACGACTACCGAGTGAACGTTAACTTTAGGAGGAACACATGTTCACAAGACGCACTATCCTGGGTCTCGTCAGCGCGACGGCCATGCTTGCAGCCGCCGGTGGCGCCAGCGCCGAAGACAAGATGTACATCCCGCTGATCTCGAAGGGCTTCCAGCATCAGTTCTGGCAGGCCGTGAAATCGGGTGCCGACAAGGCCGCCGCCGATTTCGGCGTCGACGTCACTTTCGAAGGTCCGGATACGGAAGCCCAGGTCGACAAGCAGATCGACATGCTGAGCGCAGCGCTTGCCAAGCATCCGCGTGCCATCGGCTTTGCAGCCCTCGACAGCCAGGCGGCGATCCCGCTCCTGAAGAAGGCACAGTCCGAAAACATCCCGGTCATCGCCTTTGACTCCGGCGTCGACAGCGACATTCCGGTCACCACCTGCTCGACGGACAACGTCGCCGCTGCGGCACTGGCCGCCGACAAGATGGCCGAGATGATCGGTGATTCCGGCAAGGTCGCGCTCGTCGTGCACGACCAGACCTCGCGCACCGGTATCGACCGCCGTGACGGCTTCGTCAACGAGATGAAGGAAAAGCATCCGAACATCGAGATCGTCGACATCCAGTACGGTGCTGGCGACCAGCTTCAGTCGACCGAAATCACCAAGTCGATCATTGCTGCCAACCCCGATATCAAGGGCATCTTCGGCGCCAATGAAGGCTCGGCTCTCGGCGTCGTCAACGGCGTCAAGGAAACCGGCAATGTCGGCAAGATCGTCATCATCGGCTACGATTCCGGCAAGGGCCAGAAGCAGGCGATCATGGACGGCGTGATGGCCGGCGCGATCACCCAGAACCCGGTCGGCATCGGTTACGAGACCGTCAAGGCTGCCGTTGCCGCCGTCAAGGGCGAGCCGGTCGAGAAGCACATCGACACCGGCTTCTACTGGTACGACAAGTCCAACATGGAAGACCCCAAGATCGCTGCCGTTCTCTACGATTGAGATCGATGGCGGACGATTGTCCCAAAAGGAAGGCCCGGCGCTATTCGCCGGGCCTTTCGCATTTCAGTTGCTACGCTTTCATTTTTCCCTACGATGAATGCAAAAAGCAAGTTCACGAGGGGGGACCATGCATTTTACCAGCCGCCAGACGGAGATCGTCGAGCTTGCCAAGGGGCAGGGTCGGGTTCTCGTCGAGGAACTCTCCACACGCTTCTCCGTCACCCCCCAGACGATCCGCAAGGATCTGAACGACCTCTGCGATGCAGGCGCCTTGACGCGCATCCATGGCGGCGCGCTATTCCCGACCGGAAACGAAAACGTCAAATACGAAGCGCGCCGGTCGATGGCGGCTGCGGAAAAGCAGGCGATCGGGCAGGCCGCGGCTGCAATCATCCCCGACAATTCCTCCCTGTTCATCAACATCGGCACCACGACGGAAGCGGTGGGGGAGGCACTCAGTGACCATAAGGAACTGATGGTCATCACCAATAATATCAATGTCGCCAATCGCTTGCGTGTCTTCCCCTCAATCGAGGTGGTCATTTCCGGCGGTGTGGTGCGCGGCTCCGATGGCGGTATCGTCGGTGAGGCTGCCGTCGACTTCATCCGTCAGTTCAAGGTCGATTTCGCCGTCATCGGCGTCTCCGCGATCGATGAGGATGGCGCGCTTCTCGATTTCGATTACCGGGAAGTGAAAGTCGCCCAGGCGATCATTGCCAATGCGCGCCACGTCATCCTCGTCTCCGATGCCAGCAAGTTCGAGCGCACGGCGCCGGTGCGCATCGGCCATATTTCCCAGGTTCATACCTTCATCACCGATCATTGCCCCTTGCCTGGTATTCGCGAAATCTGCAACGAAAGCGATGTGCGGTTGATCGAAACGTCGGCCGGCCCGTGAGAAATGCACGGCGTGAAAATTTCACAAATCTTCGTTTGACATTCGTTTTGTTTTCGATTTAGCATATTCCTGCTTTCGCAAATGCGAGAAATTGTGCATTGCGAAAACAAGGGTGGGAATCAATGTCAGCGGACTCGACTTTCGACATTTTCGTCATTGGTGGCGGCATTAATGGCTGCGGCATCGCACGTGATGCGTCGGGGCGCGGCTATTCGGTCGCGCTCGCCGAAATGAACGATTTCGCCTCCGGCACGTCGTCCGGCGCAACCAAGCTCATTCATGGCGGCCTGCGCTATCTCGAATATTATGAATTCCGCCTCGTGCGCGAAGCCCTGATGGAGCGTGAAGTTCTCTGGGCCATGGCGCCGCACATCATCTGGCCGATGCGCTTCGTGCTGCCGTTCCACAAGGGCGGCATTCGCCCGGCCTGGCTCATCCGACTCGGCCTTTTCCTTTACGATCACCTCGGCGGTCGCAAGCTTCTGCCGGCGACGAAGACGCTCAACATGCGCCAGGATCCGGCCGGCAAGCCATTGAAGCCGCTGTTCGACAAGGCGTTCGAATATTCCGACGGCTGGGTGGATGATGCCCGCATGGTGGTGCTGAATGCCCGAGACGCGATGGAACGCGGCGCGACGATCCTCAGCCGGACCAAGGTGACGTCCGCCCGCCGCGACGGCGACGTCTGGAAGGTGACCGTCAGGGATACCCAGACCGGCGCGATGACGGACTATCGCGCCCGCATGCTGGTCAATGCCGCCGGTCCCTGGGTCGACAATGTTTTGAGCGGCACATTCGGCAACAACAACGTCCATAACGTCCGCCTTGTTCAGGGCAGCCACATCGTCGTGAAGAAGAAGTTCGACGATCCGCGCGCCTATTTCTTCCAGAACCCGGACAACCGCATCATCTTCGCCATCCCTTACGAACAGGACTTTACCCTGATCGGCACGACGGACCGCGACTATGACGGCGACCCGAAGGACGTGAAGATCAGCGGCGAGGAGATTTCCTATCTCTGCAGTGCCGCCAGCGAGTATTTCAAGGAACCGGTGACGCCGGACGATGTCGTCTGGACCTATTCCGCCGTCCGCCCGCTTTACGACGACGGTGCCAGCAAGGCGCAGGAGGCGACCCGCGACTATGTGCTGCGCCTGGAAAATGGCGAAGGCAATGCGCCGCTTCTGAACGTCTTCGGCGGCAAGCTGACGACCTATCGTCGTCTCGCCGAGGCGGCTCTCGAAAAGATCGGTTCCGCGATCGGCGAGAAAGGCAAGTCGTGGACGGCGGGGACCTCCCTTCCGGGTGGCGACTTCCCGCCGACCGGCTACGAGGCCGAAGTGTCGCGTCTGAGGACGAATTATCCGTTCCTGTCCGCTCGCCACGCCCGGCGTCTCGTGCGGCTCTATGGAACGCGCGCCTGGAAACTGCTCGGCGATGCGAAGGAGCCGGCCGCGCTCGGCCATCTCTTCGGCGCCGATCTTTACGAGGCGGAAGTCAGATATCTCGTGAACGAGGAATGGGCCCGCTCTGCAGAGGATATCCTCTGGCGGCGGACCAAGATGGGGTTGCGTCTGTCCGCCGAGGAGCGGGCGGCGCTGGAGAAATACATGTCGGCGGCTGAGGCGGCATAGCGAAGGGGACTTCATATCCCCGTCGAAGCCACCAGGGTGGGAGGCCCGGTACTTTCGATGTTGGAACTGCGAAATACGGCCAAATTGGTGGGAGGCGAGCATCACATTCGCCCGACCAATCTTGTGCTTCAGCGGGGAGAGCTGAACGTCCTTCTGGGACCGACGCTGTCCGGCAAGACCTCGCTGATGCGATTGATGTGTGGCCTCGACAAGCCGACCAGCGGTTCGATCTTCTTTGATGGCGTCGATGTGACTGGCGTGCCCGTCCAGAATCGCAACGTCGCCATGGTCTACCAGCAGTTCATCAATTACCCGGCGATGACCGTTTACGAGAACATCGCCTCGCCGCTGCGCCTGCAGGGCAAGGACAAGGCGACGATCGACCGCGAGGTGCGCCGCGCCGCAGAGCTTCTCAGGATGACGCCTTATCTCGACCGCACCCCGCTCAATCTGTCCGGCGGCCAGCAGCAGCGCACGGCGCTTGCCCGCGCCATCGTCAAGAATGCCAGCCTCGTTCTGCTCGACGAGCCGCTCGCCAATCTCGACTACAAGCTGCGTGAGGAACTGCGCGAGGAACTGCCGAAGGTCTTTGCCCAGACCGGCGCCATCTTCGTCTACGCAACGACGGAGCCGTCGGAGGCACTGCTTCTCGGCGGCAACACCGCAACGCTGTCGGAAGGACGCATCACCCAGTTCGGCAAGACCATCGACGTCTATCGCAGGCCGGTCGATCTCGTTACCGCCCAGACCTTTGCCGACCCGCCGCTGAACATGCTGCCGGTTGTCAAGTCGGGTACCAGCTTCACGGTCGACGGAAAGCCGGTCATGGCGGTGCCCGCCCATCTGGCGGGCATTTCCGACGGACCGGTGATGGTCGCCTTCCAGCCCCATCACATTTCCTTCAAGCCACAATCCGATGGGGCGGCGAAGATGACGGTGCGCACCGAGATTTCGGAAATCGCCGGTTCGGAAAGCTTCGTCCACATGAGCTATGCCGGTCAGCGCTGGGTGATGATCGAACCGGGCGTCCATGACATCACGCCGGACCAGACCATGGACGTCTTCGTCGACACCCGGCATCTGCTTGCCTTCAGCGCCGATGGCCGGACGCTGGCGGCAGACGCGTAAGGGGCGGGGAGAATAAAATGGCACGTATCAAACTCGACCATATCCGCCACGCCTACATGCCGAACCCGCAGTCGGATGCGGACTACGCGCTGAAGGAAGTGCATCACGAATGGAACGACGGCGGCGCCTACGCTCTGCTCGGACCGTCCGGCTGCGGCAAGACCACGCTGTTGAACATCATTTCCGGATTGCTGCAGCCGTCGGAAGGCCGCATCCTGTTCGGCGACCGCGACGTTACCAACCTGTCGACGCAGGAGCGCAACATTGCGCAGGTATTCCAGTTCCCGGTCATCTACGACACCATGACCGTCTACGACAATCTCGCCTTCCCGTTGCGCAACCGCAACGTCCCGGAAAGCGATGTCGACAAGCGGGTCCGAGAGGTCCTCGAGATCATCGATCTGGCCGACTGGTCGAAGCGCAAGGCGCGTGGCCTGACCGCCGACCAGAAGCAGAAGATCTCGCTCGGCCGCGGCCTCGTGCGTTCCGACGTAAACGCCATCCTGTTCGACGAGCCGCTGACCGTCATCGACCCGCACATGAAGTGGGTCCTGCGGTCCCAGCTCAAGCAGCTTCACCGCCGTTTCGGCTTCACCATGGTCTATGTCACGCACGACCAGACGGAAGCGCTGACCTTTGCCGACAAGGTGGTCGTCATGTATGGCGGCGAGATCGTGCAGATCGGTACGCCGGAAGAGCTGTTCCAGCGGCCGCGCCACACCTTCGTCGGCTATTTCATCGGTTCGCCGGGCATGAACGTCCTGCCGGCAAAAATCGATGGCGCCAGCGCCGTGGTCGGCGGAGAAACGATCGCGCTCGGCTTCGCGCCGGAGTTCAAGTCCGGTGCCCGCACCGAGATCGGCATTCGTCCCGAATTCGCGACGCTTGGCCGCGAAGGCATGCCCGTCAACATCGCCAAGGTCGAGGACATCGGCCGGCAGAAGATCGTCCGTGCCGAATTTGCCGGTCAGCCCTTCTCGATCGTCGTGCCGGAGGACGGCGAAATCCCGGCCGATGCCCGGCTTTCCTTCGATCCCGCTGCAATCAATGTCTACGTCGATTCCTGGCGTGTCGGACCGGAGGCCTGAGAGATGGAAAAACCCTGGAACAACAAGGCCTGGTTTCTCGTCCTGCCCGTGCTCGTGCTGGTGGCGTTTTCGGCCGTCATCCCGCTGATGACCGTCGTCAACTATTCGGTTCAGGATACCTTCGGCAACAACGAGTTCTTCTGGAACGGAACGGACTGGTTCACCGAACTTCTGCATTCGCCGCGCTTCTGGGATGCCCTGATGCGCAACCTGATCTTCTCCGGCATCATTCTCGCAATCGAGATCCCGCTCGGCATCGTCATTGCCCTGAACATGCCGAAGAAGGGACTTGGCGTCTCCTTCTGCCTCGTGCTCATGGCGCTGCCGCTCCTCATTCCGTGGAACGTCGTCGGCACCATCTGGCAGATCTTCGGCCGCAGCGACATCGGTCTCCTGGGCTATGTTCTCGACCGGCTGGGCCTCGACTACAATTACGTCGCTGATCCGTTCGATGCCTGGATTACCGTCGTCGTCATGGACGTCTGGCACTGGACCAGTCTCGTCGTGCTGCTCTGCTATGCCGGCCTCGTCTCGATCCCGGACGCCTACTACCAGGCGGCCAAGATCGACGGTGCATCGCGCTGGGCCGTGTTCCGCTTCATCCAGCTGCCGAAGATGCAGCGCGTCCTGACGATCGCCATCCTGCTGCGCTTCATGGACAGCTTCATGATCTACACCGAGCCCTTCGTCGTCACCGGCGGTGGCCCTGGCAATTCGACGACGTTCCTGTCGATCGACCTCGTCAAGATGGCGCTCGGCCAGTTCGACCTCGGTCCTGCGGCCGCCATGTCGATCGTCTACTTCCTCATCATCCTGCTTCTGTCATGGGTCTTCTACACCGTCATGACCACAAGCGACGCAAAGAACTGAAAGGAGAGCCGTCAATGAGCACCGCAAAACGCAGAGACGGTTCCCGCTTCTCCTGGCTGGTTCCCACCCTCTACATCCTCTTCCTGCTGCTGCCGATCTACTGGCTGGCGAACATGAGCTTCAAGACCAACGAGGAGATCATCTCGACGATGACGATCTTCCCGCACAATCCGACGCTCGCCAATTACCGGACGATCTTCACCGACAGCTCCTGGTACATGGGATATGTCAACTCGATCATCTACGTGGTGCAGAACACCATCATTTCGATCGCCGTTGCGTTGCCCGCAGCTTACGCATTCTCGCGCTACCGCTTCCTCGGCGACAAGCATTTGTTCTTCTGGCTTTTGACCAACCGCATGGCGCCGCCGGCCGTCTTCGCACTACCGTTCTTCCAGCTCTATTCGGCCTTCGGCCTGATCGACACGCATATCGCGGTGGCGCTCGCCCACTGCCTGTTCAACGTGCCGCTGGCCGTCTGGATCCTGGAAGGCTTCATGTCGGGCGTGCCGAAGGAAATCGACGAAACCGCCTATATCGACGGTTACTCCTTCCCGCGCTTCTTCTTCAAGATCTTCATGCCGCTGATTGCGTCGGGCGTCGGAGTGGCCGCCTTCTTCTGCTTCATGTTCTCCTGGGTCGAGCTTCTGATCGCCCGCACCCTGACGACGACGGACGCCAAGCCGATCGCCGCCGTCATGACACGCACGGTGTCTGCCGCCGGCATGGACTGGGGACTGCTCGCAGCCGCCGGCGTGCTGACGCTCGTGCCGGGGGCGCTCGTCATCTACTTCGTCAGAAACTACATCGCCAAGGGCTTTGCGCTGGGGAGGGTATGACAATGAACTTCGATTTCTCCTGGATGGCGTGGACCTGGCCGACGGCGATCTTCTTTCTGACGATCCTCGCTCTGCTCGTCGGCATGGGCGTGTGGGAATACGTTTCGCCCGGCGGCAATCCGCGCGTCGGCATCCTGCGCTTCGAAACCACGCGCGGCGACCGCCTGTTCGTGTCGCTGCTCGGCAGCGCATTCATAAACCTCGCATGGCTGGGTCTGACAGACCTCAGCCTGTGGTGGGCTCTCGGACTGTCCGTGATCTACGCAATCGTCGTGTTCCGGACTGTCTGATGCCAAGGAAGACCGGATGGGGGGAGGGGTTCCGTCCATCTGACTGTGTAAGTGCAATCGCAATTGGGAGGTAACTATGCGAAAGCATCTATTGACGACTACGGCGGCCATGCTGCTTGCCCTGACCGGCACGGCATTTGCCGGCATGGACGAGGCGAAGCAGTTCCTGGATGAGGAGATCGGCGATCTTTCGACCCTGTCGCGCGCCGACCAGGAAAAGCAGATGCAGTGGTACATCGACGCGGCCAAGCCCTTTGAAGGCATGGAAATCCACGTCGTTTCCGAATCGCTGACGACGCATGCCTACGAATCCAAGGTGCTCGCACCCTGGTTCTCGAAGATCACCGGCATCAAGGTGATCCACGACATCATCCAGGAAGGTGACGTCGTCGAAAAGATCCAGACCCAGATGCAGACGGGTCAGAACCTTTACGACGGCTGGGTGAATGACTCCGACCTCATCGGTACCCATTGGCGCTACCAGCAGGTCCGCAACCTGACCGACTGGATGGCCGGCGACGGCAAGGACGTCACCGACCCGATGCTCGATCTCGCCGACTATGTTGGCACGTCGTTCACCACCGCGCCGGACAAGAAGCTCTACCAGCTTCCCGACCAGCAGTTCGCGAACCTCTACTGGTTCCGCTACGACTGGTTCAACGACGACAAGACCAAGGCCGACTTCAAGGCGAAATACGGCTACGACCTCGGCGTTCCGGTCAACTGGTCTGCCTATGAGGACATCGCCGAGTTCTTCACCGGCCGCGACATGTCCTACATGGGCGGTCCGAAGAGCGTCTACGGCAGCATGGACTACGGCAAGAAGGACCCGTCGCTCGGCTGGCGCTTCACCGACGCCTGGCTGTCGATGGCCGGCAATGGCGACAAGGGCCTTCCGAACGGTCTGCCGGTCGACGAATGGGGCATCAAGGTCGATGAAAACTCCCGTCCGGTCGGCTCGTGCACCGCACGCGGTGGTGACACCAACGGCCCCGCTTCGGTCTACGCCATCCAGAAGTACCTGGATTGGCTGAAGGCCTATGCTCCGCCGGAAGCCCAGGGCATGACCTTCTCCGAAGCCGGCCCGGTTCCGGCCCAGGGCAACATCGCCCAGCAGATCTTCTGGTACACCGCCTTCACCGCGGACATGGTCAAGGACGGCCTGCCGGTGGTGGGCGAGGGCGGTTCGCCGAAGTGGCGCATGGCTCCGAGCCCGCATGGCGTCTACTGGAAGGACGGCATGAAGCTCGGTTACCAGGACGTGGGTTCCTGGACGCTGATGAAGTCGACACCGACCGACCGCGCCAAGGCTGCATGGCTCTACGCGCAGTTCGTCACCTCCAAGACTGTCGATGTGAAGAAGAGCCACGTGGGTCTCACCTTCATTCGTGACTCGACCATCCACGACAAGTCGTTCACGGAGCGCGCTCCGAAGCTCGGCGGTTTGATCGAGTTCTATCGTTCGCCGGCCCGCGTCCAGTGGTCGCCGACCGGCACCAACGTTCCGGACTATCCGAAGCTTGCACAGCTGTGGTGGCAGGCAATCGGCGATGCGTCCTCGGGTGCGAAGACCGCCCAGGAAGCGATGGACTCGCTCTGCGAAGCGCAGGAAAAGGTCATGGCCCGTATCGAGAAGTCCGGCGTTCAGGGCGATATCGGCCCGAAGCTCGCCGAAGAGCATGACATCAACTACTGGCACGACGATGCCGTGGCCAAGGGCAACCTTGCTCCGCAGCTGAAGATCGAGAACGAGAAGGAAAAGCCGGTCACCGTCAACTACGACGAACTGGTCAAGAGCTGGCAGAAGTAAGCCGGTTCAACCTTTACGAATATAGGAGGCCGGGGAGCGATCCCCGGCCTTTTTCGTCCGCTATCGCTGATGGCGAATCTTCCGGTGACCGTGATCCTTCGCGGACCCGGAAATCTGCTTCCAGAGCCGCCAGCCGAGGAAGACGGTAATCGCACCCGCGGCCAGCATCCCGCTCACATTCGAGGCGAGGTCGGCGATCATAAGGATGTTGTCGCTGAACGCCATGCCAAGGCCGACATAGAGCGACACCCAGACGAGTTCGCCGAGCGCCGCGGGCAAAGAGAACCGCCACCACGACATCCCCGCCGCACCGGTGATCAGGTTGACATAGGGGCCAAGCGGGCTGAACAGCCAGCGGCTCAGGAAGACACCGATCGCACCGCGCTTCTCCAGCATGCCGTGGGCCCGCGCGAGCAGGTCGCGCCGGGCCGGCGACCGTTCGATGGATGGAATGATGAAGCGCCCGGCAAGGCGGCCAGCGAAAAAGCCCGTCTGGTCACCGGCGAGCGCCGCACCATAGGCCGCCATGAAGACGGGCGTGAAGGCGAGATCGCCGGAGGTGACCAGCGATCCGCTCATCAGCATGACGAACGAACACGGCACCGGCAGTGCCAGGCAGCTCAGAAAGACGATCAGTGCCAGAAAGGGAATGCCGTAATTCGTCGCGAGCGTGATCAGCTGCTCGCTCATTTGACGGGCCTTTCGGCATTCAGCTTCGTCAGCGTCGCATCGAGCCGCGCCTTCAGCTCGTCGAGCGTCATGCCGTTGTCCCCGGCGATCTGTTCGAGCGTGCGCCGGTCATGCGGCTTGATGAGGCGGAGATCGGCATCAATGTCGCGCGGGTCCAGATGATAGGAATGCGCGACATAGCCGATCGTCATCCAGCCTTCGAGCGGCTGGTTCCAGTGCGCCGGGTCGTTCCAGTAAAGCGCAAACAGGATGGAGCGGACGGCGAAGAACAGCGTGACCGCCGCCATCAGCACGAAGGCCAGCACAAGCAGCCTGTTCTTATGCCAGAGCGTGACGATGGCGTTCATGATCTCTTTCTTTCATCGACCCTCAGAGCAGCGCTTCCTTTGCAGCAGCCAGGCAGCGCTTGAAGGCATCCAGATCCGTGTACAGCCGATCGGCCGGCGCATTGCCGACGATGACCTTGCCGCCGCGGCGTTCGACGCCGCCCTGCAGCATCAGATTGTCGATCATGTCGAAATCCTCGATCGAAAGCCCGTCCGGGCCACGCACATGGCCGTCATCAGTCGGCGCAGCCATGCCCTTGTAGTATTCCATCACGCGCTCGTAGTGACCGGCTGCCACATTGGTATAGGCGAAGACCGGCTTGCCGAGCGCGCACATGAAGCCGAGCTCGAACGTCGTACCGACATCGGCGGCGATGCCGCGAAACGGCGTCAGGTTGGCGATGATCGCGTCTGCCTCCAGCATCATCTTCTCGTCGACGGCGCTGATCGCCAGCCCGAATTCCTTCTTGGTCTCGGTCGGCTCGATGTCGAGATCGCCGGGAGAGAGCGGCGTGAAGCCGGCCTCGCGGGCAAGCGCCGCCTTGCGGTCGAGAATGTCGCGGGCATTGGCCAGGAACACTTCCGGGCCGGCGAGATACACTTTCTTGGTCATTGTTTAGCAGAATCCTTTGAATATGCCGCCCATTCTTGACGGTGCCGCGGTTCTGCCGCAAGAAAAATCCGGAAGAAACCGCACCCGTTCGACGCAGTCGAATGTGGTATCCGCCCGGCCCAAATTGCGCTATAGCGCCCCTTTGCGCTTGGGCGAACAGGAAGACGAGTAAGGAAAGCACGATGGCAGAGATCCGGTATCACGAAGGCGATATTTCCGAAGCGGACGCAGCGCGTTATACCGATGCGATCGCCATCGATACGGAAACGCTCGGCCTGATCCCGCGCCGCGACCGCCTTTGCGTCGTCCAGCTGTCGCCCGGCGACGGCACGGCTGACGTCATCCGCATCGCCGCCGGACAGAAGGAAGCGCCGAACCTCGTCGCCATGCTCGCCGACCCGAAGCGCCAGAAGATCTTCCATTTCGGCCGCTTCGACATCGCCGTTCTGTTCCACACCTTCGGCGTGACGACGACGCCGGTATTCTGCACCAAGATCGCCTCGCGCCTGACCCGCACCTATACCGACCGCCACGGCCTGAAGGACAATCTGAAGGAGCTGTTGGAGGTCGATATCTCCAAGGCGCAGCAGTCTTCCGACTGGGCAGCGGAAACTTTGAGCCCGGCACAGCTCGAATACGCCGCCTCCGACGTCCTGCATCTCCACGCCCTTCGCGACAAGCTCGTCGAGCGTCTGAACCGCGACGGCCGCATGGAGCACGCCAGGGCCTGCTTCGAATTCCTGCCCACCCGCTCCAAGCTCGACCTCCTCGGCTGGGAAGAAACCGACATCTTCGCCCATAGCTGAGCGGTTCCCGCGACGGCTGATGGCCGCGCCTCCGCTGAAGCGGGGGCGCCGTAAAAGGAATCTTAACGGAACCGGCGGACAATCCTGCCCGAGCGTCCGTGCCGCCAGGGCCGGATCCGCATAACAGGCAGTACCGGTTTCGTCTCATGAAGAAGCGATCGCAGAAGGGCATGATTGCCGCAGCGCTGGCCGCCCCCGCGGGCGTCAAGAAGAAGCTTGCGCCGGAGATCGAGCATCGCGTCCAACCGGCAAGCCTCAGGAAACTCGGGGAAATTCATCCCTATTTCCCGCGCGTGAAGATCGAGCCGCCGCCGCTCGACTATGATCCGGATTACGAAATGCCGGCCTACCGGGACGACGTGCCGGACGAGCCTTCCCAGCCGGAGGAAAAGTCCGCCAGGGCCACCTGGCTCGATGCCGTCAAGCCGAACGACGATGCCGATGCGCCGCGGACGGCAAAGGGCATCTCTGCCGTCAACTCCGACGACAACGGCATTTACCGCTTTTTCCGCAACAGCTGAGTTGGTCGCCGCTTACGCGGTCGCACGCTTGCGGATATCCTCGAACGACCAGTCCTTCAGGAGTTCGCCGTTCTCCCAGACCGGAACCAGACTGTTGTTCTGGCTGCCCAATTCCTCGATCCGCACCGCCTGCAGCTCGCCGTTTTCCGCGGGCGCGACCGCCTGTCGCCCGGTCTTGTGCGGTGTTTCGTGAATGTGGCCCGGACGAAGCTGGATGTCGTGCCACTTGCCGTCCGTGTCGAGCCGGGCATTGGTGCGCATGGTGAAGCCGTAATTGCCGCGTCCGACATCGTGCAGCAGACCGGCGCCGATCCCGAAGGAGATGTTTTCGGCCGAGAAGCCGGTCGCTTCCAGCCGCCTCAACACCATCAGCATGTCCTCCGGCAGGATGCCGCCGCTCTGGATGACGTGGACATTGCCGTTCAGGACCTTGTAGCCCTTGGCGTTCTGATGCGTGCCGAAGGCATAGGCGAGCTGTGAAATTGCCTGGATCGGCGTGTCGATCGGATCGCCCCGGTCCGGCCGGATGATCAGCCGGCCTTGCGGCTGCATGACCTTGTCGTGCAACGCCTTGCCCCAGATTTCCGAAATCGCGTAGTTGAGATCGAAACTGTCGGAGACCACCGCATAGGGGCCGGTGGCCGAAAACGTATCGATCATGTGGGCGTAGGCTTCTTCCTCGCGCGCCTGCCCCCAGGCCGCCATCGTCGCATGCTCCGAGGCCGGGTAGGAGTGCCCCGCCATCTCCGCGCCGTAATAGGCGCGGGCGTTGAGGACCCCGGCGATCGTGTCGGTGCGGTCGAAGAACAGGAGGTGCGCGGCGCTGCCGATGCCCGCCTGCTCGAGGCTCGCCATGCCGCGCGCGCCGAAGTCGTGCAGCCGCGAAGGCAGGACCTTTTCGGGTGCGTCGCAGGTCTGGACGATCAGCGGCTTCAGCTGCTCGCGGATGCCGCGCGCCTGGCTGGCGATCGTCGAGGGATACCAGATGGCCCGCGTCAACGCCGTTTCCAGATGCGAGACAGTCCATGGCACCTTCGGGTCGGTGCTCGTCAACTGGAGAACGGGAACGCCGCGCCTGACGACACTGCCTTCCGCAAGCGCCTCGATCCTGACCGGCAGATGGCCGCCATGCTCGGCGAGGATATGGTCCCATCCCTCGCGGTCGAACGGCAATCCATGCGCATCCACGATCTCGGCTGCCTCGTCGATATCGGTCGCGGTCACGGCCCGGGCCAGATAGGCCTTCAGGAACATCTGCAGTCCGAAGAAGACGACGTCCGGACCCTCCGATTGCCCGCGCGTCTCTATATGCGCCGAGATCGCCGTCGTGCCGGGCGGAAACTGCAGGAAATGGCTGAGCTTGTAGCTGTCTGTGTTCAGGATCGGATTAATGTTGTTCATCGTCGCTCCCCGCGGCCGTCGGCTATTAAGCGCGCGACCTGCCAAATCGGCATGAGCTGTAGCTTATGTGGCTTTCGCGATGCTGATGATGTCGCTTTGTTAACCTTGGTTAGCGGATTGTTAAGATATTGCCGTCATGCTGCAGGCATGAATTTCCGCATTCTGCGATGCAATGAGGCATCACGCGGCGCCTGACGGCCGCTCGAGAATGCAAGGGAGCGCATGAGCGGTCCTGTTGTCCATCCTGCGACGTTCACCCGATCAAACGCCCGGAGAAAGCAGATGCTGCCTCCCGTAAGAGTGGAAGCCAGTTCCGCCGTTTCAGCCAAGGCCCAGGGCACGGTCACGCCGAAAGCCTCCGTGGTGCCGGCTGCCGCCGTGCGTCCGGAGCTCGCCAAGGCCGTAACCCATGTCGCCAATGTCGAGCCCGGCCAGTTGAACGTCCTGTCCTTCGGGTCGAGCGATCCGTTCCCCGCCGCCCTGCGCACGATCGCGACGCAGCTCGGCGACGTGCTCGGCATGACCCGTGGCGATGCCGAATCCGATTCCGCCTTCGCGCAAAGGCTTGCCGCCGCAATCCGAAATCTTCCGGCGGCATCGCGCGCCGCGGTCGAGAAGATGATCAGCCAGGCCCTGAAGACCGTCCAGCTGCAGACGCTTCTGGAGGTTCTGGACTCGCCCGCCGGCGTGCAGGCGGCGCGCATCGCCGCGCTGCTGGAGGGCGGTCGCGCCCGTGACGGCGAGGCGGTCACCCGCAACGTGCTGGAATCCTATCATCAGAACGAGGGAGAGGATGCGGACGCGGTCGCCGAACCTCTCCGTCAGACGCCCCAGTCCCGCGGAGAGGCCCCCGCTGCCGGTTCGCCGGCAAGACCCGCCGCCACGCAGCAGCAACAGGCGGTACGCGTGGAACAACAGGTTTCGGCGCCGGCTGCGGCACTCGCCGGAGGCGAAGATGATGCGCCGTCTGTGCCAACAAACATCCGCCAGGCTGCTGTGCAGCATTCCGCCATCGGAGAGCCGCCATCAGTCAAGTCGGAAGCGGCGGATGTCCAGGCACTCCGCCAGCGGCTGGAGCGTGCTTATGGTCCCGATGGCCAGCCGTCCGTCGAGCCGGAACAGGCCGAGCCCCGGCAGCCGCCGGTCGCCAACCAGAATGCGGCGCGCAACGCAAGCAGCGAACGCCATCAGACGCTGCAGATACTGAAAGGCTGGACCGAGGTCGTCAACGACCGCCTGATCGCCAACGCGATCCGTGATCCCGAACAGGTGGCAAAGGCCGCCGAACTCGTAAAGGCCCTGTCGCAGGCCGAGCTGCCGAAGGCCGCCGTCTCCGCGGCGGCGCGCCCGGCCGGTCCGTTGCCGCCACACGCCGCTGGTACGGCAGCTCCCGAGGCCGGTCAGGCGCTTGCACCTGCGGAAGATGATACGGCCCTGATGCGCGAACTCGCGCGTCCGGCGACGGCTGAAGCCACCCGCCACCCGGCCTCCGAGCCTCAGGCGCAGACCCGGGATCCGGCAACGGCAAACTCCTCCACGACACGCCAGGCCCTTCTCCCGGAAGGCGCCCAGACCCTTGCCGCGCAGGCGATGGTAGCGCAGTCGAAGGACGGCATTCCCTTTGCGCAGGTCGGCTATCTGACGGCGCAGGACGATCTGCCGGAAGAGAAGAAGCGCCGCCGTTATGCGCAGCCGGATGGCGAGGCCGAGGGACAGGCAGGCGACGAACAGGCCACCGGCGAGCAGCACGAAGACGCGGATGACGGCCAGAACGGCGAGCGCCGCACGCCGCGCATGATCTCCGACGAGGACGGCCAGAAGGCTGCCGATGATGTCGACGATCCGATGTACGATCTCTACCAGCGCATGGCCGGCCTCAACTGACGCATCCTGAACCCGGGCAAAGAAAAACCCGCCGGAGATGTCTCCGGCGGGCTTTTTGTTTCAAACCGTAAGGGAACGATTACTCGTTGCCGCGGTTCTTGAGCGCTGCGCCCAGGATGTCGCCGAGCGAAGCGCCAGAGTCGGACGAACCGAACTGTGCGACGGCTTCCTTCTCTTCTGCGATCTCGAGAGCCTTGATCGACAGCATGACCTTGCGGTCCTTCTTGGAGAAGTTGGTGACGCGGGCGTCGACAACCTGACCAACGGAGAAACGCTCCGGACGCTGTTCGTCACGGTCACGCGACAGGTCGGCGCGACGGATGAACGCGCTGATGTCTTCGTGGTTGACCAGCTTCACTTCGATGCCACCATCGTTGACGGCGGTAACTTCGCACGAAACGACGGCGTTCTTGCGCAGGTCGCCGGAAGCGGCGGCTTCGCCAACCGAGTCCTTGCCGAGCTGCTTGATGCCGAGCGAGATGCGCTCCTTGTCGACGTCCACATCCAGAACGACAGCCTTGACGACGTCGCCCTTGTTGAACTCCTCGATGACCTGTTCGCCCGGACGGTTCCAGTCGAGGTCGGAGAGGTGAACCATGCCGTCAACGTCGCCGTCGAGGCCGATGAACAGGCCGAATTCGGTCTTGTTCTTGACTTCGCCTTCGACTTCAGTGCCGGCCGGATGCGAGTGAGCGAATGCTTCCCACGGGTTTTCAAGCGTCTGCTTGAGGCCCAGCGAGATGCGGCGCTTGGTCGGATCGACTTCGAGAACGACGACATCGACTTCCTGGCTCGTGGACAGGATCTTGCCGGGGTGGACGTTCTTCTTGGTCCAGGACATTTCGGAAATGTGGATCAGGCCTTCGATGCCCGGCTCCAGCTCGACGAACGCACCGTAGTCGGTGATGTTCGTGACGGTACCGGAGATCTTCTTGCCGACCGGGTACTTCGCGCCGATGCCATCCCACGGATCTGCTTCCAGCTGCTTCATGCCGAGCGAGATGCGGTGGGTTTCCTGGTTGATGCGGATGATCTGAACCTTGACCGTCTGGCCGATGTTCAGGATTTCCGACGGATGGTTCACGCGGCGCCATGCCATGTCGGTGACATGGAGCAGACCGTCGATGCCGCCGAGGTCGACGAACGCACCGTAATCGGTGATGTTCTTGACGACGCCTTCGACAACCTGGCCTTCTTCAAGGTTCTGAACGATTTCAGAACGCTGCTCGGCACGGGACTCTTCGAGAACCGTGCGGCGCGAAACCACGATGTTGCCGCGACGCTTGTCCATCTTGAGGATTTCGAAGGGCTGCGGGTTGTGCATGAGCGGGGTGACGTCGCGGATCGGACGGATGTCGACCTGCGAACGCGGCAGGAAGGCGATCGCGCCGTCGAGATCGACGGTGAAGCCGCCCTTGACCTGGTTGAAGATAACGCCTTCAACGCGCTCACCGGCTTCGAACTTGGCTTCGAGCTTGACCCAGCTTTCTTCGCGGCGAGCCTTCTCGCGCGACAGAACAGCTTCGCCCAGCGCGTTTTCGATGCGGTCGACGTAGACTTCGACTTCGTCGCCAACCTTGAGCGTGCCGTCCTTGGCACGGGCGCCGAATTCCTTGAGCGGTACGCGGCCTTCGACCTTGAGGCCGACGTCGACGATCGCGACGTCCTTTTCGATTGCGGTCACGATGCCCTTGGCAACGTAGCCTTCAGCGAGATCGTTCGTTGCAAACGATTCTTCGAGGAGGGCTGCGAAATCCTCCCGCATAGAGGTATCTACTGACATGAAATCTCCAAACTGCGATCCGGTGTTCTGGACCGCGCATACGCCGGTGGGTTTGTGTTGAACACGAGGCTGCTGCTTCTTCCGCCCTGTCGTCTTGATCTTTGTGTGACAGGGCAAGTCCGGCGCGGGGAAAAAGGTCCAGCCTATTTCAAGGCGGCGTCGACAATAGCCTTCGCTGCCTGAAACGCGGCCTCTATACCCATTTCGGACGTATCTATCAAGTGCGCGTCTTCCGCTGGCCGCAAAGGGCTGTCGGCCCGTCCGCTGTCGCGCGCATCGCGCTTGACGATGTCGGCGAGGATCTCGGCAAAATCAGCTTGCTTGCCGCCCGCCCGGATCTCGTCGAAACGGCGCCTGGCGCGCACCTCCGCTGAAGCCGTCACATAGAGCTTCACGGCAGCATCCGGGCAGACGACCGTGCCGATGTCGCGCCCGTCCAGCACCGTGCCGGGCTCCTTGCGCGCAAACGCCCGCTGCGCCTCGACCAGCGCCCGGCGCACCGATGGCATCACGGCGATCTTCGAGGCGGCTTCGCCGATCTCGTGGGCCGACAGCACCGAACGGTCGAGCCCGGCAAGATCGACCTTCGCCGCCATCCCGGCGGCCACGGCCTCGTCATCGAGCGGCAGCCCGGCGTCGAGAAGCGCCTTGGCCGTGGCGCGATAGGTCAGCCCCGTGTCGAGATGGTGAAAGCCGTACTCCTCGGCAATCCGGCGTGAAAGCGTGCCCTTGCCGGCTGCCGCCGGCCCGTCGATGGCAATAATCATAGTGGGTTCCATACGTCCTGTAAGCCGATGCGCTTAATAGACACAATGGAAGCATCTGCCAATCTTGATCAGACCTCCTGCCTTATATCACCGGTTTCTATGCTGACGTGACAGCGCATAAACCCGAAAAATCAGCCAAAAGATGAGAACTGCAATGGCGAGCATCATAAATGCGGGAAAGATCGGCCCAGATGGAAAATACGGTGCGATGTGCTGATCGATAAACTCGATCTGCCATCTGCGGAAGTGGTGGTGTGCATGAGGATCTGAAAATGGTAGGCCACGAAACAGACGTCGTACGCCACCAAACAAGCTCGCTTCCAGCAATGCTGCCATTGCTAGGAGCAAAACCAATTTCGAGATTGTCTTGATCGACAATGTGAAGGCGACGAAATCGGGAGTGTACGCCTCTCGGGAGTTGATGTCTCGCGCTCGCAATATGCCCAATCGCAATATCCGGCTGATAGCGACCCACAGCGAAAAATAGGGGATGAGCATGGCGACACTCAGTCCAAGCGCTGTAAGTCCGTCAATTTGGCCCATCCACCAGCGGCCATCAAGGACTTGGAGGAGGATCAGGCATGGCAGAGTCGAGATTAGAATCCAGAACGCCAGGGTGTTGAACCGCTGCAATTCGCTCTCGCGAAGACATTCGAGAGCGGAGCGTGGAAAAATGCGCGGGGCGTTGGAGATCTCCGGCTTTCTCCAGGCGAATTGTCTCAACCTTCGTTTCTCCATGGCTTTTCCGTCTCACGATGCAAGAAGAGGAAGGATTGATGGCGCTTCTTCCGAACTTGCATTTTCAGTAGCGGGATCTCCTTAAGGTTGATTTAAGTGGCAGCTCGCAATTGAAATGACGCCATCGAAGGTTTGTTGCGATGAATTGTGCCGCCAGGGCTTCCGGATGCGGCGTGGTCTGTCATCCATCAAAGTTTGCCTTTGACAGAAGCGGGCGCAGGCAGTATGGGGACCGCCAACGTTTTTAACCGGCATGGCCCGGTCTGGCGGCACGAACCGCTTTTTCCCGGCACATATTCAAGAGGCTTTGACAGTGGCAAAAGCAGAACTTGGAACGAAACGCATCTGCCCCGACACGGGCAAGAAGTTCTACGACCTCAACCGCAACCCGGTTGTCTCTCCCTATTCCGGCAATTCCTGGCCGCTTTCCTTCTTCGAGGAAACGTCCGCCATCGCGGTGATGGAGAAGGAAGAGGAAGAGGACGTCGCGGAAGTCGATACCGAGAACAACGAAGTCGAACTGGTGTCCCTCGAGGATGCCGACGGCAACGATTCGGGCGACGATATCCCGGATATGGGTGATGACGACGATGTCGATCTCGGCGACGACGATGACGACGACACCTTCCTCGAAAGCGACGACGACGACGATGACGACGACATGTCCGGCCTGATCGGCGTCGGCGGCGACGACGACGAGACCTGATTTTGCCAAGGCGAGCCCGGTGCCGACAAAAAAATTCCGGGCTCGCGATTTTGGGGCTTGCCATCTTCCGACACAGGAAGTAGTAAGCCGCCACCCGACGGGCTGAAGCCCACCGGGAACCAGCATCCGGTCAGACCGGAACCCTTGGAATGGGGCTATAGCTCAGCTGGGAGAGCGCTTGCATGGCATGCAAGAGGTCAGCGGTTCGATCCCGCTTAGCTCCACCAAACTTTTCCAGCTTTCGAAGAAATTTATCGAAAATTGCTTTGGTGTGTAGGTCTTTGTGGCGACGCTCAATGTGAATTCTGGTGCAAGCCAGCTTTTCACCTCAAAAAGTGGAAAATTGATTCACAGTATGTCAAACGCGGCGCCTTCTTTAGAATACGATTCCTTGAGCTGAACTATGCAAAACCTTATATAAATGAGGCGCTCGGGAGCCTGACATTTATGGCGTCGATACTACGGTATCGCCCGGCGTCTATTTTCTTCGAAGATCTGGCCTGAATCGGTCGCGAGGGTGATGCACGATCCCGTGGCCTAAGGTTGTGCCATCTGGCTTTCGACGTAGACGCGGCTTGATAATTGCCGCAAGTTCGCCGTCTCCAGTCGAATAGGCTCTATGGATGGCTCCTGCTACAAAATCGGCAAGCTGAATTCCGATGGAGTGGCATGAGTCTTGAAGAAATAGGCCCTCAATCAGTTTATTGTAACCCGATATGGTGTTGCCCGGCTTGGCAATAAGTGTGTCATGATGTGCCCTTAAAAGCCGATCATCATCTTTGCCGCGATGGTCTGCTATGACCACGCCCAAACTCTTCTGATCTTGCAGGAAGTACTGAAACCGTTCGGTCAGAGGCTTATAAGCGAAATGATACAGCTCGCGCTGGCTTGAAATTGAGGCGTAAGCAAAGGCTGCCTCTATGTCGGTCACGCAAGCGATGATCGTCAAAGGGCTTTTGGCTATCAGTTTGGCTAGTTCTAAGCTTAATGCCTTTCGTTGTTGAGCGGTCTTGGCTCTCAATGGGTTGTCCGGCTGCTGATTGTGGGGTGCGAAGTATCGCCACTTGAGCTCGCCCTTGATGCCATGTCTTGAGGTGTAGCCGCGAACCAGTTTGGCAATCTCGTGCCACCGCCAAGCGTCAATCACAACTGCACCCAGCGTGAAGTAAGGCTGATTGGGATTTGGTTTGGAGGGCGGCGTTCCGCTTTCATCGATAAAACACAGATGCATCCAATCCCTCTCGTAGCTTCCGTGGTCAGAGCTTCTTTTGTTGGAATGCTGAAGTCTGGTTGGGTGCGGCTAGCCAAAATAAGGTAAAAGAGTGAGAACTTTCGGGCAATCTCTCACAAGGTTGGCTATGAGGGAATTCCCATCTGCTATTATAAAGCCCTCATGGACCAACCAAGTATTGTTGTATCCTTCCATGGTGATCGAGTACTGGCTTCTCCGGCCGAACCTTTGCGACCTGAGTCTGTCCACTCTGAATGCAAGCCAAGGCCTATCGTATTTCCTGTCGTCTTCGTGATTGTAAACCATAATGGTCGGGGGGGGGGCTAGCTGTCGTACGCAAAGCTGAGCTGTAGCCAATCACTCTCGGAGCCCCCTCACGTCTTGTCCACCGGCTTGCTGCGCAGGCGCATGACGGTCTCGCGTTCGGCGCGGCGGCAGCTGACGGGCGGCAGGCCCTTGGCGATCTGCCCGACGTCTTCCATCACGCGGCGGCCGATGTCCTGAAGGGCGCTGGTCAGCGCGCCGGCGCGGTGCGGGGAAAACAGCGTGCCGGGAAGCGACCGCACCGGATCGCCGGGCGCGACCGGTTCTTCCGGGAAGACGTCGGTCGCAAAGCGGATATGGCCCGAGCGTACGAGATGCCCGACCGCGTCGAAATCCGCGACCGCCGCGCGCGACAAGAGGATCAGCGACGCGCCCTTCTGCATCTTCGGCAGGTTGGTCGCATTCAGAAGATGCTGGTTCTCCGTGGTGATCGAGGCGACGACAAAGACGAACCGGCTTTTGGTCAGCACCTCGTCCAGGCTCGCCGGCGTCACGCCGATGCGCTCCAGGTGGCCGGCCGGCAGCCACGGATCAAAGACGCGGATCGTCTTCGGCCGGAAGCCGGGCAGCAGTGCGAAGAGCGCGCGGCCGAGATCGCCGAAGCCGATGAAGCCGAACTCGGAGCCCGTCAGCAATTCCGCCTCGCCATTGCCTTCCAAGCCGTAGCGCTCGCTGCCTTCGGCAAAGCGCTTGTGTTCGCTGTGAATGCCGCGCGCCAACGAGATCGCCATGCCGAGCCCCATTTCGGCGACGGGTAACGCGAACACGCCGCTCGGCGCCAGCACATGGATGCCGCGGGCGAAACAGGTCTCGTAATCGATGTTCGGCAGGAAATTGGTCTCGACGTTGAAGATCGCCTTCAGCTTCGGCGCGCTGTCGAGCCGGGCCCTGTCCATCGGCTGCTGGCTCATCAGGATCTCGCAGTCGGGCAGATGGCGGCTGTAGAACGCATCGCGATCGCCGCCGTCATAGACCGCGACATCGTGCTCGGTCATCAGCCGGCGATGGTTCTCCGCGTCGAAAATCTCGGCGGCCGTGCGCGGCGCCGGATCCAGAATGATGCGCATGCTTTTCCTCCCGAATGCGTTTTGCTGCATCCTACAAAAAACGATTTACACTGTAAAACGATTTATGTAGTGTTGCTGTGGGAGGAAGGCATGGCAGATCACAAGACGGGCGAAAGCCCGCTCGCATCGGTGGTGTCGATCAAGGACGTGGCGGAGCGCGCCGGCGTTTCGCCGGGCAGCGTCTCCAATGTCCTGAACGGCAAGCGGCGGCAGGACGATCCGATCGGCCGGGCCGTGCTGGAAGCCGTCAAGGCGCTCGACTACCGGCCGAACCCCATGGCCTCCAGCCTTCGCCGCGCCGACAGCCGCGTCATCGGCCTCGTCATTCCCGATTTCCAGAACCCCTTTTTCGCCGAACTCGTCTCCGCGCTGGAGCAATCCGCCGAAGCGACCGGATACCGCATCGTCGCCACCTCCAGCCGCGAAACCGTCGACATCGAGGCGCGCGAAATCCGCGAACTGCTCGGCTGGCGGGTCGCCGGCCTTCTGCTGGCGCCGACGATCGGCAGCCGCAATGCCGAAACCCAGCTCGCCGCGCAGGCGGTGCCGTCGGTCATCGTCGACCGTGTGTCGGAGGGCCTGCCGATGGATGGCGTCGGTGTCGACAATGCCGTGGCGACCGGCGCCGTCATGCGCGACCTGATCGGCCTCGGCCACCGCCGCATCCTCGTTGCCTATTTCGACGATGCCGTCGGCAACGTCGCCGAGCGACTGGCCGGGGTGAAGCAGGCGGTCGCAGGCAGGCCCGAAGGGCTTTCCGTCGATTATCTCGCCTGCGGCCCCACCGTCGAAAGCGCTCAGGCGGCGCTCGAAGGCTATCTTGCCGCGCACCCGATGCCGTCTGCCTTCTTCTGTCTCTACAACACGGCGACGCTTGCCGCCTATGCGGCCATTGCCCGTCGGGGCCTCGCCGCCGGGCGCGACGTGGCGCTTGCCGGTTTCGACGACAGCGCCTGGATGGCGCAGATGACGCCGCCGATCGCGGCCATCGTCCAGCCGGTCCAGGCGATCGCGCAGAAGGCGTGGGAATTGCTGATGGCGCGGATCGGCGGTGAACAGGGCCCGCCGCGCGTCGAGCGTCTCGCCTGCAGCTTCGAGCGGCGCGGCACCCTTGTGGGGCCGGCCTCGGGGGAGGCGAGCGGACATTAGGAATTGGCGCCGGCGGGCCGTCACGCCGGCAGCCATTGTGGAGCACATGAGGAGATGTGTTTCGGGCGGCGTCAAAAAGTGGAGGAAAGCATGCTCAGGAAATTGCTCATGACCGTGGCCATCGGGGCGCTCGCGACCCAGGTTCACGCCGAGGAAAAGACATACGGCGTCCTCATGAAGACGCTGTCAAACCCGTTCTGGGGCGCCATGGAACAGGGCGTCAAGGACGGCGCCCAGGAAGCCGGCGTCAAGTACTACCTGCAGGCCGTCGAAAGCGACCAGGCAGCGGAACCGCAGCTCAACGTCTGCAACACCATGCTGCAGCAGAAGCCGGATGCGATGATCACCGCGGCGATCAATTCCACCATCCTTCTGCCCTGCCTCAAGCAGGCGACCGACATGAATATCCCGGTCGTCGATCTCGACGGCAACCTCGATCACAAGATCGCCGCGGATGCCGGTGTGAAGATCGCCTTCTCGATCGGCTCCGACAACGTCGCGGCCGGCGGTCAGGGTGCGGAATACCTCGTCAACAAGCTCGGCAAGGACGCCAAGGGTCCGGTGCTGGTGATCGAGGGCCTGTCCGGCAACGTCACCGGCCAGAAGCGCGCTTCGGGCTTCGCCGAAAAGCTGAAGGAACTGGCGCCGGGCCTCGAGATCGTCGCGTCGCTGCCGGGCGACTGGGACCGCGGCAAGGCCGCCAACATCGCCAACGACACGCTGACGGCGCATCCCGACCTCGTCGCCATCTTCGCGGCCAATGACGGCATGGCGCTCGGCGCTGTCGAATCCGTCTTCGCCGCCGGCAAGCAGGACCAGGTTACCGTCATCGGCGTCGACGGCAATTCCGATGCCGTCAAGTCGATCAAGGCCGGTCGTCTCTCCGCCTCCGTCGCCCAGCTTCCCTATCTGGTCGGCAAGCAGGCGGTGGAAGACGTCACCAAGGTCCTGGCCGGCGAAAAGATGCAGGACTGGATCTACGTGCCGACGCTGGTGCTGACCAAGGATGTGCTCGAGAAGGGCACCGAACCGATGCTGGAATACGTCAAGTAAATCCGGCTCCGGCAGGCGGTCGGAGGATCGCCTGCCGGCACTCAATCAATCGGGATAGTCCATTATGAAAGTGACATCGCTGCTGGCACGCGCGCATGTGCGGGCGGAATCGCTCGCCGTGCTGATCGCGCTCTGCGTGATCATGACGATCATCTCGCCGGTCTTCTTGAGCGTCGGCAACATCTTCAACATCATCCTGGCGACCGCCACCTATGGCATTCTGGCGATCGGCGCGACCTTCGTCATCAGCGCTGCCGGAATCGACCTGTCGCTCGGCTCCGTGCTCGGCCTTGGCTCCGTGACGGGCGCTTTTCTGGTCGTCAATCTCGGCCTGCCCTGGCCGTTCGCCATCATCGGCAGTCTCGCCGCCGGCATGTTGGCCGGCTGGGTCAGCGGCATCATCATCGTGCGCGGCCGGGTGCCCGCCTTCATCGTCACGCTCGGCATGCTCGGCATCGCGCGCGGTCTGGCGCTGATCATTTCCAACGGCCGAGGCATCTACGGCCTGCCGGAGGAAATCCTGTTTCTCGGCCAGGCGCGCCCCTTCGGCGTCCCGACGCCGGTCTATATCCTCGTCATCGTCGCCATCGTCTCGCACTACATTCTCGCCCACACGCCATTCGGCGCCCACACCCTGGCGCTTGGGGACAGCGAGGCTGCTGCGCGCGCCACTGGCATCAACGTCAAGCGCCAGCGCCTGCTGCTCTACACGCTGTCTGGTTTCATGGCGGGGCTTGCCGGGCTGATGTTCAGCGCCCGCGTCAACACCGGCGATCCGACGGCCGGCCTCAATTACGAGCTGCTCGCCATCACGGCGGCCATCATCGGCGGCACCAACCTGTTCGGCGGACGAGGCTCGATCCTCGGCACCATGATCGGCGCGCTGATCATGGGCGTCCTGCAGAACGGTCTCAACCTGATGGCCGTCCAGGCCTACTACCAGCAGATGGCGATCGGCATGGTCCTGATCGCCGCCGTCTGGCTCGATCAGGTGCGCAGCCGGGGGAGGATGTGACATGACGCTTCTCAAACTCACCGACGTCCACAAGTCCTTCGGGCCCATCAAGGTCCTGCACGGCGTCAATCTCGAGATCGCCGCGGGCGAAGTCGTCGGCCTCGTCGGCGATAACGGTGCCGGCAAGTCGACGCTGATGAAGTCGATCACAGGCGTCTATCCGATCGACGAAGGCACCGTCAGCTTCGACGGCGAGGACGTGACGCAGAAGGATCCCGGCGAGCGCCGCTCGCGAGGAATCGAGATGATCTATCAGGATCTCGCACTCGCCGCCCAGCAGGACATCGCCAACAACATCTTCCTCGGCCGCGAACCGACCAAGCGGTTGTGGGGCATCCTGCCGAACTTTATCGACAAGGCGAAGATCGACGCCGAGGCGCTGAAGATGATCAAGCGGCTCGGCGTGCGCATCCCCTCGATCCACGTCCCCGTCGGCACGCTGTCGGGCGGCCAGCAGCAGACGATCGCGATCGCGCGGGCGCTCACCTTCCAGCCCAAGCTCGTCATCATGGACGAGCCGACGGCCGCGCTGGCGGTCCGCGAGGTGGAAAGCGTGCTGACGCTCATCAAGCAGATGCGCGACGACGGCATCGCCGTCATCCTGATCAGCCACCGCCTGAACGACGTTTTCGAGGCTTGCGGGCGCATCGTCGTGCTTCGCCAGGGCAGCGTGATCGCCGATCTGAAAAAAGAACAGACCAACATGAACGAAGTCGTCTCCTACATCGTAGGCGCCCACGGCTGAGGCCTGAAAGGAAACACCCATGCCACGTCTCGGATTGCATTCTCTCGCTGTCACGCCGCTCTGGAATCCGGCGGAAGCCGACAGTTATTTTCCCGGCATGAAGGCGCTCGGCGTCAGCGCCTTCGAGGTGCCGTTGCTCGACCCGGCAACCTTCGACAGCCGCGGCACGCGCGCCGCCTTCGAACGCCACGGGCTCATCCCCATCTGCTCGCTCGGCCTGCCGGACGTAATCGACATCGTCAACAGGCCGGATGAGGCCGCGACATTTCTGGATGCGGTCGTCACGGCGGCGAAGGAAGCGGGTTCGGATGTTCTGTCAGGCGTGACTTACGGAACGATCGGCAAGGTGTCCGGCAGTCCGCCGACCAAAGCCGAGCATGACGCCATCGCCCGGCTGATCGGCCATGTCGGCAAGACGGCGAAATCGCTCGGCATGCGCCTCGGGCTGGAACCCTGCAACCGCTACGAAACCCACCTGCTTAACACCGCCAAGCAGACCGCCGCGATGATCGAGCGCATCGGCCTCGACAATCTCTTCATCCACCTCGACACCTATCACATGAACATCGAGGAGCAGGGGCTGTCGCGTGGCTTCGAGGAAGCCGGCGAGCATCTCGGCTATGTCCACCTGTCGGAAAGCAATCGCGGCGTCCCGGGCCTCGGCACGATCGATTGGGATGATGCCTTCGCCGGTCTGAAGGCGGTCGGCTTCGACGGTATCATGACGCTGGAAAGCTTCGTCCATGTCGCCCCCGAGCTTGCCGGCGGGCTTGCAGTCTGGCGGCCGGTGGCCGACAATCCCGACGACGTCGTCGCCAGGGGCATTCCGTATTTGGCCGAGGCGGCAAAGCGGGCAGGAATCACCATAGAGGCACCATGAGCAGACAATCCGTTTCCGCCGACGAACTCGTCGAGATCATCAGGAACGCGTCCTCCGGCAATCGCATCATCGCAGCGGTTGCCGGGCCGCCCGGCTCCGGTAAGTCGACGCTTGCCGATGCGCTGGTCGAACGGCTGAACGCCATCGAGGCCGGAAGTGCGGCGGTCCTGCCGATGGACGGCTATCATTATGACGACATGGTGCTCGTGCCGCGCGGACTGAGGCCACGCAAGGGCGCGCCGGAGACTTTCGACGTCGCCGGCTTCCGCCACATGCTGAAGAGGCTGAAGGCCAATGACGAGCCGGAGATCGCCGTTCCCGTCTTCGACCGCTCGATCGAGATCGCCCGCGCCGGTGCCCGCATGATCGGCCGCGAGGTCCGCTATCTGGTCGCCGAGGGCAACTATCTTCTGCTCGACGAGGATCGCTGGCGCGAGCTGAAGGATTGCTACGACATCACGGTGATGATCGAGGAACCGGAAGTGGTCCTGCGTGCCCGCCTCAAGGAGCGCTGGAAGGCGCTGACCGGTCAGGCGCTGATCGACAAGATCGACGGCAATGATCTGCCGAACGGCCGGCGGGTGATGACCGGCAGCGTGGACCCGGATTACGTCGTTTCTGCGAGCTGATTCACGTCCACGCCGGCCGCAATCGGTCGCCCAGCTATCCAAAATTGGGAGCATTGCCCCAACGGCATTGAAGGCCGGCCGCCTGTTCGCATAAGTTGCGCCAACTCACCGAGAAGGACAATGAAATGAACAGGTTGATGCTTGCCACCGCCGCGGCGGTGTTCGCGGCTACGTCTCCACACGCCCATGCACAGGAGCTGTTGAAGCCGGGGAGCGCCTATAACTGGACGGGGTTCTATGCCGGTAGCTTCGTCGGCGGCGGCAAAGCGAAGAGCGATATCACCAGCCGCACAGAAGGCTATAACACGGATACTTCCTTTGCGGTGAATCTGAGCGACAGGGCTGCCAATATCGGAAGCTTTGCAGGCTTCAACTGGCAGGCAGGAAACTTTGTCTTTGGCGCCGAAACGGAACTCGGTTCCTTTCACGCCTCCTCAGACAAGCGCGTTGGAGGCTACGACGGCCTTGAGGGCAGCTTCGATATGAGTCTGCTCGGCTCAACACGCGCGCGTGTCGGGTTCGCCTTGGAAAACGTGCTGATCTACGCCACAGGGGGCGTTGCCTATACCGACGGCAAATACTCTTGGACAGCCCGCCACAACTATCTCCGAGATTCCTCCGGTGCTCACGACTTTAGTGTCGGTTACGTCGTCGGTGGTGGCGCCGAATATGGCATCACGCCCAATCTCTCGCTTCGTGCGGAGGCGCTCTATTACGACTTCGGCAAAGACAGTTTCCAAGGTGAGACATCCGGTGGGGAAAGTGAAGAACCCGGCTCGGAACGGGTTACCGGAAATCTCTCCGCCACTGTCGCACGCATCGGCATCGCTTACCGTTTCTGACGCCCTTCGCCCGGGTGTTCGGAAACGCTTGACGGGAGCGGGCTGGCCGCTCCCGTCCTTTTGTTCTCAGGCAGGCTATTTCGAAAACAGCGTCACGAAGCGCGTGCCGCGCACGCGGATCGTCGTGAGGCACCGTTCTTCGTCGGGCTGCCGGTCGCAATAGCGCGGCGGCATCTCCATCTCGAAGACCATGTTGCCGAACCGCTTGACCATGTCGTAGCGGTAGAGCCGCGCGGTGGCGATCAGGATATAGCCTCCCTCCTTCCCCTGGACATAGAAATTGTAGGGGCAGCCCTCGTCGTCGCAGTAGAACTGCGCATGTCCGTCACAGTTGATCTCGCCTTCGTTGACGATCATGTCGGGAATGCCGTCATTGTTGAAGTCCGTCTTCGTGGCGAAGTCCGGTCCGAAATCCACCTGGCCGCAGAGCTTGCGGAAATGCTTCATCTCGAAGAGTTCCGGATCCGCGACAGGCGTCTGCTGCGCCAGCGCGGCCGCCGGCGCCAGTAGCATGATGACGATCTGCAGCATCGCAAGGACAGGCACGCGCATGGCCTTCATCTCCGTTCGGTCGTTTCTTGCCCGGTGCGTCAGAGCCGGGACCGAGCCGGTCCGGCGGTCATGATACGCTGCCTCGGGCAGACTGTCGCGGCAGTCGTCGGTCGCCAATTGGCGGTCGCACGGACACACCCGATCGGGGCCAGGCGCTTGTGCCGCAGCGTCAGGCATATTATCCGGGGCTTGTGCCGGGCTCACGTCTGAGGAGGGGGAGATGCCGTTGCTGCAAATTTTCGATTATGCCGGCGTGGCCGTGTTCGCCGCCACGGGTGCTCTTGCCGCATCGCGCAAGCAGCTCGACATCGTCGGCTTCCTGTTTCTCGCCTGCGTCACCGGCATCGGCGGCGGCACGCTCAGGGACATCGTCCTCGGCGTCCGGCCGATCTTCTGGGTCGAGAACCCGTCCTACATCCTCGTTTGCGTCGGGGTCGCGCTGCTCACCTATTTCACCGCGCATCTGGTCGAGTCGCGCTATCGCTGGCTTGTCTGGCTGGATGCGATCGGGCTTGCCGCCTATTGCGTCATGGGCGCGGCCAAGGGCCTTGCCGCAACCGGATCGCCCGTCATCGCCATCGTCACCGGCATCATGACTGCGGCGGTCGGCGGCATCATTCGCGACGTGCTGGCCGGCGAACCGAGCATTCTTCTGCGGCCGGAAATCTACATCACCGCAGCCATGTCCGGCGCCATTGCTTTCACACTGGCCGATCTCGGCGGTCTCGGCATCGCGGTCGCCGCCCCGGTCGGGTTCGTGGCGGCCTTTGCGGTGCGCGGCGGTGCGCTCGCCTTCGGCTGGACGATCCCGCCCTACAAGGCGCGTGCCGGCCGTCATCCCGATGATGTTATGTGAAGGGAGAGGTTGCCGGCGCGCGGCGCCGGCCGGGGGTCAACAGCCTTTGCGGCGCAGCCGGATCACCACGTCGACATGGGCGATTTCCATGCCTTCCGGCGGCTCCGGCAAATTGTCGATCGCGATGTTGCCGACCGGAATGTCGAGCACCTCGTTGCGGCCCTCGACGAAGAAGTGATGATGGTCGGAGATGTTTGTGTCGAAATAGGTCTTGGCGCCTTCCACGGCGAGAACGCGGATCAGTCCGGCCTCGGTGAACTGGTGCAGCGTGTTGTAGACCGTGGCGAGCGACACCGGAACGCCGGCATCGGTGGCTTCCTCGTGCAGCTCCTCCACCGTCAGGTGGCGGTCGCCCTTGGCGAACAGCAGTTCGGCCAGCGCCACGCGCTGCCGCGTCGGACGAAGCCCGCACTTGCGCAATCTTGTTTCTGAACCCATATCGGTTTCAGCGGTCATAAACAAAACTCCGGAGCCCGAACGCTCGAGCAGTTAAACTTGTCTCTGGGATATAACTTTAAGAAGCGGCGCTTTCAATAGGTTCAAGGGCGCCAGAGGCCCGGTAAAATGGCGGAAATCCAAAAATTGAAGCGATTGCCTCTGGCCGTTGGCCTCGCCTTCCTGTATGCGGGCCCGATCAAGGATCGTCGGCGCCGGCGCCCGGAAAATGATGCCCAGCCGACGGAAACGCTTCAAATCGCTTGCGGCGCGCTTTAAACATGTTGTCGTCGCCGACAAGAAAATGAGGGGGAAAGCAGACAATATGGGTACCCGACAGTCCAGCTTCACATATGAGGAAATCCTCACCTGCAGCCACGGCAAGATGTTCGGCCAGGGCAACGCACAGCTTCCCCTGCCGCCCATGCTCATGCTGCACCGGATCACCGAGATTTCCGAAACCGGCGGACCGAACGACAAGGGCTTCGCCCGCGCCGAGTTCGACATCACGCCCGACCTTTGGTTCTTCCCTTGCCATTTCGAAGGCGATCCGGTCATGCCGGGCTGCCTCGGTCTCGATGCCCTGTGGCAGCTGACCGGCTTCTATCTCGGCTGGCTCGGCGAGCCCGGCAAGGGCCGCGCCATTTCGACCGGCGAAGTCAAGTTCACCGGCCAGATCACGCCGGCGACCAAGCTCGTCGAGTTCGGTATCGACTTCAAGCGCGTCATGCGCGGTCGCCTCGTCCTCGGCATTGCCGACGGCTGGGTCAAGGCTGACGGCGAACTGGTGTTCAAGGCTTCCGACCTTCGCGTCGGCCTCTTCCAGGAAAAGGCTGCCTGACCCCCAATTTCGCCCCGCAGGCGAACTATCCGGGCCGACCGGCGTTCTGGTCGCCCGTGCATAACAAGAAAAGGTCCTCGATGATGAGACGTGTAGTTGTAACGGGTCTTGGGATTGTGTCTTCGATCGGCGCCGATGCCGCGGAAGTCACGTCGTCCTTGCGCGATGCGAAGTCGGGCATTTCCTTCTCGCCCGATTTTGCCGAGCACGGTTTCCGCTGCCAGGTATGGGGCAAGCCGTCGCTGGATCCGACCGATCTGGTCGATCGCCGTGCGATGCGCTTCCTCTCTCAGGGTGGCGCGTGGAACCACGTGGCCATGAAGCAGGCGATCGCCGATGCCGGCCTCGAGGAAAAGGATTACGCCGAAAACGAGCGCACCGGCATCATCATGGGCTCCGGCGGTCCGTCGACCAAGCAGATCGTCGAAGCCGCTGACGTGACGCGCAAGAACGGCAGCCCCAAGCGCGTCGGTCCGTTCGCCGTGCCGAAGGCGATGTCGTCGACGGCATCCGCGACGCTTGCGACCTGGTTCAAGATCCACGGGGTCAACTATTCCATCTCGTCGGCCTGCTCGACCTCGGCGCATTGCATCGGCAACGCCGCCGAAATGATCCAGTGGGGCAAGCAGGATGTGATGTTCGCAGGCGGTCACGAGGATCTCGACTGGACGATGTCGAACCTGTTCGACGCCATGGGCGCCATGTCTTCCAAGTACAACGACACGCCGGCAACCGCTTCGCGCGCCTACGACGTGTCACGTGACGGATTCGTCATCGCCGGCGGCGCCGGTGTAGTGATCCTCGAGGAACTGGAGCACGCCAAGGCGCGCGGCGCCAAGATCTACGCCGAAATCACCGGCTACGGCGCCACCTCCGACGGCTACGACATGGTCGCTCCGTCGGGCGAGGGCGCCAAGCGCTGCATGCGTCAGGCACTCGCCACCGTGAAGGGCGATGTCGACTACATCAACACGCACGGCACCTCGACCCCGGTGGGCGACAGCAAGGAAATCGGCGCGATCCGCGAAGTCTTCGGCGACAAGATTCCCCACATCCAGTCGACCAAGTCGCTCACCGGCCATTCGCTGGGTGCAGCCGGCGTGCAGGAAGCGATCTACGGCCTGCTGATGATGCAGGAGCGCTTCATCGGCGAAAGCGCGCATATCACCGAGCTCGATCCCGAGTTCGAAGGCGTGCCGGTCGTGCGCAAGCGCATCGACAACGCCAAGATCGATACCGTGCTGTCGAACTCCTTCGGCTTCGGTGGCACCAATGCCACGCTCGTCTTCCAGCGCTACGAGGGATAATACCGATGAGCGGTATCATGAACGGCAAGCGCGGCCTCATCATGGGCGTCGCCAACAATCACTCCATCGCCTGGGGCATCTCCAAGGCGCTGGCCGGCCAGGGCGCGGAACTGGCCTTCACCTATCAGGGCGAGGCGCTCGGCAAGCGCGTCAAGCCGCTCGCCGCCGAACTCGGTTCGGATTTCCTGCTGCCTTGCGACGTGGAAGATCTGGCATCGGTCGATGGCGTGATCGACGCGATCAAGGAGCGTTGGGGCAAGCTGGATTTTGTCGTTCATGCCATCGGCTTTTCCGACAAGAACGAGCTGAAGGGTCTCTACGCCGACACCAGCCGGGACAATTTCTCCCGCACCATGGTCATATCCTGCTTCTCGTTCACCGAGATCGCCAAGCGGGCGGCCGAGCTGATGGATGCCGGCGGCGCCATGCTGACGCTGACCTATGGCGGCTCCGTGCGTGTCATGCCGAATTACAATGTCATGGGTGTCGCCAAGGCGGCGCTGGAAGCGTCCGTGCGTTATCTCGCGTCCGACTACGGTCCGCGCGGCGTTCGCGTCAACGCGATCTCCGCTGGCCCGATCCGCACGCTTGCCGGCGCCGGCATCGCCGATGCGCGCGCCATGCTGTCCTGGCAGCAGAAGAATTCGCCGCTACGCCGGACCGTCACGATCGAGGACGTCGGCAATTCGGCGCTGTATCTCCTGTCTGATCTCTCAGGCGGCGTGACCGGCGAAATCCACTATGTGGATGCGGGCTACAACGTCACGTCGATGCCGACGCTCGAAACCCTGCGCGACAGCGACAAGGACTAGATTTTGAGGGTGGGATGGAGGGTCGGAAACGGCCCTCTGTTTCCGGCGTTCAGCGGATGACGCCACGCAGCAGTGCCAGGCTGACGGCATGCAGTCGATTGTTGGCGCCGAGCTTCTTCTGGGCGTCCGCCAGGGCGGCATTCACGTCGGGCTCCGCCATATTCAGCGAAATCGAGATTTCCGCGTTCTTCTTGCCCTCTGCGACGAGCTTCAAGCAGTCGCGCTCGGTCTCGGACAAATCACGATAAGGCGCCGTGGACGACGCGTGTTCCTTGCTGGCCATTCGGGTGTTCTTTCCTAATTCCGGCAAGCTCGCCGGATCTGGCCGACCTGGGGTGATCCGAGGCGTGGAGCCAGAATTGTCACGGCGAAATGCCGCGTCGCTGTTTGCAGTTCCCATATATGAAGTGCCTCTGTTAAGTCTTTCACAGATCGTGCCAGAGATTTAACATTTCACAAGTCGCGAAATCCTATGAGGCGCAACCGCTGGTCGCCGCCCGCAAATCAGCGAGCGCTCTCCCGCAATTGGCTGGGAGAGGCGGAAAACCATCTGAGGATCGAGCGCGTCAGCGCACTTTGCGCCGAATAGCCGAGCCTGTAGGCGATCTCGCTGAAGGGCAGATCGGTACTGGTGACCAGCCGGAAGGCCAGCTGTCGTCTTTCCTCGTCCTTGATGGTCTGCAGGTTATAGCCATGCTCGGCGAGGCGGCGCTGCAGGGTCCGCTGGGAGATGTTGAAATGGTCCGCGATCTCGCCGATGCCGTCGGCTCCCCGTTCCGTGTTGGCCTGGAGATATTGCCTGACCCTTGTGATGAAATCCGTCGCCTGCTGATTTTGCGGAGCCATCTGCCGACACAAGAGCGACATCATCTCGAACAGCCTGGGGTCCGAGCGGGGGTTCTTCAGGTCGAGCAGTGCCGCCGGGAAGAACAACGCATTGCTCGGATGGGCGAAAGACGTCTGCTTGCTCAGAAAGCTCTTGAAAACGCTGGGATTTTCCGGCGGTTTCCGCTCGAGCTGGAGGCGCACGCGGTCAGCCTTGTCGCCGATGATGGCGCGGACATGACGAAAGATCAGCGCCACCGACATGTCCAGGAACTGATCCCGCTTGAGGATCAGGGGAGACAGCGTCCAGGCCGCCTCCATCCCGCGCGTATCCGACGTCATCGTGATGGACTCGACTTCGGTCCCGAACTGGATGTTGTCACAGAGAAAGGCAACCATCGCCCGAAGGTCCGGCGCGGTCATCAGTCCGTAGCCATAGGGCCCTGTCGAGCCGAGCGCGAATATGGAGGAGCATTTCAGGCCGAACGCCTCGTCGCCGCTGATGACGGCGCAAGCCTCCATCAGGCGGCAGAGCCGGTCGGTGCTGATCCGCGCGGAGATGTCCGAAAACAGCGCGGTGTCTATCCCGAGGCTGATGCACAGAGGCGCAATATCGATCCCGTAGCGCTCTGCATGTTTCGCAATGGCAGAGGCAAGGCCGGCGGCAGCAGTTGGACCGGGATGATCAATATTGTTAGACATTTACTGACTGGCGCCAAAAGTCGTGAAATTGACGCCAAAAGTAAACCTGAACTGTCGCCGAGTCTAACGAATATACGCAAGCTGGGCTTGCGCACACAAAAGACCTCTGATCCGGCCGCGAATTCTACTTGCTGCCCCACAGTATCTTGTAGCGGGCATTGCGGCAGGTTTCGCCGAACTGGCGGAAGCTTGTTGCCATCACGTCCTCGTAGGGCAGTCCGCGATTGGCGACCAGCATCAGCCGCCCGCCGCTGCGCAGCGCGCCGGCAGCCGCCTTGATCAGCGTCTGGCCGAGCAGCGGATCAGCGGCGTGACCTTCGTGGAAGGGCGGGTTCATGATGACGAGATCGTATTTTTCCTTGACCGCCTCGCCTGCGAGATCCTGCCAGAAGAAGCGGGCGGGGAGACCGGGGCAATTGGCGGCAAGGTTTTCCTTGGCGGCCTCAAGCGATGCATGATCGGCCTCGAACAGGTCGATGCGCTTCGTCGCCGGCGACTTGTCGGCGAGAGCCACAGAAAGATAACCCCAGCCGGCGGCGAAATCGGCGGCGAGACCGTCGAAGTCGGTCGGCAGGCGTGATGCCAGTAGTTCGGAACCGGCGTCGACGCGGTCATGCGAGAACATGCCGGGCGCAGCCTGGAATCGTCCCTCGACCGATACCGGAGAAGAGGAGAAGATCTTCAGCGCGCCTGAAATGTCCTCCGGCCGCGCGAACCAGGCGGCGACGCCGTGATACTTCGGCATGTGTTCCGGCGCGTAGCCGAGCGCTGCCAGACGCTTTCTGAGCGGCTGCACGCCGTCCTCCTTGCCGCCGGCGAGAACGATCATGCCGCCCGGCACCACCCGCTCCAGCGCGGTGGCAAGCCAGGCCTCATTGGCGCCGCGATGCTTGCCGCAGAGGATCAGCGCGCCGTCATAGCCTTCACCCTCGACCTCGGGCGTCACGGAGACGCCTGGTTGGCGCTGCAGCGCGTTGTAGAGCGGCCGGAAGCCCTGAACACAGGCAATCGACGCATCGAAGCCTGCGGGGCGCTGGAAGCTGGCCTCTGCGCCGAGAAACAGGATGCGGGCATCGGCGCCGGGTGCGGCCAGCACATCGGTGGCAAAGGGATGGAAGAGGGTTTTCAGCGCGTCGCGGCTCATGGGCGTGTCTCGGATTGCGTCAGGCAACAGTGGCGGGCGGTCCCGGTCATGCGGGAGCGCTCTCAATAAAGAAAAGGCGCGGGGAGATAAGCCCCGCGCCTCGAATGATGTGAGGTGAGGGCCGATTACTCGGCCGCTTCTTCCTTCTTCTTCTGCGGGATTTCCTCGCCGGTCGTCTGGTCGACGACCTTCATGGAGAGGCGAACCTTGCCGCGTTCGTCGAAGCCCATCAGCTTGACCCAGACCTTGTCGCCTTCCTTGACGACGTCGGTCGTCTTGGCAACGCGGTCGGCAGCCAGCTGCGAGATGTGCACGAGGCCGTCACGCGAACCGAAGAAGTTGACGAAGGCGCCGAAATCGGCGGTCTTCACAACGGTACCTTCGTAGATCACGCCGACTTCCGGCTCGGCAACGATCGAGTGGATCCACTTGCGGGCCGCTTCGATTTCCTTGCCCGAGGAGGAGGCGATCTTGACGGTGCCGTCGTCCTCGATGTTGATCTTGGCGCCGGTCTTCTCGACGATTTCGCGGATGACCTTACCGCCCGAGCCGATGACTTCACGGATCTTGTCGACCGGGATGTTCATCACTTCGATGCGCGGTGCGAATTCGCCGAGCTGGGCGCGGCCTTCGCTGATCGCCTTCGACATTTCGCCGAGGATGTGCTTGCGGCCGCCCTGTGCCTGGCCGAGAGCGACCTTCATGATCTCTTCGGTGATGCCGGCGATCTTGATGTCCATCTGCAGCGAGGTGATGCCGTCGGCGGTACCTGCGACCTTGAAGTCCATGTCGCCGAGGTGGTCTTCGTCACCCAGGATGTCGGAGAGAACCGCGAAGCGGTCGCCTTCGAGGATCAGGCCCATGGCGATACCGGCAACCGGCTTTGCCAGCGGAACGCCGGCGTCCATCAGGGCAAGCGAGGTGCCGCAGACGGTCGCCATCGAGGACGAACCGTTCGACTCGGTGATTTCCGAGACGACGCGCAGCGTGTAGGGGAACTGCTCCGCCGTCGGCAGCATCGGACGGATGGCGCGCCATGCGAGCTTGCCGTGACCGATTTCGCGGCGGCCCGGGGAGCCCATGCGGCCCGTTTCACCGACCGAGTAGGGCGGGAAGTTGTAGTGCAGCAGGAAGCGTTCCTTGTACATGCCGGTCAGGCTGTCGACATACTGCTCGTCTTCGCCGGTGCCGAGCGTGGCAACGACGATCGCCTGCGTTTCACCGCGGGTGAAGAGCGCCGAACCGTGCGTGCGCGGCAGGATCCCGACTTCCGAGACGATCGGACGGACGGTTTCGAGGTCGCGGCCGTCGATACGGCTCTTGGTGTCGAGAATGTTCCAGCGGACGATCTTGGCCTGCAGGTGCTTGAAGATCGCGCCGATTTCCTCGGCTGTGTACTTGGCTTCGCCGTCTTCCGGCAGGAAGTGTGCCTTGACCTTCGCCTTGACGGCGTCGACGGCGGCGTAGCGGGCAGCCTTTTCGGTGATCTTGTAGGCGTCGCGCAGTTCGGCTTCGGCGAGCTTCAGCATTTCGCCTTCGAGTTCGGAATGATCTTCCGGTTCGAATTCGCGCGGCTCCTTGGCGGCAACTTCGGCGAGCTTGATGATCGCGTCGATAACCGGCTGGAAGCCCTTGTGGCCGAACATGACGGCGCCGAGCATGACGTCTTCGTTGAGTTCCTTGGCTTCGGACTCAACCATCAGGACGGCGTCCTGCGTGCCGGCGACGACGAGATCGAGGGCGCTTTCGTCCATCTCGTCGAGATGCGGGTTGAGAACGTATTCGCCGTTGATGTAGCCGACGCGTGCGCCACCGACCGGGCCCATGAAGGGAACGCCGGAAAGCGTCAGCGCGGCAGAGGCGGCAACCATCGACAGCACGTCCGGATCGTTCTCAAGGTCGTGCTGGACGACGGTGACGACGACCTGCGTGTCGTTCTTGTAGCCTTCCGGGAAGAGCGGGCGGATCGGGCGGTCGATCAGGCGGGAAACCAGTGTTTCCTTTTCCGACGGACGGCCTTCGCGCTTGAAGTAGCCGCCGGGGATCTTGCCGGCTGCGTAGGTCTTTTCCTGGTAGTTGACGGTCAGCGGGAAGAAGTCCTGGCCGGGCTTCGGAGCCTTGGCGGAAACGACGGTGGCGAGAACGACGGTTTCGCCGTAGGTCGCCAGAACCGCACCGTCAGCCTGACGGGCGATCTTGCCGGTTTCGAGGATCAGCGGGCGGCCCGCCCATTCAATTTCAACCTTGTGGGTCTCAAACATGTCTTGTCCTTACATATGCGGCCCAACCGTCCGGCAAAGCGCGTGGCGCTTCGGGATGGGTCAGGCTCCGCTTCTTGGGCGACACATCACGGGCAAGACAACGGGAGGCTTTCGTCATTTCCCTCCATCTCTGGCGGGAAATCCGGCGCAGCTCCCGACTTCGATACGTGGGAAGTGCGCCGCAGCCGGAAAACGGTCCGGCAAAGCATCCGGCAATCCTGCCCCATGACAGGTCGACGTTTGTACTTTCGGCAGAACCGGCCCATCCGGCCTGCCAGTGCCCGACGCGAACGCGGCGGACGGTCATTTATCCGGGGCGCGATGCCCCGAATGAGAACCGGCGGGTCAGCCTCTGGCCGCCCGCCGGAAATCGCTTAGCGGCGGATGCCGAGGCTGGCGATCAGCTTCGAGTAACGAGCCTCGTCCTTCTTCTTGAGGTAGTCAAGAAGCGAACGGCGGCTGGAAACGAGCTTGAGAAGACCACGACGCGAGTGGTTGTCCTTCTTGTGGCCCTTGAAGTGTTCGGTCAGGTTGGTGATCCGCTCGGTGAGGATGGCAACCTGGACTTCCGGAGAACCGGTATCGCCTTCGACGGTTGCGTATTCCTTGATGAGGGCAGCCTTGCGCTCTGCAGTGATCGACATCGTGTTTCCTTTCTTGGATAACGAGGATTGAGAAGCCGCCAGAAGCCGGGATGTCGTCCAGCCTTGGCCGTTAACGCGATGGGATAACCCAAAGCTGGCGCCGCTATAACCGAAAACCACGGCAAAGGGAAGGGGCGGGGTTCTGGCGCGTCTCCCTGTCGTCTCTTCCCTCATCCTCGCCCTTGTGGCGGGGATCCAGTGCGCCCAAGTCCTTGGGCGCGGAAGGCAGTTCCTTCGGCTCGCGGACGCGAGCCGGCTGGATCCCCGGGACAAGCCCGAGGATGAGGGAGTGTGTATCGATGCCCCCCGCCCGCCTCCATCTCCCAAACTTTCTGTTGACCGCCCGCGAGGCGGGGACGACACTTCGCCAAAACGGTCATGGCAAACAACGACAAGGGAGGAGGACCCCGCATGGCAAATGATGACCAGTGGCGCCACATGGCGAGCGCGCCGAAGGACGGCAGCCGGATACTCGTGACGGTCCGCTCGTCGGAGCAGGGGCCGGCGGAGGTCGACCTCGCCTACTGGGCGCATGGCGACCACCATGGCGGCGAGGGCTGGCGCGCCTCCGACAGCGCCCCCGGCCGCATCATCGAATATGCCGAGCCGGAGCTCAAATGCTGGATGCCGATGCCCTCCGCCAATGTCAGCCGCGCCTCCATGCCCGCGCCCTGGGAAGGCGAGGACGCCGAGGAGCTGGACGGCTCGGGAATCTGAACCCGTCGCCTGCCGGCGGGCATCTCCGGCGTTGACGGCTTGAGGGTGTTCATCGAATGTCGTTCCCGGGCGCTTAAAAGAAAAATCCGTACGGCTGCCGAAATTTGAAATACATTGTGACAGAAGACATGCACAACTTTAAGCATGCATCCATGAAGAGACTGGTCTTGATCTGTCCGTGGTTCGGCGCATGGCCGCCATGGATCAATTTTTTCATCGAATCCTGTCGACACAACCCGGATATCGATTGGCTTATTTTCACGGATCAGGACGGACCCGAAAATTCGGCGCCAAACGTGATTTTGAGAATGATGTCGTTTGACGCTTTCAAGGAGCGTGTCGCCTCCGCCCTCCGGGTCAAGATTGGCGGCATACAGCCCTATAAAATTGTCGATTTCAGGCCGTTCTACGGCCTGGTATTTGCGCCGGAGATCGACGATTACAAGTCGTTCGGCTATTGCGACATGGATGTGATCTGGGGTGACATCCGCAGCATCTACACGGACGAACTGCTGGACAGCTTCGATGCGATCTCGGCCCATGACGACAAGATGTCGGGACATTTGAGCGTGTTCAGGAATTCGCAAAAAATGCGCAGCTTCGGAACGATAATCAAGGACTGGCGCGGGCTGCTGCAGGATCCCAACCATCGCAATGTCGACGAGAAGGTCTTTTCTCGATATTTCCGTCCGAAACGTCGCCATCTCATCCGCTATATGACAAAGCCGAAGACGCTTTTTGTCGAGCGCCACACGACGCCCGGACACCCGCACAAGCCATGGCCGGACATCAGGGAAGCGCCCAGGATTTGGCTTTGGAAGGATGGGCGGCTGACGAATGAGCGGTTCTCGTCCGATATCCTCTACCTCCATTTCATGACGTGGCATTCCAACCGCTGGCGCAAAGGTGACATGGTCGAGGCGCCATGGCCGAATTTGCCGTCGATTGTGCAGTGCGACTGGAGAACAGCGGCCAGGGACGGCTTTATGATCTCGCCGGAAGGCATAAGAAGTCCGATCTGAGATCTGTATCATCCGCAACACCTTATCCCCGGCAGGCCTCCGCCTCCGGGTCTTGCATCAGTCTCACTGTCCCGACCGCAATGGTCGGATGGGGCGTTTCGAGCGCCTCAGGGTATTTTTTATAGTGTAGCGTTCGAAACGCCCCGCCTTCGGCTGCTGCCTTGCGAACTTGGATCTCACAGCCCGGTTCTCCGTCACCTCCAAGAGGATCGGGACATGTGCAGCGAACCGTATGTCAGCCTCCGCATCCCTGGGATGCACGTCGGAGAGGGCCTGCCTTTCCCTGTCTCCGCCGGGTCACCGTCTCTCGCAAAGCCCGGCGACCGTCGAACGACGACCGATGGTCCTCCTTTGAGGGGAGCACCCTATCCGGAAGCTGCGTCTGCCCCCGAACCCGGAACCGGCCCCGCTCGCCGCCACGCCTGGCGGTGTATCCGTACGGGACGGGAGTATTATGGGGGAGACGGAGAGGGGGTGGAAAAGGGGGGATGATATTTTTTGGGGGGACGAGGAGGGCGGTGGGTCTGAGGGCAAGTCGCGCGTTGTATGCATCATTTTGAAGTTTAATCTTCCAGAGGGGCGTTCCAGACGCTATTGCTCACGCCTAGGAATCACTGTCGTTTGCGGCAGCACCCACATCTTCAGTCGCCTCGCGTTCCCTCATCGCCGCCAAGCGACTGGGCGGCCATATCTCAACTGGAGGCCTTTTGGGCTCTCCGAAGGAACGCTCTGAGTACAGCTCCTTGTGTTCCGCTTTGATGAGCATGCTGGGTGGCAGGTTATCGAACAGCTCGTAGTCATGGATGTAAACCCAATAGTTGAGCCCATTCTTGTTGAGCGCAGTGTAGAAAAGCATTAGGAGTTCGTAGTCAGAGAGCTGCGCTCTCAATAATTTAACATAGCGCAATTTATCACTTATACCTTGATACTCATGGACGAAGCGGAGTACATTATAGAGATATCGATAGCAATGTGCTAAATCCTGTTGCCTCAAGTTCCAGAAATCATCGTATGCCTTTTGAAGATGTTCTTTTTCATCTGATTCAGTCGCTTGATCGTAATAGTTTCTGTAGTTGGCAAAGAATTGCTTGAAGCAATCTCTTCCTACTGCGCGACGATTGATGTCGCCAGACACGGCGTCGTAGACATTGGGCTTTCGGTTCCTCCATTCAAGGTCGATGGAATTGACGATAGTGTTGTGAAGCGTCAGCATCTGGAAAAACGTTGTCTCGAAGTTTTGGCGATCAAGGGAGGTGTGTTGGTCTTTTAAGGCTCGCGCAGACGCTGCCAACTCATTTCGGGTTTCCGCCAGTTCCTTCTGCTGCAGTACAATGGTGATAAGCAGCGCCATGAAGGTAAGGAAGGTCAGGATCGGATTGAGCGTTCCGCCGATGAAATCGCCGAACGTGCCGCCCGCCGACCCGGCATCAAAGTGGATTATGACCAATGCTGTCGCCACGATGACGATGCAGAATGCGCCCGCAATCAGGAACAGATGGAAAAGGTTTGACTTGGAGTTTTCGTTGTCGGGCTCAAGAAACACCTCGAACCGCTTGCGTGACCACCAATAGGTGCATCTTGGAAACTTAACTACCCAGTCCCAAGCGGTCGCAGCCCGACCAGTCCGTATCTTCCACTTCATCTTGTCTCTACCCTTCGAGGACTGCAACTGTTGCTGTCGCCCATCCCGTGAGATGTGCGTGTGCTTTCAGAAGACCCTCCATGTCGACGTCAGCTTCAGTGAACGTATCGCCCCTGTTGTTGGACGGGTAGCGGAAACGATCCCCACCGGGGTCAAACTCCGCAATATGAATAATCAACTTTCGGCAAAACGCTGTCCATTCGTCATCGGTCGGCAATCCAGTGGCTTGCATGTACTGTTTTTGCAAATGGTCGAATAGCACTAATAAATTGTGACCCTGAGTGTTGGTCGGTAAGCTAGTATAGGCTGCAACATGGCTGATCGCGTATTTGAGCGACAGCTCAATACTGTGCCTAACAACATAAAGTAGTGGGATTATTAGATTTTTGTCATACCAATGGCCGGAAATGACTCGTTGCGCCATCACGTCGACGGCATGTGAATAGATGCTGCTGTAGTTCATCCATGTTTGGGCAAAAGGGTCAGCAGAAGGCCAATCTTTCTCTTTCACGAATGGCTGAATTTCCTTCGGCACTTGCGTAATTTCGTCGGACAAGAGGTCTGAAAAATCAATTTTCATGGTTGTTTCCAAAACAAGTCGGAGTTTAGAAATATTTAGATACATTACCGATTCAAAGTAGACACTATTAATGTATACAATCCATGGCTACTCAATAAAGACTAGGTTGCTTTCAGGACGCGCATTTTGAAGATTGACGGGTTGCTTTGATGGGGCGCACTTCTGCCGCCTCCCCGTTATCCCGGATCAAGTCCGGCATGACGGATGTTGTGGGTGGCGTCGGTGAAGTGGCTAAGCGTCGGGGCATATGCGGGCCGGATGAGGGGTTCTCGGCTGGCGCAAGGGGAGGGAACTCCTCATCGCCTCGCTGTGTTCGGCACTTGACCGGGGCGAGCCGACGGTCTCGCCCGTCCTTCGGACCCCCAAGGGGAGAAGGGGAAACCGTCAAGACGCGTATGCTCGGCACCTGAGGGGGGCGGAACCGGAGCTCCGCCCCCGATCGGAGGTTACATCGCCGGAAGCACGGTGATGTCGCGGAGGTCGCCGTCGACGCCGCCGACTGCGCCGACTTCGGTCGCCGCACCGGTTTCCAGGTTGACGGTGTAGAGCACCTTGCTGGCGACCAGATAGGCGGTGTTCTTGCCGCCTTCCATGCCCTGGATGTCGAAGGCGTAGGTGGCGGGCATGTCCTTGATGCCGAGCTTGCCGATCGCCTTCAGCGTGCCGTCATTCGGCTTGGTCTGCTGGATGAGGGCGCCGATCGTCGCGTCGATGTTGTACATCGCGGTCTTTTCCGGCTTGCCGATCGAGTTGATATAGGCGGCCGAGACGATGTTCGGGGTCTCGCCCTTGTGCATGTCGCCGTCCTCGAAGGCAAGCGAGCCGTCGACGGTGACGGCGCCGGTATCGGGGTGGACGCGGTGATTGGTCGTGCCCGTCATGAAGCGAAGGCGGTCGGCCATCGGGTTGAAGTCGACGACGACGGGGGCGTCGGTCATCGGCAGCGTCTTGTCCATGGTGGCAACCTCGGTGGCAGCGCCGGTTTCCGGGTCGATCGTCACGATCTTGTGGTCCGGCGTCACACCGATCACGGTGCCGTTTGCGGGACGGAAATCGACGCCGACCAGTCTGTCGACGCCGGTGACCTCCATGGTCTTCGAGACGTCCGGCTTCTCCGTGTCGAACATCACGAGGGTCTTGTCGCCGATAAGGCCCAGAACGGGGGCGGCAAAGGCATTGGCTGCGGTGCCGGCCACGAGGACAGAGGCAAGCAGGCTGAGGGTGATCGTCTTTGTCATGTCATTCTCCCATTGGGTTTTTCAAACGGAAGCGGTCTGGCGGCGGCCAATTCCTGCTTCCTGTGGGCTAGACACGCCGGCATGTGCATTTGGATGCAGCACCGAAAAAAATAATTGGCGCTGCATCCAATCGAGCCTCTCTCGGTTATAGCTGTTGAAGGAAAAATCGATCCGCGGGATCCGGATCGCATCGAATGAGGAGTGGGCCGTATGCTGATGGGCGTCGCGCCGGAGGAACTCGAACGCCGGCTGGTGGCCTGCGCCGCGGGCGATCGCACGGCGCTGCGCGCCATCTTCGAGATCGAGGCCGGGCGGCTTGTGGCGGTGGCGCAGCGCATCGTCCGGCGTCGGGAGCTTGCCGAAGAGGTCGTCCAGGAAGCCTTCATCCGGATCTGGACGCATGCCCATCAGTATGATCCCGCCCGCGGCTCGGCACGCGGCTGGATCTACGCCATCGTGCGCAACAGGGCGCTCAACATGCTGCGCGACGGCAAGCGGGAATATGGAAGCGAGGACATCGTGGCACTTCAGGAGCAGGAGACATCCGAGGATGTCATGGCCGCCTGGAGCCGGCTCGACCGCAACTCGCGTCTTTACGGCTGTCTCGGCGCGCTCGACGAGAAGAACAAGCGCGGCATCCTGATGGCCTATGTTGGCGGCTATTCCCACGGCGAAATCGCGGGACGGCTCGGCCTGCCGCTGGGGACGACCAAGTCCTGGATCCGGCGGGGGCTGGCGGCGCTCAGGGAGTGCATGGCATGACCGTGGATCGAAACGACATGCACGCCATCGCCGACGAATACGTGCTCGGGCTGCTTGAAGCCGCCGAGGCGGCGGACGTGGAGGCCGAGATGGAACATGACGCAGACCTGCGGCAGGCCGTGGCGGCAAGCCGCGAGCGCTTCCTGCCGCTCGACACCAGTATCGACCCCGCGCCGGTCGATGAGGGCCTGTGGCAGCGCATATCGGCGGCGCTGCCGGAGCAGACGCGCCTTGCGGCGCGGCCGTCGCCACCGCCCGCCTCGCCACCACCCGCCAATGACAATCGCATCAAGGCCTGGCGCGCCACCGCGATTGCGGCCATCGCGGCGAGCATCCTGCTTGTCGGCGGGCTGACGGCGTCGCTGATGCGCACCGTCGAGCCGGTCGTCATCGCCGTGCTGCTCGACGAGACGGGTCAGGTTCAGGCGGTCGTGGAAGACTTCGGCAACGAAAATGCCACCGTTCAGCTGCTGGCCGACATCTCCGTTCCGGCCGACAGGACGATGCAGGTCTGGACCCTGCCGTCGAAGGACACCGGGCCGGTGTCGCTCGGCCTGATCGAAGGCACGCGCTCGACGCGGCTCGACGGGCCGGCATTGCCGCGCCCGAAGGACAACCAGCTTTACGAAATCACGCTCGAGCAGCGTGGCGGCTCGCCGACGGGCCGGCCGACGGGGCCGATCCTCGCCAAGGGTTTCGCGCAATTGCCGCGATAGCGGACCGCCGCCGCTGGTTTTGGCGGCGATCGGTGAAGCTTATCCGAACACCCGACGCGGCCGGAACTCGCCGCCGGCGATCTCGCCGATGGCGATCAGCTTGCCCTTGACGGTCGCATAGGCGTCGTCGGCTCCGAGCGGGGCGTCGCGGCCGCGCAGCAGAATCGGATTGCCCATCTTGATGCGGTGGGCCTGGTCGTCGGTGACCGGCACATGCGGGAGCGACGAGAGGGCTTCCGCCGTATCGATCAGGAAGGCGTCGAGGGCGGCAAGACGGGCGTCCTGATCCTCGATCTCTTCCAGCTCTGTCAGCTTTGCGAGCGGCACCATCTGCGCCTCGCCGAAAGGGGCGACATAGGTGCGGCGCAGCGCCGAGACATGGCCATAGCAGCCGAGATCGCGGCCGAAATCGCGGGCGAGCGAGCGCACATAGGTGCCCTTGCCGCATTCGACCTCGAAGAAGGCGCGGTCGGCTTCGGTTTTGAGCAGCGTCAGGCGGAAGATTTCCACCTCGCGGGCGGGGATTTCGACCGTCTCGCCGTCGCGGGCCATGTCATAGGCGCGCTCGCCGGCGATCTTGATGGCCGAAAACTGCGGCGGGATCTGCTCGATGACGCCGGTATAGTTCGGCAGGATGGCGCGGATCGCCTCTTCCGTCGGCCGCGCGTCGGAGGACTGCACGACATCGCCTTCGAGGTCGTCTGTTGCGCGCTCCTCGCCCCAGGTGACGGCAAATTCGTAGATCTTGCGGCCGTCCATGACGTAGGGCACGGTCTTGGTGGCGTCGCCGAGCGCGATCGGCAGCATGCCGGAGGCGAGCGGATCGAGCGTGCCGGCATGGCCCGCCTTCTGCGCCTTATAGAGCCACTTGATCTTGGAAACGGCCTCGGTGGAGCCGAAATCGAACGGCTTGTCGAGGATCAGCCAGCCGGAAACCGGCCGGCCCTTGGGCTTGCGGGGTCTGGACATATGTTCTTCTTAGTTTTGGGTGTCGTCATCATCGTGATCGAGGTCGCGCTGGACCTCGGGCGACCGCAAAAGCTCGTCGATCTTCTGGTAGTTGTCGAACGAGGTGTCGTCGCGGAAGCGCACTTCCGGCATGTATTTCATCTGCCGGAGCTGGCCGCCGAGACGGCCGCGGATGTATTTGGCGTTCTTGTTGAGCGCCTTGACTACCGCGTCGTGGTCGGTGAGGCCGAGCGGCGTCACATAGGCCGTGGCGATCTTCAAGTCCGGCGACATGCGCACTTCCGAGATGGAAACGACGGTCTTTTCCAGAAGGTCGTCGCGCACTTCGCCGCGCTGCAGCACCTGGGTGATGGCGGCGCGGACCTGTTCTCCAACGCGCAGCATGCGCTGCGACGGCGCCGATGATGTAGCTTTTGCCATTTCTCTCTAACTCTTGCGCCGCAATACGGCGCGGCAGCCGGGGGATCGAACCCGAGATTTCAAAGTGGGCGGTGAATGAACCTTTTCGGGCGAAAGGTCAAGGGTGGGGCGTCTCACCGGTCGATATGTTCATTCGAGGTTTGGTGAGGTAAAATATATCCAATCAGGTAGAAAGGTAGAAAATGGCACTCAGCATCAAGGATCCCGAGACCGAGCGGTTGGCACGGATGCTTGCCAGCCGTACGGGGGAAAGCATCACCGAGGCGACCAGAAAGGCAATCGAAGACCGCCTGAAGCGACTTGGAAGCAACGTTCAGCTGGACACCATCCTGCGCGACAAGCTGGACGTCATCAGAAGCCGGTTTGCAAGAATGCCGATCGACGATCGACGCAGCGCCGACGAGATTCTCGGTTACGACGACGATGGCTTGCCGGGCTGATGGTGATCGATACGTCTGCCATCGTGGCAATAACCGCGAGCGAACCGGAAGCCGTGAGCTTCCAGGACAAGATCATACGCGACCCCGTCCGGTTGATTTCCGCCGTGACATGGCTCGAGGCGGCGATTGTTCTGGAAGCGCGGTTCGGGGAAGCGGCCGCCGGCGAGTTTGATCTCTGGCTTCACACGGCCGGGTTCGAGAGGGTGGCCGCCAATACCGAACAGACGGATGTCGCGCGGTGGGCGTGGCAACGCTTCGGAAAGGGAAGGCATCCGGCCGGGTTGAATTTCGGCGATTGCTTTTCCTATGCCCTCTCCATGACGCGCGGCGAACCGCTGCTTTTCAAGGGCAATGACTTTGCGCTGACCGACGTCGTTCCGGCATGAAAAACGGCCGCCCTGTTGCCGGGGCGGCCGTTTGTGATTCTTGAGTTCGCAGCGTGTTACAGCGTGCGGGTCACGTGTTCCACGCGGAAGCACTCGATCTGGTCGCCGGCGCGGATGTCTTCGTAGTTTTCGAACGCCATGCCGCACTCCTGGCCGACGTTGACTTCCGAGACTTCGTCCTTGAAGCGCTTGAGCGTCTTGAGCTTGCCTTCGTGGATGACGACGTTGTCGCGCAGCAGGCGGACACCGACGCCACGCTCGACCTTGCCTTCGGTGACGCGGCAACCCGCGACCTTGCCGACCTTCGTGATGTTGAACACCTCGAGGATTTCGGCGTAGCCGAGGAAGGTTTCGCGGCGTTCGGGCGAGAGCAGGCCCGACATCGCCGCCTTCACGTCATCCACCAGGTCGTAGATGATGTTGTAGTAGCGGATCTCGATGCCGTCACGCTCGGACGCGGTGCGCGCCTGGGCATTGGCACGCACGTTGAAGCCGATGATCGCGGCATTCGAAGCCTCGGCGAGTGAGATATCCGATTCCGTGATGGCGCCGGCGCCCGAGTGGACGATCCGGGCCCGCACCTCGTCGGTCCCAAGCTTGTCGAGGGCTGCCACGATCGCTTCGACGGAACCCTGCACGTCGGCCTTGATGACCAGCGGGAATTCCTTGAAGCCGGTATCCTGCAGCTTGCTCATCATCTGCTCGAGCGAACCGCGCTGACCCGACTGGCGGGCAGCCGCCTTGTCACGTGCCAGACGCTGACGATACTCGGAGATTTCGCGAGCACGCGCCTCGTTCTCGACCACGGCGAACTTGTCGCCGGCCGCAGGCGTCCCAGAAAGACCGAGGACTTCGACCGGCATGGCCGGACCGGCTTCCTTGACATGGGTGCCCTGGTCGTTGACCAGCGCACGCACGCGGCCCCACTGATCGCCGGCGACGATGATCTGGCCGGGCTTCAGCGTGCCCTTCTGGACGAGCACGGTCGCAACCGCACCGCGGCCACGGTCAAGCTGCGCTTCGATGACGGTACCCTCGGCCGTGCGGGTCGGATCGGCCTTCAGGTCGAGGATTTCGGCCTGCAGAAGCACGGCTTCGAGGAGCTTGTCGAGGTTCAGCTTGTTCTTCGCCGAGACTTCGACGTCGAGCACTTCACCACCCATGGATTCGACGAACACTTCGTGCTGCAGAAGCTGCTGGCGAACCTTGTCCGGGTTTGCCTCATGCTTGTCGATCTTGTTGATCGCCACGATGATCGGCACGTTGGCCGCCTTGGCGTGGTTGATCGATTCGATCGTCTGCGGCATCACGCTGTCGTCGGCCGCCACCACGAGAATCGCGATGTCGGTCGCCTGGGCGCCACGGGCACGCATCGCGGTAAACGCGGCGTGGCCGGGGGTGTCGATGAAGGTGATCTTCTGGCCGTTCTGTTCGACCTGATAGGCACCGATATGCTGGGTGATGCCACCGGCTTCACCAGCCACGACATTGGCTTTGCGAATGGCGTCGAGCAGCGAGGTCTTGCCGTGGTCGACGTGACCCATGATGGTCACGACCGGCGGACGGGGAACCAGCTCACCTTCATCGTCCTTGACGTTGAAGATGCCTTCTTCGACGTCGGATTCCGAGACGCGCTTGACGGTATGCCCGAATTCCGTCGCGATGATTTCAGCGAGGTCGGCGTCGATGACGTCGCCCGGCTTCATCATCTGGCCTTCCTTCATCAGGTACTTGATGACGTCGACGGCGCGTTCGGACATGCGCTGCGACAGTTCCTGGATAGTGATCGTTTCCGGCAGGATCACTTCACGCATGACCTTTTCGCGGGTTTCCTGCATCTGGCTGCGGCGGAACTTCTCCTGCCGGCGGCGCATGGCAGACAGCGAACGGCCGCGAGCGTTGCCGTCCTCGTCGAGTGCGGCATTCAGCGTCAGCTTGCCGCGGCGGCGTTCGTCCTCGCCCTTCGGACGGGCAGGGGCCTTGGCCGGTTCCGGACGGGTAACCTTGCCGCGGGCCGGACCGCCGCGCGATGCTTCGCGGTCGTCATCGTCGTCATTGCGGCCACGGCCACGGACGGCCGGGGTGACGGCGGCACCCGGCTTGTCGGCTTCGGGCGCCTTGCGGGCCTGCACCGGTTCTGCTGCTGCGGCGGCGGCGGGAGCGGCCTGCGTCGGCTCTTCGGCTGCCTGCTGCGGCTCGGCGGCTGCGGCGGCCGCGCGTTCTGCGGCCTCGCGCTCTGCTGCGGCACGCTCGGCGGCGCGGCGGACTTCTTCCTCGCGGCGGCGCTTTTCGTCTTCGGCGCGCTGCTTGGCTTCCTCGACGTCGCGGGCCTGTGCCTCAACGAGCGCACGGCGGCGGGCTTCCATCTCGCCGGCGGAAAGCGACTTTCCGGCAGGCGCGTTGCCCGGGCGCGGTGCCGGCGGACGCGTCTGCTGCGGGCCGCCCTGCGGACGGTTGTAGCGCTGGGTTACGGAGGGCTGCGGCGGGCGCGGCTGCGGCGCCTCGGCGGCGCGCGGTGCTGCGGCTGCAGGAGCGGCGGGCGCTGCCACCGGCTTCTCGTCTTCCGGCCGGGCGATGCGTCGCTTGCGGGTTTCCACCACGACTGCCTTGGTGCGACCGCGACCCATATCCTGGCGCACGGTGCCCTGGCTCACGCCCGAAGGTTTCAGGGTGAGTGTCTTCTTGCCCGCTACGCTGATTGTCTTGTCGTCTTTGCTATCGGTCATTCCGTTCCGTTCCTTGGGACGGGAGCAGATGACCTTCGCATCAGACCCCGTCGTTCAAATAAATGCACGCTGCGCCACAGCCGGCTCCCGCCGGCAGGCGCTTCATTCTTCGTTACGGTTTTTGCCGCCTTTCGTCATGTTCGGGCCACCATCGCGATAACGAGTGAGCATGTTTGCGCGCTTCACTACACCTTCTCCTGCCTGCCCTGCAAGCGCGCAAGCATGGATAAACGCGTTCTGACCCATCAGCCGGTCCATTTCCTCCGTCGAGAGGAGCAGGAAGGCCGGAATTTCGCTCTCGGTCTCCATTCCGAGATGCCAGGCCTTGCGAGCCTGGTCGAGTTTTCTGACCCCGTCGGCGGCCGCATCCGCCGAGTGGAACACGGCGATCGCCTGTCCGCTGCGGATCGCCACATCCACCTTCGAGGCGCCGGTGACGAACTGGCCCGCCTTGCGCGCCATGTTCATCATGCCGGCGAGCTGTTCGACCAGCAGGCGGTCGACCTCCGCGCCAAGCGCAGGATCGACATTCGACTTCGTCTTCAGCGCCCGCGAGAACAGGCCCTTGGCGACGGCCTTATCGACCAGCGCCCGTTCGGCCTTCACCCAGCAGCCGCGGCCGGGAAGCTTGCGCTTCAGGTCCGGCACGACGCTTCCGTCCGGTGCCGCCACGAAGCGGATCAGCTCGTCGGCCGACCCGCTTTCGCGCGTGACGATGCACATGCGTCCGTTGACGGCGCCGTCAAGCTCGTCGCTGTCCTTGTCGGACAACGTCTCGGGCGCCGTGTCCGGCATCATGCTTCCTCGCCGCTCTCTTCGCCTTCGGCTCCGTCCTCGGCTTCGACTTCCTCGGTGGCGAGATCCTCTTCGGTGATCCAGCCGGCGGCGAGGCGGGCCTGCACGACCATGTTCTCGGCTTCGACACGCGAAATGTCGAGATCGGAGAACAGGCCTGCGAACTTCTTCGTCTCGCCGTCCTTGCGCTCGCTCCAGCCGACGAGATCGTCAGCGGCGCAGCCGGCAAAGTCCTCGATCGTCTTGATGCCGTCTTCGCCGAGCTTGACCATCATGGCGGTGGTCATGCCGTCGATCTGGCGCAGTTCGTCGGAAACGCCGAGTTCCTGGCGCTTGGCGTCGAGTTCGGCTTCCTGGCGTTCCAGGAATTCGCGGGCGCGGGTCTGGATTTCCTGTGCCGTGTCCTCGTCGAAACCGTCGATGGAGGCGATTTCGTCGAGTTCGACATAGGCCAGTTCCTCGATGGCGGCGAAGCCTTCCGAGGCCAGAACCTGGCCGACCATCTCGTCGACGTCGAGCGCGTCCATGAAGAGGGCGGTGCGTTCGTTGAATTCCTTCTGGCGACGCTCCGACTCTTCCTGCTCGGTCATGATGTCGATGTCCCAGCCGGTCAGCTGAGAGGCGAGGCGGACGTTCTGGCCGCGGCGGCCGATGGCCAGCGACAGCTGTTCGTCCGGAACAACCACTTCGATGCGCTCGGCATCCTCGTCGAGCACGACCTTGGCGACTTCCGCCGGCTGCAGCGCGTTGACGATGAAGGAGGCGGGCTCCGGCGACCACGGAATGATGTCGATCTTTTCGCCCTGCAGTTCGCCGACGACGGCCTGAACGCGCGAACCGCGCATACCGACGCAGGCACCGACCGGATCGATCGACGAATCGTTGGAGATGACGGCGATCTTGGCGCGCGAACCCGGATCACGGGCAACCGACTTGATCTGGATGATGCCGTCGTAGATTTCCGGCACTTCCATGGTGAAGAGCTTGACCATGAACTGCGGATGCGTGCGCGACAGGAAGATCTGCGGGCCGCGCTGTTCGCGGCGCACGTCGTAGACGTAGGCGCGGATGCGGTCGCCGTAGCGGACGTTTTCGCGCGGGATCATCTCGTCGCGACGGATGATGCCTTCGCCGCGGCCGAGGTCGACGATGACGTTGCCGTATTCGACGCGCTTGACCGTGCCGTTGACGATCTCGCCGACGCGATCCTTGAATTCCTCGAACTGGCGGTCACGCTCGGCTTCGCGCACCTTCTGCACGATGACCTGCTTGGCCGACTGGGCGGCGATGCGGCCGAAATCCATCGGCGGCAGCGGATCGGCGATGAAGTCGCCGAGAACGGCGTCCGGGTTACGGTCGCGGGCAAGTTCCAGCGAAATCTGCGTGGAATAATCCTCGACCTGATCGACAACTTCGAGAAGGCGCTGCAGGTGGATTTCGCCGGTCTTCGGATTGATGTCGGCCCTGATGTTCGACTCCGAGCCGTAGCGGGAGCGGGCGGCCTTCTGGATCGCATCGGCCATCGCCGCAAGCACGATCTCGCGGTCGATCACCTTTTCGCGGGCAACGGCATCTGCGATCTGCAGAAGCTCCAGCCGGTTCGCACTGACTGCCATTTTCTCTTCTCCGTCTTGCTGCCGGCGCTTCCCCAAGCTCGTCCGGCGTTGAATTCAATGGGTTACTGTTCGTCTTCGACCGGTTCGTCGTTCTGATTGGCGGCCTGCTGCTTGGCCAGCTTGTCGGCACGCAACGCATCGCGGATCAACTCGTCCGTCAGGATAAGCTTGGCCTCGGAAAGCGCCGAAAACGGGATCGTCACCCGCGGCTCCTCGCCATAGGCGATCTGGTCGCGCTCGAGAACGAAGCCTTCGTCGCCGCACTCGGCGATCTTGCCGCGGAAACGCTTGCGTCCGTCGACGACGATCGATGTCTCGCACTTGACCAGGTGGCCCTGCCAGCGGGCAAAATCCGACTTGCGAACCATTGGCCGGTCGATGCCGGGCGACGACACTTCCAGATGATACTGCTTGTCGATCGGATCTTCCACATCGAGAACGGGCGAAACGGCCATGGAGACCTCTTCGCAGTCCTCGACCGTCATCGTGCCGTCGAGCCGCTCGGCCATGATCTGCAAGGTCAGGCCATTCTGGCTGTTCAAACGCACGCGCACCAGCTGGAAGCCGATGTCGGCCAGTACGGGTTCGATGATGTCGGCAATGCGCGCATCGAGTCCCGTTTCGACGATCAGACGCGGTTCAGCAGCATTTTCGGTCATCGGTGTTTCCGTCAAGCAATGCCCTCCCGGGAGCATGTCGTTGCAGGTCAGCCTGATCGGGGTAACAAAAAAGAGCGGGTCCTTGGCGGGCCCACTCTTCATCAAACGATCAAGAATTTGCGCCGTATATACGCTGCCTCACCCGTGAATGCAAGGGCAGCGCGCCAGACCGACAAATCCGCATCTTCACGCGCCGGTTTCACGGTCGGTCCGAAAGTGAACACTTTCTCACGTAATCTGCCTATCCAAGATAGCCGATTGCGGCCGACTTGTCTTATATCAGGAATCACACCTCAAAACCCCGCCACCGGAACAGCATCGTGCAGGACAGGAAATCGTCATTGGCGCCGTTGAGGAACCCCGTCTTCCTCACCATCTGGCTCGCCAGCATCACTTCCAATTTCGGCGCTCTGATCCAGGATGTCGGCGCCGCCTGGATGATGACCTCGATTTCATCGTCGAAGGACATGGTGGCGCTGGTGCAGGCCTCCAACACGCTGCCGATCATGCTGTTCTCGCTGATCGCCGGCGCCATCGCCGACGGGTTCAACCGCCGCCGCGTGCTGCTGTTCGCCCAGTCCTTCCTGCTCTTCGTCTCCGCGCTGCTGGCGCTGTTCACCTATGGTGGCTTCATGACGCCGTGGCTGCTTCTGACCTTTACCTTCCTGATCGGCTGCGGCACGGCGTTGAACAGCCCCTCCTGGCAGGCTTCCGTCGGCGACATCGTCAGCCGCGACGACCTGCCGTCGGCCGTTTCGCTCAACAGCGTGGCGTTCAACATCACCCGCAGCGTCGGCCCGGCGATCGGCGGCATCATCGTGGCGATCGCCGGCGCGGCGATGGCCTTCGCTGTCAATGCCGTCTCCTACCTGGCGATGATCTACGCCCTCATTCGCTGGAAGCCGGTCTATCCGGAAAACCGCCTGCCGCGCGAAACGCTCGGCCACGCGATCGCCGCCGGCCTGCGCTACGTCTCGATGTCGCCGAAGCTGATGACGGTGATGTTCCGCGGCTTCTATTTCGGCTTTGCCGCCATGTCGATCCTGGCGCTGCTGCCGATCGTGGTGCGCGAGAACATCGAGGGCGGCCCGCTCGTCTATGGCGGCCTGCTCGGCGCCTTCGGGCTTGGCGCCATTGCCGGGGCGATTTCCAACAACGCCATCCGCGCGGTGCTGTCGAGCGAGGTGATCGTCCGCTGTTCGTTCGCCGGCTTTTCGCTGGCCGCCGCCATCGTCTCGGTCTCCAGCCACGCCTGGCAGGCCTTCCCGGCGCTCATGATCGCCGGCGCCGGCTGGGTGCTGTCGCTGTCACTCTTCAACACGGTCGTGCAGCTTTCGACGCCGCGCTGGGTGGTCGGGCGGGCGCTGTCGCTCTACCAGACCGCGACCTTCGGCGGTATGGCGCTCGGCTCGTGGATCTGGGGTCTGCTCGCCGAAAGCCACGGCGTCAGCATCGCGCTGGTCGTCTCCGCGGTCATGCTGGCGCTCGGCATCGCCATCGGCTTCCGCCTGCCGATGCCGGCCTTCGAGACCCTCGACCTCGATCCGCTCAACCGCTTCGCCGAACCGCATCTGCAGCTCGACATCAAGCCGAGGAGCGGCCCGATCGTCATCCAGATCGACTACGAGATCGACGAGAACGACCTCGAGGATTTCCTGGCGCTGATGGTCGAACGGCGGCGCATCCGCATCCGCGACGGGGCACAGAACTGGGCGCTGATGCGCGATCTCGAAAACCCGGATCTATGGACCGAGACCTATCACACGCCGACATGGGTGGAATATGTCCGCCACAACACCCGCCGCACCAAGGCCGACGCCGAATCCAGCGACCGCCTCAACGCCCTCCACAAGGGCCTGACCCGCCCGCGCGTCCACCGCATGATCGAACGCCAGGCGATCCCGCCGGCTGATGATGTGTTTCATCAGCATCATCATCATTGAGCCGTTAAGTGCTGCTTGCAGGGGCGACCAAGCCGCGAGGTCAACACACGATCATGTCGAGATAGCCCTGCGTGGCCAAAGTCTGAAATACGGTGTCCCTTGAGATGATTGGCAGCTTTCTGACGCGCGCCGTGGCGATCAGATAGCAGTCACCCGGATCCTTATGCCCCGTTTCTGAGACGACGTTGGCGGCTTCAATCGCGATCCGCTGCTTTATGGGAATGATCTTCGCACCCGTCTCCGCCAATGCTCGGGAAAACCACTTCGACGACGAGATTGCGCCGAAATTCGGCGGATCCTTGTGAACAGGCTTTCGGGAGGCGATCGTCAGTTCCCAGGCCGTTATCGGCGACACGTAAAGCGACCCGCTGGCCTGGCTTTCGGCAATTTCGATCAGCGCTTCCGCCGTTAGTGAATGGGCGGATGTAACCAGCCAGTAGAGCGCGTGAGTGTCGAGCAACGCCCCCGTCAAGGGTTTCAACCTTGCGAAGGCAGTTTTCGTTGTTTGGAGATGGAACTGCCTCGAACCTGCTTGGCGATTGGCTTGGTAAGATCAATGCCCTTCTGCAGTGGCAGCGGGGATGCTTTCATCGCGTCTGCTCCCCGCACTTCAAGGAAACGGCCGGTCCGCGAATCACGGACCACCAACTTACCGGTCGGTTCCTTCAAGAGTTCAGCCTTCGTCATTACCCATATATAGCGTGCATTTGCTGCATTTGCGAGCAATTCATGACGCTGGAGGCTCAACATCGTCCTACCGCACCTTCCCCTTCAACCTTTCCTCCGGAAAGCACGTCGCCGCCATGCCGTTCTTTTGCTGCCATGCGCCGAGCGATCGGCGGGTCTTGTAGCCGGGGAGGCCGTCGGCGCCGCCGACGTCGTAGCCCTGCTTTTCCAGCGCGCGCTGCATGGCGGCGACGTCGGAGCGCAGCATATGGCCGATATCGCCCCAGGGGGCGCGGAACGGACCGGAATTATAGGCGATCCGGTCGGCGAGATTGCCGATGAACAGGGCGTAGAGGTCGGAGTTGTTGTACTCCTTGATGACGTAGAAGTTCGGCGTGACGATGAAGGCCGGGCCGTCGCGGCCGGCCGGCACCAGCATCATGCCCGGCTTCGATGTCTCGCCCGCCGGAAAATCCTTGCCGGTGATCCGTGTGATGCCGGTGGCCGCCCACTGGCCGATCGGCTTTGCCAGATCAGGGCCTTCCTGCGCGCAGGAGACCTTGGCCGGAATGGTGACTTCGTACCCCCAGTCGCGGCCGCGCTGCCAGCCCTTCTTCGATAGATAGTTGGCGATGGATGCCAGCGTATCGGGAACCGAGGTCCAGATATTGCGCTTGCCGTCGCCGTCGAAATCGACGGCATATTGCAGATAGCTGGTCGGCATGAACTGCGGCTGGCCCAGCGCTCCGGCCCAGGAGCCTTTCAGCCCGTCGACCGTGCTGTCGCCGCCGCCGATGATGTGCAGCGCCGAAATGAGCTCGCCTTCGAACATGTCCTTTCGGGTCGACATGAAGGCCTTGGTGGCCAGCACGTCGATCGCCCGGTGCGGTATGCTGGCGCGGCCGTATCCGGTTTCGCGGCCCCAGACGGCGAGCACAATCCGTCCCGGCACGCCGTAGACCTGTTCGATCTTTTTGAGCGTCGCGGCGTGGCTGCGCATCATCGCCTGGCCGCCGGCCGCCAGCGCCTGCAGGCGCTTTTCGGAAAAATACGGGCCGGGGGAGGAAAATTCCGCCTGGCTCTGTTCGCGCTTCTTCGGTGGTTTGGTGCCGGGCGGCACGAGGTCCGGCAGGCTCCAGATCAGCTCGACATCGGAAAAGGCGCTGTCGAAGGTCTTGCGTGTAATCCCGGCCTTCTCCGCCCTCGGCCAGAGATCGGTCTTCAGCCAGCTGCGGAACTCGGCGGTGACGGCATTCTTGTCGAGCGCGGCGGCGGGTGTGGCGACGAGGAGGGTAAGGAGGAGGGCGGCGAGGAGCTTTGCGGTGCGAACACCCCCCTCTGCCCTGCCGGGCATCTCCCCCACAAGGGGGGAGATCGAAAACCGCGAGGGCTTTCCTGCCGTCAGCCAATCTCCCCCCTTGTGGGGGAGATGTCCCGAAGGGACAGAGGGGGGTAATCTGCGCTTGGAAAGAGCAAAAAGGCTCCTCAAAGATTGCACGATGACGATCCTCCTTTGGCGATGTGTTTCTATATGGCGGTTCTGGCCCTCAAGGCCGCCGTCAGCGTGCCCTCGTCGAGATAGTCGAGCTCGCCGCCGACCGGCACGCCATGGGCAAGCCGGGTGATCTTCACGTCGAGATCGGCGAGTTGGTCGGTGATGTAGTGCGCGGTCGTCTGGCCTTCGACGGTCGCGTTGACGGCGATGATCAGTTCCTTCACGCCGCCCTCGGCGACACGGTTGATCAGCCCGCGGATGTTGAGGTCGTCCGGCCCGACGCCGTCGAGCGGCGACAGTGTGCCGCCGAGCACGTGATAGGCGGCATTCATGGCGCCGGCGCGCTCCAGCGCCCAGAGGTCGGAGACGTCCTCGACGACGATGATGACCGCCTGGTCGCGGCTGATGTCCGTGCAGACGGTGCAGGGGTCGATCGTATCGACATTGCCGCACCGCGAACAGATCTTCACATTGCGGTGTGCGTCCGCCATGGCGTCGGCCAGGGGGCCGAGCAGCTGGTCCTTCTTCTTGACGAGATGCAGCGCCGCGCGGCGCGCCGAACGGGGCCCGAGCCCCGGCACCTTCGCCAGAAGCTGGATCAGTTTTTCGATTTCGGGACCGGTGACTCGCTTTGCCATGGCAGCGCTTTTAGCGCATGTTGGCGCCATTAGAAACGCTTGCGGCATGGGAGCCGGAAAATAGAGATGAAAATTCTGGCAGTCTGCATCGGCGAAGCGCGAACGCTCCCCGGCAAGAGCTACAAGACCGGCATCTTCAAGCGTCCGGTGGACGTTCCGGTCTTCGTCGACAGCGAAGGCATCGTCGGTGACGCGATCTGCAACCGCAAGCATCACGGCGGCGTCGACCAGGCGATCTATGTCGAGGGATCGGTCACGCTCGACTGGTGGAGCCGCGAACTCGGCCGTCCGATCGAGCCTGGAACGTTTGGCGAAAACCTGGTGGTCGAGGGGCTGGACAATACCACGGTGTCGGTTGGCGACCGCTTCCTCGTCGGCGATGCGGTGCTGGAAGTCACCTCGGCGCGCATACCCTGCGCCACGTTTGCCGCGCGCATGGAGGATCCGATGTTCGTCAAACGCTATACCAAGGCGGGGCGGCCGGGCATCTACTGTCGCGTCATTACCGGCGGCGTGATCAGCCCCGGTGAGGCGGTCGCCTATCAGCCATTTTCCGGAGAGAAGGTCCTGATGCCGGAAATGATGGCGACCTACGGAAAGCCTCTCGATGCCGCCGACCGGCGGCGGTTCCTCGCTGCGCCGATCCACCACAAGCTGAAGGCCAAGCTCGAGGCGGCGTGATCGGCCCTGCGTCAGAACGTCGCCACGCTGGAAAAGCCACAATTGTCTGCCGAAATCATTTTCGCGGAAACGGAACAATGCCGGCGGGCCGGGTGTTTCCTCTCCGAGATCCGGCGGCCGGCCATCGGCTGCGGCTCAACGCAATTTCAGCATGAAGGAGTTTTCCCATGTCCTCATTCACCAAGTCTTCCTTTGCCAAGCTCTCCGCCGTTGCCCTGGCGTCCGCAACGCTCGTTCCGCTGGCAGCAACGCAGGCTAGCGCCGCCATGGTCAAGACGGGCCTCCTGACCTGCGACATGAGCCCGGGCATCAGCGCCGTCATCGGTTCGCGCCGCAGCCTCGACTGCATCTTCGAGCCGACCCACAACGGCCCGGTCGAGCACTACCAGGGTCAGATCACCAAGGTCGGCATCGATCTCGGCTACATCAAGAGCGGCAAGTTCGCCTGGGCTGTGTTCGCACCGTCCAGCATCGATGAAGGCGCGCTTCAGGGCAATTACGGCGGTCTCGGTGGCAATGTGACGGTCGGCTTCGGCGGCGGTGTCGAAGGACTGGTCGGCGGTTTCGACGGCTCGATCGCCCTGCAGCCGCTCTCCATTGAAAGCACGCTCGGCGCAAATCTGGCCGCCAACCTCACGGCTCTGAACCTGACCTACACGCCGGCAGCGGCTCCGGTCTACAAGCCGTAATCTGCATTTTCCCTATTGAAGGGATGAAAGGCCGGGTGCCATGCGCCCGGCCTTTTTCACGTCAGCGCATGGCGATCGCCACGGCGGCGCCCGCCATCGTGCCGGCGCTGGCGCGGTTGGCGATGCGGACCGCCCGAGCGCTTTTCAAAAGGCGACGCGCCTTGTTGGCGAGCATCGCCCATGTGAGGTCGATGACGATCAGGACCGCGAACATGGTGGCGACCAGTTCGGCCCAGCCGGTTACGCCGACGGCATGCATGTCGATGATCGCCGGCAGCAGCGCCATGTAGAAGAGCATGATCTTCGGATTGCCGAGCGTCACGGTCATGCCGGCAAAGAACAGCTTGGCCAGCGAATGCGCCTCGGGCAGCGTCTCGCCATCGGTGTCCGCCGGCGCACGCCACATCTTGAAAGCCAGATAGAGCAGATAGCAGACGCCGATCCACTTGATGGCGACAAAGGCGTAGTGGAATGTTTCGGCGATGGCCGCGAGGCCTGCAACGGCGAGCGTCAGCCAGATCGCCTCTCCGATCCACATCGCCACGAGAAAGGGCAGGACATCGCGCGTGCCTTTCGAAAGCACGCGCGCAACCAGTGCGGCGACGCTGGGGCCGGGAGAGCCGGCGGCGACGAACAGCGCGCCGGCAAAGAGAAGCAGACTGGAGATAGTCATCCCGAAACCTCCCCCGGATGAACCGCCTTTCCTCAGAAAGGCATCTTGAAGCCTGGCGGTATCGGCAGGCCGGCGGTCATTTCCTTGGTCTTTTCGGCCATGGCCGCATCGGCCTTGCCCTTGGCGTCATTATGCGCGGCGACGATCAGGTCTTCAAGGATTTCCGCCTCGTCTTCCTTCAGAAGCGAAGGGTCGATCTTGACGCCGACGAGCGTGCCCTTGCCGGTCAGCCTGACGGTGACGAGCCCGCCGCCCGAGGTGCCTTCGACTTCCATGGCGGCGATTTCGGCCTGCATGGCCTCCATCTTCGCCTGCATTTCCTTCACCTTGCCCATCATGCCCATGATGTCGCGCATAGACTGTCTCCTTGGAATATCGGTCGTGTCGTCTCAGAAATCGATGTCGTCGCCGGGAAGGATGTCGCCTTCGTCCGACTCGGCCGTTGCCGGCGGCGCCGCCTCCTCGTCGTCCTCCGCCTGATCGGCGCGGATCCTGACGTCGGTGATCTTCGCGCCGGGAAACTGGGCGAGGATGGCCGCCACGTCCGGGTCCTGCCGGGCGTCGGTGAGCCGCGTTTCCTTTTCCTTCGCCTCGACTTCGGCAAGCGTCGGGCCGCCCTGCTGGTCGCGGCTGACGATCACCATCCAGTGGACGCCGGTCCATTCCTTCAGATTGGCGGCGAGGTCGTTGACGATGGATTTCGGCGCGTCGTTGCCGAGGCTGATCTCCAGCCGGCCCGGTTCGATGCGCACGGGGCGCACGTAGATCCTCAGAAGCGCCCGCAGCCGGATGTCGCCGTGGCGCGAGCAGAGATCGGCGATGTCGGAGAGCGAATTGACCGGCACCTGCGGCGCAGGCTTTTCGGCCGGTGCCGCCTCGACGGCAGCCTGCATCGCGGCGGCGATTTCGGGAGTGGTCTCCGGCTTCGGCACGGAGCGTAGCATCGCCGTTGGCGCGCCGGAGGGTGCGGCGTTCGGCATCGCCTGCGTGGCGCGGACCGTGGACGAGGTATAGCTCGCCGTCGCGCCACCATTGCCGCCACGCGGCGCCCCGCCGCCATTGCCGCCATTGCCGGCCGGCTGTCCGTTTCCGGCCAGATCCGCAAGCCGCCGGGCGGCCTCTTCGGGTGAGGGAAGGTGCGCGGCGTGCGCCAGGCGGATCAGCACCATTTCGGCAGCGCCGGCAGGGCGTGACGAGCTTTCCGTTTCCGGAATGCCCTTCAGCAGCATCTGCCACATGCGCGACAGCGTGGTCACGGCGATGCTGGAGGCGAACTCGGCGCCGCGGGTGCGTTCGACTTCGCTCAGCGACGGGTCGTTGGCCGCTTCCGGCACGTATTTGAGCTTGGTGACCAGATGGGTGAAATCGGCAAGGTCGGTCAGGACGATGGGCGGATTGGCGCCCGATTCGTACTGGCTCTGGAATTCGTTGAGGGCGGCTGCCGCTTCGCCGGCGACGATATGGCCGAAGAGATCGACGATGCGGCCGCGGTCGGCAAGCCCCAGCATCGCGCGCACCTGGGCGGCATCGATGCGGCCGCCGCCATGCGCAATCGCTTGGTCCATCAGCGACAGGCCGTCGCGCGCCGAGCCTTCCGCCGCACGTGCGATCATGGCGAGCGCTTCCGCATCGGCCTCGATGCCTTCCTTGCCGGCAATCGTCGAGAACAGGTGCACGAGGTCAGCGGCCGAGATGCGGCGCAGGTCGAAGCGCTGGCAGCGCGACAGGACCGTGATCGGCACTTTCCGGATTTCCGTCGTCGCGAAGATGAACTTCACATGCTCCGGCGGCTCCTCGAGCGTCTTCAACAGGCCGTTGAAGGCCTGCGTCGAGAGCATGTGCACTTCATCGATGATGTAGACCTTGTAACGCGCCGAAACCGGGCGGTAGCGCACCTGCTCGATGATCTCGCGGATGTCGTCGATGCCGGTATGCGAGGCGGCGTCCATCTCGATCACGTCTACATGGCGGCCTTCCATGATCGCCTGGCAGTGTTCGCCGGGGATCGCAAGGTCGATGGTGGGCTTGTCGACGGTCGGGCTCTTGTAGTTGAGCGCACGAGCAAGAATGCGGGCGGTGGTCGTCTTGCCGACCCCGCGCACGCCGGTCAGCATGTAGGCCTGTGCGATCCGGCCCGTCTCGAAGGCGTTGGTCAATGTCTTGACCATCGGCTCCTGGCCGACCATCAGGTCCGTGAAATCCTTGGGGCGGTATTTGCGGGCCAGCACCCGGTAGCCGCCCTGGGGCGGATCGGTGGCCTTGTCTGTGGGTCCGCTCGTGCTCATCGCCCTCGCCAGCTTGGATGCCTGGTTTTCTGGCCCGGCATGGCGGATCATCGATCCGCTCGCTCACGAAACCGGCCGGTAACTTTAGAGGTGGGAGGCTGGCACGGCGACCCGTGCCGGGCTCGTTAGGGCTGCTTCCTTCCGGACCTGACCCGGTTGGCGAGTGGCTCGTCCACCACCAACCTCCCGTCCGCACATATCGGGGATATCCCGCCCAATTGCAAGCCGGGTCGGCAAAAAACTCGCCCGACCGGTGGGCAGTGCATTTTGCGTACATTGGCAAGGCAATACGCACCGATCATGCCATTCCAATTGTCCCGCCGATGATCTACTCTTCTTGCAAAAGCAGACAATCGGAGAGAAACGAGTGGGGAAATTCGAACTCGACAGCCGCCTTGAGCGCGACAGCATCCTCGTTGGCAATCTGGGCCTGTGCCAGTTGCGACTGATGACGGATGCCCGCTGGCCGTGGTTCGTGCTCATTCCGCAGCGCGCCGATGTTTCGGAAGTCTTCGAGCTGACGCCGCTCGACCAGACGATGCTGACATTCGAGACCAATCAGGTCGCGTCCGCGCTGAAGGCGGTCACCGGCGCGGAAAAAATCAATGTCGGGGCGCTTGGCAATATCGTCCGCCAGCTCCATGTGCATGTTCTCGCGCGGTTCGAGGGCGACGCCAACTGGCCGGGCCCGGTCTGGGGCTTCGGCAAGGCGGAGGCCTATGACGACGACGAACGCAACGCTTTGATCAAGAAGATACTGGACGCCATTTCATCATGACATCAGCCCTGTTCGACCTTCATGCTCCCCATATCGAACCGAGCAGCATGACGGCCTTTGCCGGCAACGGTCTCGAGAGACGGTCGGAAAACCGGGATGAAAACTGCGTCGAGGAGGCGCTGTCGAAGCAAGGGTCGCATATCCTCGCCTTTTCCGGGCGCAACCTTGTGCTGAAGCACGACCGGCAGGTTCTCGATCCGCTGTTTGCGCCCTACGAGCTTGCGGAGCTGAAGCCAGAATTCGACGATGCGATCCTGCTCGGATACTACAAGAACGGCGAGCCGAGGCTGGCCGTTCCGGTCAGGGCGCCTGCCGAGGACATCGAGAAGCACTACAAGATCGCCGACGGCCGCACGCTTTATCGCGACCAGTTGATTTCGGAGGAGCTCCTCGGAGAATTCGCGCAAGGGGCGGCGCTGATCGCCTGGAACTTCGACAACCGCTTCTGCGGACGTTGCGGCAAGCCGATGGAAATGAAGATCGGCGGCTACAAGCGGGTCTGCAGCGGCTGTGAGCACATGATCTTTCCGCGCACCGATCCGGTGGTGATCATGCTTGTGGTCGACGAGGAGCGCGACCTGTGTCTCCTCGGCCGCGGCGCCCATTTTGCGCCGGGCATGTATTCGTGCCTGGCGGGCTTCGTCGAGCCGGGGGAAACGATCGAGAATGCCGTTCGCCGTGAGACGCGCGAGGAATCGGCGATCAAGGTCGGCCGCGTCCGCTACCACGCCTCGCAGCCCTGGCCGATGCCGCATACGATGATGATCGGCTGCTTCGGCGAGGCGCTGTCGCGCGACATCAAGCGTGACGAGGCCGAGCTGGAGGATTGCCGCTGGTTCACCCGGCAGGAAATGGCCGACATGCTCGACAACAGCGGCGCAAACGGCTCCTCGCCGCCGCCGAAGGGTGCGATTGCCCACCGGCTGATGCGCGACTGGCTGGAATGGGGCGCCTGAGACGGGCGCCCGGCCCTCCTGAGGCCGGGTACATTGCCGAGGGATTGTGCGGCTAGAACTTGCCGCGCATCGGATGCGCCTTGTAGACGCCGAGAATGCGCACCTTCTCAGAGAAGAAATTCAGTTCTTCAAGCGCCCGCTGCACCGGCGCATCGCTCGGATGGCCTTCGATATCGGCATAGAACTGCGTCGCAAAGAACTTGCCGCCTAGCTGGTAGCTCTCAAGCTTCGTCATGTTGATGCCGTTGGTGGCAAAGCCACCCATCGCCTTGTAGAGCGCGGCGGGAATGTTGCGCACGTTGAAGATGAAAGTGGTGATGTAGAGTTGATCGTCACTGGCACGCTGGGGAATGCTCTCCTTCGGTGCCAGCACGACGAAGCGGGTGACGTTGCTTTCCGTGTCCTCGACGTTCTCGGCCAGGATTTCCAGGCCGTAGAGTTCGGCCGCCAGTCTGGGCGCCAGCGCCGCCATGGTGCGGTCGCCCTTCTCGGAAATGAACTTGGCGGCGCCCGCAGTGTCGCCGGCAACCGTCGGCTTCCAGCCGTTTGCGCGGATGATCTTGCGGCACTGGCCAAGCGCATGGATGTGGCTGTGGACGGTGAGGATCTCGTTCTTCGTCACGCCCGGAAGCGCCATCAGCTGGAAGCGGATCGGCATGAAATATTCGCCGACGATGTGCAGGCGTGATTCCGGCAGCAGGTGATGGATATCGGCGACGCGGCCGGCGATCGTGTTTTCGATCGGGATCATCGCGATATCCGCCTCGCCGGTTTCAACCGCGTTGAAGGCATCCTCGAACGTCTGGCACGGCAGCGGATCCATGTCCGGAAACATGTCGCGGCAGGCCATGTCGGAATTGGCGCCATAATCGCCCTGGAAGGCGATGCGGTTGGTCTTCTGGGTCATCATCTGTCCGTTCTGTCTTCTTCGAGAATTAAGCGGTTCGTGCCGAAAGGATCCGGCGCGCCTTTTCGAGGTCGGCGGGCGTGTCCACGCCGAGCGGCACCGAATCGACGATTTCGACATCGATGCGCATGCCGGCTTCGAGCGCCCGCAGCTGCTCCAGCCGCTCGCGACGCTCCAGCGTCGAAGGCTTAAGGGAGACGAACCGCTCCAGCGCCGAGCGTCGATAGGCGTAGAGGCCGATGTGATGGTAGAGCGGCCCGTCGCCGGTCGGCGCCGTGGCGCGGGTGAAGTAGAGCGCGCGCAGCCGTGTCGGCGAGATCGGCGAGCCGATGACCTTGACGACGTTCGGATTGGTCTTTTCTTCCTCGTCGGTGATCTCGACGGTCAGCGTGCCGATGTCGACCGCCGGATCCTTCAGGAGGTCGATCGAGCGGCGGATCGGCTCGGGCTCGATCGTCGGCAGGTCGCCCTGGACATTGATGATGTAGTCGATGCGGCCGTCGGGATCGACGAGCTGCAGGGCTTCGTTGATCCGGTCCGAGCCGGACTGGTGGTCCTGGCTGGTCATCACCGCCTCGAAACCGGCCGCCTTGACCGCCTGCAGAACGTCCGCGTCGTCGACGGCGACCACCACGCGGCCGCAATCCGCTTCCTTCGCGCGATGCGCCACCTGCACGATCATCGGCAGCCCGCAAATGTCCGCAAGCGGCTTTCCGGGAAGCCGCGTCGACGCCATCCGTGCCGGGATCATGAAAAGTGTATTGTCAAAGTGGGGGTACTTCATTGTCGACTCTTCTAATCCGGGCTGAAAGATGGCAAATAGTCACCAACCGACAATCAATATCGTGTTGCATCCGAAATGCAAAAGACATAGGTTCCGCGCGATTTCAAGATGGTCCGGTCTTCATATCTGGCGGTTGCAGGGGAGCGTTTGCAGATGAATTCGAAGGTGAATATGGCCGTTGGGGCGTTGCTCGGCACGGTTTTCGTTCTAATGACGGTGTCGATCGCGTCGGAGGGGATTTTCCATTCCGAGGCACCGGAGAACGAAGGCTTCAAGATTGTCGCCGAGGAAACGTCGTCCGAAGGCGGCGCTGCGGAAGCAACCCCGGCAGCCAAGCCGATCGCCGTCCTGCTGGCCAGCGCCGACGCTGCCGCCGGCGAGAAGGTCTTCAAGAAGTGTCAGGCCTGTCATGACGGCACCAAGGGTGGTCCGAACAAGGTCGGACCGAACCTTTGGGGTGTCGTCGGTCGTCCGATCGCCTCGCATGAGGGCTTCAGCTATTCGGCTGCCATGAAGGATTTCTCCAAGGGCGGTTCCGAAGTCTGGGATTACGAGCACCTGAACCACTTCCTGCATGGTCCCAAGTCCTACATTTCCGGCACCGCCATGGGCTTTGCCGGCGTGAAGAAGGACGAGGAGCGTGCCGACCTGATCGCATACCTGCGCACGCTGTCCGACAATCCGCTGCCGTTGCCGACGCCTGAGGCCGCACCGGCCGCAGCCCCGGCCGGCGATGCCGCCGCTCCGGCTGGTGATGCCGCAGCGCCTGCCCCGGCCGCCGAAGCGCCGGCTCCGGCTGCAGATGCACCGGCTCCTGCCGCTGAAACCCCGGCTCCTGCCGCGGAAACGCCCGCACCGGCTACCGAGGCTCCGGCCACCGAGGCACCGGCTACGTCAAACTGATCCTAGGCAGTATCTGAATGAAATGGCCCGGAACGCTGCTTTCCGGGCCTTTTTTATTGCCAGTCCTGCAAGGAGATCGGCCGGTCGATATCGTAGACCGCCAGTCCGTCCAGCGCATCCGGCGGAATGCGCCAGTCTTCGGCCTTCAGCGCCTTTCGGCCGTCTTCGATGCCGGCTTCCCAATGCTGGTGCATCGAGACGCGCGAGAATTCGTAGTCCTTCGAATGGATGGCCCTGTTCTTGCTGCGGTGGATCAGGTGAATGAGGGTCACGCTGTAATCGGCGCTCATGCCGGACAGTTCGTCGCGCTCCTCGCCGTCCAGCGCATCCGCCGGCAGCTTTTCGAGAAGCGTGGCGATCGAACGGCGCAGCTTGTGACGCTCGAGAAAGGCGTCGGTGATCATGCGCGTGCGGCTGGAATAAGTAATGTCCTTGCGCCGCTCTTCCACCTCTTCCAGATTGCCGGGGATTTCGCCGTGCGAATTGAAGAGGTCCACCTGGAAGACGACGGTATCGACCGCCGCGCCGCGGATCAGCACCTGCTGCAGCGGGGTGTTGGAGACGAGGCCGCCATCCCAGTAATGCCGGCCGTCGATCTCGATCGAGGGAAAGCCCGGCGGCAGGGCGCCGCTGGCCATCACGTGCTCCGGTCCGAACCTCCAGGTACGGCCGGGCTCCTGATTGTCGAAATAGCGGAAATTGCCGGTTTCGACATCGACAGCGCCGACCGAAAGCCGGGTCTTGCCGGCATTGATGCGATCGAAATCGACGAAATGCAGCAATGTCTGTCTCAGCGGATGCGTATCGTAGAAGCTGGCCGCTTCGTCGCTGCCGTATTTCTGCAGCCACGGAACCGGAAAGCGGGGGGTGAAGAAGCCGGGCACGCCGAGCATGATCGACCAGAGGCTGCTGGCCTGCTTGAATTCCCGCCCGCTGGAAAAATGCTTCGGGAGGATCGAATCCATCGGGAATTCGACGCCGATCGTCTCCCAGAAGGCGGTGAGCTTGGCCACCCGGTCCTCCGGCTCGTTGCCGGCGATGATGGCGGCGTTGATCGCGCCAATCGAGATGCCCGCGACCCAGTCGGGTTCGATATGGGCTTCGGCAAGCGCCTGGTAGGCACCGGCCTGATAGGCGCCGAGCGCGCCGCCGCCCTGCAGGACGAGCACCTTCTGCTGGTAGGCAGCGGCCGGGCTGACGGTTCGGGTGCTGGACATGTTCACTTTGCTGCCCTCTCAGGGATCAGGAATGTTGCAGTGCATATAATACGCAATGTACCGCAGCCGGGCCGCGAGAGAACCACATGACGGAAATTTAATGATGGCCCTTAAGATGCGGGCGGTCAGCTCAGCAGATAGGCCCAGAACGAGACCGTCAGCACGCCGAATGCGGTTGTCAGGCTGATCGTCGAGGCGGCGACCGTATGGCCGGCCTTGAACTGGTTGGCGAACAGCCAGGCATTCACGCCGGTCGGCACCGAGGCCGTCAGCACGATTGCCGTCGTCCAGATCTGGCTGAGCCCGACGAGGGTCGCCATCGCATAGACGATCGTCGGCAGCACCATCAGCTTCAGGAGCGTCATGATCACGGTGATCATCCGGTTGCCGGAAATCTGGTAGCGCGTCAGCGCCATGCCGATGGCGATCAGTGCGGTCGGGCCGGCAATGCCGGCAAGCTCGTCGACGACCGTCTTGATCGGCCCGACGAGCGGGATGCCGGCAAAATGGACGATCACGCCGGCAATGATGCCGATGATCAGCGGATTGGTCAGCAGGTTGCGGCTGACCTGCTTGACGACGTCGAGAATGCTGCGGCCCGCCACGCCCTGTTCCAATGCCGCCGCGCGCTCGGTCAGGATCGTGCCCATCATCATCATGAAGGGCAGGTGGACGGCGAGCAGGATCGACATGGCAACCATGCCCGGCGGGCCGAGAAGACGGTCGATCAGCGGCAGACCGATGAAGACGGCATTCGAGAACACGGCGGAAATGCCGGAGATGACGCTTTCGCGCGGCGGTCTGCCGAAGATGCGGCGCGCGGCAAAGGTGGCCAGCGCCAGCGTGATGAGGACGCTGGAGAAGTAGGCGGCCCAGAGCCGGAACGGCGAAGCGCCGTGAAAATCCGCCACCGCGATCGTGCGGAACAGGATGAAGGGCACGGCGATCTTGAAGACGAAATCGCTGATCGCATCGCCGGTTTCGGCCTTCAGGAGGCCGGTGCGGGCGATCACCCATCCGATCAGGATGAGAATGAAGATCGGCAGGACGTTGGAAGCGATGACGAGCATGTCGGCGATTGTGTCGTGGGCAGGATGCCCTGCGTTTATCAGCCTGACTGACGTTTGACAAACGGGCCTGGCGGAAAACGGGCAACAAAAAAGCGGGGTTGAACCCCGCTTCCGCCCTCCTCAGGGAGGTTGCGGCACCGCTGCCAGTTCATCCGTGGTCAGCCGTCCCGCGTTTCAGCGCCGACCGTCTTCGGCCCACCGCTGTGTATTCATATAGGTATGAATTGTATCAGCACAATGACAGTCCGAAAGATTCGCGGTCGCCCGAAAAGTTGGCGATTTCCCTCGGTGGTCTTCCCAAGCCTGCAAAATCGGGTATTACCGGAGACCGCATCACATTAACCGGGAAGGGCTGATGAGCAGGTTCGACGTTTTGACGGTGGGCAACGCGATTGTCGACATTCTGGCACGCTGCGACGAGAAGTTTCTTGTCGACAACGGCATCATCAAGGGGGCGATGAACCTGATCGATGGCGATCGCGCCGAACTGCTCTATTCGCGCATGGGGCCGGCAGTCGAGGCCTCCGGGGGCAGCGCCGGCAACACGGCGGCGGGCGTCGCCAATTTCGGCGGACGCGCCGCCTATTTCGGCAAGGTTGCCGACGACCAGCTCGGCGAGATCTTCGCGCATGACATCCGTGCCCAGGGTGTTCATTACAGGACGCATGCCAAGGGCATCTCGCCGCCGACGGCACGCTGCATGATCTTCGTGACGCCGGACGGCGAACGCTCGCTCAACACCTATCTCGGCGCCTGCGTCGAGCTCGGCCCGGAGGACGTCGAGGCCGATGTCGTCGCCGATGCGCTGGTGACCTATTTCGAAGGCTATCTCTGGGATCCGCCGCGCGCCAAGGAAGCGATCGTCGAATGCTGCCGCATCGCCCACGAAGCGGGCCGCGAGACCTCGATGACCCTATCGGACAGCTTCTGCGTCGGCCGCTACCGGGCCGAGTTCCTCGAACTCATGCGCTCGGGCACCGTCGACATCGTCTTTGCAAACCGGGACGAGGCGCTGTCGCTCTACGAGACGACGGATTTCGATCTGGCGCTCGACAGCATCGCGAAGGACTGCAAGCTTGCCGCGGTGACGATGAGCGAAGACGGCGTGGTGATCGTGCGCGGTGACGAACGCATCCGCATTCCGGCAACCCCGATCGCCCAGCTGGTCGACACGACCGGGGCGGGCGACCTGTTCGCGGCGGGCTTCCTGTTCGGTTACACGAAGGGGCTGGATCTCGAGACCTGCGGCAAGCTCGGCTGCCTGGCGGCGGGCGTCGTCATCCAGCAGATCGGCCCGCGGCCGATGTCGTCACTTGAGGATCTTGCCGCAAAGGCAGGGCTTATTTGAAGGCTTCGCCGGGATAGGCGCCCCAGATTTCGGCCTGCGCCACCCAGCCTTCCAGATCCTTGGCGGTGACTTCGCACCAGTCGCCGTTGCATTCCTTGACCGTCAGCACGACACCGGGTTCCATCTTGGCGATGACCCGTGCGGTCTTTTCCGGTTCGTTGCGCATGGTGATGTAGATGTCGTTGCCCTTGCCGCGCATCCAAGGCGCGGTGATGGCGGTGCGCTCGCCCGAAAGAAGCGAGCGGTTCACCCAGCCTTCGACACCATCGGCATCGCGAATGCGCCGCCAGTTGTCATATTCCTGGATGATCTCCACCGGCAGGCCGTGACGGGTATAGAGCCATTCGACCGCGTAGTCCGTGCTCGGTCCGACGCGCATGTTCACCCGCGTCGCCTTGAGGCTGGCAAAGCGCGGCAACGGCAGCCCGCTGGCGCCCTTGGCCGCCTGGGCATAGGAGCCGTGCGCGCTCGCGCTCAGGTGCAGAAAACCTGCCAGGAAGGAGAAGACGATTTTGGTCAGTACGCCGCGCATTGCACGTTTCCGGTGTCGTTGCCTGGGTGATCGATCGCTTAACGCTGCTTCCATCCTGCCCGCGAATGCGCCAGACATCTGTTGGTCTTCGCTGACGGGTCTGGTAGAAACGATTGAAGCGGATCAAAGTATCACCCGTCTTGGTTAACGAGCTCTGAACAGGCACAGCATCATCGATGATGAACAAGAAGAAGCCGAAGGTTTACATCACCAGGAAACTCCCGGATGCCGTGGAAACCCGCATGCGGGAGCTGTTTGACGCGGAGCTGAATATCGACGATCGGCCGCGCACGCAGCCGGAGCTGGTATCGGCGATGAAGACCGTCGACGTGCTGGTGCCGACCGTGACGGATCGAATCGATGCGGCGCTGATCGAGCAGGCGGGGCCGCAACTGAAGCTCATAGCAAGCTATTCGAACGGCTACGACCATATCGACGTCGATGCCGCAGCCCGCAAGGGCATCACGGTGACCAACACGCCGAACGTGTTGAGCGAAGACACCGCCGACATGACCATGGCGCTCATTCTCGCCGTGTCGCGACGCCTACCCGAGGGCGCGCAGATCCTGACGGAGGAGGGCGCGGAATGGGCGGGATGGTCGCCGACCTGGATGCTCGGCCACCGGATCTGGGGCAAGCGCATCGGCATTGTCGGCATGGGACGGATCGGCACGGCCGTGGCGCGGCGCGCCAAGGCTTTCGGTCTGGCGATCCATTACCACAATCGCAACCGGGTCAGCCCGGCGACGGAAGAGGAGCTGGAGGCGACCTATTGGGACAGCCTCGACCAGATGCTTGCCCGGGTCGACATCGTCTCGGTCAATTGCCCGTCGACGCCTGCGACGTTTCACCTTCTCTCGGCCCGCCGTCTCGAACTGATGCGGCCGGAAAGCTACATCGTCAATACGGCGCGCGGCGACGTCATCGACGAAGCGGCGCTGATCAAGCTCCTGAGGGCCGGCAAGATCGCCGGCGCGGGCCTCGACGTGTTCGAAAACGAACCGGCGGCCAATCCAAAGCTCGTGGCGCTCGCCCGTGACGGCAAGGTCGTGCTGCTTCCGCATATGGGTTCGGCGACGATCGAGGGCCGCATCGACATGGGCGACAAGGTGATCATCAACATCCGCGCCTATTTCGACGGTCATAGGCCGCCGAACCGCGTCCTGCCCGGCCGCAGCTGAGCCGACGCCGTTCAGGCCACCGGCCGCTGCATCTCGATCGACGTGGTGCGATCGAAGCCGGCGTGACGGTTCTCGGCCGTCTTCACGAACCCCCAGGCGGCGAATGTCGCGTGGTTTTCAACAAGTTCGATCCGCGTCTCCAGCCTGAGCTTCGGCAGGCTGAGCTGACGCGCGATGTCTTCCGCGGTCGCCAGCAGGAGCCTGCCGAGACCCTTGCCCTGTGCCTCGGGCGAAACCGCCAGCTTGCCGACATAGAGGAAATCCGGCGGCTCCGGCCGGAAAAAGGCGCAGGCGAGCAGCGCATCGCTTTCCGTTACGACGAAGCCGATCTCGTCACGCGCCTTCTGGGCCAGTAAATCCGGCGTCAGCCTGTGGGCCGAGGAGGGCGGGTCGATCCGCCCCTCCATATAGGCGAACGACGTCATGACCAGCGCCAGCAGCGCGTCCCAGCGCGTGAAGCTGTCGTCCAGCCGGGAGAGTTCAGGCATGCTTGCGGGCGTCCGTCTTGGCGCGGCGGTACTTGATCGTGTCGAACCGCGATGTCAGCGAGTCGTAGAGCAGCAGACGGCCGACCAGAGGCTCGCCGGCTCCGGTCAGAAGCTTGATCACCTCCATGGCCATCAACGTGCCGATGACGCCGGTCAGCGCGCCGACGACGCCGGCCTCGGCGCAGGAGGGCACCATGCCCGGTGGCGGCGGCGCCGGAAAGAGGTCGCGATAGGACGGCAGCAGCTCGCCGTCGGCCCCACGCTCATAGGGTTTCAGCACCGTGAGCGAACCGTCGAAACGGCCGACCGCGCCGCTGACCAGCGGCACCTTTGCCTGTTCCGCCCGGTCGGCGGCGAGATAGCGGGTGTCGAAATTGTCCGAGCCGTCGACGACGAGCCTGAAGCCGGAGATCTGCCGGTCGGCATTGTCGGGGCTGAAGCGCTCCTCGAAGCGGATCACCTTCACATGCGGGTTCAGCCGGGCGATGGCGTCGGCCGCACTCTGCGTCTTCATCTCGCCGAGCATGTCGGTCGAATGGATGACCTGGCGCTGCAGGTTGGAGAGCGACACACGGTCGTCGTCGGCAATGCCGATGGTGCCAACACCCGCTGCCGCGAGATACTGCAGCACCGGCGCGCCGAGCCCGCCGGCGCCGATCACCAGCACACGCGCGTTCTTCAGCTTCTGCTGGCCCGGCCCGCCGATTTCCGGCAACAGGATGTGCCGTCCGTAGCGGGTGATCTCGTCGGGGGAGAGGGGGTCGGTCATGGGTCGGGCGTCCTTTTGGGGATCTGCATGGCAACACCATATAGTATCAAAGACCGGCGGAGTGAATTGCGTTACTTCGCACCGTCCTAAAGACCCCTCCCCAACCCCTCCCCACGAGGGGGAGGGGCTCGCCCCTGCGTCAGCCGTAGTCATCAATAACGATGTTGCAGTTCTTGGGTGCCAGGCCTGCCACGGGTCCTCTCCCCCCTTGTGGGGGAGATGGCCGGCAGGCCAGAGGGGGAATTTTCTACTGCGCCTTCATTCCGAAACGGCGCCGTTGGCAACCGTAAAGAACTGGGCGCGGTCGGCAAGGGCGGAAAACATCGCCCGGTCTGTGCCGGTCATGAAGGCCTGGCCGCCGAGATTGTCGATGAGGTCGAAGAGCGCGGCGCGCCGGCCCTCGTCCAGATGGGCGGCGATCTCGTCCAGAAGCAGGATCGGCGCGAACCCGGTCATGTTGGCGGCGAGCCGGGCATGCGCCAGGATCAGGCCGACCAGCAGCGCCTTCTGTTCGCCGGTCGAGCAGCGCTCCGCCTCCATGTCCTTCTCGCGGTGACGGACCAGAAGATCGGCGCGGTGTGGGCCTTCCAGTGTACGGCCGGCGGCCTGGTCGCGGTAGCGACCGCGGGCCAGCATGTCGGCATAGTCGTCTTCCAGATCGATGGCCGGACGATGGTACTCGCCGTCGAAGAATCCCGACAGCATCAAGGTTGCCGAAGGAAACGGCGAGCCGCCCGCCGTCTCCTCGATCAGCTTTGCCAGCAGTCCCAGCATTTCGTGGCGGGCGAGCATCATGGCGATGCCGAGGCTCGCCATCTGTTGCTCGATGCCGGAAAGCCACGACGGGTCCACACGACCGTCGGAGAGAAGCTTGTTGCGGCTGCGCATGGCGCGCTCGAAATCGCTCGCCCGCCGTCCATGGGCGGGATCGATGGAGAGCACCAGCCGGTCGAGAAAGCGACGGCGGTCGCCGGCGGCCCCGGTGAACAGCCCGTCCATCGCCGGTGTCAGCCACAGGAGGCGCACATGGTCGAGCAGCTCGTCCATGGATTTTGCCTGCGTGCCGTTGATGCGCAGTTGCCGCGAGGCAATGTCCTCGCCGCCGGTCATGCCCGTGCCGACCTTCACCTCGCCCTCCATGCCGTCGACATCGGCGAAGATGGTGAAGCCGCCCGAGCCATGGGCGCGCGGCAGGTCGCCATAGGCGGCGCGGCGCAGGCCGCGGCCGGGCGAGAGGAACGAGACGGCTTCCATCAGGTTGGTCTTGCCGGCGCCGTTCTCGCCGGTCAGCACCACATGCCGCCCGTCGAACGCAACCGAGGCTTCGGCATAGTTGCGGAAGTCGGTGAGCTTCAGACGGGTGATGGCAATCTTTTCCGGCATCGAAGCCAGCTACGATGAATCGGCCTTTGAGTGCAAGGCGGGATGACATCTTGTGGTCGCCGCGATGCGTCAGTATGAAGGCCGGCATCAGGAGACGAGGCCATGTCCGACGAAAACCGCATCATCACGCTCGAGGAAACCGTCGCCCATCAGGCGAAGGTGATCGAGGAGCTTTCGGATGAGATTGCCGAGCAATGGAAGGTGGTCGAGCAGGTGCGCGCCAAGCTCGACCGGCTGACCGAGCGCTTCCTCAGCCTCGAGGAACAGTCGCTCGACGCGCCGCCGATCACCAAGCCGCCGCATTATTGATGCTCGCCTCTTCTCCCCCTGGGGAGAAGGTGGCGCGAAGCGCCGGATGAGGGGTTGTCGGACGGGGCAGGAGGGAACCCCTCATCGCCTCACATGCGTTCGGCACTTCTCCCCAAGGGGAGAAGGGGAGGTAAATTGAGCCGCCGAGCCGGAATGAATCGGCTTGCGGGCGAGCACGATTCTCCAGATTGAAAGCCGCTGGAATTTTCGCTATCTCTATGTGCGTGACCGCGCGGCGATGGCGTCGCTGCACTTTTGCGGATCACGATCATCTCCATGATGATGCTTGTCCTGTACGCCCGGATGGAACGCCGGGCGTTATCCATCCTGCCCGGCATTTGGACGAGGATGAACCCATGCTTGATGTAACCAAGCGTCCCGAAACATTTGTCTGCCACAATGGCGAGAAGGTGCCGCTGCCCTTCAGCCGTGAGGAATATGCGCGCCGGCTTGCCGGCCTGCGGGCGATCATGACCGAACGCGACATTCCGGCCGTGCTGCTGACCTCCATGCACAATATCGCCTACTACTCCGGTTTCCTCTATTGCAGCTTCGGCAGGCCCTATGCCTGCGTCGTCACGCCCGACGGGCTGACGGTGGTTTCCGCCAATATCGACGGCGGCCAGCCCTGGCGCCGGTCGGTCGGCGATAACATCATCTATACCGACTGGCAGCGCGACAATTACTGGCGCGCCGTGTCGGGTCTGATCGGCACCGTCGGCCGGCTTGGCATCGAGACCGACCACATGACGCTCGCCGCCCGCGCCACGCTGGAGCGTATCGTCGGCAAGGTCGAACTCGTCGACATCGCGCAGGCCACCATGGCCTTGCGCATGATCAAGTCGGCAGAGGAAATCGCCCTCATCCGCGAGGGCGCGCGCATCGCCGATGTCGGCGGCGAGGCAATCCGGGCGGCAATCCGCGAGGGGACCCGCGAGATCGACGTGGCGATGGCCGGCCGTGATGCGATGGAACTGGAAATCGCCCGCGCCCATCCGGATAGCGAACTGCGCGACAGCTGGGTGTGGTTCCAGTCCGGACCCAACACCGACGGCGCCCATAACCCCGTCACCACGCGCGAGCTCGTGCCGGGCGAGATCCTCAGCCTCAACACCTTCCCGATGATCTCCGGCTATTATACCGCACTGGAGCGCACGCTGTTTCTCGGAGAACCGGATGCGGCGTCGTTGAAGCTGTGGGAGGCCAACGTCGCCGCCCATGAGCTCGGCCTGTCATTGATCACACCCGGCATCAGTTGCGCCGCCGTCTGCGCCGAGATCAACCGCTTCTTCGCCGACGAGGGGCTCTTGCAGTACCGCTCCTTCGGCTACGGCCACTCCTTCGGCATCCTCAGCCATTATTACGGCCGCGAGGCGGGGCTGGAATTCCGCGAGGATATCGAGACTGTGCTGGAGCCGGGCATGGTCGTCTCCATGGAGCCGATGCTCTGGGTACCGAACGGCACACCGGGGGCGGGCGGCTACCGCGAACACGACATCCTGGTCGTCGGCGAGACCGGCGCCGAGAACATCACCGGCTTCCCCTACGGCCCGGAGAAGAACGTGATAGCCTGCTGAAGCTAAAGCCGAGCCCAAAAGGTCTGCGTAGAGACAAAAAGAGCCGGGCGAAACCGCCCGGCTCTTTGCATTTCAAACAGTGGCGAACACGCTATTCGAAGAATTCCTTCATCCGTGCGAAGAAGCCGGAGGTCTCCGGATTGTTCTCCTTCGAGGAGAGCTGCTCGAATTCCTGCAACAGCTCGCGCTGGCGCTTGGTGAGCTTCTGCGGCGTTTCGATCTGCACCTGGATGTAGAGGTCACCCTTCTGTGCGGAACGCAGCACCGGCATGCCCTTGCCCTTGAGGCGGAACTGCTTGCCGGCCTGGGTGCCTTCCGGAACCGTGACGCGCGACTTCGTCGCATCCAGCGTGCCGACGTCGAACGTGCCGCCGAGCGCTGCCGTCGTCATCGAGATCGGCACCGTGCAGTAGAGGTCCGCACCGTCGCGCTGGAAGAACTGGTGTGGTCTCACCGACAGGAAGATATAGAGATCGCCCGCCGGCCCGCCGCGCACACCGGCTTCGCCTTCGCCCTGCAGGCGGATGCGCGTGCCGTCCTCGATGCCGGCCGGGATGTTGACCGACAACGACCGCTCTTCCTGGACCCGACCATGACCATGGCACTTGGTGCAGGGATCGGAAATCGTCTGGCCGCGACCCTGGCAGGTCGGACAGGTGCGTTCGATCGAGAAGAAGCCTTGCGCCGCGCGCACGCGGCCGGAGCCCTGGCAGGTGGCGCAGGTCTGCGGCTTGGTGCCCGGCTTGGCGCCGGATCCGGAGCACACGTCGCACGTGATCGAGGTCGGAACCCGGATCTGCGCCGTCTTGCCGGCATAGGCTTCCTCAAGTGAGATTTCCATATTGTAGCGAAGGTCGGCGCCGCGTTCGCGTCCGCCCGTCGAGCGCCGGCCGCGGCCACCGCCCATCATCTCGCCGAAAATGTCCTCGAAGATATCGGAGAAGCCACCGGCACCCATGCCGCCGGCGCCGAACGGTCCGCCGGCACCACCGCCGCCGCCACCCATGCCACCATGTTCGAAGGCAGCGTGGCCGAAGCGATCATAGGCGGCCCGCTTCTGCGGGTCCTTGAGCACTTCGTAGGCTTCGTTGATTTCCTTGAACTTGTGTTCGGCTTCCTTGTCGTCGGGGTTCTTGTCGGGATGATATTTCATCGCCGCCTTGCGGAAGGCGCTTTTCAGCTCCTTCTCGTCAGCGGTTTTGCCGACCCCCAATGTTTCGTAGTAGTCCGCTTTTGCCATGGAGAAACCAACCCTGGAAAGTAAATGTCCGGCCGCAGGACGCGGCCGGAATTTCAGGACATGGCGGACGCGCTAAGGACGCCCGTCATCGAATTAGGCCGACTTCTTGTCGTCCTTGATTTCCTCATAGTCGGCATCGACGACGTCGTCGTTGCCATCGGCTGCGCCCTCTTCGGATGCGCCGCCTTCGGCCTGCTGGGACTCATAGATCGCCTGACCGAGCTTCATGGAGACTTCCATGAGGGTCTGGGTCTTCGCCTTGATGTCCTCGGCATCGGGCTCGGAAGCCTCGATGGCCGTCTTCAGCGCGGCAATGGCGTCCTCGATCGACTTCTTGTCATCGGCCGAAACCTTGTCGCCGTAGTCCTTGAGGGACTTTTCGGTCGAGTGAACGAGGCTTTCGGCCTGGTTCTTGGCTTCGACGGAGTCGCGACGCTTCTTGTCGGCCTCGGCATTGGCTTCGGCGTCCTTGACCATCTTGTCGATCTCGGCGTCGGACAGGCCGCCAGATGCCTGGATACGGATCTGGTGTTCCTTGCCGGTGCCCTTGTCCTTGGCCGAAACCTGGACGATGCCGTTGGCGTCGATGTCGAAGGTCACTTCGATCTGCGGCACGCCGCGCGGTGCCGGCGGAATGCCGACGAGATCGAACTGGCCGAGCAGCTTGTTGTCGGCTGCCATTTCACGCTCGCCCTGCGAAACGCGGATCGTCACGGCCGACTGGTTGTCTTCGGCGGTCGAGAACGTCTGCGACTTCTTCGTCGGGATCGTCGTGTTGCGTTCGATCAGGCGGGTGAATACGCCACCGAGCGTTTCGATGCCGAGCGACAGCGGGGTCACGTCGAGCAGCAGAACGTCCTTGACGTCGCCCTGCAGGACGCCGCCCTGGATGGCCGCGCCCATGGCGACGACTTCATCCGGGTTCACGCCCTTGTGCGGCTCCTTGCCGAACAGCTGCTTGACGACTTCCTGGACCTTCGGCATGCGGCTCATGCCGCCGACGAGAACCACTTCGTCGATGTCGGCTGCGGTAACGCCGGCGTCCTTGAGGGCGGCCTTGCACGGCGCAACGGTGCGCTGCACGAGGTCGTCGACCAGGCTTTCGAACTTGGCGCGGGTCAGCTTCATCGTCAGGTGCTTCGGACCGGAGGCATCCGCCGTGATGAACGGCAGGTTGATTTCGGTCTGCTGCGAGGACGACAGCTCGATCTTCGCCTTTTCAGCGGCTTCCTTCAGACGCTGCAGGGCCAGCTTGTCGCCCTTCAGGTCGATGCCGTTGTCCTTCTTGAACTCGGCAGCAAGATATTCGACGAGACGCATGTCGAAGTCTTCACCGCCGAGGAAGGTGTCGCCATTCGTCGACTTCACTTCGAAGACGCCGTCGCCGATTTCCAGGACCGAGATATCGAAGGTGCCGCCGCCAAGGTCGTAGACGGCGATCGTCTTGCCGTCCTTCTTGTCGAGACCGTAGGCGAGCGCGGCAGCGGTCGGCTCGTTGATGATGCGCAGGACTTCCAGACCGGCGATCTTGCCGGCGTCCTTGGTGGCCTGACGCTGCGCGTCGTTGAAGTAGGCCGGAACGGTGATGACGGCCTTTTCAACCTTCTCGCCGAGATAGGCTTCCGCGGTTTCCTTCATCTTCTGAAGGATCATCGCCGAGATCTGCGAGGGAGAATAGTTCTTGCCGGTGGCTTCGACCCAGGCGTCGCCATTGTCGCCCTTGACGATGTGGTAGGGGACGAGGCCCTTGTCCTTTTCGACGGTCGGGTCTTCATAGCGGCGGCCGATCAGGCGCTTGACCGCGAACAGGGTGTTCGTCGGGTTGGTCACAGCCTGGCGCTTGGCCGGCTGGCCGACGAGACGTTCGCCGTCTTCCGTGAAGGCGACCATCGACGGCGTCGTGCGCGCGCCTTCGGCATTTTCGATCACCTTCGCATCCTTGCCGTCCATGATGGAGACGCAGGAGTTGGTGGTTCCAAGGTCGATACCAATTACTTTTGCCATGTCATTCTCTCCTTTAAGCAGGCCGTCGGAACCCGGCTTGAGGCGTTCCGCTGACAGCCCCTCGACTGGATGGTCTCTGGGATTGCGCAGCATCCAGGCTGCGGTTATGCGGCGTATATAAGTAGCAGTTTTGCGGTCTGCAAGGCGGAAGGCGGGGGCCGAAAGGCGAAAATCAAAAGATTCGCGCCGCCAATTCCGCCAAGCAATGCACGTCTGTTCGCATTAGCGGACGAGCCTTGCGCCGGGCAGTCCGGCGCTTCGCGGCGACGGCGGTCATTCTCCCATGATGATACCGAGAAGGCTGGTCTTGCGCGGCGCGCGCGGCGGCGGCTCATAAGTGCCGACATCGGCCGGCGGCACGGGCCCGCCATTGTTGACCTGCTGCGGCATCTCTTCGACCGGTTGCCTGCCGCCGTTGCCGCCATTGTCGGCATTGCCAACCGGCGCGGGCGGATAGTCCGTCTTGCGCTTGTCGCCGGAAAGGACACGGGAAATCAGGCCGTAAAGCGTGTCGATGCCATCGTCCTGACGCACCATCTGCTGGTCGCCGGGCGCCTGCTGCTGTTGCTGGCGCGGCTGCTGGTCGACCGTCTGTCCCTCGCCATAGAGCGGGGCCGGTGACAGGCCTTGATGCGCCGCTGCCATGAACTCCTGCCAAGTGCGCGCCGGCAATCCGCCGCCGGTTACCCGCTTCATCGAGTGGCCGTCGTCATTGCCGAACCAGACGCCGGTCGTCAGGTTGCTGGTGAAGCCGACGAACAGCGCGTCGCGATAGGACTGCGTCGTGCCAGTCTTGCCCGCCACCTGCCAGCCCGGCAGCTTGGCGGCCGTTCCGGTTCCCTGGTTCACGACGCCCATCATCATGGTGTTCATGTTGACGACCGTCCGCGGTTCGAGCACGCGCGGCGGCTTGTCGTAGGTATTCTCGTAGAGCACCTTGCCGTCGGTTGTGGATACCCGCCGGATGATATGCGGGGTCGCCTTGTAGCCGCCATTCATGAAGGCGGCATAGGCGCCCGTCAGTTCGACCAGCGACACTTCGGACGTCCCGAGCGCGATCGAGGCATTCGGTTCCAGCTCGGATTCGATGCCCATCCGGTGGGCGAGCTTGATGATGTTGTTCGGGCCGACTTCCTGCGCCAGCTGGGCGGCGACCGTGTTGATGGAATGCGCCAGCGCGTAGGCGAGCGTCACCGGACCGTCGTACTTTTTTTCGTAGTTTTCCGGCGTCCAGTTGCCGATCTTCACCGGCGCGTCGTTGCGGATCGAATCCGGGCTGTCGCCCTGTTCGAGCGCCGTCGCATAGACGAAGGGCTTGAAGGCGGAGCCCGGCTGGCGCTTGGCCTTCCAGGCGCGGTTGTACTGGCTCTCGGAATAATCCTTGCCGCCGACCAGCGCCCGGATCGCCCCGGTGCCGTCGATCGAGACGAGTGCGCCCTGCTCGACGTCGAGCTTCTTGCCGTTCTTGTCGATGGCCGTGGCGATGGCGTCGCCGGCCGCCTTTTCCAGGGTCGGATCGATGGTCGTGTCGACGACGAGATCCTGGTTGACGTCGCCGACCAGCGTCTTCAGTTCGTCCATCACCATGTCGGCGGCATAATGCGACGCGCCGGACCAGAAATGCTTGGCCTGAGCCGGCTCCTGGTTCATCGCGGTCTTGATTTCGCTGTCGGTGATGTAGCCGGCGTCCTTCATGGCCCCGAGCACCACCTGCGCACGCGCCTTCGCGCCATCCGGATTGGTGGCCGGCGACAGCCGCGACGGCGCCTTCAGGAGGCCGGCGAGCGTCGCCGCCTCGGCAAGGTTCACGTCGCGCGCCGACTTGTTGAAGTAGCGCCGCGACGCCGCCTCGACGCCGTAGGAATTGGCGCCGAAATAGACGCGGTTCAAATACATGGCAAGGATCTGGTCCTTGCTGAACTTGTGCTCCAGCCACAGCGCCAGCAGGACTTCCTGCACCTTGCGTTCCAGCGTGCGCTCCGGCGACAGGAACAGGTTCTTAGCGAGCTGCTGCGTCAGCGTCGAGCCGCCCTGCACCATGTGGCCTGTCAGGACGTTGGTCACCATGGCGCGCGCAAGACCGATCGGGTCGATGCCGAAATGCGAGTAGAAGCGCCGGTCTTCGATGGAAATGACGGCCATCGGGATGTAGGGCGACATCTCGTCGAGCGTCAGCGCTTCCCCGCCTGTCGGCCCGCGATTGGCGAGCACCGTGCCGTCGACGGCCATGATCTTGACGTTCGGGGGGCGATCCGGAATGGCCCAGCTGCTGGCGGCCGGCATTTTCGAACCGTAATAGACGACAACGCCGGCAACGGCGACTGTGCCCCAGATACCAAGGACGATGCACCAATAGGCCATGAACCGGACGAGGCCGACAAATCCGCCGCGACGCACCTTGGTCTTCTTCTTGCCCTTTGACGGACGCCTGCCCGAATTCGGCTTGTCTCGGGATCCCTGACCATCGAAGGTCGGTTCAATCCGATCGCGGTATTTCTTGTTTCCAGCCATTGCCGACGGGTTAGCCTTGCTTGGGGGAGAATTCAAGTTTCGCGGACACGCCGGACCACTTCATGAAACATGATGATCGGGCGCCTTTGAATGCCCGGATGAAAACTCCATTGGTAATATGGTCGCCCTGAACTTTAAATGCGGCGATTTAAGGGGAAGTTAACCAGTTTTCCCCGTTCGTCGTCTGGTCGTGTCCTTTGTGCGTTCACTATTGCCGGTTGGAAATGCCGCAATCGGCAGGGAAAGCAAGGCGCGAGTTGTGATGCGCGCGGACATAAAAGCAAAAAGCGTACCGAACTGCCTCATTTAAACCAATTTTAATCAAAGTCGACCGATTATGCCCGCAAACAGGCGCCTTTGGCCTTCGAGGGCGCTCGATGTCGTCCAGATTTTGACGTGCAGGCCCCAGAACACCGCGCAAGTAGAGGCATTTCGAAATGTTCAGCTTTTTTGACCGGGCTTTTTCCCGGCTCTCCATTCAGACCAAGGTCATCGTTTTCATCGTACCGATTGTTGCCGGAATTGCCGGCCTTGCCTTCATCAGCCTGATGACGGGATCGATGCTTGGCCAGAGGCTGGCCGGAACGGCCGCCAGCATCGATTCGCTGGGCGGTTTCAAGAAAGCCTATTCCGAAATGAACGAGTTCCTCGGCTCCGCCACCGAAGAGCGCCGCGCCGCCGTTGTCGAGCACCTGCAGGAGCAGGTGACCTCGATGCAGGCGATCCTCGACCACGTCGAGGGCGACAATCACGCGGACGAGCTGCGGAAGGGCGAGGACCTTGCCCGCAACCTGATCACCCGGGTCAACGACCTGTGGGAACTGAACAAGAATGAGCTGGCGACGCGCGCCGAGATGGCGAAGCATCTCGGCGAACTGGCGGCCGTCAAGGACGAGCTGTTCGCCACATCCTCGAAGGTCAGCAAGGAAGCCCGCAAGGCCGACAACGAAGCGAAGGACATGCTGCGTGGCTCCGAAGTCCTGAGCCAGGGTGCCACCTTCGTCACAAGCCTGTCAGGGGACCTTTCGGCGGCAACAACCCCGCAGGAAGCGTTCGACGTCGTCAAGAAGAACTATTCCGACATCCGCGCCCTCGCCAAGGACATCGGCCATGCCGTGCCGAAGGCCAGTGCCGTCGTCGCCGATACGATCCGCGACAATCTTCAGGGCATCCTCGATACCGCCGAAAAGAACATGAATGTCGACGCATCGCTGATCACCATCCAGAAGCATGCGACCGCGCTTCGTCCGATGGGTATCAAGCTGCGCGCACTTGGCGCCACGGCGGCCCGCGACGCCATCAAGCGGTTCGGCGAACTAGACGAACAGCTGTCGGATTCGCAGGCGATCGTCGCCTATACGACCAACGTGCTCATTCAGGTCAACAACACGCAGGTGCTGGCCGCCGATTTCCTCGGCCGGGCCGATGAAGAGAGCCTGAAGAACCTGGTGAACGGCGCGCAGAAGCTGAAATCCGTGATCCAGGCCTTCCCGTTGATCATGGGCGACCTGCAGTCCGTCTTTGATCTCGCCCAGAAGGCGATCGCGCCGATCGATGCATTGAACACAGAGGCCGCCAAGCTCGTCGAGGTCGCCAACACGCGGACGACCTCCTTCAAGCAGGCCTCGCTCGACATCGACGAAGCCTGGAAGAATATCGTCGCCTTCGCCGGCAGCCAGCGCAGCGAGGCGACCGTGGTTCAGGAGCAGGCCCGCACCATCACTGTCGTTGCGGCGTTCTCGGCGGTGGCCTTCGCCATCGTCGCGACGCTGCTGCTCGTCACTGCCCTCAAGGGACCGATCCTGCGTTTGACCAACGCCATGCGGGACGTGGCGTCCGGCAAGCTGCAGACGGCGGTTTCCGGGCTGGAACGCGGCGACGAAATCGGCGAGATGGCCCGCGCGCTCGGCATCTTCAAGACCAATGCCGAAGACAAGATCAAGGTCGAACGGGAAGCCGAGCAGAACCGCATGCGGGCGGACGCCGAACGCGAGGCAGCCGACCGCGAAAGGGAGCGCGCCGCCCAGGAACTGCGCGTCACCATCGACGCGCTCGCCTCAAGCCTGCGCTCGCTCGCCCATGGCGATCTCATCTGCACCATCGATACGCCGTTCGCCGGCGAACTCGACGAGCTGCGCATCAACTTCAACGAGTCCGTCGCCCATATGCGCGATACGCTCGCCAGCATCCGTGACAACGCGCTCTCCATCCAGGCGAAGAGTGGACAGCTGAACGGCAGTGCCAACGATCTGGCGCGCCGCACCGAGCAGCAGGCCTCGTCGCTGGAGGAAACGGCCGCCGCCGTCGACCAGATGACCGGCACGGTCAAGATGACGTCCGAACGGGCGGCGGAAACCGATCGCGTCACCCGCGATATCCTGAGCGAGGCTTCGAAGTCCGGTCAGGTGGTCTCGGACGCCGTCCGCGCCATGGGCCGCATCGAGCAGGCCTCGCAGCAGATCGGCCAGATCATCAGCGTCATCGATGACATCGCCTTCCAGACCAACCTTCTGGCGCTGAATGCCGGCGTCGAGGCGGCGCGTGCCGGCGAGGCGGGCAAGGGCTTCGCGGTCGTTGCCCACGAGGTTCGCGAACTCGCCCAACGTTCGGCAAGTTCCGCCAAGGAAATCAAGGAGCTGATCCGCCGCTCCGATGATGAGGTGAGGGACGGCGTCAAGCTGGTCGGCGAGACCGGCGAGGTCATTTCCCGCATCAATTCCCGGATCGAGGAAATCGGCATCAACATCTCGACCATGGCCAAGGCCAGCCAGGAACAGGCGACCGGCCTGCAGGAGGTCAACTCCGCCGTCAACTCGATGGACCAGATGACCCAGCAGAACGCCGCGATGGTGCAGGAGACGAACACCGCGAGCCACGCGCTGGCGCTCGAAGCCGTCGAACTCAACGAGCTGGTCTCGCGCTTCCGCCTCGATGACGACGGTCTCGGTGCAACCTTTTCGGACCAGCGCCACGCCGCCGCCTGATCGGTACGCGCGCCAGACCTGAAATCGAAAGGCCCGCCGGTTCGCCGGCGGGCCTTTTTCATGTCACTTGACCAGTGCGTCGAGGATCCTGACCCAGGAGCGGATGCCCCGGTGGAAGGAATTGAGGTCGTATTTCTCGTTCGGAGAATGGATGCGGTCGTCGTTCAGGCCGAAACCGACCAGCAGCGAATCCATGCCGAGCATCTTCTGGAAGTCGCCGACGATCGGGATCGAGCCGCCCATGCCGATGACGACGGCCGGCTTCGGCCATTCGTCCGAGAGCGCCGATTTGGCGCGGTTGAGGAGCGGCGAATCGTAGGACAGCTGGATCGCCGGCGAGCCGCCATGCGGATGGAAGTCGACCGTGCAGTCGGCCGGCACCTTCGAGCGCACATAGGCGCGGAAGCTCTCGCGGATCGCCTTCGGGTCCTGCTTGCCGACGAGGCGGAACGACACCTTGGCGGAGGCCTTGGCGGCGATCACGGTCTTGAAGCCGTCGCCGGTATAGCCGCCCCACATGCCGTTGACTTCGGCGGTCGGCCGCGCCCAGGTCAGTTCCAGCGCCGAGCGGCCCTTTTCTCCGGCCGGAACGGAGAGGCCGACCTGGCCGAGAAACGTTTCGTCCGTCTGGCCGAGCTTGTCCCACATCGCCTTGATCTGCGATGGGGTCTCCTCGACGCCTTCATAGAAGCCCTCGAGCGTCACGCGGCCGGTCTCGTCGTGCAGGCCGGCAAGAATGCTGGACATGATATGCAGCGGGTTGGCGGCAGCACCGCCGAACATGCCCGAATGGAGGTCGCGGTCGGCGGCGGTGATGGTGATTTCCTCGCCGACGAGGCCGCGCAGCCCGGCGCAGATCGCCGGCGTATCGCGATCCCACATGCCGGTATCGCAGACGAGTGCGAAATCGGCCTTCAGCTCGTCGGCATTGGCGTCGAGGAAGGGCTTCAGCGACGGCGAACCGGATTCTTCCTCGCCCTCGAACAGGATGGTGACCCTGACCGGCAGCGCGCCGTGGATTTCCTTGTAGGCCCGGCAGGCCTCGACGAAGGTCATCAGCTGGCCCTTGTCGTCGGAGGTGCCGCGGCCGGTGATCACCTTGTGGCCTTCCACCTCGCGCACCGCCGGATCGAAGGGATCGTTGCTCCAAAGCTCGATCGGATCGACCGGCTGCACGTCGTAATGGCCGTAGAAGAGCACATGCGGCGCTTCGGCGCTCGCACCGGCGTGATGGCCGACGACCATCGGATGGCCGGGCGTGTCGCGCACGGAGGCCTCGAAGCCGATGTCGGTCAGGTAATTCGCCAGCCATTCGGCAGCCGAGCGGCATTCGGACTTGTAGGCCGGATCGGTCGAGATCGACTTGATGCGGCAAAGCTCGAACAGCGTCTCCAGGCTCGAGGGGAAATTCTTGTCGGCGCAATCGAGAACGGACGATAGATCGGTCATTTGCAAATCCTTGTGGTGGGCAAAGGCAGTCGGTTGGTGGGCAACTTAGGGCAAAGGTCGGCGGGTTTCGAGATGGAATTCGCCGGTGCGCGCGGTCGGCTCAGGGTTTGCGTGCATTGCCAAGCGCACGCCGCATATATTCCAGCATCAGCTCTTTCTCGAACTGTCGAAAGCCGGCAAACAGGGCCTCCTCGGCCTCTTCCGCCGCCCGTCTCGCATCGCTTTCCATGGCCTTCGCCTTGTCGGTGAGGAATATCAACTGTGCGCGGCGGTCTGTCGGATGCGCCCGACGCTCGATGAGCGCCGCCTTCTGCATGCGCGACAATGTGTTGGCCATGGTCGGCTGCTCGATGTCGATGCGCTCCAGAAGCTGGCTCTGGGTCAGCCCGTCTTCGGCCCACAATTCGATGAGGATCGGCAGATGGCCGGGTGAAAATCCGAGCTCGGCGGCGCGCAGCTGCAGGGACCTGGAAAATCCCTTGGCGAGTTGGCCTGCGAGATAGGCGGCCGAATCCGTTTGATCGCTTGGCATGCCTTCTGAATAGGCTTGTTTCAGGACTTGGGCAAGGTGGGGATAGACCGTCGGAGAGGGGCGGAAAACGAAAAAGGCCGCCATGGTCGGAGGGGAAACCATGGCGGCCTGCGATAAGGGGACAAAGGCCCGGAGAGGGGGGTAAGGCCTTTGTCCGAAGTCTGATAAGGCGGGGGACAGGCCTTGCATCAGACTGCGGCGTTTTTCGTTCCGCCGATGACTAAGAAATGTACTTCCGAATGTGTCTTTTCAAGGGAAACAAGGCCGCGAAATCATTACAAATTGGTAACGAAGTGGTGAGCTTTCGGTGAGGCGTTCTGCGGCTTTTGCCGCGTCTTGCGGACAACAAAAAACCGCCACGGCGGGGGACGGGCCGTGGCGGTTTTGTCAAAGCGGTTACAGGATCATCAGAGGGGGCCTTGATCGACTGTCCGCAGGTTCGGGATGAGGGGGAATCATCCCGGTCAAGCGGCTTTGGTAAGGACCGCTTACTAATCATATCGTTCTCCAAATATGGCATTTCAATGTCGGCTATCATTTTTTGCTTTTGCCGGCCGTCAAACCGCGATGGACCTTTGGTTCGTCGCGCGCTATCCATGCTCCCCATGAAAACAGGTGATCATCTTTTCCTCGTCGACGGCTCCGGCTTCATTTTTCGCGCCTTTCACGCGCTGCCGCCTCTGACCCGCAAGTCCGACGGCCTGCCGGTCGGCGCGGTGTCGGGCTTCTGCAACATGCTGTGGAAGCTCCTGACCGATGCGCGCGACACCTCGGTGGGCGTCACGCCGACCCATTTCGCGGTCATCTTCGACTATTCCTCGAAGACCTTCCGCAAGGAAATCTATCCGGAATACAAGGCCAACCGCTCCGCGCCGCCGGAAGAACTGGTGCCGCAGTTCGGCCTGATCCGCGAAGCGACCCGCGCCTTCAACCTGCCCTGCATCGAGACCGAAGGCTTCGAGGCCGACGACATCATCGCCACCTATGCCCGGCATGCCGAAAAGACCGGCGCCGACGTCACCATCGTCTCCTCCGACAAGGATCTGATGCAGCTCGTCACCGCCAATGTCCACATGTACGACAGCATGAAGGACAAGCAGATCTCGATACCGGAAGTCATCGAGAAATGGGGCGTGCCGCCGGAAAAGATGATCGACCTGCAGTCGCTGACCGGCGATTCGACCGACAATGTTCCGGGCGTTCCCGGTATCGGCCCGAAGACGGCCGCCCAGCTTCTCGAGGAGTTCGGCGATCTAGATACGCTGCTTTCGCGCGCCGAAGAGATCAAGCAGGTCAAGCGTCGCGAGAACATCATCGCCAATACCGAGCTGGTGCGCATCTCCCGCCAGCTGGTGACGCTCCGGACCGACGCGCCAATGGAGGTCGATCTAGACGGCCTGATCCTCGAGCCGCAGGACGGCCCGAAGCTGATCGCCTTCCTGAAGGCGATGGAGTTCACGACGCTCACCCGCCGCGTCGCCGAGGCGACCGGCACCGACGCTTCCGCGGTCGACGCCGCCGGCATTGAGGTCGAGACCGCCGACGAGGCGCATGGACCGGATGTCGGGGAGGGCGATGCGAAGCCCGCTGCGGCCAAGGCTCCCGCCGCTAGCTCGGATACCGACAGCGGCGACCCGACGCCCGCCGATCTCGCCAAGGCACGGGCCGAAGCCTTTGCCGGCGCCAAGATCGATCCGTCCGCCTATGTGACCATCCGCGACCTGAAGACGCTCGATGAGTGGATTGCGGCGGCGCGCGAAACCGGCATCGTCGCCTTCGACACCGAGACGACGTCGCTCGACGCGATGCAGGCCGATCTAGTCGGCTTCTCGCTGGCGCTTGCCGACAACAAGAAGGACCCGTCCGGCCTGTCGGTCCGCGCGGCCTATGTGCCGCTCGCCCATCAGAGCGGCACCGGCGATCTTCTGGGTGGCGGCCTCGTCGAAAACCAGATCCCGATGAAGGATGCGCTGGCACGGCTGAAGGACCTACTGGAGGACGAAACCGTCCTCAAGGTCGCGCAGAACCTCAAATACGACTACCTGCTGATGAAGCGCTACGGCATCGAGACGAAGAGTTTTGATGACACGATGCTGCTCTCCTATGTGCTCGACGCGGGCGCGAATTCGCACGGCATGGATGCGCTGTCGGAACGCTGGCTCGGCCACACGCCGATCCCCTACAAGGAGGTCGCCGGCTCCGGCAAATCCTCCGTCACCTTCGACATGGTGGCGATCGACAAGGCGACGGCCTATGCCGCCGAAGACGCCGACGTGACGCTGCGGCTCTGGATGGTGCTGAAGCCGCGCCTGGCGGCCGACCGGCTGACGCGGGTTTATGAGCGGCTGGAACGGCCGCTGCTGCCGGTGCTCGCCCGCATGGAAGAGCGCGGCATTTCCGTCGACCGGCAGATCCTCTCGCGCCTCTCGGGCGATTTCGCGCAAGGGGCGGCGGCGCTGGAGGACGAGATCTTCAAGCTCGCCGGCGAGACTTTCAACATCGGCTCGCCCAAGCAGCTGGGCGACATCCTGTTCGGCAAGATGGGCCTGCCAGGTGGTTCAAAGACGAAGACCGGCCAATGGTCGACCTCGGCGCAGGTTCTGGAAGACCTCGCGGCGACGGGCCATGAACTGCCGCGCAAGATCGTCGACTGGCGCCAGCTGACGAAGCTCAAGTCGACCTACACCGATGCGCTGCCGGGTTTCATCCACCCGCAGACGAAGCGGGTGCACACCTCCTATTCGCTGGCGGCCACGACCACCGGCCGTCTGTCGTCCTCTGATCCGAACCTGCAGAACATCCCGGTCCGCACCGCCGAGGGCCGCAAGATCCGCACGGCCTTCGTCTCGACGCCCGGCCACAAGCTGCTCTCGGCCGACTACAGCCAGATCGAACTGCGCGTGCTCGCCCATGTCGCCGAAATCCCGCAATTGAAGCAGGCCTTTGCCGACGGCATCGACATTCATGCGATGACGGCATCCGAAATGTTCGGCGTGCCGGTCGAAGGCATGCCGTCCGAAGTCCGCCGCCGCGCCAAGGCGATCAACTTCGGCATCATCTACGGCATTTCCGCTTTCGGTCTTGCCAACCAGCTCGGGATCGAGCGCTCGGAAGCCGGCGACTACATCAAGAAGTATTTCGAGCGCTTTCCGGGCATCAAGGACTACATGGAGGCGACCAAGGCGGCCGCCCGCGAACAGGGCTATGTCGAAACCATCTTCGGCCGCCGCATCCATTATCCGGAGATCAAGTCGTCGAACCCGCAGGTGCGCGCCTTCAACGAACGCGCCGCCATCAATGCGCCGATCCAGGGGTCTGCCGCCGACATCATTCGCCGCGCCATGATCCAGATGGAACCGGTGCTGGAAAAGGCGAAGCTTTCGGCCCGCATGCTGCTGCAGGTCCACGACGAACTGATCTTCGAGGTCGAGGACGCCGAGGTCGAAAAGACGATCCCCGTGGTCGTTTCCACCATGGAAAACGCCACCATGCCTGCACTTTCGATGAAGGTGCCGCTGAAGGTCGACGCCCGCGCCGCAACCAACTGGGACGAGGCGCACTGATATCAGCGTGACCGCTAGATCGCCTCGGTCGGCTGCATGCGGGCCGGCGCCGGGCCGGTGTAGCGGGCCCGCGGGCGGATGAGCACGTCGGCGTCCTGCTGCTCCATGGCGTGCGCAATCCAGCCGGCCGTTCGCGCCAGTGCGAAGATCGCCAGTTCGTGACCGACCGGCAGGCCCAGCATGCGGGTCATCACCGCAATTGCATAGTCGATGGTCGGATGAAGCCCGGTCGCCTCGCGGATGAGGCGAGGGGCGTCGACTGCGAGGTGCGGATCGGCACCGGCCTTGGAGAGCGCCGACAGCAGATGATCGGCGCGAGGATCGCCGCCGGGATAGACGGCGTGACCGAAGCCGGGAAAGCGTTCGCCGAGCGCCACCCGTTCCCGAATGCCGCCGGCGAGATCGCCGGTGGCAAGCGTATCGATCAGCCGGGCGGCAAGCGGTCCGGCGCCGCCGTGGCGCGGCCCCTTGACCGCAGCCAGTCCCGCGACGGTGGCATCGTAGAGATTGAGCCCGGTGGAGACCGCGCAGCGCACGGTATAGGCGGACGCGTTGAGCTCATGTTCGGCGAGCAGCACCAGCGCCCGGCGGATGAGATCCTCTGCGACGCGGTTGCCGGGAGCCCAGGCGTCGGCCAGCTGCCGATGGATGGGCAGGCCGGAGGGGCTCGCGCCGAGAATGGCGCCAGCGGTCAGCCGCATCACCCGCGCCCCGGTCTGCGTCCTGCCCGCTATCGAGCGATTGAACGCCCGCGGGTCTTCCTCGCCGGCGACCGACATGATGGCCATTGTCCGCGCAAGCGGCGAGAAGGTGAGGGTCGACTGGCGGACGGTGTCGAGCGTTTCGGAGCTGGACGGCAGGTTGGCGGCCGAGAACGGGTCGGCCTCGTCGACATCCCACAGCAGCGTCGCGGTCTCTTCCAGCGTCGCGTGATCCGCAAGCCGCACCGCCAGCACGCCGCGATAGAGAGGCCCATGGGCAGTCAGCGTCGAGATGGCGGAATCGAGGGCGGCAACCCTGTCGGCATCGCCGGACTTCGCACCGCCGGCCGGGGCTCGCCGGTTCTTCAGCGCCCGCACGTCGTCCGCGCGGTAGCGCCTGGCGCGCGAATCCGCCGTCGCTTCGGAGCGCACAAGGCCGCGGCTGACATAGGCATAAAGCGTTGCCGGCGAGACGGAGAGTTCGGCGGCGGCTTCGCGGGCACTGAGGTAGAGCGGATCGGCCGTGTTTTTCATATTGATCATGATAATCAAGATTGATCAATATGAAAAGAGCGACATGCTTCTCCTCCAATATGAAAGGAGCATGATCCATGACCATCCAATCCATGCCCGTGGTCGGGCTCGAAGGCGTCGTCGCCGCGGAAACGCTTCTGTCGCATGTCGACGGAGAAAAGGGAGAACTGGTGATCGCCGGCGCACGCGTCGCCGACCTCGCGTTCGCTGAAAGCTTCGAAGCGGTGACGGCAAGGCTCTGGTCTCTGGCGAGCGGGACAGCGCATGACGCGGCGGACCTCGCGCGCGACCTTGGCCGCGCGCGCCTCGACGCCCACGCCCGCATGCCGGCAATCTTCGCGGTGACGGACGGCATGCCGATCGTCGACGGCTTCCGCGCCGCAGCCGCGGCCATCCATCAGCACGGCACGACGCGTCCGGAAGTCGCCCTTCTCGGGGCGATGCCGGTGATCGCCGCCGGACTGGTTCGCCGCGCCAACGGGCTCGATCTCGTCCGTCCCGACCCCGGGCTCGGACAGGCCGCCGATCTCCTGCGCATGCTGCGAGGCGAGGCGGCCACCGACAGCGAGACGGCGGCGCTCAATGCCTATCTCATCACCGTCTCCGACCACGGCATGAATGCCTCGACATTTGCCGGCCGCGTGGTCGCCTCCACCGGCGCGGATCTGTTCATGGCGGTCACCGCCGCCTATTGCGCCCTGAGCGGCCCGCTGCATGGCGGCGCGCCGGAGCCCGTCCTGAACATGCTGGATGACATCGGCTCGGTTGACCGGATCGAGAGCTGGATCGACGATGCGCTGAAGCGCGGCGAACGGCTGATGGGCTTCGGCCACCGGATCTACCGCGTCCGCGATCCGCGCGCCGACGTCCTGAAGGCGGCGGTGGAAAAATTGGATAGGGCGGGCCGCGATCTGGGGCTGGCGGCAAGGGTCGAAACCTATGCCCGCAAGGCGCTGGCGACCCACAAGCCGGACCGCAAGCTGGATACCAATGTGGAATTCTACACCGCCATCCTGCTCGATGCGCTGCAGATTCCGCGCCAGGCCTTCACCCCCGTCTTTGCCGCCGCGCGCACGGCGGGTTGGATCGGCCATGCGATGGAGCAGCAACGCAAGGGCCGCCTGCTGCGCCCGGCCTCGGTCTACATCGGCGACATGCCGGCATAGACCCGGGTGAAGCATAAAACAGAAAGGCCGGGCGCGTGGCCCGGCCTTTCTGTCGTGTATCTTTGCCGTTCAGTGGGCGCCGGACATGTCGCCGAGCACGTCCTTGGAGGCGACGGTCGAGTCTGCGTTGAGCTTGTAGACCATCGGCACGCCGGTCGCGAGGTTGAGCTTGAGGATCTCCTCGCGGCTCATGCGGTCGAGCACCATGACCAGCGAGCGCAGCGAATTGCCGTGGGCTGCGACCAGCACCTTCTCGCCACGCAGCACGCGCGGCAGGATTTCCATCATGTAATAGGGCCAGACGCGGGCGCCGGTGTCCTTCAGGCTTTCGCCGCCGGGCGGCGGAACGTCATAGGAGCGGCGCCAGATATGCACTTGCTCCTCGCCCCACTTCTCGCGGGCATCGTCCTTGTTGAGGCCGGCGAGGTCGCCGTAGTCGCGCTCGTTGAGCGCTTCGTCGCGGATCGTCTCGAGACCGGACTGGCCGACATTGTCGAGGACGATCTGGCAGGTCCGCTGGGCGCGCGACAGGGCCGAGGTGAAGGCGATGTCGAACTTGATGCCGTAATCGGCGAGCGCCTTGCCGCCGGCATTGGCTTCCTGAACGCCGAGCTCCGTCAGGTCGGGGTCCTTCCAGCCGGTGAAGAGGTTTTTCAAGTTCCATTCGCTCTGGCCGTGGCGCACCAGCACAAGTGTTCCGCTCATCCGTTTGTCCTCAGGTTGATGGTCAAGAATTGGATTTCGACAGCCCGAGCACGTCGAGCATGGAATAGAAGCCGGGCTTCTCGCGGCGCGCCCAGAGGGCCGCCGTGAGCGCGCCGCGCGCGAAAATGGTGCGGTCGCCGGCGCTGTGGGACAGCGTGATGAGCTCGCCTTCGCCGGCAAGAACGACCGAGTGATCGCCGATCACCGAGCCGCCGCGCAGCGTCGCAAAGCCGATCGTGCCGGCTTGGCGCGCGCCGGTATGGCCATCGCGCACCCGGACGGAATGCGAGGCGAGATCAATGCCGCGCCCCTTGGCGGCGGCGTTGCCGAGCAGAAGGGCGGTGCCGGACGGCGCGTCGACCTTGTGCTTGTGGTGCATTTCCAGGATTTCGATGTCCCAGGCATCGGGCCCGAGCGCGCGTGCGGCCTGTTCGGTCAGCACGCTCAGCAGATTGACGCCGAGGCTCATATTGCCGGAGCGGATGATACGGGCATGGCGCGCCGCAGCCTCGAATTTCGCCTCGTCGTCGGTTGAGCAGCCAGTCGTACCGATGACATGCACGATGCGGGCCTGTGCCGCGAGGCCGGAAAAGGTGACGCTGGCGGCCGGCGACGTGAAGTCGAGCACGCCTTCCGCCTCGAGGAAGGCCTTCAGCGGATCGTCGCCGACGGTCACGCCGATCGGGCCGAGGCCGGCGAGCTCGCCTGCATCCTTGCCGATGAACGGCGAACCCTCGCGCTCGATGGCGGCGTGCAGGACGACGCCGGGTGTCGTGTGAACGAGGCGGATCAACGTCTGCCCCATCCGCCCGGCCGCACCGACCACCACCAGCTTCATATCGGATCCGCTCATTGCCTGTCCTCTTCCCTTGTTCTTTCTCAGTCGGCCTGGAGGCCGAGCGCATCCAGCTGCAGGCTGTTCAGCCGCGCATAGAGGCCGTTATCCTGGCGCGCCAGCGTCTCGTGCGTGCCTTCCTCGATCACCCGGCCGTCGTTCATCACGACGATCTTGTCGGCATCGGCGATGGTCGACAGCCGATGGGCGATGACGATGACGGTGCGCCCGCTCATGGCGACGTCCAGCGCCTTCTGTACCGCGGCTTCCGACTCCGTGTCGAGCGCGGATGTCGCCTCGTCGAGAAGCAGGATCGGCGCGTTGCGGACGATCGCGCGGGCAATCGACAGGCGCTGACGCTGGCCGCCGGAAAGCGTGACGCCGTTTTCGCCGAGCGGGGTGTCGTAGCCATTCTCCTGCTGCATGATGAAGTCGTGCGCATAGGCGTGGCGCGCCGCCTCCTCGACCTCCGCGTCGGTCGCGTCAGGGCGGCCGTAGCGGATGTTGTCGCGGATCGAACCCTCGAAAAGATAGGGCTGCTGCGAGACATAGGCGAGGCTGTGGCGCAGCGACACCTTGGTGATGTCGGCGATGTTCTGGCCGTCGATCAGCACTGCGCCGGACACCGGATCGAAGAAGCGCGGCACGAGATTGATCACCGTCGACTTGCCGGCGCCGGACGGCCCGACGAGCGCGGTCGTCTTGCCGCCCTCGGCCGTGAAGCTGACATTGTCGAGGATCATGCGGCCGCCGTCGCTGTAGCTGAAGCAGACATCGCGGAACTCGACGGTCGCCTTGTCGACCACCAGCGCCTTCGCACCGTCCTTGTCCCGCTGCGGCGGCTCCATGTCGAGCACTTCGTAGAGCATGCTGGCATTGACGGCGGCGCGCTCGAAGCTCAGCTGCACGCGCGCCAGACGCCGTGCCGGATCGTAGGCCATCAAAAGGGCGGTGACGAAGGAGAAGAAGGCGCCGGGGAGCACGTGGAAATAGATCGAGCGATAGGCGGAATAGGCCAGCACCGAGGCGATCGCGATGCCCGCGAACGTGTCCGTCAGCGGCGCGGTGCGCTCGCTGAGGCGGGCGATCCGGTTCGCACGGTTTTCCGACCAGTCGATCAGCTTGTCGATCTTGGACTGGAGCTGGGGCTCCATGGTGAAGGCCTTGACGATCGCGATGCCGGCGATCGTCTCCTGCATGGCCCCGAACACCTGCGCGCCGACGAGCGTCGATTCGCGCGACGCCGTCCGCAGGCGCTTGGAAAGGTAGCGGATGCCGAACAGCAGGATCGGGGCAAATATCAGGACGAAGAACGACAACACCGGATCCTGGACGATCATCACGCCGATCAGGCCGATGAGGCTGAGGAAGTCGCGCGCCGCCGTCGTCACCGTCAGGTTGAGGATGCCGGCGATGCCGCCGATATTGCCGTTCAGCTGCGCGGCGATACGCGCCGACCGGGCTTCGGCATAGAAGCTGCTGGAAAGCGTCATCAGATGCGCGAAGACGCGGCGCTGGTAACGGGCGACGATGTTGTTGCTGATCTTCGACAGGGCGACCGCCTGGCCGTAGGTCGCGAAGCCGCGCAGCACGAAGGCGCTGAGGAGCGACAGGCAGACCACCCAGATGATGTCGGCGCGCTGCTTGGCAAACGCCTCGTCCACCACCGTCTTCATGATCCAGGCGGTAAAGGCGGTCGAGCCGGAAATCGTGACGAGGCAGCCAATAGCGAAAGCGTAGCCCTTGATATGGTCCCGGGCATTTTCACGCACCACCCTTTTCAGGACGACCCAGATGCCTTGCGTGTCGATGGCCTGCTTTTTCTTGCTCAAGTGTTGTGACCTGCATTGTCGAATAGTGGCGACGCCCGGGGGCGGCGGATCAAGCGGCTGTATAAAGAACCGCTCGTCTTTTGGCTATAGGACGACAGGCCACAGGCGCGCCGCCTCACCGATGCCAGCGGCGGCCTTCGGTCGCGACGCTGAAGCCGCCGGGTGCGCGGGCATAGGCGGCAAGGCCGGCAAGTGCCGCCAGCGGATGGGTGACGACATAGGTGGCGATGCCGGCCATCGCCTTGTTGTGCGGCGCCTTGTCCTCGAATGCGGCCCGGAAGCCGCCGGCTTTGAGCGCCGGCATGATCTTCTGCGGAATGCCGCCGGAAATGAAGACGCCGCCCTTGGCCATGAAGGTCAGGGCGAGGTCGCCGGCCACCCGGCCGAGATAGGTCGCGAACAGGGAGAGGGTCTCCTTCGCTTGCGGGTCGGAACCGTCCAGCCCCTTCTCCGAAACCGTGGCGGGCTCGCCGAGCTTCGGCTCGACGCCGTCGGCGGCGCAGATCGCCTTGTAGAGATTGACGATGCCGCGGCCGCAGAGGATCTGTTCGCCCGACACCCGGCCGCCGATTTTCTCGACATGCGGGAAAATCTGGTAGTCGCGATCGGTGCGCGGCCCGAGATCGACATGCCCGCCTTCGCCCGGCACCGGAATCCAGCGGTGCTGCGAATAGACCACGCCGGCGACGCCGAGGCCCGTGCCGGGTCCGAGGACGACGCGGGTCGCGATCCGCTCCTCGCCATCGCCGCCGATCTGCTCGCGGTCGGTATCCCTGAGCGAGGCGACGGCCAGCGCCTGGGCCTCGAAGTCATTGATGATCGTGACGTCCTCGAAGCCGAGATTGGCGATCATGTCGCGCGGCCTGACCACCCAAGGGCAGTTGGTCAGCGGCAATTCGTCGCCCTGGATCGGCCCGGCAATGGCGAGAAGCGCGGAGCGAGGCTGAACCGAGGTATGGTCGAGGATGCAGCGCTGGATGGCGTCGTCGATCGTCTCGAATTCCGCCGTCCGGACGATCGGAAAGGTCTTCGGCTCGGCGTAGGAATCGAGGAGCAGCGAAAAGCGGGCATTGGTGCCGCCGATATCGCCGATGAGGACCGGAAAGGCCATTGCGTGTTCGTGGTGCTGGTTCGCCGCCATTGAATCCTGCATGTTCTACGTCCCGCTGCGGGCGAGGTCGTTCAGAAGAATTTGCGCCGATGACCGGTTCAGTGCCATCGGAATGTCGTAGACGATCGCCAGCCGCATGAGCGCCTTCACGTCGACATCGTGCGGCATCGGAGTCAGAGGGTCGACGAAAAAGATCAAGCGGTCAATGTCGCCGGTCGCGATCAGTGCGCCGATCTGCTGGTCGCCGCCGAGAGGGCCGCTTTTCAGGCGCGTGACGTTGAGATGCGGACAGACGTCGAGAATACGGCCGCCCGTCGTTCCGGTCGCCACCAGCCGCCATTCGGACAGAAGCGGGGAGTTCTGATAGGCGAACTCCGCCATGTCGTCCTTCTTCTGGTCGTGAGCGATGAGCGCAATGCACTTTTCGCTGGGCATGAGGCCTCCGGGACAAAGTGAATTAAATCGATTTGAGCCGCTTCTATAGCATCATCGGGAGATTTGAAAAGGCGGGAGCGGCCGACGCCATTCCATCGGCCGGCGATTTTCAGCGGCTTGCTATGCTATGTCACTGCCCCCCCGGGCGGGGAAGCGGAACCGGCACGTCGAAGGCGCCGGTCGCGCTTGGCTCGGCTGGTGCGAATGCCGTGGCCGGCGAAGCGGGCGCCGCACCGCTGCGGAATGTCGCGGCGTCGACGGAGGCGACTGACGGGCCGTTCACGACGGCGGTGCAGGCCTTCGGCAGGTCGGCCAGCGTCTTCACATGCGGCTTCGGCGCGGGCTTCGTGGGCTTCTCCGGTTTTTTCGGTGGCGCCCAGGGCTCGTCGGAGTACCACCAGGCGAGTTCCTTGCCGCAGCCGTCGTCGGCAGGCACGGCTGCCTGCTTCTTGCAGTCGGGCGAGCCGGGCTGGCAGAAAAGGCGCACATGAATATGGTCGTCATGCCCGTAATAGGGTCGCAGCTTGCCGAAATTGGCGCGGCTTCCGGTCCAGGTCTCGCAGAGTTTCTTCTTGATCGACGGGTTGACGAAGACGCGCTGGACTTCGGGGTAATTGGCGGCGCGGACGATCATGTCTGCGTAACTGTCGTTCCATTTGGCCGGATCGACAGTCAGGCGGGCGTTCTTTTTCAGGAGCGACTGCGCCGAAAGTTTCTCGCGTTCGTCGGCGCTCAGCCGGTGGTTCGGCATCGGCTGCAGCCAGATATCGACGTCGAGCCCGACCTGATGCGAGGCGTGGCCGGAGGCCATCGGACCGCCGCGCGGTTGCGACATGTCCCCGATGAGGATGCCGGGCCAACCGTCGTTGCGAGCGACGTCGCCGGCATACTGTTCGATCCAGGTCACCAGCTCCGGGTGCCCCCAGCGGCGATTGCGCGACAGGCGCATGACCTGCCAGCTGGGTCCGTCCGTCGGCAGTGCCACGGCGCCGGCAAGGCAGCCATTGGCGTAGTAGCCGATCGATTGCGGGGTGCCTTGTTCCGGAAGCGCAATGGCGCCGAAAACCTGTTTGGCCGGCCTGTCGTCGGCAGAACTGTCGACGGCCAACTGACAAACCGCGAGCGTGGCGGTCGCCGCCAGTATGGCCGGCTTCCGTATGGCTTTAAAAAGCCTTGATTGCATTGATACCCCTCCCGCAAAGGGTTCGATGGTGGTGATTTGAGTACCAGCTTACACTGAACGGAGGGTTTGTTGAAATTGTGATCCGCGTTCGCCGCGAGCCTCCGTCTGTGTGGAAATGCCCCCTGTATTTCCGCGGTATTTCGCCTATGGTATGGCCGAACAAATCCAAAAAGGTCCCTATATGAAATTGGCATTCCGGACGCTTGTTTTCTCCCTTGCCCTTCTTTTTCTGCAGAGCGTGTCACCCGCAACGGCGCGTGCCGCCGATCTGGTCTGGCGGCATGGCATCGCCACCATCGGCGAGCTGAAATATCCGGAAGGCTTCAAGCGTTTCGACTACGGAAACCCCGATGCGCCCAAGGGTGGCAGCATCAATGTTTCCGAGCTCGGGACCTACGACACGTTCAATTTCGTGCTCGACAAGGGCGAACTCCCCGGCAGCATCTCAATGCTCTATGACACGCTGCTGACGCCTGCCGATGACGAGCTGTCGTCCAGCTACGGCCTGCTCGCCGAGGCGCTCTCCTATCCGGACGATTTCTCCTACGCGGTGTTCCGCCTGAGACCCGAGGCGAAGTTTGCCGACGGATCGCCGGTTACGCCTGCCGACGTCGTCTTCAGCTTCGAAAAGTACAAGGAACTCAATCCGAAGTTCACGCAATATTATGCCCACGTCACCGCCGCTGAGGTGACGGGCGAGCGCGAGGTGACATTCCGCTTCGACGACAAGGGCAATCGTGAACTGCCGTCGATCGTCGGCCAGTTGCCGGTCATTTCGAAGGCCTGGTGGCAGGCGAACGGGCCGGACGGCAAGCCGAGGGACATTTCCAAGACCTCGCTCGAGCCGCCGATGGCGTCCGGCCCCTACAAGATCGCCGCCTTCTCCCCCGGTTCGACCATCACCTACGAACTGCGCGACGACTATTGGGCGAAGGACCTGAACGTCAATGTTGGCCGCAACAACTTCAAGACGGTGAAGTATTCGTTCTTCGCCGACCGCGATGTCGAATTCCAGGCCTTCAAGGGCCACAATCTCGACTGGTGGTGGGACAACTCCGCCAAGCGCTGGGCGACGGCCTACGATTTCCCGGCGGCACAGGACGGCCGCATCAAGCGGGAGGAACTCGAAAACGAATACCGCAAGCGCGGCGTCATGGTCGGCTTCATCCCCAACATGCGCCGCGAGCAGTTCAAGGACAAGCGCGTCCGCCAGGCCCTCAACTACGCCTTCGATTTCGAAGAACTCAACCGCACCATTTTCTACAACAGCTACACGCGCATCAACAGCTACTTCTTCGGCACCGAGCTTGCGTCCAGCGACCTGCCGAAGGGCGAGGAACTCGAAATCCTCGACAGCGTCAAGGACCTTGTGCCGCCGGAGGTCTTTACCACGCCCTACACCAATCCGATCGGTGGCGACGAGATCAAGGAGCGGCAGAACCTTCGCCGCGCCATCGATCTCTTCAAGCAGGCCGGCTACGAGATCCGCAACCGCCAGATGGTCAATGTGAAGACCGGCGAGCCTTTTACCTTCGAGATCCTTCTCGACGGGCCGATCATCGAGCGCGTGGCGCTGCCCTATGTCGCCAACCTCGCCAAGATCGGCATCAAGGCGACCGTTCGCTCGGTCGATGCGTCGCAGTTCACCAACCGGCTGCGCGCCTTCGATTATGATGTGGTCTACCAGGGTTGGACCCAGAGCATGAACCCCGGCAATGAGCAGACCGGCTATTGGGGCTCGCAGTCGGCCGAACGTCCCGGATCCGACAATTATGCAGGCATCGCGGACCCCGGCATCGACGCTCTGATCAAGAAGGTCATCTTCGCGCCGAACCGCGATACGCTGATTGCCGCCGTGCATGCGCTCGACCGGGTGCTCCTCGCCGGCGCGTATGTCGTGCCGAGCTATTCCCGCCGGTCGTTGCCGATCGCCTATTGGAACAATGTCGTCAGGCCCGACAACCTGCCGGAATATTCCATGGGCTTCCCGGACCTGTGGTGGGCCAAGTCGGCGGAGAAGAAGTAGCGTGCCTGCCGCCGAGATGGTCGGTGCGGCGCAAGCTTGGCACGGTAGCGCAGATGGCATGAGCGGGAGATTGACGGACAGAATGGCATCAACAGACAGGATTCGGCCGGCGGCAATGCGCCAGGCGCGAACCGGAAAGGGGAAATAGCCGCAGATGGGCGCCTATATCCTTCGCCGACTTCTCCTCATGATCCCCACGATGATCGGGATCATGGCGATCTCCTTCGCAATTGTTCAGTTCGCGCCCGGCGGACCGGTCGAGCAGGTCATCTCGCAGCTGACAGGGCAGGGCGGCAGCGCCGAAGACCGGTTGTCCGGCTCGGGAGGCGATCTCCTGGCCCAGCAGGATCAGTTCTCCGAGGCGAACTCCAAATATCGCGGCGCGCAGGGTCTCGATCCCGACCTGATCAAGAAGCTGGAAAAGCAGTTCGGTTTCGACAAGCCGCCGCTCACCCGCTTTCTCGACATGATGTGGGACTATATCCGCTTCGACTTCGGCGAGAGCTTCTTCCGCAACACCTCGGTCATCGATCTCATCATCGACAAGCTGCCGGTCTCCATGTCGCTCGGGCTGTGGATTCTGATCCTCTCCTACGGCATCTCCATTCCGCTCGGCATCCGCAAGGCGATCAAGGACGGATCGGCCTTCGACGTCTGGACCTCGGGCGTCATCATCGTCGGCTATGCCGTGCCGAGCTTCCTGTTCGGCATCCTGCTGATCGTCGTCTTCGCAGGCGGTTCCTTCTTCGACTGGTTCCCGCTGCGTGGCCTCGTCTCCGACAATTTCTGGCAGCTCACCTGGTACGAAAAGATCATCGACTACTTCTGGCACCTGACGCTGCCGATCATTTCTCTGTCGCTTGCCGCCTTCGCGACGACGACGCTCCTGACGAAGAATTCCTTCATCGACGAGATCAAGAAGCAGTATGTCATCACCGCCAAGGCCAAGGGGCTGAATGACCGGCAGGTGCTCTACGGCCACGTCTTCCGCAATGCCATGCTGATCATCATTGCCGGCTTCCCTGGCGCCTTCATCTCGGCCTTCTTCACCGGGTCGCTGCTGATCGAAAACATCTTCTCGCTCGATGGCCTCGGCCGCATGGGCTATCTCGCCATCGTCAACCGCGACTATCCGATCGTCTTCGGTACGCTCTACATCTTCTCGCTGATGGGGCTGGTCATCGGTCTCATCTCCGACCTCGTCTACACCTGGGTCGATCCGCGCATCGACTTCGAGCGGAGGGAAGTCTGATGGAAGCGGGTGTTACCGAAACTGTCGCGGCAAAGCCTCCGAAGCGGCCGTTCCTCAATCCGACCAATCAGCGGCGGCTTGCCAATTTCAAGGCGAACCGACGCGGCTACTGGTCCTTCTGGATATTCCTCGTCCTGTTCACCCTGTCGATGGGCGCCGAGTTCATCGCCAACGACAAGCCGCTGATCGTCTCCTACAAGGGCGAGATCCTCTTTCCGGTGCTGGTCGATTATCCGGAAGAGAAATTCGGCGGCTTTTATGCCGACACGGACTACCGCTCCGAATTCATCCGCGACGAGATCAATGCGAACGGCTGGATGCTCTGGCCGCCGATCCGCTATTCCTACGACACCGCCAACTCCAACATTCCCCATTCGGCACCGACCGCGCCGTTCTGGCTGATGAGCAAGGAGGAGCGCTGCTCGGGCTATCCGCAGGGCGTCAACGATCCGGATTGCGTTCTCGGCAACATGAACTGGCTCGGCACCGACGACCAGGCGCGCGACGTCACCGCCCGCATGATCTACGGCTTCCGCGTCGCTGTCCTCTTCGGCCTTGCGCTCACCATCGCCTCGGCCTTTGTCGGGGTCAGCGCCGGCGCCATGCAGGGCTATTTCGGCGGCTGGCTCGATCTCCTGATGCAGCGCTTCATCGAGATCTGGTCGTCGATGCCGGTGCTCTACATCCTGCTGATCATTTCCTCGGTGCTGCCGCCGGGCTTCTTCGTGCTGCTCGGCATCATGCTGCTGTTCTCCTGGGTCGGCTTCGTCGGCATCGTCCGCGCCGAGTTCCTCAGAGCCCGCAATTTCGAATATGTGAAGGCGGCGCGCGCGCTTGGCGTCGGCAACTGGACGATCATGTTCCGCCACCTGTTGCCGAATGCGATGGTGGCGACGCTGACCTTCCTGCCCTTCATCCTGTCCGGCTCGATCACGACGCTGACCTCGCTCGACTTCCTCGGTCTCGGCATGCCGCCCGGCTCGCCGTCGCTCGGCGAACTGATCGACCAGGGCAAGCGCAATCTTCAGGCGCCGTGGCTCGGCCTCACGGCCTTCTTCACCATGTCGATCATGCTCTCGCTGCTGATCTTCATCGGCGAAGCGGTCCGCGACGCCTTCGATCCGCGAAAGACGTTCAAATGACCGAACCCCTTCTCTCCGTCCGCGATCTGTCCGTCGCCTTCCATCAGGGTGGCGAGACGTCGCTTGCCGTCGATCGCATATCCTTCGACATAGCCCCCGGCGAGGTTCTGGCCCTGGTCGGCGAATCCGGTTCGGGCAAGTCTGTTTCCGCCAATTCGATCCTCCAGCTCCTGCCCTATCCGGCGGCGAGCCATCCGTCGGGGGAGATCCTGTTTTCCGGCCGCGATCTCCTGAAGGTGAGCGAGGCCGAGCTGCGCAAGGTGCGCGGCGACGACATCACCATGATCTTCCAGGAGCCGATGACCTCGCTCAATCCGCTGCATTCGATCGAGAAGCAGATCGGCGAGATCCTGGCGCTGCATGGCGGCATCGTCGGCAAGCCGGCGCGCGACCGTATTCTGGAACTGTTGAACCAGGTCGGCATCCGCGAGCCGGAAAAGCGCCTGAAGGCCTATCCGCACGAGCTATCCGGCGGCCAGCGCCAGCGTGTGATGATCGCCATGGCGCTTGCCAACCGGCCCAAACTGCTGATTGCCGACGAACCGACGACGGCACTCGACGTCACCGTGCAGGCGCAGATCCTCGAACTCCTGAAGGACCTGAAGACGACGCATGGCATGTCCATGCTGTTCATTACCCACGACCTCGGCATTGTGCGCAAGTTCGCCGATCGCGTCTGCGTCATGACCAAGGGCAAGATCGTCGAAAGCGGTCCGGTCGCCGACATCTTCGGAAATCCCCAGCACGCCTACACCCGTCACCTGCTGTCGTCCGAGCCGAGCGGCCAGCCGCCCGAACGCAACGATGCCAAGCCGGTGGTCATGGAAGCGGAAGACGTCAAGGTCTGGTTCCCGATCAAGGCGGGCTTCCTGCGCAAGGTCGTCGACAATGTGAAGGCTGTGGACGGCATCGACGTGACGCTGAGGGCGGGCCACACGCTCGGCGTCGTCGGTGAATCCGGTTCCGGCAAGACGACGCTCGGCATGGCGTTGACCCGGCTCATTTCCTCGCGCGGCCGGATCGCCTTCGTCGGCCGGGACATAGCCGGCTATTCGTTCAAGGAGATGCTGCCGCTGCGCCAGGAAATGCAGGTGGTCTTCCAGGACCCCTACGGCTCGCTCAGCCCCCGTATGTCGGTGGGCGAGATCATCGCCGAAGGACTGAAGATCCATGAGCGGACGCTCAGCGCCGACGAGCGCGACCGTCGCGTTGCCGGCGTGCTCGAAGAGGTCGGCCTCGATCCGGCCACCCGCTGGCGCTATCCGCACGAATTCTCCGGCGGCCAGCGTCAGCGTATCGCGATTGCCCGCGCCATGGTGCTCAAACCGCGCTTCGTCATGCTCGACGAGCCGACCTCGGCTCTCGACATGAGCGTCCAGGCTCAGGTGGTCGATCTCCTGCGCGACCTGCAGAGGCGCCACGATCTCGCCTATCTGTTCATCAGTCACGACCTGAAGGTCGTCAAGGCGCTTGCCAATGATGTCGTCGTCATGCGGCTCGGCAAGGTTGTCGAGAAAGGGCCCGCGGAGAAGATTTTCTCCGATCCCGAAGACCCCTATACCCGGGCGCTGATGGCCGCCGCTTTCGACATGAAAGCGGTCGATACCGCTGCCGTCAGCCAGTAGCCGGGCAGGCCCGCTCCCTCGGCTGCAAGGAACCCTTGCACCTGTCAAGCGTTGAGATCATGAACCCTTCCCATGAGGAGGGCATGATGAAACAGGCAGACAAGGGAGGCCGACATGAACAGTCAGACCGACTTCGCCTCGAAGGTTGCTCCGCGCGCCGAGGCCATGAAAACCGAAAAGCCGCTTGAGCCGAAGGAGGCGCGGCAAGGCCGTCTGGGACGCCCGGTCCTCTACGTTCTGCTTGCCGCACTGGCTATAGCCTTCGCACTCTGGCTGCCGCTTGAGTGGTGGGGTCGCACGGGCGAGCCGAGCAATCCGTCTCCTGCGGGCGTCAGCCAGACTGCGCCGGTGGATAGCGGTACAACTGCTCCGTCCAATTAGGGCCAATGAAGGTGCAACCTTCGGTCACGCCACTGGACTTTCGTCCCATATTTCACGATAACGTCGCTGGTGCCGAAGCCCGGTTGCTTCGGCACTTTGCATTTCTGTGCAGACGTGTGGTTGGAGTCCGGGGGAGCACATGATGAAGACAGATATCGCCCGGCGTGTGTACAACCACGCCTGGAAGCTCGACCCGATCATCCGCAGCCTGATCGACACGGACTTCTACAAGCTCCTGATGCTGCAGATGATCTGGAAGCTTTATCCGGACGTCCATGCGACGTTTTCGCTGATCAACCGGACGACGTCCGTCCGCCTTGCCGACGAGATCGACGAAATGGAACTGCGCGAGCAGCTCGATCACGCCCGCACGTTGCGGCTGTCGAAGAAGGAGCTGATCTGGCTGGCCGGTAACACCTTCTACGGCCGCTCGCAGATCTTCGAACCGGAATTCTTGGCATGGCTGTCGAAATTCCAGCTGCCGGAATACGAGTTGACGCGCCGTGACGGCCAGTACCAGCTCGACTTCCACGGCCCTTGGATGGAAACGACGCTTTGGGAAATCCCGGCGCTGGCTATCATCAACGAGCTTCGGTCGCGCGCCGCGATGCGCTCGCTCGGTCCCTTTACGCTGGACGTGCTCTATGCCCGCGCCAAGGCGAAGATGTGGGACAAGGTCGACCGGCTGAAGGCGCTGCCGGGCCTGAGGATTTCCGATTTCGGCACCCGCCGGCGCCATTCATTCCTCTGGCAGCGGTGGTGCGTGGAAGCGTTGAAGGAAGGCATAGGTCCGGCCTTCACCGGCACCTCCAACGTGCTGCTCGCCATGGATTCCGATCTCGAAGCCGTCGGCACCAATGCGCACGAACTGCCGATGGTCGCCGCAGCCCTCGCTGAAACCGACCAGCAACTCGCCGACGCGCCGTACAAGGTGCTGAAGGACTGGAACACGCTTTACGGCGGCAACCTGCTGATCGTCCTGCCCGACGCCTTCGGAACGGCGGCCTTTCTCAAGAATGCGCCGGAATGGGTGGCCGACTGGACCGGTTTCCGTCCGGACAGCGCCCCGCCGATCGAGGGTGGTGAAAAGATCGTCGCCTGGTGGAAGAAGATGGGCCGCGACCCCAAGGAAAAGCTGCTGATCTTCTCCGACGGTCTCGACGTGGATGCGATCATCGACACCTATCGCCACTTCGAGGGCAGGGTGCGCATGAGCTTCGGCTGGGGCACGAACCTCACCAATGATTTCGCCGGCTGCGCGCCCGACCCGATCGAAGGACTGAAGCCGATTTCCATCGTCTGCAAGGTGTCCGACGCCAATGGCCGTCCGGCGGTCAAGCTTTCCGACAATCCGCAGAAGGCGACCGGCGAGCCGGAAGCCGTCAAGCGATACCTGCAGTTCTTCGGCAGCGAGGACCGGGTCGACCAGGAAGTGCTGGTCTGAACGTCGAGCGCCCGGAAGTTACCGGGTCGCGATCGGCGGTCCGTAGAGGGCGCGGGCGCCGTCAATGTCGCCCTGCTGGGGTGCGCGAAACGTTTCCGTGTACTTGTAGTACATCAGGAAGCCGGCGTGATAGTAATGGTCGAGGCCGATCGCGTGCCCCAGTTCATGCGTGAACGTGTAGCGGATGTCATAGGCTGACGCGTTTCCACCGAAGCCGCTTTTCCAGGTCCGCTCCGGGTTGAGGCAGATCATCGAACGGGAAATCGTCGCCACGGTCTGGGCACCGGGCGCCTGACGCAGATCGGTCCGACTGTCCGGAATGTTCAGCGCGCGGTCGTCCGATTGCTTTCCGTCTCTGGCCAGCATCGGCTTGCGATATTCGACATTGGCAAAGGCGTAACCACGCGGCTTTCCCTGTTCGCCGATCAGGATATTCGCCTTCGCCGGATCGGTGACTTCCTCGAAGGTGATGCCGGCCACGCTGGACCAGAGAGCAGCGGCCGCGGCCGCCTGGCGGCGAAGTTCGTCTCCGCCGAGGCCCGAGGTCTTCTCGACGCCCTTCAGCGGAACGATGTCGCTGCAGTTTCGCGCTTCGGGATCATGAAACGCCGCCGTCACGAAGGCGTAGGTCACATGCGCGGGCGAACCGAGAGTGGGATCGCCCCATTTGACGACATGGCCGTCAAGCTTCAGAAGCTTGTAATGATTGTCCGCGGCCTGAACCGTTCCAAGCCCGAATACGAAAAGCATGCAGGCGCCAAGCGCCATCCTGGAATGTCTGCCCAAATTCCTCGCCCCGTCGATGTCCGCCAGGCCTGTCCCCACAGGCCGGATGGTTAGCGATCATCATGTTTCCACAAGGTGACCCGAGGCTTGCCGTTGACGCAACTCCCCAGAAATTGCGGTATGCGGGCCTCACACCCTCGGTCCGGCCGGTCGGCCGGTGATGACCAAACCATAAAACAAGCAATCGCCATGCCAGGGGCGGCTTGCCCCGACATCTCGGCAAAAGCAGATCACGCGACGCTTTGCGGCAAGATGAAATTGCCGCTTTCGGGGGCAATGCCGGGCACGATTGCACAATCGAACACCGTTTGCAGTGTCCTGGCATCGAACACTTCGGCAGGGGTGCCGAGCGCCGCGACCCGCCCGCCCTTCATCAGCTGGATGCGATCGGCGAACATGGCGCTGAGATTGAGGTCGTGCATGACGGCGATGACGCCGCCGCCGCGCCGGGCGTAGGAGCGGGCGATTTCCATGAGGCCGATCTGGTGGCGGATGTCGAGGCTGGCGACCGGTTCATCCATCAGGAGCCATCGCGGTTCGCCATGCGCAACCGGTTCCCAGATCTGGCAGAGCACGCGGGCCAGCTGCACGCGCTGGCGCTCGCCACCGGAAAGTTCCTGGTAGAGCCGGCCGGAAAAGCCGGCAAGATCGACGGCGGCAAGCGCCTGCGATATGCGCCGCCGGTTGTCCACCGCCGAGCCGCCGTGAACGCCGGCGGCAATGCCGAGCGAAACAACCTCGTCTACGGTAAACGGAAAGGCGAGATGGATTTCCTGCGGCAGTACGGCCCGCAAGGCGGCACACTGCCATGGCTTCAGCGCCCGCAGCGCCCGGCCATTGATGGTCACGTCGCCGGCCACCGCCAGCTCGCCGGAAAGCGCCTTGATGAGCGTCGTCTTGCCGGAACCGTTCGGTCCGGCGATCACGGTGATCTGACCGGCGGACGCGCTGAAATTCAGCTCGGTGAGGATTGGTCGCCCGCCTAGCCTCACCGAGATCGCCCGGGCTTCGTATCGCATATCGGATGAAGCGCTCACAGGTCGACCACCGCGCGGCTCTTGAGCAGCAGCCAGAGGAAGACGGGTGCGCCGACCGTCGCCGTAACGATGCCGATCGGCAATTCCGCCGGTGCGACAATGGTCCGGGCGAAGGCGTCGGCAAGCACGAGCAGCGAGGCTCCGAGCAAGGCGGACGCCGGCAGCAGGGTGCGGTGGTCCGGACCGACCGAGAGGCGGATGATGTGCGGCACGACGATGCCGACGAAGCCGATGCCGCCGCTGACGGCGACTGCCGCGCCTGTCATGGCGGAGACCAGCAGGATGCTGGCGCTCTTCAGGCGCTGAACCGGCACGCCCATATGGCCGGCGGCCGCCTCGCCGAGGGCAAGCGCATTGAGCTTCTTTCCGAGGAAGGGCGCGGCAGCGAGGCAAGCGAGGATCAGGGGGCCGACCGTCAAGGCCTTGCTCCAGGTGGAGCCCGCCAGCGAACCGAGCCCCCAGAAGGTCAGATCGCGCAATTGCTTGTCGTCGGCGATGTAGACGAGGATGCCGGTCGCCGCTCCGGAAAAGGCACCGAGCGCGATGCCGGCAAGCAGCATGGTTGCGACCGATGTCCGCCCCCGGCGCGTTGCAGTCAGGTAGAGGATCGTCGTGGTGGCAAGGCCGCCGCCGAAGGCCGCGACCGGCAGGGCCGAGAAGCCGAAGAGGGCGGTGAGAGGGGCAAGCAGCGTGCCGCCGAGCACGATCATGCCGGCCGCCCCTAGGGCCGCGCCGGCAGACACGCCGGCAAGCCCCGGGTCGGCCAGCGGATTGCGGAAAAGCCCCTGCATCAACGCGCCGGAGACGGCCAGCGCCGCGCCGACCAGTGCGCCGAGTGCGATCCGCGGCAGGCGGATGGCGCCGAGGATGATCCGGTCGCTGGCGGATATGCTGGAATCGGACAGGCCGGCAAGCGCCAGGATGGCGTGAAGGGCCGATGTGTCGGATGCCCCGGCCGTAAGCGAGACGCCGCAGGCGAGCACCAGCGCAATGCAGAGTGCCGGTATGGCAATTCGGGCGCGCGCGGCACGGTCGGACGGCCAAAATCCAGTCCGCCGCCGGAGGGCGTGCCGCTCGACCTCTTGAAGCATGGCCGTCATTCCGTATGTGACGCCGGTTTGTATAGGGCGCTATGCAGATCGCGGATGGCATCGGGTGTCCGTGGGCCGAAGCCGAGCAGATACATCCCGTCCATGCGGATGATGCGCCCGGCCTTGCCGGCCGGCGTTTGAGCGATTGCCGGTTGGGCCAGTACGTCCGCGTCGCCGGCCGCGTGATCGCCGGCTCCGGTCATCATCAGGATCAGGTCTGGCGCGGCGGCGAGGATGGCCTCGTCGCTCACCGGCTTGTAGCCGGAAATGCCGGCCATCGCGTTTTCACCGCCGGCCATTGTGATGATCGAGTTCGCATGCGAATTCGCACCCGCCGCCATCACCCGGCCGTTCTGCAGCGAAAGGACGAAGAGAACCTTCCTGCGCTCTGTGACCGCGTCGGCTGCAGCCTCGGCGGCGCCAAGGTCGGCGTCGAGCCGGGAGGCCAGCGCTGCCGCTTTCTCCTGCTCGCCGATTGCCTCGCCGACGGCGTGCACCTTGCCGATGATGGCCTGGCGGTCGTAGCCGTCCGGCACCGTTGTCAGCGGGATGCCGGCCTGCTCCAGCACGGAGAGGGCTTCCGGCGGTCCGGCACCCTCGAGGACGAGGATGAGATCGGGATTGACCGAGAGCACGCCTTCCGGTGACAGCGCGCGGATATAGCCGGTGTCCGGAAGCCTGGTCGCTTCCGGCGGATAGGTGGAGGTCGTGTCGCGCGCCACAAGCCGGTCGCCGGCGCCGAGCGCAAAGACGATCTCGGTCAGCGAGCCGCCGATCGAGACGATGCGGGATGGTGTCGTGGCAGATGCCGCGCCGGCAAGGCGGGGCCATGCCAGCGCGGCGGAACCGGCAAGGGCAGTCGCGACAAATGCGCGTCTGGAAATCGTAATCATCGCCGTCTCATGCCGCCCGAGTGTCGGAAAGGCGCGGCAGAGATTCGACGATAGCCCGCCAGTTGGACCGCTCGTCCTGACCCTCGATGCGCTTTCCGAAGAACTGGATGATCAGTTCGCCTTCGGTGTCGTAAGCCTCGATGGAGGAGACATGACCCTTGTCCACCGGTTTGCGCACGGCCCAGGTCTGGGCGATCTTGTCGGCGCGCAGATGCAGGTGGAAGGTCGGGTCCATCACGTTGACCCAGGGTCCCATCGTCGCGACGTTGTGGAGCGGTCCGGAATGGATCTGGATGCAGCCGCGATTGCCGACGAAGCACATGATCGGCAGCCCGTCGTCGACGGCGGCGAGCATCATCGCATGCACCGCGTCCGGTGCCAGCTGCCAGGCGAAATCCTCGCCGATGCTCTCGATAGCCTTCAGGCGCGACAGTTCGAGGTCTTTCAGGATGCCGACGAACTGATGGGTATCGGTCATGCCTTCCCAGCGCTGGCGAAGTGTTTCGTGCGGAACGGCATTGTCGTTGACGGGGCTGGTGCGCGGATAGGCGGTGGCGGCGACCGGGATGGTCTGGTCGGGGAGCGCCAGCCTGTCGGCGAGCGCCTGCCAGGCGCTCACATCGCTGGCCGGACGCAGATGCACCTTGTGGACCGCCTCGCCGCTGGCGTCGAAGAACTGGAAGCTGCGCTTTATCGTTTCGCCGGTATCGAACTCGACGGCGAAGCCATGCACCCAATGTCTGGCAAACATCCGCATGTCGATCTGTTCGCCGAGCATCATGGCGGTGTTGCGGCCGTGAATGTAGCGATCGAAGACACCGATCTTCTCGTGAACCGCGAATTCATTGCGGGTCAGTGCCATGACCTCGCCCAAGGCCTCCAGGCCGGGAAACAGCGCTTCGAAGTCCGTCGAAATCCGGCGCACGCCATAGCCGGTCCAGGCGGCGACATAGTCGGCTTCGGATATGCCAAGCCGTGCCGCGAGATCGCGCTCCCGGAGTTTCGGATTGTCCAGTCTTGCTTTGCGGATGTCTTCCGCGCTCGGCAATGTGCCGTTCATTCTGCGCCTCTTCTACTTGTTGAGAATAAGTTTGCCCTGGCGGGTGATCTTCAGCCGATAGCAAAAGCCGGCATGCTCGATCCGAATCTCGCCCGTGCCCTTGAAGAGAAATGCGCTTGAATAAACGGGTGCGGTATTGTCCGCGGGCTCGCCGCGGTCCTCGACGTCGTAATTGTTGCTCGTGCCCATGTCACACTTCATCAGGTCACCCGATTTTCAAAAAGGGCTGGTTTTTCTGAGGCCTGGCTTGCAGTGCTGGCTGGGCTTTTCGCATTAATATGATTATCATAGTCAACTTAATTTGCTGCCGCAATACATGATTTTAAAAATCACCTTTTAGGCGATCCAGAGCGAACCCGCGCCGGCGCAAATGGCGAAGGCGGGGGTGATGCAGGAATTATTGTTGACTAATTGAATCATGTATTCTAGCCAAAGATGAGTTTTAAAATCATATTTATGTTCGCCCGCCTGCTGAGCGTGCGGATCAGTTCCAGGGAAGCAATCGATGATGATGAGGACCGGATTTCGGATTTCATTGGCCGCGATGGCCTTTGCCGCCGCGGAGCCGGCGGCGGCGGCGGGCGAGGCCGTCGCCGCTCCACCGTTGCAGATCGAACTCAACAAGCTCACCTCCGTCGGCGGCGGCTGCCGCATGACCTTCGTGACCAGCAACCACACCGGCGCGGAGCTGAAAAAGGCGGCATTCGAGGTCGTTCTTTTCGACAGTCGCGATCTCGTCGACCGGCTGACGGTCTTCAATTTCGGCGAACTCCCGAATGGCAAGACGGTGGTCAAGCAGTTCGATCTGAAGGACGGCGAGTGCACAAGCTTCTCGCGCCTTCTGATCAATGGCGCCGCCGCCTGCGATGGTCTTCCGGGCGGAACCGAGGCCTGCAACGGCGTGCTGGAAACGGCCAACCGCACAGACCTGAAGTTTGGCAAGTAACCCGCTCGCGAGGGAAATGGACATGAACGCTTATTTTTCCGGATCCTACGACATGCTCGCCTCGTTCCTGGAGCTGGGTGGGCCGGTGGTGGTCATCCTCTTTGTCACGTCGATCGTGGCCGCTGCCCTGGTGGGGCTGAAGCTCGTCCAGTTCAGCATGCTGAGGGTTGGTCGCACCGGCCGCGCCGCGAAGGCCGTCGCTCTCTTCAAAGCGGGCGAAACCGACGAGGCGGAAACGCTCGTACGGACAGGGCGAAGCGCCAGTGCCTCCGCCGTTGCCACCGCGATCCGCCTGTCGCGACGGGGTGATCTCGCCAAGTCAGACATCGAGGAAGAGATCGGCCGCATCGCGCTGGTCAGGCTGCATTCGCTGGAAGGCGGCTTCCGCTTCCTCGACATCTGCGTCCAGCTCGCCCCGCTTCTCGGCCTGTTCGGCACCGTGCTCGGTATGATCGACGCGTTCCAGAAGCTGCAGGGTGCGGGAAGCTCCGTCGATCCGTCCATCCTCGCCGGCGGCATCTGGGTGGCGCTTCTGACGACCGCCGCAGGACTTGCGGTTGCCATGCCCGTCTCGCTGGTGCTGACCTATCTGGAAGCGCGGGTGGAAAAGGAGCGGGTGGCGATCGAGACGATGGCCTCGGAAATATTGTCGCCGGCCCTGCGCTCCCCGCGCGATCCGCGCCAACAGGCACCGCTTCGCCCCGTGGAGCTGCGGCATGCGACTTGACATGCCGCGCCGGTCACGCCGGCGCCTGTCGATGACCTCGCTGATCGATGTCATTTTCCTGCTTCTGCTGTTCTTCATGCTGTCTTCGACCTTCACGCGCTTCGCCTCGGTCGAACTTGCGGCCCCTGCATCTGCCGGCGGCAGCGGACGCCAGACCGCCGACATCATCGTCAAGCCCGGCGACGAGGAGTGGCAGATCAACGGCGTTTCGGTCCGACAGGCCGATATAGCGTCGACGCTGGAAGGCTACCGCGAAAAGGGCGCCGCCAGGGCGCTCCTGATCGTCGATCCGGCGGTTGCCTCGCAGGGTTTCGTGAAGGCGCTGGAAACCCTCAGATATCTTCAGTTCACCGTGACGGTTGCGAAGTAGTGCCATGATTTCGATAGCCCGCAAGAGACAGAAGCGCGAAGTCGAGAGCACCATCGCCCTGATCAACGTCGTCTTCCTGATGCTGATCTTCTTCCTGATCGCCGGCACGCTCGCTCCGCCGATCGATACCGGTCTGGCGATGATCGAGACGGAGCAGTCTTCGCCCTCTCCGCCGCCCGATGCGCTGGCCGTGCTCGAAGACGGCAGCCTTCGGTTTCGCGGTCAGCCGGTGACGGCCGCCGCCTATGTCGAGATGCGCCTGCAGAACGATGACGCCGGCGACGGAACATACCGGCTGGTGGCCGATAGACGGTTGCCGGCCACGCGCCTGCTGGAAGTTGTCGCTGCTCTTCAGGAGGCCGGCGCCGGGAAGATCGAACTCGTGACCGAACGGGCCGCCCAATGAAGACGCGCATGATCCAGTGGGGTGCGGCGCTCGTGCTGTCCGCCTTCGTGCACATGGCCTTTGCCGGCATTTTCGCGCCCGGCCCCGACGAGGTGCTGATCGCCGGATCGAGCGACGAGGGCGTGACGGTACTGGGTGACGCTTTCGCCGACGCGCAGATGGCGGGCGAGGCCTCCGACGAGTCGGACACGGTCGAGCCGACGGAACTTTCCGAGGCGGACATGGAAGAGACGGATCCGACCGAAGAGCCCACTGAGACGGCTGAGTTGGAACCGGCAGAAACGGTGCCGCCTGAGACGAGCGAAGTCGAGCCTGCCGACACTGCGACAGACGATGTCCCGCTGGAGGCCACGGAAGCACCGAGGGCCACGCAAGCCGAGCTCGAACCGACAGAGACGGCGGAAACCGATTCCGTTGCGGAAGTTGCTGCGGTCCAGGCCGAGCCGCAGGAGATCGAGGCGATCGAACCGGTGCCGGAGGTCGTTCCGCTGCCGCGTCCGAAGCCGCCCGTCGCAGCCAAGCCGGATCGTCCCCGCAAGAAGGACAAGGCACGCACGAGACCGGTGCGCCAGGCAAAGGGCTCGGGGGGTGACGCCGACGCCGACAGCCGACAATCGCGCGAGGCGCAAAGCCAGGGACGCAAGGCGAGCGTTGCCGGCAATGCGGCGGTTTCCAATTACCCGGGCAAGGTCGCCCGCAAACTGCGCCGCGCCGTCCGCTTTCCGTCCGGTGCGGGCAGCGGAGGCGAGGCGAGGGTTTCCTTCACCGTCGACCGGAACGGCAACGTCGGCTCGATCAGGGTCGCCAGAAGCTCCGGTTCCGCCGAACTGGACCGGGCTGCCGCCGAGGCGGTTCGCCGCGCAGCACCGTTTCCGCCGATCCCGGATGGCGCTGGCCGTTCAAGCTGGCAGTTCGTCGTCCCGATCCGCTTCGACCGCTGATGTGATAGGCCGCTTTGCGTCCCGCCGCAGGGTCTGATATGCGGTGACGCGCGGTGCGACGATGCCGCGCCGGGCTTCGGCCGGGTGATCTTTCCACCCGCTGCCCGAGGGGACACATTCAAGCGAGGCATACGATGGCACACACCATTCTCCTGATCGGCTGCGGAAACATGGGTTTTGCGATGATGCGCGGCTGGATGGCCGACAATCCCGCGCTTGCCGTTCATGTCGTCGAGCCGGCGGAGGCTCTCCGCACCCGCGCCGCCGGTGCCGGAGCCATGGCTGTAGCTGCCGTCGCGGAACTGCCGGCCGATCTGTCGCCGGATCTGGTCGTCATCGCGGTCAAGCCGAATACGGTTGGCGACGTTCTCAAGCAATGCGCGGCCTTCGCCGAGCGCAAGGCGACCTTCGTCTCGGTTGCCGCGGGCATTACCACGGCGACGATGGCGAAGAACCTGCCCGCCGGCGCGTCGATCATCCGCTGCATGCCGAACACGCCGGCAGCGATCGGCGAGGGCATGATGGTGCTGTTTGCCGGCGACAAGGTCAGCGCCGAAGCCCGCGCGCTGGCCGAAACGCTGCTGAAGACCTCCGGCGCCGTCGCATGGATCGACGACGAGGCGCAGATGGATGCCGTCACCGCCATTTCCGGTTCCGGGCCGGCCTATGTGTTCCACTTCATCGAGGCGCTGATCGATGCCGGCGTTGCGCTCGGTCTGCCTCGGGAGACCGCAGCCCTTCTCGCCAAGCAGACCGTTCTCGGCGCCGGCCGGCTGGCCATGGCCTCGGATACGGATCCCGGCACGCTGCGCGAGCAGGTGACGAGCCCGAACGGCACGACGGCTGCGGCGCTCAAGGTCTTCATGACCGATGATCGAACGAAAACGCTGGTCGCCGAAGCCACGCGTGCGGCCTGTGACCGCAGCATCGAACTCGGCAAGGCGGATTGACTGACCGGCCCAACTCCTTAAGGATCGCCGTCTAGCCCCCTCAGCCCGTCGGCAAGAGACAGCATGACCATCGACCGCATTCGTTTCGTTCTGTTCCTGAACGGTCTTTTCCTCTGGCCGCTCGCCACCATGATGCTGGTGCCGGCCATTGTCGATCTGGCTGACTACAATTACGGCGATGCGCGCAACTTCGCGATCTCCGCCGTCATTACCGGCGCGGTCGGGGCCCTTCTGGTGCTTGCCTTCCGCGAAAAGCATTTCGACGTGACGGACCGGCGCACTGGCTTCCTGATCACCGTCAGCGCCTGGCTTCTGGCGGTGTTTTTCGGCTGCATTCCGCTGCTCGGCAGCTCGCAGCACATCGGCTTTACCGACGCCATGTTCGAATCCGTCTCGGCGCTGACGACGACCGGCTCCACCATTCTCGTCGGCCTCGACAACATGCCGCGCGGTCTCCTGCTCTGGCGCTCGCTGCTGCAATGGCTCGGAGGCGTCGGCATCATCGTCATGGCGCTGTCCTTCCTGCCGGCGTTGCGCGTCGGCGGCATGCAGCTCTTCCAGTCGGAATCCTCCGATATCTCCGGCAAGCCGTTTCCGAAGATCAGCCAGATGGTGCGCGCCATCCTGTTCGTCTATCTGAGCCTGACGCTCGCCTGCGTGATCGCCATGATGTTTGCCGGCATGCCGGCCTTCGACGCCATCAACCACGCCATGGCGACGATCGCCACGGGCGGACTTTCCACCAAGGACGCCTCCATCGGCTACTATCGGTCGGTGCCGATCGAAGTCGTCACCGAGATCTTCATGGTCGCCGGCGCCCTGCCGCTTGGCTCCTATGCGGTGTTCCTCGTCAATCGCGGCAAGAAGCCCTTCGTCGACGACCAGGTGAAGGCGTTCCTGATTGTGCTGGCGACGGCGATCGGCTTGTGCACGATCTGGAACATTTCACAGGGCATGATCCCGCGCGAGGCGCTGCGCGTTTCGGCCTTCAACGTCACCTCCATCATCACCGATACCGGCTTTGCCACCTCCGACTTCTCGACCTGGGGCAGCTTCGCCGTCGGCCTGTTCTTCATGCTCTATCTCATCGGCGGCTGCGCCGGTTCGACGGCCGGCTCGATCAAGATCTTCCGCTGGCAGATCCTGTTTGCCGGCGTGATCCGCGGCCTCAAAAGCATGCTCTATCCCAACTCGGTCATGCGGGTGCGCTATCAGGGCAGCGCCGTCGACGAGGCCGTGGTCAGCAACGTCCGCAACTTCTTCTTCGTCTACATCGTCACCCTGTTCGTCCTCTCCATGCTGGTCATGGCAACGGGCGTCGACTTCCTCTCGGCGACCTCGGCGGTTGCCCAGGGCATGGCCAATGCCGGCCCCGGCCTCGGTCCGCTCGTCGGTCCATCCACCAACTTCTCCGCGATCCCGGAACTCGCCAAATGGTGGATCATGGCTGCCATGATCCTCGGCCGCCTCGAGCTGATGACCTTCTACGTCATGCTGATCCCGGCCTTCTGGAGACGGTAGAGGCAGACACGTGTTCGATGCGTGCCGAAGGCTTTTCACGGACGATCCCATATCGGCACGCCAGGCTCATATAGTTTCGACGCAAATCGGCAACAGACTGAAGCAATGAATATCAGGCGTTCAATTCAAGATTGTGTCGCTTCGGACCAAAGGCTAAACGACACCCTTTCAAGATCTCAACATCGGTTACCCAAGGTCTCTTCCCGACATGTCGTTGGAGCACGAAATTCTGTCGTCGGCAGCGATTCCCGGCGAGGCGACGTTCGAAGGTCAGGAATTCCGTCGCCGATATGGATCGTCTCCCGGGATCGGGTCTGTTCCGATCTACGTCCTGACGATTGATGCGGTTGATGGTGCGAGAAGGCTCCATTGCTCGAAACTGTTCGATCGCATGCAGATGCGGTGCGAGTTTGTCGAGGGCATTCGTTCCGGTGACGTGTCGGAAACGAGGTTGTATTCTCCCGGGTTGAACCTGCTGCTTTCGAAACGCAGTCTCTCGGCAGCCGAAATCGCCGTTTACTGCGGCCACAGGAAAATCTGGAAGCGCATCGCCGACGGCGAAAGCGATGTTGCGCTGGTCGCCGAGGACGATCTCCTGGTCACGGATGCTGCAACGTTCACGCATGTGATGAGAAACGCGGCCGATCACGCGACCTGGGATGTGCTGAAGCTCTTCGACTTCTGGCCGAAGAAGATCGTCGCACGGCATCAATGGAAAGGCATCACGGTCGTCGATTACAAATACCCGGCATCCGGCTGCGTTGCCTACCTGATCACCCGCGACGCGGCGCGGCGATTGCTGACGAGAAAGCGCATCTACCGGCCGGTCGACGAAGACCTCTCCTGGTGCTGGGAGTTCGGACTGCGCGTATGTTCGGTTCAGCCCAATATCGTGTCCGAGGTCAGCCATACCCTCGGAGGTTCATTGCTGGAAGGCGGTCGACGGGATGTCCGGCGGCGCAAGAACCTGCTGCGCAGTCTTCTGGGCATGGTGATCGCCGGCTTCAAGCAGGTTCGCGCGCGCCTCTATCTTGCGCAGATTCTTCGGCGGCACTAGCCGGCTCGGCTCGTTGCCGCAACAGACGACGTTCGGCCGCCGCCAGAGCGAGCGCCAGTTGCCCGGCCTTCCAGTGCTTTGGCCGGGCTCCCAGAAGTCCGAGTATGCGGCGCTGCGCAAGCTCCATGCGTCGCAAGAGGGGCTCCTGGGAAAAGGTCGTGATCGTCGCCTTGCGGATGTCTTCCGGAAGATAATGCAAATAGACGCGGCCGAACGGCATGGGACCGAGCCAGGGCTTTCGCTGGCCGCAGAAATGCAGAACCTTCGGCCGGGCGCGTCGCAGTGAGGCCGGATACTCGGCGAAGCGTCCCGCATGGAAATTCCACACGTGTTCCAGCAGCAGCACCCGACCGGCGCAGAGGCGGTTCAACACGGACTGGTCTTCACAGACGAGATCGGGTGCCGTCATATGCACTCTGGCGCTCCGAGAAATGGCCTCCTTGCGCCAGAGTGCCAGATTGATCAGCATCACGCCGCTATTGAAATACAGCCCATTGCGGCTTCCGGTCGCGACGATGTCCTCTTCGTCGATAAAGAGATCCGGGGCCGCCGCCACCAGATTGTCTCCGAGGTCCAGCTGGGAGAGCGGGGCGAGGTCGTCCAGCACGACGGTGTCGGCATCAAGCCAGATCACCCGGTCCTCATTCGGGAGGCATTCCGCCAGGAACAACCGGGCATACGCCGCGCGCGATAGATGCGACGACCTGAGGGTGGCGCCATCGAGCAGGCCGGTGTCGAAAGGCATGATGCTGGTCGTCAGGCCGACCCGATCGGCGACGGTTATCAGTAGGTCTTCTTCGTCCCCGGAGAGGTCGATCGACAGGATCACCAACACCGTCTGCGGGGAATTTTCCGCCAATGAACGGATCAGCGCGGTAACGGCGGTCACACCACCGGTGTCCACGGCGGTCGCGACAAGGATATGCCGGCGGATTTCAGACATCCCTAGTTTCATCCAGAAGATCGGCCGAGACCAGGGCATTGCGGACTGCAGCGAGATGCGCTTCCGGCCCGAAACGCTCCTGCACCAGGCGACGCGCGCGTTCAGACATCTGCGCTGCCGCTTCGCCTGGCGCCAGAAGGGCCGCAATTTCGGTGGCAAACTCCTCTGGACTTTCCGCCCGGCGGTAATGTTCCTGAGGCATCAAGCCCAACCCTTCGACGGCCTTGGCCGTTGCGACAATGGGACATCCGACCGCCATGGCTTCGAGCACTTTCAGGCGTGTTCCCCCACCGACCGGGATCGGCATCGCCGCCACGGCCGCCGTCGCGTAGACGTCCGCCAGATTGGAAGGGTTCGCCGTCAGCCGATGTCCCGACGACCGCACCAGGGCTTCGACGTCCCGTCTTGGGCGTCTGCCGCACACATGCAGTGTTGCTTGCGGCGCCAGCCGGCGAACCTTCGGCATGATGTCGTTGCATAGCATCTCGACGGCACGCCGGTTTGGAAAATAGCCGAGATGTCCGAGGAACAGGATTTCCTGCATCTTCCGGGCCGTGCGCGGCGGTGACGTGCGGGTCCAATCGGGGATCGGGTTGGGTACGACCGCCAGACGACCCGCGCCGAACCTCCTTTCGGCCTCCTGCAGGTCGGATGGCGAACAGATCCAGACCTGCCGGGCCCAATCTACGCCCTGGCGTTCGACGCGCATGCCGTGCCAGCGTTTCAGGGCAAGGATCGGCAGGGCAAGGGGGCGTATCAGGCGCCCAGCGCGCTCGAGGGCAGCGGCCATGCGCAGGGTGCTTTCGATGTTGTGCATGTCGATGATGACGGGCAGATCAGGTATGGACGTCACGAGCGCCTCGACAGCCTGAAAAAGTTGGATTCCCTCCACCAGGACGAAGGCCGGCCTTTCACGCAGGCACGCATCGACCAGCTGTGCCAGATCCTCGGCCGATAGCGGCATCACGAGCTTCGTACGCGCTTTCCGGCCCAGTCTCTTGTCGGCTCTGAGGGCTGCAACTTCGCCGTGCCCAGCTCCGGACCAAAGCGTTGACAGTGCATCGAAATTCGCCTTATTGCGCAGAGATGCTCCCGAGGGAATAGCATCCCCTTCTGCAATGACTACCTGGATAAATCGCATTGAAATCTCATTCCGGCGTCCCTCGAATCATCCATCAGACCTGGAAGACCCGCCATATACCAGAGGACATGGGCTATCCCGAAAGCTGGATCGAGAAAAATCCGGGCTGGGAATACCGTTTCTGGACAGATGATGATCTTCTGGCCTTCTTCCGGGAGGAGCGTCCGGATCTTCTCGACCTCTATCAATCGTACTCCCGGCCCGTACAGAAGGCGGATCTCGCCCGATATTGCATATTGCAGCGGTTTGGAGGCCTCTATGCCGACGTGGATACGCGTTGCCTGCAGTCTCTCGAGCCGATTGCCGGCGATAACCGCGTCATCTTGTGCGAGGAGCCTGGCCGGCATTGGGAGCCCGCATTGATCCGGGGACTCGACCGGCTGTGGTTCAACGGCACGATGGCAAGTCCGCCGGGCCACCCGTTCTGGAACTCCGTCATCGACCTGTGCCGCCTGATGGCCGACCGCCGCGACGGTGATGTCCTGGAGACGACCGGCCCTCTGATCTTGTCGGCAGCCGTCAACAACTGGCCGGACCCCGGGTCGTTGGCCCTCAATTCGTCCGGGCTTTTCGCGGACATGGATGTCCATGGCAACCCGTCTGGCGACGAGCCCTATGGCCCGTTCGCAGCATTCACCTTTTCCACGCATCTCTGGAAGGGTAGCTGGTTCAAACGGCGAAAGGAAAGCTGGCCGCGGCGCAAGGTGGCGCGCATTCGCATGCTGTGCGACTGGATGTTTGGCGGGCCGCGGCTTGATCCGGCGCAGGCGCTTGCCGAAATCGACATGACGCGCCTCCACGATGGACATCCGCCCCGGTCTGAAAATGGCCAGCTTCTTGTCCTGATCCCGGTGCGGGACGCCGAGCCGACGCTGCCGCGCAGTTTCGAACTGCTGCTTGCGCTTGATTATCCGAGAGACCGCCTTCACCTGCGGTTCGGCCACGGCGACAGCGGCGACAACTCGGCCAGAATGCTGGCCGATTTCGTCACCCGCCACGCTGCCGATTTCGCCTCCGTCGAGGTGGTCGAATGCGGACGCAACGCACCCAGGCTTGACCGGCGCAAGCGCTGGAAGCCCGAAGTGCAGCGCTTGCGCCGGGCCGGGATCGCCAAGGCGCGGAACGACCTTCTCGAAAAGACGCTGATGCCCGAACATGACCGGGTGCTGTGGATCGACGCAGACGTCGTGGACTATCCGGCAGATATCGTCAGCCGCCTCGCATCCTCTGGGGCGCGCATCGTCGTGCCGAATTGCGTGCGTGATCCCGGCGGCCCGAGTTTCGACCTCAATACATTCCTGACGGTCTATCAGCCCGGGCGGGTGGAGCTCTATCGGCATATCCGTGACGGCCTTCTTCAGCCGCCGGAAGACTGGGCCCCGCGTCGCCACCTGCACGACCTTCGCTACCTCGAAACCGTACCCCTGCACGGGGTTGGCGGGACGATGATCCTCGTCGACGCAGACTGCCACCGGACCGGCCTCAGGTTTCCGGAAAAGCCGTATCGCTACCTGATCGAAACCGAAGGCTTTGGGGCGCTGGCAAGGGATGCAGGTGTAATGCCCATCGGCATGCCACGGCTGGAGATCATCCACGCCCGCGACTGAGTTGCGCACGTTGTGCGAGCGCGCTTCTGATGCATGAATACCCGTCTGCGCCACGCGGCGCGTCCGAAACGGTCGAATTCAAGAAGCACTGGCAAAGGGGATATGGCGGACAGAGAGGGATTCGAACCCTCGGTACGCTTTCACGTACACACGCGTTCCAGGCGTGCGCCTTAAACCACTCGGCCACCTGTCCAGTTTTCTGCTGACCCGGTGGAAAATCCGGGTGCTGCGGCAGCGTTGAGGTCAACGGCGTACCGTGCAGAACGGGCGCGATATATACCGATGCTGCAGCGCTAATCAACCCGCCTGTGACAGAATTTTGATCATCCCGTGAAAATCGTTCACCGCTTTGACCATTGCGTCACAAGGGTGGGCAAACTAAATTATGATCCGGGCGAGACAAGGGAAATCCCGGAAGACCGGAAAATCCGGCACGGGAGCATAGGGGGAAGGCAAAATGCGGTTCATTTTCCGCGTTCTAAGTCTGATTGCGCTCGTTCTGGCGGTGATTTCGGGGACGGTCGATTCCGTGCAGTCGGTGGCAGACAGCGATGTCGTGCTGACGCCGTTCGGAACGGCTTGGCAGGATGTGAGCCCGGCGACGCTTCTGTCGCTGCAGGGCTTCGTCGAACACAATCTCAATGCGGGCTCGTGGAACCTGATGGTTCAATGGGTCCTGTCCCAGCCGGCCTTTGCGGTCTTTCTCGCGATCGCGCTGGTGATGTGGATGATCGGTTACAGGAAAGAGCCGGCCGCAGGTCGCTTCGCCGCTTGAACGGGCGAAGGCCCTCCGCGCCGCGCCAGGCCATAGCGGCAAAGGAAGGTGAAGCATGTTTCTGACAGAGATGTTTTCCAAGAAGACGATGATGCCCGATGCCTCCACGGCATTGAAGGGGCGGGCCGATGCCATTCCGACGGCGGAGAACCACTTCGTCAACGGACGGCCGCTGAAGGGGCCATATCCGGAAGGGTGTGAAGTTGCCTATTTCGGCATGGGCTGTTTCTGGGGCGCCGAGCGGCTGTTCTGGAAGCTCGATGGCGTATGGGTCACGTCCGTCGGCTATTCCGGCGGCATCACCGAAAACCCGACCTACCAGGAAACGACGACGGGCCTGACGGGTCACGCAGAGGTCGTCAAGGTTGTCTACGACCCGTCCGTCATCTCCTACGAGACGTTGCTGAAGACGTTTTTCGAGGAGCATGACCCGACCCAGGGCATGCGCCAGGGCAATGACGTCGGCACCACCTACCGCTCGGCGCTCTATTGCACGACGGATGAGCAGTTGGCGCAGGCGAAGGCGGCCCGTGACCGGTTCCAGGCAGCGATGAGCAAGGCCGGCGTGAACGCAGAGATCACCACCGAAATCGCCATGGTCGGTCCGTACTTTTATGCTGAGGACTATCATCAGCAGTATCTGGCCAAGAATCCGGGCGGCTATTGCGGCTTGCGCGGAACCGGCGTCAGCTGCCCGCTCGGCTGATCTGAACCTGGCCTGAAAATTCGAATGCCCGAGGGTCGCTTCCGCCGGAAGCGGCCCTTTTTGCACAGGTTTTGATGGCAGGAAGAAAATTTTACCAGCTGAGAAAAATTCTCGTGAATTTTTTGTTTGGGCATGCAAGGATGCCTCGACCGTGCCGCTTGAAGGCGGCGGCGGATGGTACCGCAGACATGTTCGTTTCCGTCAGGGGCGGGCTTGCGGGAGGACCCAACAAGATCAATAGCTACAACAGGGCTGCACAATGAAAAAATCACTTTTGACCCTCTTCGCCATGGCCGCAATGTCGGCTTCGGCGCTGGCCGCCGACATCAAGCCGGCGCTGGTTTACGGCACGGGCGGCAAGTTCGACAAGTCGTTCAACGAAGCGGCCTATAACGGCGCCGAGAAGTTCAAGGCGGAAACCGGTATCGACTACCGCGACTTCGCGCCGAACGACGACACCCAGGGCGAGCAGGCGCTTCGCAACTTCGCATCGAAGGGCTTCAACCCGGTCGTCGCAATCTCCTTCGCCTGGTCCTCGGCGCTTGACAAGGTCGCAGCCGAGTTTCCGGACACCAAGTTCGTCATCGTCGACTCGGTCGTCGAAAAGCCCAACGTCCGTTCCGTTCTCTTCAAGGAAAACGAAGGCTCCTATCTCGTCGGCGTTCTGGCCGGCCTGAAGTCGGCAACGGGCAAGGTCGGTTTCGTCGGCGGCATGGACATTCCGCTGATCCGCAAGTTCGAGTGCGGCTATGAACTGGGCGCGAAGTCGGTCAAGCCGGACATCGAAGTCTTCCAGAACATGACCGGCACGACCGGTGCGGCCTGGAACGACCCGGTTCGCGGCGGCGAGCTGACCAAGAACCAGATCGACCAGGGTGCGGACGTGATCTTCGCGGCTGCCGGTGCCACCGGTCTCGGCGTTCTGCAGACGGCGGCCGACAACGGCAAGTTCTCGATCGGCGTCGACTCCAACCAGAACTACCTGCATCCGGGCTCGGTTCTCACCTCCATGGTCAAGCGCGTCGATCTGGCGATCTACAACGCCTTCGCCGACACCAAGGACGACAAGTTCACCACCGGCATCCAGAATCTCGGCCTCAAGGAAGGCGGCGTCGACTACGCGCTCGACGACAACAACGCCAGCCTGATCACCGACGACATGAAGACCGCAGTTGAGAAGGCCAAGGCCGACATCATCTCGGGCGCTGTCCAGGTGCACGATTACACGACGGACAACGCCTGCCCCGGCATGTAATCCCTGAATGAGCAATGGGCGCATGGCGGAGGGGAAACCGTCATGCGCCCATTTGCCGTCTGCATCTGGAGTGGTCACGTGAGCCAGGACATCGCAATCGAGCTCGCCGGAATCGACAAGAAATTCGGCGCGGTTCATGCCAACAAGAATATCGACCTCAAGGTCGCAAAGGGGACGATCCACGGGATCATCGGAGAAAACGGGGCCGGGAAATCGACGCTGATGTCGATCCTCTATGGCTTCTATCAGGCAGACAGCGGCGAAATCCGCATCAATGGCGCGCCGGTCGCAATCCGTGACAGCCAGGCGGCGATCGACGCCGGCATCGGCATGGTGCATCAGCATTTCATGCTGGTCGAGAATTTCACTGTGCTGGAGAACATCATGCTCGGCGCAGAAGGCGGCAGCCTCTTGAAGAAGGGCGTGGCCGCGGCGCGGGCGGAGTTGAAGCGGCTGGAAAGCGAATACGGTCTCGAGGTCAATCCCGATGCCGTGATCGAGGAACTGCCGGTCGGCCTGCAGCAGCGCGTCGAAATCCTGAAAGCCATGTATCGTGGCGCCGAGATTCTCATCCTCGATGAGCCGACGGGCGTGCTGACCCCCGCCGAAGCCGATCACCTTTTCCGCATCCTTGGCGTGCTCCGCGACCAGGGCAAGACGGTCATCCTCATCACCCACAAGCTGCGCGAGATCATGGCGATCACCGATACGGTCTCCGTCATGCGCCGCGGCGAAATGGTCGCGACCCGCAAGACGTCGGAAACGACGGTGGAAGAGCTTGCCGAGCTGATGGTCGGCCGGCGCGTTCTCCTGCGGGTCGAAAAGGGCGAAGCCAATCCGGGTAATGTTCTCCTGTCGGTGAAGAACCTGACGGTGAAGGACGGCCGCGGCGTCACCATGGTCGACAACGTCTCGTTCGATGTCCGGGCTGGCGAGATCGTCGGCATCGCCGGTGTCGCCGGCAACGGCCAGTCCGAACTGCTGGAGGCGATCGCCGGCATCCGCAAGCCGACCTCGGGACAGATCTTCATCGACGGCAAGCAGGTGCCCCACGCCGACCCCGCGACGCTGAGGGCGCTGGGCCTCGCCCATATTCCCGAAGATCGGCACCACATGGGTCTGGTGCTGAAGTTCGAGGAATATGAAAACTCCATACTCGGCTATCATCGTGACGAGCGCTACGGCAAGGGCATGTTCCTGAACCTCGACGCGATCCGCAAGGATGCCGCCGAAAAGATCGAGAAATACGACATTCGTCCGCCGGATCCGCGCCTGAAGACGGCCAATTTTTCCGGCGGCAACCAGCAGAAGATCGTCGTCGCCCGCGAGATCGAGCGCGACCCGAAGATGCTGATCATCGGCCAGCCGACACGCGGCGTCGATATCGGCGCCATCGAATTCATCCACCGGCGCATCATCGAGATGCGCGACGAAGGCAAGGCCGTACTTCTGGTGTCGGTCGAACTGGACGAAATCCGCGCCCTTTCGGACCGTATCCTGGTGATGTTTGCCGGCCATGTGGTCGGCGAGAAGACACCGGATGCGGACGAACAGGCACTCGGCCTGATGATGGCCGGCATAGCGGCGTAAGGGACATACATGAGCACGGCATCCGTACCGCTACCCAACTGGATCAATTACGGTCTCATCCCGCTGATCAATCTCTGTGCCGCCTTCATCGTTTCGGGCTTCGTCGTCTGGATGATCGGCGAAAGCCCGATCGAGGCGCTGACGCTCCTCTTGCAGGGCGCCCTGGGACGGGGTGAGGGCATCGGTTTCACCCTCTATTATGCAACGAGCTTCATCTTCACCGGTCTGTCTGTCGCCGTCGCCATCCATGCGGGCCTGTTCAACATCGGTTCCGAAGGTCAGGCCTATATCGGCGGCCTAGGTGCTGCGATCGCCGCCCTGTCGCTCGATCATTACGTGCCGTGGTACGTCACCATGCCGTTCGCCGTCATCCTGTCGGCGATCTTCGGTGCCGCCTGGGCCTTCCTGCCCGCCCTGATGCAGGCAAAGCGCGGCAGCCATATCGTCATCACCACGATCATGTTCAACTTCATCGGCGCCAGCCTGATGAACTACCTGCTCGTGCGCGTGCTGATCGTGCCGGGCAAGATGGCGCCGGAAACGCGCACCTTCCTGGAAGGCGGACAATTGCCGAAGCTCGACTGGCTGATCGCCATGTTCGGCTCCAAGCTCGGCGCCGCGCCGCTGAATTTCTCGTTCCTCGTCGCGCTGTTCATGTGTCTGGTCGTCTGGCTCTTGATCTGGCGCACGAAGCTCGGCTACGAGATCCGCACCCTCGGCTTCTCGCCGTCTGCGGCCTCCTATGGCGGCATTCCCTATGTCCGCACCGTCATCATCACCATGCTGATCTCCGGCGGTCTTGCCGGCATGATGGCGCTCAATCCGGTGATGGGGGCATCCGCCCGCCTGCAGCTGGAATTCGTCGGCGGTGCGGGCTTCGTCGGCATTGCCGTGTCGCTGATGGGGCGCAACCATCCGCTCGGCATCATCTTCGCGGCGGTGCTGTTCGGCGTGCTCTACCAGGGCGGCGCGGAACTCTCCTTCGACATGCCGGCGATTACCCGCGAGATGATCCTGGTCATCCAGGGTCTCGTCATCCTGTTCGCCGGGGCGCTGGAATACATGTTCCGGCCGGCGATCGTTCGCGTCTACCAGAAATTCGTAACCGTGTGAGGTGAGGGGATGGAATACATCGATATTTTCATCAGTATTCTCGGCTCGACGATCCGTCTGTCGATCCCGCTGATCTTCACCGCGCTGGCCGGGCTGTTTTCGGAGCGTTCCGGCATTTTCGACATCGGCCTGGAAGGCAAGATGCTGGCGGCCGCCTTCGCTTCGGCCAGCGTCGCCTATGTCACCGGATCCGCCTGGCTCGGCCTCGGCGGCGGTATCCTGGTGTCGATCCTGTTTTCCCTGATCCACGGCTTTGCCTCGATCACCAACCGCGGCAACCAGATCGTCTCCGGCGTGGCGCTGAACTTCCTGGCGGCCGGTCTGACCGTCGTGCTGGGCAGCGCCTGGTTCCAGCAGGGCGGCCGCACACCGTCATTGCCGGCCGGCGCGCGCTTTACCGAGATCGTCTTTCCCGGCGCCGATGCCGCCCGCAGCATGGGCTATCTGGGCAAGTTCTATGCGAATGTCATTTCCGGTCAGAACATCCTGACTTACATGGCCTTTGCCGCAGTGCCGCTCTCCTGGTGGGTCCTCTACCGCACCCGCTTCGGCCTGCGTCTGCGCGCCGTCGGCGAAAATCCGGGTGCGGTCGATACGGCCGGCATTTCGGTGACCTGGCTGCGCTACCGCGCCCTCATCTGCGCGGGCTTCCTCTGCGGATTCGCAGGCACCTATCTTTCGACCGCCCAGTCGGCGGCCTTCATCAAGGACATGTCGGCCGGCAAGGGCTACATCGCGCTTGCCGCCCTGATCTTCGCCAAGTGGAAGCCGGTGCCCGTCATGCTCGCCTGCCTTCTGTTCGGCTTCCTCGATGCCTTCGCCAATTTCATGCAGGGCAAGACGGTGTTCGGCATCGGCGAAATCCCCGTGCAGATCTTCCAGGCGCTGCCCTACATCCTGACCTGCGTGCTTCTGGCCGGCTTCATCGGCGTCGCGCGTCCGCCGAAGGCCGGCGGCGTGCCCTATACCAAGGAGCGCTAAGCCATGACCGACGAGCTTTTCAAGGCCGCGAAGGACGCGATGGCATTTGCCTATGCGCCCTATTCCAAGTTCCCCGTCGGCGCCGCGATCCGCGGCGAGGACGGCAAGGTCTACAAGGGCGCCAATATCGAGAACCTCGCCTTCCCGCAGGGCTGGTGCGCCGAATGCACGGCGATCGGCCAGATGATCATGGGCGGCGCGAAGAAGATCGTCGAGATCGCCGTGATCGCCGAGAAGCTGCCACTTTGCCCGCCCTGCGGCGGCTGCCGGCAGAAGATCGCCGAGTTCGCCACCAGAGACACCTGCATCTATCTCTGCGATGAAGTCGGCGTGCAAAAGACCCTGACGATCGACGAACTGCTGCCCTTCGCCTTCGAGACCGAGGTCATCGGATGAAGGAGGTCATCGACCTTCTCGTTGACAGGCTGAACGGGCTCCTGCCGAAATACGGCATCGTGCTTGGATCCGGTCTGGGCCATCTGGCCGATGAACTGCGGGATGCGGTCCGCGTCCCCTATGCGGAGCTCGAGGGTTTTCCGCATGGCGGCGTCTCCGGTCATGCCGGCGAACTTGTCGCCGGCTATATGGGAAAGACCCCGGTCGTCATGCTGTCGGGCCGGGTACACTATTACGAGCAGGGTGAGGCTGCGGCGATGCGGCTGCCGATCGCCGTGCTGGAGGGGCTGGGCGTCAACACGCTGATCCTCACCAATTCCGCCGGTTCGCTGAAGGATGAGATGCCTCCGGGCTCGGTGATGCTGATCACCGACCACATCAACTATTCGGGCATGAATCCGCTGATCGGCGAGCGCAGCGACCGCCGCTTCGTCGGCATGACGAACGCCTATGATGCAGCCCTTGTCGAGCGGATGCGTGCTGCAGCGATCAAGGCCAACGTCAACCTGGCAAGTGGCGTCTACATGTGGTTCTCCGGCCCGAGCTTCGAGACGCCGGCAGAGATCCGCATGGCCCGGATACTGGGTGCGGACGCTGTCGGCATGTCGACGGTTCCCGAAGTCATCCTGGCGCGCTATTATGGAATGAAGGTTGCCGCCGCTTCCGTCATTACCAATTTTGCCGCCGGCATGACCGGGGCAGAACTCAGTCACGAAGAAACAAAAGACATGGCCCCCGTTGGTGGAAGGCGTCTTGCGGCAATCCTGAGGGAGATGATTGCCGGAGGAGACCTTCATGATGGATCGCCATGATCTGCGCGAGACGGCGGCCTTAGCCTTGTCCTTACTGGATCTCACCAACCTGCGTGCCGATTGCAGCGAGGACGATGTCATCGAGCTCTGCGCGCGGGCACAGACCGGCTACGGCAATGCGGCGGCAATCTGCATCCTGCCGCGCTACGTGTCGCTGGCGCGCTCCATCCTCGGACCGTCGCACGGTGTGAAGATCGCCACTGTGGTCAATTTCCCCGATGGCGAAAGCACCCGCCTCGCCGTGGCGGAGGAGACACGTGCGGTTCTCGATGCCGGAGCGGATGAAGTCGATCTGGTCATTCCCTACCGCGCCCTGATGGCGGGCGACGAGCAGGCGGTCACGGCAATGGTTGCCGCCGTCAGGGCCATCTGTGGCGGGGATGCGGTGCTGAAGACCATTCTGGAGACCGGCATTCTGAGCGATCCGCACCTCATCCATCGGGCGGCGGAACTGACGATCGATTCGGGCACGGACTTCATCAAGACATCGACCGGCCGCGCCGGCGTGCACGCCACGCAGGAGGCCGTCGACATCATCCTGCAAGCGATCCGCGACAGTGGCCGCAAGGTCGGCATCAAGCCGTCCGGCGGCATGCGGTCCGTGGAAAATTCCGGCCTCTATCTCGGCCTGGCGCAGACGGTGATGGGCGAGGACTGGGTGATGCCCTCCACCTTCCGCTTCGGCGCGACCATTCTTCTCGACGACATCCTGTCGGTTCTCTCGGGCCGGCGCTTTGAAGACTTAAGCATGCAGGCGAACCATTAGAATGCTCCCACAGGAAACCATCCGCCAGAAACGCGACGGTGAGGAATTGTCCGCCGCCGCGATCGGCGAATTCATCGCCGGCATGACGGCCGGCACGATCACCGAAGGTCAGGCCGCCGCCTTTGCCATGGCCGTCTATTTCAAGGGCATGAGCCGCGCCGAGACGGTGGCTCTGACGCTCGCCATGCGCGACAGCGGCGATGTGCTCGACTGGAGCGATGCCGGCCGGCCGATTGTCGACAAGCACTCGACAGGCGGCGTCGGCGACAATGTGTCGCTCATGCTGGCGCCCATTCTTGCGGCCTGCGGGGCCGCCGTGCCGATGATCTCGGGTAGGGGGCTGGGACACACCGGCGGCACGCTCGACAAGCTCGAATCCATTCCCGGCTATCAAATTCGTCCGGACGGGCGGCGGCTTCGCGACACCGTCCGCAATGTCGGCTGCGCCATCATTGGCCCGACCGGTGATCTGGCGCCGGCCGACCGCATTCTTTACGGCATCCGCGACGTGACGGCGACGGTCGATTCCATGCCGCTGATCTGCGCATCCATCCTGTCGAAGAAACTGGCCGCCGGCCTCGAAACGCTGGTCCTCGACGTCAAGTTCGGCAGCGGCGCCTTCATGACGTCGATCGCGGAAGCCGAGGAGTTGGCCCGCATCCTCGCGGGCGTCGCCAATGACGCGGGTGTCAGGACATCGGCATTGATCACCGATATGAACGAACCGCTCGCCGATGCGGCCGGCAATGCGCTCGAAATCGCCAACTGCATCGCTTTCCTGAAGGGTGAGAAGAAGGGAACGCGCCTCGAAGCGATTGTCTTTGCGCTTGCCGGCCAGATGCTGATGCAGTCTGGGATCGCGTCAGGTCCGACAGAGGCCGAAACAATGGCCCGCACGGTGCTTGAAAATGGCCAGGCGGCAGAGACGTTTGCGCGCATGGTCAGCGCGCTGGGCGGTCCCGCCGATCTTCTGGAGAGGTCTTCGGCCTATCTGCCGGAAGCGGCCGTCATTCTCCCGGTCCCGGCATCGGCGGATGGCTTTCTCTCGGCCTGCAATGCGCGGGAGGTGGGTCTCGCCGTGATCGAATTGGGCGGCGGCCGTCGCAAGCCGTCCGACGCCATCGACCATTCTGTTGGTTTCAGCCGGCTGATGCCGCTCGAAACGTCGGTGAGGGTGGGTGATCCGATCGCCTTCGTCCATGCCCGGACTGCATCCGACGCAGAGAAGGCGTGTGCGGCCTTGAACGCAAGCTATCGGATTTCTGCTGATCCGCCGGAAGACAGACCTGTGGTTACTGGCCTCGTCTGATCACTGCACGAGCTGCAAGACGCCATCCTTGACGGCATAGGACTGCAGCTTCTTCATGAAGCTCATGCCGACGAGCATGCCGGAGAGAGCCTTGTCCTCGAGAACCATGGCCTCGACATCGCGCACCCGGACATTGCCGATCTGCACCTCTTTGAGCATGACGCTCGCGGCACGAGCCTGACCGTTGGCCGTCCCGACCGTGTATTTGTAGTCAATGTCGCTGCCGGCGATGCCGACCCGTCGTGCCGTCGTCTCGTTGATGGCGACGCTGCTGGCGCCTGTGTCGATCATGCCGTCGACGGGGCGGCCGTTTATCAGGACCCGTGCAAAGAAATGTCCGGACTGGCCCGCGCTTATCTCCGTCCGGCCGCTGTGCCCATAGGAGGCCGGCGTTGCAGTCGTCTTCGCGGCTGCAGTAGTCTTTTCCGGCGGCTGCTGCCCCGTCAGCGATGTCATAAGCGACGGCACCTGAAGGGCTGCGACGCCGGCGATGGCGGCAATGACGATGCTGCGGACGATCATGGCGGACCTCTGCGTTTGAAATCGCACGATCGTTAGGCTGCAGCGTCTGACGATTGGTTAATGCAGACGCAAACGGAGCCGCTAGGGCCCCGTTTCCACGCTTCCTGGTTAAGGAAAGTTAAACTATTTGGTTCCGTACATCCGGTCGCCGGCATCACCAAGACCCGGAACGATATAGCCCTTTTCGTTCAGATGGCTGTCGATCGAGGCGGTGTAGACCGGAACGTCGGGATGTGCCTCGGTGAAGTTCTTCACGCCTTCGGGGGCGGCGAGCAGGCACAGGAAACGGATGTTCTTCGCTCCGCGCTCCTTCAGCTTGTCGACGGCAGCAATCGAGGAGTTGCCGGTTGCAAGCATCGGGTCAACGACGATGATCAGGCGCGACGAGATGTCCTCCGGTGCCTTGAAGTAGTATTCCACCGGCTTCAGCGTCTCGTGGTCGCGATAGACACCGATATGCGAGACGCGTGCGGAGGGGACGAGTTCCAGCATGCCTTCCAGAAGGCCGTTGCCGGCGCGCAGGATGGAGGCGAAGACCAGCTTCTTGCCTTCCAGCACCGGCGCCTGCATCTCCGTCATGGGTGTCTCGATCGTCTCCATGGTCAGTTCGAGGTCGCGGGTCACCTCGTAGCAGAGCAGCGTCGAAATCTCCCGGAGCAGCCGTCGGAAGCTGGCGGTCGAGGTTTCCTTGCGGCGCATGATGGTGAGCTTGTGCTGCACGAGCGGGTGATCGATAACGGTAACGCCGTCCATGGGTGGGCCTTCTTTTCTGATTATCCGAAACTTTTTTCCACGGAATCGACGCGCGCCGCAAGAGACGACGCGGCGTTTTGCCCGGTTTCTTTGGCCTAGCGCCTGCCTGCTTCAGAGAAAGCTTCGGCCGTAGCGCCCTGCGGGCAGGCCGAGATGGCGCGCCACGGTTTCGCCGATATCCGCGTATGTGTTGCGGATGCCGATCGATCGGGTCTGGATGTTCGGCCCGACGGCGATGACCGGAACGCGTTCCCGCGTGTGGTCCGTTCCGCGCCAGGTGGGGTCACAGCCGTGGTCCGCCGTCAGCAGGACGAGGTCGCCCGGCCGCAGGCGGCGGAAGACGTCCGGCATCTGCCGGTCGAACACCTCCAGGGCGGCTGCGTAACCGGCCACATCGCGACGATGGCCGTACAGCATGTCGAAATCGACGAAGTTGGTGAAGGTGAGGCTGCCGTCCGGCGCGTTCTCCATCAGGTCGAGGCTCGCCGACATCAGCGCCCCATTGCCGTCGGCCTTGATCTTGGCGGTAACACCGCGGGCCGCAAAGATGTCGCTGACCTTGCCGACGGCAATCACCTCGCGGCCGGCCTTGGCGGCGCGGTCGAGCAACGTCGGCTCCGGCGGCGGCACGGAAAAGTCGCGGCGATTGCCGGTGCGGGTGAAAGTGGAGGCGTCTTCGCCGATGAACGGACGGGCGATCACGCGGCCGATGTTCAGCGGATCGAGCAGCTGTCGAACGATCTGCGACAGGTGATACAGGCGATCCAGTCCGAAATGTACCTCATGGGCGGCAATCTGGAAGACGGAGTCGGTCGACGTGTAGCAGATCGGCTTGCCTGTCCGGATATGCTCTTCACCAAGACGGGCGATAATGTCGGTACCCGATGCATGGCAATTGCCGAGAATACCCGCGACACCGGCATGCTGACAGATTGCCTCGATGAGCTCGGCGGGGAAGGACTGCGTCTTGTCGGGAAAATAGCCCCAGTCGAACTTGACCGGCAGTCCGGCGATTTCCCAATGGCCCGACGGCGTGTCCTTGCCGCGCGACACCTCGTTCGCCGCGCCGAAGAGGCCGAAGACCCTGTCAGGGATCTCCATGCCGGCCGGAAAGCGGCCGCAGGCCATCTCCGCAATGTGCATCAGGCCGAGAGCGGAAAGGTTGGGCAGGCGCAGCGGGCCGCTTCTCAGACCTTTACGGTCGGCCGCGCCGGCGGCACAGGCCTCGGCGATATGGCCAAGCGTGTTTGCTCCGGAATCTCCATAGATGCGCGCATCGGGTGCCCCGCCAACGCCGAAGGAATCCAGAACGTAAAGGAATGCTCGTGCCATCATGTCCTCGCCTGCCACGGAAGTCCGTCTCGGGCTTTGCCTTAAACGGAACATTCGGGCGCATCGGTATCGCTCCGACCCGTCATATCATGCAATTGGCAGAGATGACGGCTGAAGCCGCCCCTCATTAAAGCAATTCCGGTGGGTAAGGAAAGTGGGGACGTGTCACGCCCTGGGCGTTGACCGGCCGCTACTTGGTGGTGCCGGTCTCGGCGTGGGTTTCGCAGTTCGGCGTGCAGGACAGAACGGTGCGGTCCGTCTGCCGGAAAACGCGGACGGTATTGTCTTCGTCGATGGAGACAAGAATGCGTTCGTCAAAGATCGCATTGCCATCGGCGTCGAGCAGGACGAGGTTCGTCGTGCCGAATGCGTGGCCGGTCAGAACGATCGTCTTGGAATCGGCGACCGTCGCATCCGCCACGTCGGAATTGCCGACGATGACCTTGCTGACGGGGCGATCAAGCTTCAAAACCCGCGCCTGGTTCATATAGACCGTCAGCATGGCATCGCCATCGCTGGCCGACGCGGCACCGACGCCGCAGAGGGCAAACGTCAAGGCAAGGCAGGACTTTATGAAATGGCCACGCATGACGGCACGATCCCCGGAAGATGACGAGCTTCGAATGACAAAAATGCTAACGCGACAATGGCGCGGAATGGTGAATGAACGGTTAAACGCTTCCATTTGGAGCAGCTCGCTCCCGAGACGAGCGCCAGCCGCGAGAATTGCGGTCAGGATTTTACCGAAGATTGTAGCTTGGCCAAATTGCTGGTGACGCGTGGTGACAAGGCGTCCGGAGCTTCCGGTCTATAATTTAAAAATGAAGCAGAGCGGTTCGCAACTTGTTTACCATAGGAATGATGTCTCGATATTTACGAACTGGTAACTATTTTTTTTAAGTCGATTGCAACAGGGCTTGGCTAGTGTTTGCTCATCCGAACAACGGCAACAGTTGGCGGAAGTGCTGAACAAGTGGACGAAGGAGATCACCATGACCAAGCTTTTTGCACGCTTTATGAAGGACGAGTCCGGTGCGACCGCCATCGAATACGGCCTTATCGCCGCTCTCATCTCTGTCGCAATCATCACCGGCGCCTCGACGCTCGGTAACAGCCTCAGCAACCAGTTCACCAACATCGCTGGCAAGCTGAATTATTCCGGCTGATTGGGAGCCCGGCGGAAGCAAACAAAGTAACCGCCGCTTTCATAAGATACACCGACAGACCGCTCTCAGCGATGGGAGCGGTCTTCGTGTAACCGCAATGCCCTTATTCGGTGGCCGAAGTTCGAGTTTCTTAACGGTTAGCGGCTAGACTGAAACTGTTCGAGCAGAGGAGGACAGGATGATCACAGCTGCAATTTTCGTTGTATTTCCGCTGTGCCTGGCAATCGCGGCCTTCTCGGATCTTTTCACGATGACCATTCCGAACAGGGCGTCAGCGATCTTGCTTGCAACGTTCCTCCTGATGGCTGTGGCCATGGGTCTCCCGTGGCAGCAGATTGGCTTGCACTATGCCGCCGGTCTTGCCGTGTTCTCGGTTTGCTTTGCCCTCTTTGCCTTGAATGTGATGGGTGGCGGTGACGCGAAGCTGCTGACCGCGGCTGCCGTCTGGTTCGGGCTTACACCGTCGCTCGTCGAGTTCCTGATCTACGTCTGCTATGTCGGAGGCGCGGTGACGCTCACGATCCTTGTTTTGCGCAGCCAGGCAAATGCCATCATGGCATTGGGCATCAACCTGCCGTCCTCTATCCTGCACGCGAAAAAGATCCCTTATGGAATTGCGATCGGAATCGGAGGGTTTCTCGCCTATCCGTCCTCGCCTCTGATGGTTCTCGTCACTCAGGTGCATTGACCTGCGAGTTGCCCTGAAACCCCTTGCGACAAGCTTTCGTTAACCAAGTCTGTCCGTATCTCATTAACCATAATTACACCTTTTGCTGATCATTCTTGGAGGAAAGCAATTCGCGATTCCTCAAGGGACGATCATGAAACCTGCCCGCATCATCATATTGACAGTCGCCGTGGTTGCCGCAGGCTTGGCAGGGCTTCTCGTCGTGAACATGGTGGGCCGTCCGCCCGTTATCGTTCAGCAGGCTGAATCTCTCGTCCAGAAGGAGCCGACGGTCGATGTTCTCGTCACGAAGGAGAACATGCCGGTCGGCAGTCGCCTCAATGCCGATAATGTCGAATGGATGCCCTGGCCGCAGGGGAGCGTTGCCGAGGGGCTGATCACCAAGGCGAAGAGCCCTGACGCCGTCACGGCATTGGCTGGATCCGTCGTCCGGCTGCCGCTGTTTACCGGTGAGCCGATCCGTCCGGAGAAGATCGCTGATTCCAACAGCCGGATCCTGTCGTCGCTGCTGCCGGCCGGCAAGCGCGCCATCGCGACCGATATTACCGTGTCGACCGGCGCCGGCGGCTTCATTCTCCCGAATGACCGGGTCGACGTCATCATGGTCCGCCGTGACGACAACCGCAATTTCCAGACGCGGACGATCCTGAGCAACGTTCGCGTCCTGGCGATCGACCAGCAGATCCAGGAGCAGGAGGACGGCTCGAAGGCTGTCGTCGGCTCGACAGCGACGCTCGAACTGACACCGGATCAGGCCAAGGTGATCGCGGTTGCGCAGCAGATGGCTGATCGTCTGACGCTGGCATTGCGCTCCGTCGCCGACGCCGGAGAGGAAGACACGTCGATCCCCAAGGGCATTCTGAACTCAGGCACGGGCGCCGACAGCATAACGGTGATCAAGTCCGGTGAGCTAGCAACCAGCAGCACGACCGCTGCCCAGTCGCAATAAGGGAGTGAGGACCTTGAACATGTTGAAAAAATCGGTCCGCGCCCTCCTTGCCGGCAGCCTGTCTTTATCCTTGACCCTTCCGGGCGTCACCATTGGTGTGACCACCGTTCTTGTGGCTCCGGAAGCGGCGTACGCTTCGTCGAACGTGATCAAGATCGGCCGATACGGTCCGGGAGCGACACAGCGCGTAAAGCTCGGGTTGAACAAGGCCGTTGTGGTCGACCTGCCGACCGATGCCCATGACATTCTCGTGTCCGATCCTGAAATGGCTGACGCAGTGACCCGCACGTCCCGCCGCATCTATCTTTTCGGCAAGACCGTTGGCCAGACGAACGTGTTCATCTTCGGACCGAATGGCGAGGAGATCACCACCCTCGAAATCGAGATCGAGCGTGACATTACCGGGCTGGAACAGAACCTCTCCCGGTTCATCCCTGACTCCGACATCAAGGTGGAGATCGTCTCGGACAACATCGTTCTGACAGGGACCGTACGCACGCCGCAGGATGCGCTGCAGGCCGAAAAACTGGCCGAAGCCTTCCTCAAGGGCGGTGAGGCGACCACCCGCAGTTCGTCGGCCGCGAGCAGCGCCCAGGGCGGTGACGTCGCCATCTATGAGGAAGACCGTCAGACCTCTCAGATCGTCAACCTGTTGAAGATCGAGGGAGAGGACCAGGTAACCCTGAAGGTCACCGTTGCCGAAGTCACCCGTTCGGTGATGAAGCAGCTCGGCTTTTCCGGCGCGCTCAGCGGCGCCAATGCTGCAATCCAGTATATGAATCCGACCAACCTTGGCTCATCCATCAATTGGGCCGCGAATGCCGCGGTGACCGGTTCGGTCGCAGGCACGGACGTCGGCGCCTATATCAATGCCATGGAGCGCGCCGGCGTCATGCGCACCTTGGCAGAGCCAAGCCTTACGGCGATCTCCGGTGAGGACGCGAAGTTCTATGTCGGCGGTGAGTTCCGTCTGGCGTCCGGCCAGGAAATCGCTGAAGACGGCAAGGTGACCCGCGAGAACACGACGACGGAATACGGCATTGAGCTGAATTTCACGCCCGTCGTGCTGTCACCCGGTCGCATCAGCCTGAAAATCGAGACGAATGTCTCTGAGCCCACTTTTGAAGATTCCTTCGTGACCGGGGCAACAATGAGAACGCCCGGCGTCACCTATCTCGGTATCCGCAAGCGCGAGGCATCGACTACAGTCGAACTGCCGTCCGGCGGCTCCATCGTCATTGCCGGGCTTGTCCGCGACGATATCCGCCAGGCCATGTCCGGCCTGCCGGGAATGTCCCGCATCCCGATCCTCGGCACGCTGTTCCGCAGCAAGGACTTTACCCGCAACGAGACGGAACTCGTCATCATCGCCACGCCGTATCTGGTGCGCCCGGTTGCCCGCAACGCGCTGGCAAAGCCGGATGACAACTTCAATCCGGCCAGCGATCAGGCGACCTTCTTCCTCAACCGCGTCAACAAGGTCTACGGACGTGAGGAGGACACCGTTCAGCCGGGTCAGTTCCACGGCACCGTCGGCTTCATCTACAAGTAGGCGGAGAGCGGCAATGACGAAATATTCCACATCAATCCGCCAGGACGCAGAGGCCGAAACCATGGTTCACAAGCCATCCGCTTATCGCTTTTCGCGCCTTCTCGTCGCCAGCTCGATGATGGCGATCGCCGGGCTCGCCACCTCCTGTGGCTCCATGGGGGACCGCATACAAACGGGCTCCATCCCGGATGACTACCGCACTCGCCATCCGATCGCCCTTGCCGACGTCCCGCACACGCTCGACCTGGCGATTGGCACCGGCGACAAGGCGCTTCCCATCGGATCAAGGGATGTGTTGAAGGGATTTGCGGCCAATTTCATCTCCAGCGGTGGTGGCACGATCCAGGTTGCGCTGCCGCAGGGCGCGATCAACAGTGCGACCGCCACCCATTTGTCGAAGGACATCCGCCGGCAACTGATGACCGCCGGAGTAAGTGCACCGCAAATCGTCACCACGGTCTATGACGCGAGCTCCTACGAGGGCGCGGCCCCCGTGCACCTGACCTACAATGCTGTGACTGCCGTGACCAACACCTGCGGCCAGTGGCCGAAGGACCTCATGGCCGACTCCATGGCGAACAGGAATTGGTACAACTTCGGTTGCGCAAGCCAGAACAATCTCGCAGCGCAGATCGCGAACCCGATGGACCTTGTTGCCCCACGCGGAATGACGCCGATCGACGCAGCCCGCAGAACGACCGTCATAGGCAATTATCGTGATGGATCCAGCACCGCATCCGAATGATCAGGCATTGGATTGAAAGTCAGGAAAGACGATGAACGCGATTGACTACGAAATTGGATCGGCGGGACCGGAAGACGACGGTGAGCCGGATCAGCGTGTCCTGGGGGACATGGAGCAGATTCGTCCGCTGCCGCGCATCTCCATCCATGCTTTCTGCGAGACCGACGCCGTCAGCCGGGTGATGGACCGCATGGCCGAGGATCGGCGCATGTCGAAGGTCAGCCTGCGGATCAATGGCGGTGGCATCGCTGCTGCCGCCCGGATGTTTTCGCAGATCCCGACGCCCAACCTGATCATCGTCGAGACGACTGCCAGCCCGCATAACCTCCTCGATGAACTGAGCCCGCTCGCCGAAGTCTGTGATCCGGCGACCAAGGTCATCGTCATCGGCCACCACAATGACATCAATCTCTATCGTGAGCTGATCCGGAACGGCATTTCCGAATATCTGGTCGCTCCGGTGTCGATGGCCGACGTCCTGAGAACGGTGTCGGGCATTTTCGTCGACCCGCAGGCGGAGCCGCTCGGCCGCAGCATCGCCTTCATCGGGGCGAAGGGCGGCGTCGGGTCGTCTACGATCGCGCACAATTGCGCCTTCATGATTTCCCACCTGTTCGACAGCGAAACTGTCCTTGCCGATCTTGACCTGCCCTACGGCACGGCCAACATCGATTTCGACCAGGATCCCGCGCAGGGCATTGCCGAAGCCGTATTCACGCCGGAAAGGCTGGACGAGGTGTTTCTCGACCGCCTGCTGAACAAGTGCTCCGACAAACTGTCCTTGCTGGCGGCGCCGTCGCTGCTCGACCGGGCCTACGACTTTTCCGGAGATGCGTTCCTGCCGCTGTTGGAAATTCTCCAGCGCACGGCGCCGGTGACCGTGCTGGATGTGCCGCATGTGTGGACGGACTGGGCGCGCTCGGTCCTGTCGTCTGCCGACGAGGTCGTCATCACCGCGATGCCCGATCTCGCCAATCTGCGCAACACCAAGAACCTGCTCGACGCCCTGAAGAAACTGCGCCCACACGACAAGGCGCCGCATCTGATCCTCAATCAGGTGGGAATGGTCAAGCGACCGGAAATTGCGCCGGCCGACTTCTGCGAACCGCTCGAAATGGAGGCCGCAGCGATCATCCCGCTCAACGTCCAGCTGTTTGGCGATGCAGCGAACAGTGGCCGGATGATCTCCGAAATCGATGGCAAGTCGCCAGTCGCGGAAACCTTCTCGCAGATTGCCCACCTCGTGACCGGCCGGGCGACCATCAAGAAGGAAAAGAAGGGCGGCCTCGGCAAGGTTCTGGGAATGCTCGGCAGAAAATAGACGGTTGAGAAGAACAGCGACAGGATTGAGTAATGTTTGGCAAGCGAGGAAATGAGGGATTTGGCAAGGCGGGTACCGGCATCGGTACGATCGCCCGGCCATCCGTTCCCGAAAAGGCCGCGGTTCCCCCCTCCGTCGCTCCGCCGCCCTCTGCCGCAGCACCGCAAACGCCGCCTGCCGAAAGCCCTGCACCTGCACCGGCGAGGCCTGGCGTGCTGGACGCCGGCCCGATCGCAGAGCGCGGCAAGATCGCGCCGCCGCCTCTTCAGCGAAAGAAGACAGCCCGCAACGAAGATTACTACGATACCAAGTCGCAGGTCTTCTCGGCGCTGATCGACACCATCGACTTGTCGCAGCTCGCCAAGCTCGACAGCGAAAGCGCACGCGAGGAAATTCGCGATATCGTCAACGATATCATCACGATCAAGAATTTCGCGATGTCGATTTCCGAGCAGGAAGAACTGCTCGAGGATATCTGCAACGACGTGCTTGGCTACGGTCCGCTGGAGCCGCTGCTGGCCCGTGACGACATCGCCGACATCATGGTCAATGGCGCCGGCCAGACCTTCATCGAAGTCGGTGGCAAGACGATCGAGTCGGAAATCCGCTTCCGCGACAATGCGCAGCTGCTGTCCGTCTGCCAGCGTATCGTCAGCCAGGTCGGCCGCCGCGTCGACGAATCGAGCCCTATCTGCGACGCCCGCTTGCCCGACGGTTCGCGTGTCAACGTCATCGCCCCGCCGCTGGCAATCGACGGCCCGGCGCTCACCATTCGTAAGTTCAAGAAAGACAAGCTCAATCTCGACCAGCTGGTGAAATTCGGTGCCATCACCCAGGAAGGTGCCGTGCTGCTCCAGATCATCGGCCGGGTGCGCTGCAACGTCGTCATTTCCGGTGGTACGGGCTCGGGTAAGACGACTCTTCTGAACTGCCTCACCGCCTACATCGACACCGACGAACGCGTCATCACCTGCGAGGATACGGCCGAACTGCAGCTGCAGCAGCCGCATGTCGTCCGTCTCGAAACGCGCCCGCCGAACATCGAAGGCGAAGGCGAGATCACCATGCGCGATCTGGTCAAGAACTGCCTGCGTATGCGGCCCGAACGCATCATCGTCGGCGAAGTGCGCGGCCCGGAGGTGTTCGACCTCCTCCAGGCGATGAACACCGGTCACGACGGCTCCATGGGGACGATTCACGCCAATACCCCGCGCGAATGCCTCAGCCGTATGGAATCGATGATCGCCATGGGCGGTTTCAGCCTGCCGGCGAAAACAGTGCGCGAAATCATTTCCGGCTCCGTCGATGTCATCATCCAGGCCGCGCGCCTGCGCGACGGCTCACGCCGCATCACGCACATCACCGAAGTGGTCGGCATGGAAGGCGACGTCATCGTGACGCAGGACCTGATGGTCTACGATATGGAAGGCGAAGACGCCAACGGACGCATCATCGGCCGGCACAAGTCGACCGGCATCGGCAAGCCGAACTTCTGGGATAGAGCCCGTTACTACAATGAGGAACGGCGTCTGGCGGCAGCGCTCGACGCCATGGCGCAGTGATGAACGCAGGTTGGGACGCCGATGTTCGGGATTGATATCAATCTGATTGCCATCATCGTTCTGGCGGCCATTGCCGCCGGGGGTGTGTCATACGGCATTCTCTTCGGCTCGATCGAAAAGCAGAAGAAGACGGAATCCCGGGTCAGCAAGATCAAGGCCGCCGAGACCGACGGTGCCAAGGTAAAGGCCGCGCGCGATCGCGTTCAGGAAATGTCGAAACGGCGCAAGTCCGTCCAGGACACGCTGAAGGAGATGGAAAAGAAGCAGCAGGAAAAGAGCAAGAAGTCGCTGAGCATCGAGGCGAAGCTCAAGCAGGCGTCGATTCCCATCTCTCTGAGGCAGTTCTATACCTACAGCGCCGCCGCTGCCGCCTTTGTTTTCTTCGCAGGGTTCGTGGCCGGCTTGCCGATCCTTGTCGTTCTGGGAGCGGCCTTCGTCGTCGGTGCTGGCATTCCGCGCTGGTTTGTCGGCTTTCTGATCAAGCGGCGACAGAAGAAGTTTCTCAGCGAGTTTCCGTCAGCACTCGACATCATGGTGCGCTCCATCCGCTCCGGCCTGCCGCTGAACGATGCGCTTCGCCTGATCGCCGTCGAAGGCCAGGAGCCGGTGAAGACCGAATTTCGCCGCGTCATTGAATCGCAACAGGTCGGCATGAACATTCCCGAAGCCTGCGCGCGCATGAGCAACACGATGCCGCTGCAGGAAGTGAATTTCTTCGCGATCGTTATCGCCATTCAGTCCCAGGCGGGCGGCAACCTGTCCGAAGCGCTGGCCAATCTGTCGCGCGTCCTGCGTGACAGAAAGAAGATGAAGGCCAAGGTCAATGCGCTGTCGATGGAAGCGAAGGCCTCGGCGGTCATCATCGGCATCCTGCCGTTTGCCGTGGCGATTCTAGTCTATCTGACGTCACCGGGCTACATCTCCGTTCTCTTCACCGATTCCCGCGGTCACTTGATCCTGATGGCGAGCGGTGTGTGGATGAGCATCGGCATCCTTGTCATGCGCAACATGATCAACTTCGACATATAGGGGGCCGGGGCAATGACAGCAGATCTCGCATCCAGGCTCACAGATCCCTCCACTCTGGTGGCGCTGCTCGTCGCCATTACCGTGTTTGGAACCTTCTATTCGCTGGTCATGCCCTATTTCGAAAAGGGTGATCTCGAAAAGCGCATGAAGGCAGTGTCCACCGAGCGCGACCAGATCCGGGCACGCGAGCGTGCGCGTATGAATCAAGACAGCTCCGGTCAGGCGCGGCGCGCCTCCATTCGAACGGAAAACAACAAGTCGGTTCGCAGCATCGTCGAGAAGTTCAACCTCAGGGAAGCGCTCGTTGACGAAAACACGATGAACAAGCTTCGTGCCGCCGGCTTCCGCTCCCAGAACGCCCTGAACACCTTCCTCGTCGCGCGCTTCCTGCTGCCCTTCGTCTTCTTCGTTCTCGCACTTCTCTGGGTTTTCGGTCTCGGCAACCTGCCGGACAAACCGTTTGCAATCCGTTTTCTGGTGACGATCTTCGTTGCCTATGCGGGCTTCTATGCGCCCAATCTCTACGTCAGCAACCGCATGGGCAAGCGCCAAAAGTCCATCCGCCTTGCCTGGCCGGATGCGCTCGACCTGCTGCTGATCTGCGTCGAATCCGGTATCTCCATGGAAATGGCCATGCGCCGCGTGGCCGAGGAAGTCGCCGAGCAATCACCCGAACTCGCCGAGGAAATGGTTCTGACGACCGCCGAGCTCTCCTTCCTCCAGGATCGCCGTCAGGCGCTGGAAAACCTCGCCAATCGCACGCAGCTTCCGGGTGTGCGTGGCGCCACCCAGGCGTTGATCCAGGCGGAACGCTACGGTACGCCGATCGCCCAGGCCCTGCGCGTACTGGCGCAGGAGGGCCGCGACGAGCGCATGAACGAAGCCGAAAAGAAGGCGGCCGCTCTGCCGCCGAAGCTCACCGTGCCGATGATCCTGTTCTTCCTGCCGGTCCTCATCGCCGTCATCCTGGGGCCGGCCGGGATCACCGTATCCGACAAGTTCCATTGATGTCGCTGCCTGCCGCCATTTGATTGCAGCCCCGCGACGCTCGACATGAATATCGTGACGCGTTTGTCCTGTTGTCGGGCTGCAACATCGCTGCAATCATTAATAGATCCTTGCGGCGTAAACTAGAATGACGAGAACTTCCCTGCTAGCCTTTTGCAAAAGGGGAGTAGAGAGTATGTTTTTTCGAGTTTCTTTGCAGGCTGGCACAGCATCGGCTGTCATCGCTGCATTGGCTGTGAGTGTGTCATCTGCGTTTGCAGCAGATATTTACGTGCCTGCCGACGCGCCTTCGTCATTCGCTCCGCCGGCGGCCCAAAAGCCTGCCGTCGACGGCATCAACGGCAGCCTCAGCGCGCTTGGTGGCGGCGGCGACAGCGACGGCATTTTTGGTCTCGTCGGCAAGTTGTCGATCCCGGTCGGCCATGCCTTCGGGACCCAGTTCGACGGCGGCGTGTTCAGCAATGACGGGCATACCTACTTCTCGGTCGCCAACCACACCTTCTGGCGTGATCCGGACGTCGGCCTTGCAGGCGTGTATGGCTCGTTTTCGCATTATGACGCCGCCGGCGGCCTGAATGGCGGCCGCGTCGGTGCGGAAGGCGAGGCCTATCTTGGACGGTTTACCATCCGCGGCGTGGCAGGTGTCGAATTCAGCAATGGCGACAGCTCCACCAGCGGTTCCACGCTGACGTCCTATGACGATGGCACCCGCTTCTTCGACATGGTCGATGTCGCCTTTTATCCGACCGACAATATCAGCGTCTATGCCGGCCACCGCTACACGGGCGGCAACCACGCGCTGGCGCTCGGCACCGAAGTTCTCTTCCAGAACGGCAGCGGCACGGCGTTCTCCGCTTTCGCGGAAGGCCGCATCGGCGAGAGCGACCACCAGTCCGCCTGGGTCGGCGTCAGGGCCTATTTCGGCCAGTCCGACAAGTCGCTGATCCGGCGCAATCGTGAGGACGATCCGAATACCTGGGAACCGGACACGCTGTTCGGAATATCGAATTCGCTCGGTCAGACGCCGGTTGACAAAAAGCCGCCGCCGCTGCCGCCGCCGCCGTCGCCGACCTAACTTGATCGCAAGAGTTGGTCGTGCTCAATGCATTCATGCGTGTAGCAGCACGTGTACGATGATCTGGATGTAACGAAGCGGCGGGGCGAGTGTCGCTGAATACAACTATCCCGCAGCGTCACTGCCGGGAGGGGAAATGTGTTCGTCACCCGTTCTTGGCGAGCTTCTTCCACGTGCCCTGCTGGTTCAACATCTGCTTGAGATAGGCGACGTTGGCATCGGCCTGTTCCTTGGTCAATTCCCGCTGGGCGATGTTGATCGCCTCGTCGAAGCGTCCCTGAAGGCCGACGACGAGTGCGAGATTCTGGCGGACGCGGCTGTCGGCTGCCGGCTGGGCGATCGCCGTGCGCAGATAGGATTCGGCAGTCTTGAGATCTCCGGTCAGGAGATAGGACATGCCGAGATTGGAGAGCACCGACGGTTCGTTCGGGACGATGTCGAGGGCATTGCGATAGCGCTCGCGTGCCTCGTCTGGCCGGCCGAGCTGGTCGAGCACGGCGCCCTCGGCGGAAAACAGCTTCCAGTCCGGCCGATCCGGCGTCTGGGCGCGCTGGATCGAGGCCAGCGCCTGGTCGAACTGTCCCGCGGCCGCCTGAGTCTTGCCATAGGCGGCAAGCACGCTGGAATTCTTCGGATTGGCGATCGCCACGCGCTGCATGACGGCGAGCGCCTGGTCGTTCTTGCCGGACATCAGCAACAGGTTTGCATAGGTGATGCCGACCTGCGGATTGGTCGGGGCCTTGTCATAGGCCCTGCCGGCCTGGTCTGCCGCCACGTTGAGTTCGGCGGAATCCATCTGCTCGATCGGCTTGGAAAATTTCGGGATGGAGCCGGTGGTCATCTGGCTCGGCTTGGTCGCGCAGCCGCTTGCCGATGCGGTCGCAATCGCCAGACACACGCCAACAAGAAGGCGGGTTTTCGCGGAAGCCAAATGTACCGGCATGCTCATACAATGCCCCTGTTTCTTCGTGCCCGGGCCGCAATCTTTACCTCGACGCGGCGTCATTCTCGCTCCAGCAATATTCTGTTAACCCTAATAGTCCGTTAACATCGTGATTCATTCCAGGCATTTCGCAGGTCCCCATGGCTCCTTTCCAGCACATCAACCGCAAGTCCCCGTATCTTGAAGAGGGCGGCGCGACGCTGCCGATCTTCGCTGTCACGCCCGCCCAGATCGAGGCCGGCTCCATCGATCCCGTCGCGCTCGACTGGGCCAGGAAGGCGGGCTTCAAGGCCGAAGCCGGCGCGACGCTACCGGTGCCCGGCGAAGACGGACATCTTGGCGGCGCCCTGTTCGGCCTTGGCAGCACACCGGAGGCCCAGCCCTTCCTCACAGGCAAGCTGCCCAGAGCGCTGCCGGCCGGCAACTGGCATCTGGAGACGGCGCCGATCAACGTGGATTGGCTGTGCCTCGGCTTCGGTCTCGGCGCCTACAGTTTCGATCTCTACAAGGCGCCGTCCTCCGAAAAGGCGCGCATGGCCATGCCGCAGGATGCCGATGCGGTGGAAATCGCCCGCCAGCTGGCCGCCGTCTATCTCGTGCGTGACATGGTCAACACGCCGACCAACGACATGGGGCCCGATGAGCTGGAATCCGTGTTTCTCGCTCTCGCAAAGCATTATGGCGCTGAAACCGAGGTCATTCGCGGCGATGATCTCATCAAGCGGAATTTCCCGCTGATCCACACTGTCGGCCGCGCCAGCACGTCGGAGCCCCGCTTGCTCGACATGCGCTGGGGACGCAAGGGCGCGCCGCGCCTCACATTGGTCGGCAAGGGCGTCTGCTTCGATACCGGCGGCCTCGATATCAAGCCGGCATCCTCCATGCTTCTGATGAAGAAGGATATGGGCGGCGCGGCCAACGTTCTCGGTCTGGCGCTCCTGATCATGGATGCCGGTCTCGACATCGATCTGCGGGTGCTGGTGCCTGCAGTGGAAAACTCCATAGCCGGCAATGCGTTTCGTCCGAGCGACATCTACATCAGCCGCAAGGGGCTGACGGTGCAGATCGACAACACCGATGCCGAAGGCCGCCTCATCCTGGCCGACGCACTCGCCTATGCCGACGAGGAAAAGCCGGACCTGATCATCGACATGGCGACGCTAACCGGCGCCGCCCGCGTCGCGCTCGGACCGGACGTACCGCCGTTCTTTACCGACGACGAGGCGCTCGCCGCCTCGCTTGCCAAGGCAAGCGGTGAGGTGTTCGATCCGATCTGGCGCATGCCGCTGTTCGCTGGTTACGAGCAGATGGTGAATGCCAGGATCGCGGATCTGACAAACGCGCCGTCCGGCGGCATGGCGGGATCCATCACGGCGGCATTGTTCCTGAAGCGCTTCGTCACTCAGACCCCGCGCTGGGCGCATTTCGATATCTTCGCCTGGTCGCAGGCCGACAAGCCGCATGCGCCGATGGGCGGCGAGGCGCAGGCGATCCGGGCCATTTACCATGTGTTGAAGGCGGGGCTCTGACGGACCTTGTCCCGCATCCCGGTTTGGCGGTAAATAGAACGGTAGCGTAACGGTTCTGGAGAACCCCGTGCCCGTCGAATTGACCGCCAGCCAGGCGCTGGGCCTCATGCATGGATTGACCCTGGAGCAGGTGCGGCTTGAAAATCCGGACCTGACGCTCCGCCAGATGGCGATCCTCCTGCATGTCTACCTGGTGCCGCCGCCGCATACGGTACGCGGGCTGGCGGCGACGCTGAACGTCAGCAAGCCAGTCATCACCCGGGCGCTGGATACCATGGGCGCCATGAAGCTGGTCGACCGGGTGCGGGACGAGCGCGACCGGCGAAACGTCATCATCAAGCGCACCGTTGCCGGCGCGCTCTATCTCGAAAAGCTCGGCGATCTGATCATAGATCAGGCTCACAAGCTGGACTGACCAAAGGGAACCGCGATGCTCGACCGACGTCTTCATGCCTTCCGGCCCGATCTCGCAGACATCCGCCTCAAGGGCGAGGTCGAGGCCGAGCGCTATGTCGAAGGGGAGGCGGCCGTCATCACGGCGCCGGTCGTCGACGTCCGTCCGAAGCCGGACCTTTCGGTCGGGATCGATACCCAGTTCCTTCTGGGCGAGCCGGTCACAGTGTTCGAGACGGCCAACGGCTGGGCCTGGGTGCAGTCGGCGGTCGATGCCTATGTCGGCTATGTTCCGGCCGATGCCGTGGCAACCGATCACCCGGCAGCAACACATGTGGTCAGCGTGCCGCGCACCTTCCTCTATCCGGGTCCCGATCTGCGCTTCCCGATTTCCGCGTCACTGTCGATGGGAAGCCGTCTTGCAGTGGTTGGCGAGGCCGAAACCCGCAACACCCGCTACCTCTTGCTCGCCGACGGGACGGCCGTCATCGCCGCGCATTGCCGTCCGGTAGCAGACATCCTCGACGACGATCCGGTGGCGATCGCCGGCCTTTTCCTGCAGACACCGTATCTCTGGGGCGGACGCAGCGGCCACGGGATCGATTGCTCGGCGCTGGTTCAGCTTTCCATGCAGATGAGCGGACGCAATGCGCCGCGTGACAGCGACATGCAGGCTGCCTTCGGCAGCGCGATCACCCGCAACGATCTGAGACGCGGCGATCTCGTCTTCTGGACGGGCCATGTCGGCTTCATGGAAGATAGCGACAGCCTGCTGCATGCAAACGGCCACACGATGCAGGTGACACGCGAGCCCCTGTCCGAGGCAATCGCGCGCATTGAGCCGCTTTATGGCCTGCCGACATCCTACCGACGCTTTTATTGATTGATCCTTTGCGGCGGCACTGCCGCCGCCCTATATTGACGGTGTCCGCCGAGGAAGGCCGAGGAACGACGTTGAAAATCGCCATTGCCATCTCTGGAGCGATCCTGTTTGCGGCCGCGTCTCATTCGTTCGCCGGCGAACTCGATTTCTCCAAGCTGAAGGGCCAGTACCCCTACAAGGATCTGCCCGGCGTGGAGACGTTCGGCACCGACACGGACGCAAGCGCCAAATTCCGGTGCGAGACGGCGACGCGCCAGTTCCGCTTCCATCGCGATGATGACGATGACGGCAGCTTGCTGCCGAACAACAGGTCACTGCCGAAGCTGGTCTATCGTTGCAGCAACGGCGTCTATTCCGTCGAGAGCACCCGCACCCCTTATCCTTCGACGAAACGCACCGACTGACGTCTTCAGCGTTCGATCCTGGTCGACAGGATGATCGAGGAAAGCGTCCGCTCGACGCCCTCTATTTCGCCGATCGCGTCGATGATGTGATCAAGCGCGCTGATGGATGTGGACGCGACGATGGCAATCAGGTCGAAGCTGCCGCTGACCGAATGCAGTGCCTTGACCTCGCCGATGGCGGAGAGATCCGCCGTTACCCGGCCGAGCGATTTCGGAGCGATCGTGATCAGCACATGGGCCTTCACCAATCCGCTTTCATAGGCAGATGAGAGCCGCACCCCGTAGCCGGCGATGACGCCGTCGCGCTCGAGCTTCTCGATGCGTGCCTGCACGGTGGTGCGCGACAGGCCGAGCCGGCGGGCAATGGTCGCCACCGGCATGCGCGCATTCTCGCCGAGAAGATCCAGCAGAGCACGGTCCTTGTCCATGGTCATCATTTTGATCAAATCCATTGGCTATATGATCAATCATATAAGGCGATATCGTCACATGGAAGCTGCAAATCGACCGAAATTCGGGCCATGCTGATGAAAACATGTCCAGAAGGGGATTTGGAATGAAAGACATCGTCGTCATCGGCGCGGGAAAGATCGGCTCGACCATTGCCCGCCTGCTCGCCCATAGCGGAGACTATCGGGTCACCGTCGCCGACCGCGCGGAAGAGCAGCTCGCCGCCATCGAAGCGCACCCGGCCGTCTCGACCCAAGTTGTCGATATCGCTGATCGCGCCAGTCTGGAGGCACTGCTTGCCCGCAAATTTGCCGTCCTCAGCGCTGCTCCGTTCCATCTGACGGTCGCCATTGCCGAAGCAGCGGCCGCCGCCGACGTGCACTATCTCGACCTGACGGAAGACGTCGAATCCACCCGTCGCGTCAAGGACATCGCGCTGGGCGCCACGACCGCCTTCATCCCTCAGTGCGGACTGGCGCCCGGCTTCATCTCGATCGTCGCCCATGATCTCGCCAGCCGTTTCGACACGCTGGACTCTGTGCGCATGCGGGTCGGCGCCCTGCCGCAATATCCGTCGAATGCGCTGAATTACAATCTCACCTGGAGCACCGACGGCGTCATCAACGAGTATATCGAGCCCTGCGAGGCGATCGTCGAGGGCGTGCTGACGGACGTGCCGGCGCTGGAAGAGCGGGAGGAGTTCTCGCTCGACGGCGTCACCTACGAGGCCTTCAACACCTCCGGCGGCCTGGGCACGCTCTGCGAGACGCTGAAGGGCAAGGTGCGCACCCTCAATTATCGCACGATCCGCTATCCCGGCCATGCGGCGATCATGAAGGCGCTTCTCAACGATCTCGGCCTGCGTCATCGCCGCGAGGTGCTGAAGGACATCTTCGAGAACGCGCTACCGACGACGACCCAGGATGTCGTGATCATCTTCGTCACCGTTTCCGGCCGTAAGGACGGACGTCTCGTGCAGGAAACCTATGCCAACAAGGTCTATAGCGGCGTCGTCGCCGGACGCATGACGAGCGCCATCCAGATCACCACCGCCGCCAGCATCTGCGCCGTCCTCGACATGATGGCGGAGGGCAAGCTGCCGCGCGACACGGGCTTCATCCGGCAGGAAGAGATCAGCCTCGATGCCTTCCTGCAGAACCGGTTCGGACAGTATTACGAAGATCGAAGCAAGACCCATCGCATCGCCGGGTAAAGGCGATCAAAAACCTGACATGAAAACGGGGCCGTTCGGCCCCGTTTCTGTATTCGCCCTGTCTAGGAATGCCGGGCCGAACGGTTCGTCCACCCAGCCCTTGCGGATCAATCGATGTCGAAGGACACGCCCTGTGCGAGTGGCAGGGCCTTCGAGTAATTGATCGTGTTGGTCGCACGGCGCATATAGGCCTTCCAGGCGTCGGAACCGGATTCGCGGCCGCCGCCGGTTTCCTTTTCACCGCCGAATGCCCCGCCGATTTCTGCGCCCGAGGTGCCGATGTTGACGTTGGCGATGCCGCAATCGGAGCCTTCCGCCGACAGGAAGCGTTCGGCCTCCTGCATGTCGAGCGTGAAGATCGAGGAGGAAAGCCCGGCAGCGACGTCGTTGTGAAGCGCCAGAGCCTCGTCGAAATCGCTGTATTTCATCACGTATAGGATCGGTGCGAAGGTCTCCTCGGTGACCGGCGAAACCTGTGCCGGCATCTCGATCAGCGCGGGTTTCACGTAATAGGCTTGCGCGCTGCCGGCGTCCTCGACGCGATGACCGCCAGTGACCTTGCCGCCCGCTGCCTTCGCCGTCTCGATCGCCTTCTGCATGCCGTCGAAGGCGGCCTTGTCGACGAGCGGGCCGACGAGCGCCGATGTCTCGAGCGGATTGCCGACCGAGACGCTTTCATAGGCCTTCTGCAATCGCGGTACGAGCGCATCATAGACGCTGTCATGCACGAACAGGCGTCTCAGCGTCGTGCAGCGCTGGCCTGCCGTACCCATGGCGCCGAAAGCGATGGCGCGCAAGGCCATGTCGAGGTCGGCGGACGGGCAGACGATGCCGGCATTGTTGCCGCCGAGTTCCAGGATCGAACGGGCAAAGCGCTTGGCGAGCCGCGGACCCACTTCGCGGCCCATGCGGGTGGAGCCGGTCGCCGAGACGAGGGCGACCTTGCGATCATCGACAAGAACCTCGCCGATGGCGCGGTCGCCGATCAGAACGGAGGAGAGGCCCTCCGGCGCGTCGCCGAAACGGGCGATGGCGCGTTCAAGGATAGCCTGCGATGCAAGTGCCGTCAGCGGCGTCTTTTCCGATGGCTTCCAGACGATCGCGTTGCCGCAGACCAGCGCCAGCGCCGCATTCCACGACCAGACGGCGACCGGGAAGTTGAAGGCGGAAATGATGCCGACGACACCCAGCGGATGCCAGGTTTCCATCATCCGGTGGCCCGGCCGCTCGGTGGCGATCGTCAGGCCGTAGAGCTGGCGGGAGAGGCCGACGGCGAAATCGCAGATGTCGATCATTTCCTGCACTTCGCCAAGGCCTTCGGACGTGATCTTGCCGGCCTCGATCGAGACCAGTCGGCCGAGATCGGCCTTGGCGGCGCGGAGTTCCTCGCCAAGCAGGCGGATCAGCTCGCCGCGCTTCGGGGCCGGCACATTGCGCCAGACGCGGAATGCGGCATCGGCCTTAGCGATGATCTTGGCGGCGGCGTCCGGCGTGTGCGGCGTGAGCGCGGCGATCTGTTCGCCGGTGACCGGCGAATGGGATGCCATGCTGCCACCGGTGAAGAGGCCGGCATCGACGCCCAGCTTTTCCAGTAGGGCCGCCGCTTCCTTCGGCACGTTGATTTTTGAAGCTGCAATGGTCATGAGCACCTCTGACGCGTATGGGATCGCTTGTAAGTTAATTCCGTTTCAGCATTATAATGAATTTCATTTGGGGAATATTGCAAAATTCGCAGTTCAGGTGATGCGTGATGGTCATGAAGCTCAACCGGCGGCAGATGCCGGACATAGCGACGCTGCAGGCGTTCGAATGTGCTGCCAGGCATGGCGGTTTCACGCAGGCGGCGCGTGAACTGAACCTGACGCAGAGCGCCGTCAGCCGCCAGATCAAGGAACTGGAGGCGCGGCTCGGCCTCACACTGTTCGAACGGGTGCGACAGCGCGTCGTCCTGTCGGAACAGGGGCATGCGCTGTTGCCGGAGGTTCGCAATCTTCTCAATCGAACGGAGGCGATGGTGCTGAAGGCGATGGCCTCGCGCGCCGGCCAGCAGAGCCTTTCGATCGCGACGCTTCCGACATTTGCCAGCCGCTGGTTGACGCCGCGCCTGCCCGGCTTCCTGGAAGGGCACCCGGGAACGACGCTCGAGCTTGCCTCGCGCTCGGAGCCCTTCGATTTCGACGAGGAAAACTTCGACCTGGCCATTCATTACGGTCAGCCGGTCTGGGCCAAGGCGGTCTGCCATTATCTCTGCCGCGAGGTCATTTTGCCGGTGGCCTGTCCGGCGCTCAAGGAGAACATGGCCGGCCTCGGCCCTGCCGACCTTGCCGATGGGCCGCTCCTGCATCTGAGCGCGCGGCCGAAACTCTGGGCGGAATGGTTCGACGAGCAGGGGCTGGACACGACGGGCGCCTTCAGCGGCCATCGCTTCGGCCAGTTCTCGATGCAGATCGAGGCGGCGATCGCCGGGCTCGGCGCCGCCCTGTTGCCGCGTTATTTGATCGAGCAGGAGTTGGCGGATGGCCGGCTGGCAATCCTGTTTGAGCGTCCGCTGACGACCGAAAACAGCTACTATGTGGTGGTTCCCGAGGGAAAGCGTGAGAATCCGCTGGCCGAAGCCTTCCGCCTTTGGATCTCGTCGCAGGTCACGGAGTGAAGCTGAGCCGCCGGACAATCCAAGAGCCTACAATCAGAAGTACCACGATCCAGATGGCGATGATGACGGCTGCAGCCGTCTTGCTGGCCGGCCGGTCGGCGGAGGCCAGCCTGCGATGCTCGGCCATGATCTCTGGCGGGATCAGCTTTATCACCGCCCAGATGCCAAGCGGCACGAGGATGATGTCGTCGAGATAGCCGATGACGGGAATGAAATCCGGAATGAGATCGATCGGCGACAAGGCATAGCCGACGACGAAGACGGCCAGCGCTTTCGCATGCCAGGGAACACGCGGGTCACGGCTCGCGCGGTAAAGCGCCGAGACATCGCGTTTCATGGCGCGCGCCCAGTTGCGCAGGTTCCATGCCATGCCGGGTCCTCCCACCCAAGCGGCCAAAGAGGTGCCGGCCTTAAAGGTCCAGCGCGTCCTTCAAGGCCAGGCCTTCACGCATTCTGTAGTCGAGATCGGTCTCGATGTGGTCGATATGGCGCAGCATCAGCTCTGCCGCGCGTTTCGCGTCGCCTCTTTCCAGAGCGTCGAGAATACCGGTGTGCTCGCTGTGGCCGCAGCTCGAAATGCCGGTGCGCCCGTAAAGCGCGATGACCAGCGAGGAACGGGCGACGAGTTCGTCCATGAAGCGCTGCAGGATCTGGTTGCCGGCGACTTCGGCCAGCATCAGGTGAAAGTCGCCCGATGCCTTGATTTCTCCGCGCCGCGCCTGCGGGCCGCGTGCATTCATGAAATGCGCTTCTTCATCGAGCTGCTTACGGAAGCGGGCGATGTCCGTCGGCTTGATCCGTTCGGCGGCGGCGACTGCGGTACCCGGCTCGATCAGCCGTCGCGACGCAAATACCTGCCGTGCTTCCTCCGGCGTCGGATTGGAGATGAATGCGCCGCGGTTGCGCTCGGTCTTCACCAGTCCTTCGAAGGCCAGCATCTGCAGGGCGGAGCGCACGACCGTCCGGCTGGCGTCGAACAGCGTCCCCACCTCCGCCTCGGAAAGTTTGGTGCCGGGCACGAGCCGACGATCGACGATCGCATCTCGAAGCGCGTCGCGGATGGCCTGGGCCCGGTCTTCTGCCGGTGCGTCGATGGAATAGGCTGCGTCAGTCATGGAAGGAATTCACCGCATCTCGATGACTTCATTTAATCCCGAACCGCTTTTCATGCAAATCCCGAGTGTCTGAAAAAGTGCCATCAGATTGCATACAATTTTGACATTGCATCGAAGGCAATGGACTAAATTTTGTGCAATGCGGCATGTGCCGGTTTTGTGCGCAAACAGCTCGATCCGGAAACCGACATGATATCAGAGACTTCACGAGTCTGGCACGCGAAATGCATTTCTCATTCGGCAAGCGAAGGGGCGCCGCATGAGCAAAGCTGCAGAAATCGAAATCGTATCCGTCGTCAAGAAATACGGCGCAACGACCGCTGTCCACGGCATCAACCTCAAGATTCCGGCCGGCACCTATTGCTGCCTGCTTGGCCCATCGGGTTGCGGCAAGACGACGACGCTGCGCATGGTCGCCGGTCACGAGAGCATCACCGAAGGCGACGTGATCCTGGGCAACAAGAACGTCTCGGACCTGCCGCCGGCGCGCCGCGGTACGGCAATGATGTTTCAGTCCTATGCGCTCTTCCCCCACCTTGATCTCATCGACAATGTCGCCTTCAGCCTGAAGATGAAGGGCGTCGCCCGCGAGGAGCGGCGCGCCAAGGCGCTGGACATGCTGAAGCTGATGCAGATGGAGCGCTATGCCACGCGCAAGCCCACCCAGCTTTCCGGCGGCCAGCAGCAGCGTGTGGCGCTTGCCCGCGCGCTGATCACCGATCCCGAAGCGCTGCTTCTCGATGAGCCGTTGTCGGCGCTCGACCCCTTCCTCAAGGTTCATATGCGCGCCGAACTGAAGAAACTGCAGACCTCGCTCGGCATCACCTTCGTTCATGTCACGCACAGCCAGGAGGAAGCCCTGGCATTGGCGGACCTGATCGTGGTCATGAACGATGGCCGTATCGAGCAGGCTGCCGCGCCGCGCACGGTCTTCGAGCGGCCGGCAACCGCATTCGTCGCCCGGTTCATGGGCGACCACAACGTGATCTCCGGAAAGGCGTCCGGCCATGACGGCACTTTCCTGTCGGTTGCGGTCGAGGATGGCGTGTTCACCGCCATCGATGGCCCGCGTGATCCCGGCGAGCCCGTCGATATCGCTGTGCGTACGGACCGCGTGCGCCTGGGCGAGCCGACGGCGCCGGGTCTCGGCTTCTCCGGCACGATCACCAATGTCGAATATCGCGGCTCCTCCGTGAAGCTGACCGCGGATGGGGCGGGTATCACGGATTTCACTGCGATTGTGGGGGACACGGAGTTTTTCGCCCGGCCTGTCAAGGTCGGAGACGCCGTGGCGCTCGCTTGGGATGCCGGGGATGTGGTCGTCCTCGGTCGGATCGATAAATGACCGTCAACAAAACCACCAGGAGAACAGCTATGAGCGAGACGAAGACTGAGAAGAAGGGGCTGACGCGCCGCGACATCCTCAAGACGGGTGCAGCAGCGGCCGGCCTTGCAGCGGGCACCGGCGTCATCACCGGCTTCCCGACCATCTGGGCCAAGAACCCGATCACGCTTCGCCAGATCGGCACCGGCGTTTCCAACATCAATGCTATCGCCGAGAAGTGCAAGGCCGACCTCGGCATCACGCTCGAGATGACGGCGCTCGACTCCGACGCCGCCGCCCAGCGCACCGTCACCCAGCCGGACAGCTATGACATCGCCGACATCGAATACTGGATCCTGAAGAAGGTCTATCCGTCGGGCGTCATCCAGCCGATGGATACCTCCAAGCTGAAATACTACGACAAGATCGTGCCGCTGTTCAAAACCGGCAAGCTGACACCCAACAGCGTCATCGCCCAGGGCACCGCGCCGCACACCGTCGGCTTCGTCGAAAAGCCCGGCGACAAGACGTTCGCATCCGGCGAGACCGGCTGGTTCACCATGGTTCCGACGATCTACAATGCCGACACGCTCGGCATCCGTCCGGACCTCGTCGGCCGCGATATCACCACCTGGGCCGACATCATGGATCCGGCCTTCAAGGGCAAGACCTCGATCCTCAACATCCCGTCGATCGGCATCATGGATGCGGCCATGATCATGGAAGCCATGGGCAACATCAAGTACGCCGACAAGGGCAACATGACCAAGGAAGAGATCGACAAGACGATCGACTTCCTGATCAAGGCCAAGCAGGACGGTCAGTTCCGCGCCTTCTGGAAGTCCTTCGACGAGTCCGTCAACCTGATGGCGTCGGGCGAAGTCGTCATCCAGTCCATGTGGTCGCCAGCCGTCGCCGCCGTCCGCTCCAAGGGCATCGCCTGCAAGTATCAGCCGCTGAAGGAAGGCTACCGCTCGTGGGGCGGCGGTCTCGGCCTCGCCTCGCACCTTTCCGGCGCCGAGCTCGACGCAGCCTACGAATACATCAACTGGTACACGTCCGGCTGGGTCGGCGGCTACCTCAACCGCCAGGGCTACTACTCGGCCTGCATGGACACCGCCAAGGAATACATGTCCGCCGACGAATGGGGCTACTGGATCGAAGGCAAGCCGGCCGAGGGCGATATCCTGTCGCCGGAAGGCAAGGTCATGGAGAAGGCCGGCGCCGTTCGCGACGGCGGCTCCTTCCTCGAGCGCATGGGCCACGTCGCCTGCTGGAACTCGGTGATGGACGAGGACCGCTATATGGTCAAGCGCTGGAACGAGTTCATCGCTGCCTGATGACAACTGCCCCTCCCTCGGTCTCTCGGGGGAGGGGCGCCATCCAAAGCCCGGGCATAGGAGACGGCACCCGTGAGCACCGCTGCCACAGATGACATGATGCCGATGAAGCGCGCAAAGACCAGCCTCGCATCGCGAATGGCCGGCGGCGCCGCCTCCTATCTCCAGGCCACGCCGCTGACGCTGATCCTCGGCTTCTTCTTCCTGCTGCCGATCATCCTCATCATCGCCGTCAGCTTCTGGGACTACGATTTCGCCGGCATCTATCCGGATTTCCTCTGGACCAATTACGAGGACGTGCTGTTTTCCTGGGTAACCTGGAAGACCTACCTCAACACCCTGAAATATGCGGCGATCGTCTGGGCGCTCACCCTCGTCATCGGCTTCTGGGTCGCCTATTTCCTCGCCTTCCATGTCCGCAGCGCGGCCATGCAGACCATCCTCTTCCTCGTCTGCACGGTTCCCTTCCTGACCTCGAACATCATCCGCATGATCTCGTGGATACCGGTGCTGGGGCGCAATGGTCTGGTCAACATGGGCCTTCAGAAGGCCGGTCTGGTCTCCTCGCCGGTCGAATGGCTGCTCTATTCGGATTTCGCTGTGGTGCTCGCCATGGTGCATCTCTACACGCTGTTCATGGTCACGCCGATCTTCAACACGCTGATGCGCATCGACCGCTCGCTGGTGGAGGCCGCCAAGGATGCCGGCGCCACCGGCTGGCAGACGCTCTGGAACGTCATCATTCCTCTGGCCAAGCCCGGCATGGCGATCGGCACTATCTTCGTTGTCACGCTGGTGATGGCCGATTTCACCACGGTGCAGGTCATGTCCGGTGGCCAGAGCGCGTCTGTCGCGCTGATGATGAAGAACCAGATGTCGCTGCTGCAATATCCGGCAGCCGCCGCCAATGCCGTGGTCCTGCTGTTTGCGGTGCTGATCATCGTCTCCGGCATTCTGCGGATTGTCGATATCCGGAAGGAGCTATAAGCCATGCATCACGAAAAGCGCGGCACCGGCTTCTACGTCCTCGCCATCTTCTTTGCGATCTTCGTCCTGTTCCTCTACGGCCCGATGTCGGCGATCTTCATCCTGTCCTTCCAGGGACCGAATGGCGGCCTGACCTTCCCGATGAACAGCTGGTCGCTGCACTGGTTCGCCAATCTGTTCGAGAAGCAGGCGGTGGGCGATTTCGCCGGCTCGATCACCCGTTCCGTCACCCTCGGCCTGATGGTCATGGCGGTGACGGTGGTCGTCTCCCTTCTGGCGGGCCTTGCCTTCCGCCGGCGCTTTGTCGGATCGACGTCGCTCTTCTATCTGGCCATCGCCAGCCTTGTGGTGCCGTCGATCATCGTCAGCCTCGGCATCGGCGTGATGTTCCAGCAATTCGGCTTCAAGCCGTTCTGGTATTCCTCGGCCTTCGGGGCGCACCTGACCTGGACGCTACCCTTTGGCGTGCTCATCATGTTTGCCGTCTTCAACCGCTTTTCGCCTTCGTATGAAGAGGCGGCCCGCGATCTCGGCGCCTCTCCCTGGCAGACCTTCTCGAACGTGCTCCTGCCGATGATCGCGCCGAGCCTCGTTGGTGTCGGCCTGTTCGGCTTCTCGCTTTCCTATGACGAATTCGCGCGCACGCTGCTGACGGCGGGCAGCTACAACACCCTGCCGCTCGAAATCTACGGCATGACCACCAACGTGACGACGCCGGTGCTCTATGCGCTCGGCACCGTGACGACGCTGTTCTCCTTTGCGGTTATCGGCACGACGCTCGCGGTGATTGTCTATCTCGGGCGCAAGCGCGCGCGAGCATGACCTCCTCCGCACTTATCTCTCCCTGCAATGCAGAGCCGACCAGGTCGGCGAACTGACGGACATTTCATGCGCATCCTCGTCGTGAACCCCAACACCACCGCCAGCATGACGGAGACGATCGCTTCGGCGGCGGTGCGCGTCGCGGCCGCCGGCACGGAGATTTCCGCCGTGACGTCCGCCATGGGACCGGTCTCGATCGAGGGTTATTATGACGAGGCCTTCGCGGTTCCAGGCCTGCTCGCCGAAATCGCAGCGGGCGAACAAGCCGGTGCCGATGCGGCCGTCATCGCCTGTTTCGACGACACCGGGCTCGACGCGGCAAGGGCCATGGCCGCGATCCCGGTCATCGGCATCTGCGAGGCGGGCCTCGCCGCCGCCTCCTTCATCGCCCGTCGCATCGGCGTGGTCACGACCATGGCGATTTCGCTCGACCCATTGGAGCATCTTGTCCAGCGCTACGGCATGGCGGGCAGGGCGCGGGTGAGGGCGGCGGATATTCCGGTGCTGTCGCTCGAAGATCCGAACTCCGGTGCCCGGGCGCGCCTTGAGGCGGAAATCCGCCGCTCCATCGAAGAGGACCGTTCCGAAGCCATCGTCCTCGGTTGCGCCGGCATGGCGGAGATGGCCGCCGAGCTGCAGGAGAAATATGGGCTGCCGGTGATCGACGGCGTCGGCGCTGCCGTCAAGCAGGCAGAAGCGCTGGTGACGCTGGGCCTTCGAACAGCCAAGCGCGGCGCCTACTCATTTCCGATCTCGAAACCGTATACCGGGCTTTTGGAAAACTTCGGGCCGTCCGTCATCCGCTGACCCTCGGCCATATTAGGCGCGTCTTCGATCCCGCTGTGCGGCCGGCTTGTATTCCCTTGCGAAGGCGAGGAACTGATCGGCGCTCATTGGCCGTGCCAAAGCATATCCCTGCAGGAAGTCACAGCCGAGGTCGCGCAGCACGGCGGCATGCTCCATCGTCTCGATCCCTTCGGCCACGCTTTCGATACCCCGCGACCGGCCGATATCGATGATCGATCGCACCAGTTGCTGCTGCGACTCGCAGGTCAGGACAGGTTTGATCAGCTGCCGGTCGATCTTCAGTCGCCGCGGCGACAGGTTGATCAGGCTGATGATCGAGGCATAGCCGGTGCCGAAATCGTCGAGTTCGATGGCGATCCCCAGCTCCTTGATGGCCTTTATCCGGCTAAGCAGCATGTCGTCCTCGTCATCGAACGAGATCGATTCCAGAAGTTCGAAGGACAACGACCCGGGTGCGGGGGCAAGCTCTCGCAGCTTGTCGATCAGGTTGTCGTCAAGCAGCCGCTGTGCCGAGATATTGACCGACACCTGCGGTATGGCAAGTCCCTCGGCCTGCCAGCGATGGTACTGGAACAGCGCCTGATGCAGGATGCTGGCGTCGATCTGGGCCACGTTGTTGAGCGCTTCGGCGATCGGCAGGAAGGCGGACGGCGGCAGCATGCCCTTTTCCGGATGCTCCCAGCGCGCCAGCGCCTCGACGCCGGCGATCTCCAGCGTGCGGGCGTCGAACTGCGGCTGGAAATACGGGATGAATTCGCCCTGCTCGAGGCCGCGGAGGATTTCGTCGGCCGTGCGCTTGTTCGAGACGGCGACTGCCCGAAGGGCATCGGAGAAGAACTCCACCCGGTTGCGGCCCCGACGCTTGGCTTCGTAGAGAGCGATATCGGCGTTGATCAGCAGGTCGTCGGCCTTTTCCAACAGATCGCATCGCGAGGCGACGCCGATACTCGCACCCACCCTGCATTCGTGGCCGTTGTAGTCGACCGGTCGGCTGATACCCTCGATCAGCTTGTCCGCCAGCGGGCTGCAGCTTTCCGCACAGTCGCAGCTCGTGATCACCACGAACTCGTCGCCGCCGATGCGCGCAACGAAATCCGCCACGCCGACATTGGCGAGCAGCGTGTCGGCGGTGTGCTTGAGGATACGGTCTCCCGCGCCGTGGCCGAGCGTATCGTTGATGTCCTTGAACCGATCGAGGTCGATATGCAGCAGGGTCATGGTCGGAGACCCGTGACCGTTATCGCGTTCGGCGAGAACCTGGTCGAGGAAGCGGCGGTTCGGCAGACCGGTCAATGCATCGTGCAGTGAGTTGTATTCCATCCGCTTGCGGGCGATTTCCAGCTCGCGGTTCTGTTCCTCGGCCTTTTTCTTGGCTGCCTTCAATTCGTCCTGCAGTCGCATGTCCTCGGTGACATTCCAGTTGACGCCGACGATCTTGTAATGGCCTCTATGATCGCGGTAGGCCGTACCATAGGCGCGGACATGCCGGACATCGCCGGTTCTTGTAACGATCCGGAACTGGGTGATGTACTTGCGGCCTGTCGAGACGGTTTCCGCAAATGTCGCCCTGGCGATTTCCACGTCTTCGGGATGCACAGAGCGCTCCCAGTCCTGATAGATATTTTCGACCTGATGTCGCGGCAGGTCATAGATGTCGCGCATGCGTTCATCCCAGATCAGGATATCTTCGTCGACGTCGTAGTCCCAGACCCCGATTTGCGAGGTTTCAAGAGCGACTTCCAGGCGCTGGGACAGTTCCTCGAGTTGCTCCTCCCGGTTGCGCAATGCCAGAATGTTGTCGTGGCGTTCGCGCATCAGGCGCCCGACCCAGACCAGCGGCAGGATGATCAGCAGGCCGACGAGCGCGAGGCTGAGACGAAAGGTTGCCGTCCCTTCCGGCAGCACGTTCCATCCCTGCTTCGGCGTGGCCAGCAATATCCATTGTTCATAGCCGAGGTCGATTGCCGCTGCTGCCGGAACCTCTCCGACCTCGGCTCGGTCTCCGTAGAAATAGCGGGTCGAGCCATTGTTGTGGTCGATGGCACCGACGGTGATGTGCAGATTTTCCGAGGCGGCATTGAGGCCGCTCTCCCGATAGAGCTTGTCGAGATCCACGACCGCGGAGAGAATGCCCCAGAAGGTTTCTTTCCCATGAGTATCCGTGAAGGTGACCGGATACCGGACGAGCAGGCCCTGGCCCCCTTGGATCAGATTGATCGGACCTGCGAGCGTTACCCGGTTCTCGTCGCGGGCCCTGTAGACGGCGGAGCGTTGATCGTCGTTCTTGCGGTAGTCTAGCCCCAGAACCTTTTCATTGCCCTTCAGCGGATAGACGTGATTGACCACGAGATCGGGTGCGAGCGCGACGCTTCTGATCTGCGTACCGGATTTCATCAGGTGACCGGCGAGCCTGTCGAAGGTCGATAGCGGCATGTCTGGCTGCGTCGCAATGGCTGCCGCAAGGCCCTGCGCCAGCAGGATGTTGCCGTTGATCTTGCCTTCGAGCTTGCTGCGAATGAGGCTCAGTTCCTCGTGGACCTTCGTCCGCGCTGTAGTTTCGGCCGCCTGCTTGCGAACGAAATCCGTATAGACAAGTGCGCTGACGATAGCCGCAACGAGCAGCAGCCCGGGAAGATAGGGCGCCTTGACCAATTTCGCCGCAAAGCGGCGCAGGGACTGTGCTCGTATGTCTGCCATTCAGCCAGAGACCGGATTATTTCACGACTATCCTCGGCAACAGTGCAACAATAGGTTTAAGAATTTGCTGCTTTCCTCGAGGCAAAAAAAATGCCCCCGTGAGCAGGTCACGGGGGCAGGAAATTCAGGCAGCGCGGCCGATGGCGCGTGTCCGTCCATCTCCGATCTGGAAGTGGCTGATGCGCTGACTGAGCACGATGCTCTCGCTGTCGAGGCTGTGGGCCGATGCGGTGGTCTCCTCGACCATCGCCGCGTTCTGCTGCGTGACCTGATCGAGAGAGACAACGGTCGAGTTGATCTCGCCCAGACGCTCGGACTGGTCGCGCGAGGCCAAGACGATGCCGTTGATCTCGGCGCTGATCGCCTGGATGCCTTCCTCGATCTTGGTCAGGCCCTCGCCGGTCTTCAGTACCAGCGCGACGCCGTTCTCGACGTCGGCAGCCGAACCGTTGATCAGGGCGTTGATGTCCTTGGCCGCCGCGGCGGAACGCTGGGCAAGCTCGCGGACTTCCTGCGCGACGACGGCAAATCCCTTGCCGGCATCGCCGGCGCGGGCCGCCTCGACGCCTGCATTGAGCGCCAGCAGGTTGGTCTGGAAGGCGATCTGGTCGATCACGTCGATGATCTGGCGGATCTGCTGCGAGGAGTTTTCGATCTTGTCCATCGCCGAGATGGCTTCACGGACGATTGAGGCGGAAGCGCTTGCCTGCTGCGTCGTCTGAGTGGTGACGGCTTCCGCATGTTCGCAGCGTCCGCGCGTTTCCTTCAGCGTTTCGGTGATGCTGCCGAGTGCCGCCGCCGTTTCCTCGAGCGCGGCTGCCTGCCGCTCGGTGCGCTGCGACAGGCTTTCGGACGCGGTCTTCAGGCTGGCCGAGCCGCCGCTGATCGTGTCGACGCTTTCGCCGATGGCGCCGATCGTCTCTTCGAGCTGCTGCATGGACAGGTTGAAGTCCACGCGCAGCTGGTCGAGGCTGGCGACGAACGGCATGTTGATCCGGTGGCTGAGCCGGCCGCCGGCGAGGTTCTTCAGACCGCTGGCAAGGGCTGCGACCGCCGCCTCGAGATCGGCGGCGCTCCGCGCCTTTTCCGCCTCGCGCTGGACGCGCTCGGATTCGATCTCACGGTTCTTCTCGGCTGCGTTGATTTCCATCGCATCCTTTTCGAGCGCACTGTTGCGGAAGGATTCCAGTGCCCGCGCCATGGTGCCGATTTCATCCTTGCGGTCGACGCCCTCGATGACGATCGACTTGTCGCCGGCATTCAGGCGGTTCATCAGTTCGGCGAGCTTGGTCAGCGGCCGGGTCATGCGAGCGGCGACGAACGCGCCGACGAGACCCATGATGGCGAGCACGGCAAGTGTGGCGACCACGGCCGACTGCGCCAGCTTGGTCGAAGCGGCCAGAACCTTGCTTTCTTCCTGGCCGACGACAAGCATGTCGTTTTCGCCGAACAGCGAGATCGGCAGATAGGAATAGAAGAAGGAGCCCTGATCGTCGGAGGCGAGCAGCGAGCCGGAGGAGGACTGGCCGGCGGCAGCGGCAAGATCCGCGGGAGCCTTGCCGTCCTTGGCGAAGCTGGCGGCGCCGGCGCGCAAGATGCCGTCCTTCGTCAGCAGGAAGCCTGCGTCGACCGTCGAGCCAAGACCCTCCGGTTCGACAACCTGTGCCAGCTTGGTGCTGGAAACGCGGACGATCACGAAGCCCTTGCGGGTGGGCTTGCCCCAGTAGAGAATTTCGAGCGGGCGGCCGATGAATGCCGATACGTCGCCGTCCTCGGCCTTGTAGGGCTGGAAGCCCTCGACGAAGTCCTTGGTCTCTGTGCTCTTGCCGGCTTCCTCTACGATCTTGGCCAGCGGCTCGTTGCCCGGGTCCTTGACGCTCTGCAGGAATTCGCGGCCCTTGGTGACGGAGTAGACGATCAGGCCGTCCTGATTGACGACATAGATGTCGCTGACCTTGGCGTTCTTCCATGCGGAGACGAGCGAGCTGTGGATTGTCGAATGGCGCATGCCGTAGATGAGTTTGGTCGAGGAGCCGTCTTCCTTGACGCGCTGCTCAAGCGTCGCACCGGCCGGAGAAAATGTCTTGAGAATATTGTCACGCTCGGACGACATGATGGAGGCGATGTTGTCGACCGCGTCGGCGACAGCCGTGTTCTGTCCGATGTCACTAAGGGTCTGGTTGACGCGCACGACATAGTTGGAGACGTCCTTGGCCTGGTTGCCGGCGATCGACGCGAGGCGAAGTTCGCTTGCCTCGATGAGGCCCTGCTTCCCGATCTCATAACTCAGCAGTCCCACGGACAGGCATGAGACCAGTGTTGCTCCGATGACCAGCAAGGCAAACTTCGCCTTGATCGACGAGAATTGGAATAGCGGAATATTTCGAACCGGATTTTTCACCAATGGCCCCCCAATACAGTGTGGCGCACGAACGCCCTCAAATCCCGGGCATTATTTGCAGAATGCCTTATCAAGCGGTTAAGCAGCCGGGTAAGTATTGACGATTGGCTCGGTGAGCTTGCTACGGCGTTGACGTTTTGCCGATGGTCGCCTTATGAGTGTCCCTCGAAACAGGATGAGGAGAAGGCCATGTTGGCGCAGGATTTTACTACCGGACTTTTCGTTGGGCGCGTCTGGCGCCGGGATATCGATGGCCCGGCTCTGGTCGTCTTGCGCGACGGCGAGGTGGTCGATATCACCGGTAAGGATGCCCCGACCATGCGCGATCTTCTGGAAAAGGAGGATCCGGCCGCCTACGCCCGCACGGCGAAGGGTGAAGCGCTGTGTTCGGTCGCGGATCTGCTCGACGCACCGCAGGGCAAGGCTTTGACGTTGTTGGCGCCCTGTGACCTGCAGGCGGTCAAGGCCTGCGGTGTCACCTTCGCCCGCTCGATGATCGAACGCGTGATCGAGGAACGCGCCGCCGGCAATGCGGCCCTCGCGCTGAAGATCCGCGAGAAGGTCACCGCCATCATCGGCGACAGCCTGCGCAACCTTAAGGCCGGTTCGCCGGACGCGGAAAGGGTCAAGCAGGCGCTGATCGAGGAGGGCGTCTGGTCACAATATCTCGAGGTCGGCATCGGTCCGGATGCGGAGGTCTTCACCAAGGCGCAGGTCATGTCGTCTGTCGGTCATGGTGCGGATGTGGGTCTTCATCCCGTCTCGAAGTGGAACAATCCCGAGCCGGAGATCGTGCTGGCGGTCAACAGCCGCGGCGAGGTCAAGGGCGCCACGCTCGGCAACGACGTCAATCTGCGTGACGTCGAGGGCCGCTCGGCCCTCCTGCTCGGCAAGGCCAAGGACAACAATGCCTCCTGCTCCATCGGCCCGTTCATCCGTTTGTTCGACGAGACTTACGCAATCGACGATGTCCGGCAGGCCGAACTGGATCTCCTGATCGAGGGAACCGACGGCTACGTACTGCACGGCAAGAGCTCGATGAAGGAGATCAGCCGCGATCCGCTCGATCTGGTCGCCCAGACGATCGGCCGGCATCACCAGTATCCCGACGGTTTCATGCTGTTCCTCGGCACCCTGTTTGCGCCCGTGGAAGACCGGGACAATCCGGGGCAGGGCTTCACGCACAAGGGCGATGACGTCGTGACGATCTCCAATGATCGCCTCGGCGCACTCAGCAATCGCGTGCGGCTTTCGACGGAATGTGACCCCTGGACCTTCGGCGTCTCGGCGCTGATGCGCAACCTGTCGAAGCGCCAGCTCCTCTGATTGCGAATAGAAGCTATGCGCTGGAGGCGGTTGTCACGCCGCCCCCAGGCCATAAGTTCTTTGCCACCCAAGAGGAGTGGGAGCGCTGATGGCTGAACGTATTCTCGAAGTTTGCATAGATGATGAAATCGGCATGATGGCGGCCTACCGCGGAGGAGCGGGCAGGCTGGAACTCTGCAGCGCGCTCTCCATCGGCGGGCTGACGCCGACACCGGGCCTGATCGCCGCTGCCGTCAATCTCTCCATTCCCTGCTATGCCATGATCCGCCCGCGCGACGGCGACTTTGTCTACTCCGAATCGGAGTTCTCGATGCTGATGCGCGAAATCGACATGGTCCGGCGCGCCGGCGTCGACGGCGTCGTGCTCGGCGCGACCCTTCCTGACGGCCGCCTCGACTACAATCTTTTAAAGATCCTCACCGGTCATTCCGAAGGGCTCGGCATGACGCTGCACCGGGCGATCGACCTTGTCCCGGATTTCGACGAGGCCGTCGAGATGGCGATCTCGCTCGGCTTCGAACGGATCCTGACCTCCGGTGGCAAGCGCACCGCGCCGGAGGGCGTCGATGTTCTTGAGCGGGCAATCGAAGTGGCGGCCGGCCGCATTTCCATCATGCCCGGCTCCGGCGTCAATTCGGAAACGATCGACGTGCTGTTGCCGCGCTTGAAGACGAACGAAATCCACGGCTCCTGTTCCGTCTCCGTCCCGGTCAGCAATCCCAAGGTCATCGAACTCGGCTTCGCGCCCACCAATCCGAAGAAGACCGACGAGACGAGCGTGCGGGCGCTGAAGACGAAGATCGACGCGCTCTGATCAGCGCGTCTGCCATCGTTTCGACAGCACCGCCACCGGCTTGAAATCGAAATCCTTCTGGAACGGATAGGTAGGTCGCAGCCGGCGCGCATTCGCCAACGCCTCGATGTCCTGGTTGACCGAACCGTCCGTCAGCGCCATCAGGTTGGGATTGGCGATCGGCGCCAGCTCCGGCGACAAATAGCCGGATTTGACCACCAGCAGCCGGACGGATTTCGGATCGAGGCCGAGCCGCGTGAAATCGGCGATGTTGTGATAGGGGCGGCGGCGTGCCGACAGGACGACGGTGATGCCGCCGATCGCCACCACGGCCTGTCGCTCGGAAGCCTCGCCCGGATCGTCCAGCCGCACGACACGCGCCTCGACCGTGACCGCCCGGCTCGCCGGATCGAGGCTGCCGCCGATGGTCAGCGTCACGCTCTGTCCTTCGCCGGCGGCAAAGCAGGCCTCCACCGATGGCCGGTCGCAGATGCCGGCAACGAGCGCGTCCTGCCAGCCGGCAGCGGTCAGTGCCGCAAGCACATCCGCCCGGTCGCCGACCCCACCGCCGGTGGGATTGTCACCGGAATCGGCAAGAATGATCGGCTTCGTTTCCGCCCGCGATGCGATGGCCAGCATGTCCTCGAGCGAACCCGTCGCCGGCCCGAAGCGGAAGTCCGCCCGCGCATTCCAGTAGGCCGCCGCCAGTTTCTCCGCTTCCCTTTCCGCCGTTGCCGCGTCCGTCGCCGTCATGATTGCCGCCGCCGTTGCCCGTGGTTCGTCCGCCCAGACATAGCCGACCATCAGATTGGCATCGAGAATGCCGTCAATGCGGTCGATCTCCGGCAACAGCGCGTAAAGCCCCTTGGCCGGCTCGTCTTCCGTCGAGGTTCTCTCGCCCGGCAGCAGCACCGGGATCTTTGCCCAGGCAATGCCGGGCTTAACGCCGGATGTCAGCGCCTCGACCAGCATGGCGAACGCCCGCTCCATCGTTTCCTGCGTGTCGATATGGGGCGCCGTTCGATAGGCTGCAAAAATGTCCAGCCGGTCGATGATCGGCTGGCTGACATTGCCGTGCAGGTCGTAGCTCGCTGCAACGATGCAATCCGGTCCGACGAGGTCCGAGGCCGCCGCAATCCAGTCGGCCTCGGCGTCGTCCATGCCCTCGACATTCATGGCGCCATGCATGGCGAGGTACAGCCCGTCGACGGGAAGCACGGCCGAAAGCCGCTCCAGGAATTCCGCCTTCAATGCTTCGTAAATCTTGCGTGACACAGGGCCGCCCGGCACCGCGCGGGCGTGCATGAGCGGCAGGCAGTCCATGCCGGAACCCGCCATGAACTGGAACCGTGCGTCGGACAGAAGATCCTCGCCCCTGACGACACGAAAATCCTCTTCCGTCATCAGGACCGAGGAGGATGTCGAGCATTCCGTGTGAATGCCGCCGAATGCGATGCGCATGGTCATCTCCTCAAAGCGTCGGTGAAAGCGGTGCGATCGCCGCAAAACGCAGCCAGTCCTTGCGCTCTCTTGGCGTCCAGGCGGCCTCGGCAATGGCGCTGAGGCGTGGGAAGACCAGATGGTTGAAGTAGGCGCGCGAGATGAAGTTCTCGGTCCAGATGCAGGCCTGGATGCCGCGCAGCCGGCCCTTCAGCGCCTCAGGGAATTCGCCTTCCGCCTCGTAGGCGTAAGTATGCGCCGGCGGCACCGTTCCGGCCCAGCTGGCGCCCGGCTCCTGCCATTCCTCGGCCTGCACCATGTCAAGATAATAGGCCTGGCCGGGCGTCATCACCACGTCGTAGCCTTCGCGTGCAAGCTCTATCCCCACCTCCGGGTTCTGCCACGCCATCAGCAACGTGCCGTCGGGGCTGACGCCGCCGCCGTGAGCGACCTCGTTCCAGCCGGCAAGCTTTCGGCCGCGCGCGTCCAGCATCGCCTTGACCCGCTTCATGAAATGCGATTGCAGCTCGAACGTCCCGGCAAGACCTTCCTTGTCCATCAGGGCGCGGGCGAGGGGCGACTTCAGCCACGAGCCGTCGGCCACCTCGTCGCCGCCGATGTGAATGTATTCGGACGGGAAGAGCGTGACCATCTCGTCGAACACCTTGCCGAGGAAGTCATAGGTCGCTTCGATCGCCGGGTTCAGCGCGTTGTTCGGATAGCCTTGGACGGAGCGATAGCTGTCGGGGGCTTCCTGACCATCGGTCAGGTCCGGATAAGTGATGAGAACCGCCGTGCAATGGCCGGGAATGTCGACCTCGGGCACCGTCTCGATATGGAGCGAGGCAGCATGGGCGACGATCGCGCGCACCTCCTTCTGGCTGTAGAAGCCATGGCGCGGTTCGGCTCCGTCGCCGAGCTGTGGGATCAGCGGTTCGTCGGGACCGCGGCGGGCGCCTGTGTCGGTCAGCGCCGGATAGGCCTTGATCTCCAGGCGCCACGCCTCGTCGTCGGTCAGGTGCCAGTGGAAGATGTTGAGCTTGTGCCAGGCGAGGAGATCTACGAAGCGCAGCACGTCCGCCGTCGGGATGAACTGACGGGAGACGTCGAGATGGCAACCGCGCCAGCCATAGCGCGGGCTGTCGGAGACGCGTCCGGACTTCGGGAAGCGGAAGCCGCTGCCGCCGGGACGGGCACCATGCAGCAGTTGCGCAAGGCTGGTCAGGCCGTATTGCCGGCCGGCAGCGCCGCCATAGGCGAGCTGGATGCCGCCGGGCTCGAAGGCGATCTCGTAGGCTTCATCAGCGTGTCCCGGCTTTTCGGCAAAGGTGACTGCAATACCGCCATCGACCGCGACCAGTGAGAAGGGCAGGTGGTCGACCGGGAAGAGCCGCTGGTAAAGCCCCTGGATCGCCGCCATGGCCGCAACATCGGCGGCGGTGCTTCCTGCTGCCGGATAGAGCGCTACCGGCACCGCGTCACCGGGTTCCAGCGTGCTTTCACGCGGCCAGGGCAGGAGCGAAAAGGGTTCGTCCGTCTTGCCGTCGGGCAGCAGTCGTGGCGGCGTCCGGCTTTCGGCTCCCTTCAGCATGAGGTCGCCGATCGCCATCGCCAGATGGCGGTTGTCCGCCGTCGTGACATAGGCGGATTTCGCGCCGTCCGTCACATGCTTTGCCGGGCGCGTCAGCCCCTCGACCGTGAAGGACCAGATTGCGCCGGGCGCGAGCGTGAAACCCTCCGGCGGCGCATATTCGTGATAGTTCGCGACCTTCCGGGTGAGACGGGCATTTTCGCAGACATGCTTTTCAGCCGTGCGGGTGAGCGATGTGTAGGAGAGGCGAAAGCCGGTCAGCGTCTCGTCGGAGAGGTTGACCAGCGAAAAATGGAACTTGCCGGAGGTGCCGGCAACGGGTTCCCAGGCGGCTTCCAGGCGAAATTGCGGAATGGTCATGGTCGGGGCTCTTTTATCGGTAGGTTTTGAAATTCAGTAATCGGCAGACTGGCTGAAGGTTGCCGCCAGCTCCGCCTGGCCGGCTGTCAGACCGCAATCGACCGGCAGGCAGACGCCGGTGATCGACCGGGCGGCGGGACCGGCCAAGAAACGCACGGCGCTTGCCACGTCCTCCGGCGGCACGACGCGTTGCAGCGGATACCAGCGGCGTGCCTCCTCGAAGACGTTCGGATTGGCCGCCGCGCGCGCCTCCCAGGCCTGCGTGCGCACCGTGCCCGGCGCCACCGCATTGGCTCGGATGCCGAACTTGCCGTATTCGACCGCGATCAGCCGGGTGAGATGGATCATGCCGGCCTTGGCGGCGCTGTAGGCCGGATGGCCGAAGACGGCGAGGCCGTTGACGGAGGCGATGTTGACGACCGACCCTTGCGACTGTTTGAGTGGCTCCTCGAAAGCCTTGAAGCAGTGGAAGCAGCCGTCGAGATTGAGCGCCATGTCGCGGCGCCAGTTTTCGGTCGTGGTGCTCTGCAGCGAAATATCCCGCGCAGCACCGGCATTGTTGACGAGTGTGGTGACCGAGCCGAGACCCGATGCGAAGGCTGCCAGCGCTTCGGTCGATTGCGGATCGGTGATGTCGCAGGCAAACGGCTCGAAGCGGGTGCGACCATCCGAGAGGTCGGCTGCTGCCGCCGATGCCGCCGACGCATCGATATCGGCGAGCACGACCGCATAATGGTCGCCCGCAAGGGCGCGCGCGACCGCCCGCCCTATGTCCCCGGCCGCTCCCGTCACCACTGCAACGCTCGTCGCCATCTCTGTTCGTCTCCGATATTGTTCTAGTCGCCGAGAAGCTGGCGATCGTCTTCGTCTCGGAAGGTCACCAACTGCTGCTTGATGCGCCGCAGCGTTGCCGACGCCTGGGTCTTGATCTTGTGCGCCGTGATATTCGCCAGCACGTCGGTCATCGCCAGATAGGCGATGCGCGTCGAGGTGGGGCGGAAGATGTCGACGCCTTCGGCAAGATCGATCGTCAGGGCAAGGCCTGCCGCTCTCGAGACCGGACTGTCGCTTTGCGTCAGCGCGATGGTGAAGATGCCGTATTCGCGCGCCTGTTCCAGGATGCGGACCAGTTCCCGGTTGCGGCCCGAGAAGGAAGAGCCGACGATCACGTCCTGCGTGGTCGCGGCGGCTGTCATCATCAGCATCATCTGGTGGTCGTTGCAGGCCGTGACATTGATGCCGAGCCGGAAGAGGCGGTTCTGCATTTCATTGGCGACCATCGAGGAATTGCCGCCGGACCCGAAGGCGTAGATCATCCGCCCCTCGGCAATCCGCGCCGCCGCCGCTTCGACCTTTTCGAGATCGATCGACCGGTGCAGGGCGTAAAGCGCCGACTGCGCCTTGGTGATGACGTTCTCGGCGATCTCTGCAGGCGAGGTCGCCCGGCTGGTCGGATTGAGATAGCGCGTGCCGACGAAGGCCGTCTGTGCGAGCCGCACCTTGAACTCGGAAAAGCTCTGGCATTCGAGCCGCCGGCAGAAGCGCGTCACCGTCGGCGGCGAGACGTCGGCCCGCTCGGCAAGCTCGATGATCGAGGCATTGACCGCAAAGTCGAAATCCGAAAACAGGATGTCGGCGATGCGGCGCTCCGATTGGGAGAGGGCCTCTTTCTCCTGCTGCAGCCGAGTGAGAATGTCCATGAGGTCCCCGCTTCCCGTTGGTCTAGGCCTGGCGGCCCTTGAAGGCCACGCAGTCGATTTCGACCTTGCAATCGACCATCATCCGCGACTGCACACAAGCGCGCGCCGGCGGATGTTCGCCGAAATAGCCCTCATAGATCTTGTTGAAGCTCCAGAAGTCCCGCGGGTCGTCCAGCCACACGCCGACACGCACGACATGCTCCAGCCCGTATCCGGCTTCCTCCAGAATGGCGATGAGATTCTGGATGGTCTTGTGCGTCTGGGTGACGATGTTGCCCTCGATGATCTCGCCGTCTTCCATGGCGACCTGGCCGGAAACATAGAGCCAGCCGTCCGCTTCGACGGCGCGCGCAAACGGCAGCCTCTGGCCACCCGCGCCCTTCTTGTCCGCTCCATACCGCTTGATCGTCATGTGATCCTCTTTATGCAAATTATTTTCTTATTTCGTTGACAATTGACCAGATAAGGCGGAAATTTGCCAGACAAAATTGCCATTCATGAAAAGAATTTAAATGCGCGACCCATTCAAGAACCCTTTCGACCCTTCGGATGAGGCCCGCAGCGCCATTTGGACGATGCTTGTTCCGCGCGATATCGATGCCTTTCTGGCGGCCGACTGGAGCATGGTCGCCGACGATTTTGTCGAGGAAGGCTTCATCGGCATCGATGGCGGCAAGAAGGAGAGCCCGGACGACTGGCGGCTTGCCTTCCCGACCCTCGCAGACTACCGCGACGAATGGCTGCGTCAGGCACAATCCTTCCAGAAGGAGAGCTTTGCCGAAGACCCGCGCACCGCGATTTTCACCACCACGACGCTGGAAGACATCGAGATCAATGGCGACATGGCGCTGGTGCGCAAGAAGTTCGACGGCTCGATCCTGAAGGCCGATGGTGAGCGCGACGTCATGAAGTGGCAGACGCTCTATTACTGTCGCCTGCATGACGGACGCTGGAAGATCTTCGGGTTCACCGGCTACCTGCCCAATCCGATGGGCGGGAAATAAGCCGCAAACATGCCGGGGAGGCCTTCATCCTTGCGTTTCTTTACCGCTGCCCTTGCGACCGAAACCAACACGTTTTCGCCGATCTGCATCGACCGTCGCGCGTTTGAAGCGTCGCTGTATGCACCGCCCGGCAAGCATCCGGCGACACCGACGCTCTGTTCGGCGCCGGTTACCGTTGGCCGCCGCCTCGCGCGCGAACACGGGTTCGAACTGATCGAGGGAACGGCCACCTGGGCCGACCCCGCCGGGCTGATCAATCGCGAGACCTATGAGGGACTGCGCGACGAGATCCTCGATCAGTTGCGCGCCGCCCTTCCGGTCGATGGCGTCGTGCTCGGCCTGCATGGCGCCATGGTCGCCGATGGCTATGACGATCCTGAAGGCGATTTTCTGACCCGGGTGCGCGAGATCGTCGGCCCCGATGTGCTGGTCTGCGCCGAGCTGGACCCCCATTCCCATCTGACCCGCAAACGTCTCGATGCGGCGGATTTTTTCGTGGCATTCAAGGAATTTCCCCACACCGATTTCGTCGATCGCGCGATCGACCTCTGGCAGATTGCGCTCGATACCGTTGAGGGTCGCGTGGTTCCGCGGATGTCCGTCTTCGACTGCCGGATGATCGACGTCTTCCCGACCTCGCGCGAGCCGATGCGCTCCTTTGTCGACCGCATGATGGACATGGAAAGCGCCGATCCGGATATCCTGTCGCTGTCCGTCATTCACGGGTTCATGGCAGGCGACGTGCCGGAAATGGGGACCAGGGTCATCGCCGTCACCAACGGCAAGGCGGAAAAGGGCGCGGCGATCGCCCGTGATCTCGGAATGGAGCTGTTCTCGCTCCGCGGAACCTTCATGATGCCGCAGCTGAACGAGAGAGAGGCGGTCGACGAGGCGCTTAAGACAGCCGAGGGACCTGTGGTGATCGCCGATGTCTGGGACAATCCCGGTGGCGGCACTGCAGGCGATTCCACCGTGCTGCTCGAAGAGGTGCTCGCGCGCGGTGTCACGGGAGCGGCTTTCGGAACGATCTGGGATCCGATTGCCGTACAGATCTGCATGGCGGCGGGCGAGGGAGCGGAAATTCCCTTGCGCTTCGGCGCCAAGTCGGCGCCCGGCACAGGCAATCCGGTCGATGCGCGGGTGACGGTCGTGAAGCTGCTGCGCAATGCCGAGATGCGCTTCGGCGAAAGCTATGCGCCCTTCGGCGACGCGGCCCATATCCGTTTTGCCGGCATCGACGTCATCCTCAATTCCACCCGCGCGCAAAGCTTCGACCCGAGCCTGTTCGAGGTCATGGGCATCGATCCGCGCCCGCAGCGGCTTCTGGTCATCAAGTCGACGAACCACTTCCATTCGTCCTTCTCGAAGATCGCCTCGAAAATCATCTACTGTGCGGCCGGCACGCCCTATCCGAACAATCCGGCAAAGACGCCTTACCGCAAGGCGCGCAGAACCATCTGGCCGATGGTTGAAAATCCCCACGCAGAAAAGGATGTGGTCGCTTAAATGAAACCCTTTGCACCGAAGCCCGGCATGGCTCTCGCCGGTCTGTCGACCCCCGTACCCGTCATCGACGAAGCCGTTCTCGCCGGCAACATTGCGCGTGTTCAGTCCTATATGGACGAGCATGGCCTTGCCTTTCGCCCGCACATCAAGACCCACAAGATCCCGGCGCTGGCCAGGGCGCAGACGGACGCCGGCGCGCGCGGAATCAATTGCCAGAAGGTGACGGAGGCGGAAGTCTTCGCCGATGCCGGCTTCGACGACATCCTGATCACCTTCAACATTCTCGGAACCGAAAAGCTTGCCCGTCTCGCAGCACTCAACGATCGGATCGCCAGCCTCAAGGTCGTCGCCGACAACGGCATCACGGTTGCCGCTTTGTCGAGGGCGTTCGCCAATGGCAAGCCGCTGACCGTGCTCGTCGAATGCGACACCGGCGGCGGCCGTTGCGGGGTGCAGACCCCGGAGGACGCACTGGCGCTGGCCAGGCAGATCGTCGGATCGATGGGGCTGAATTTCGGCGGGCTTCTGACCTATCCCAAGGCATTCAGCGAGGAGACGGTCGAGCGATGGTTTGCCGGCGCCGTTGCCCTGCTGAAGGATGCCGGCATCGAATGCCCGGTGGTCAGCAGCGGCGGCACGCCGAGCCTCTTCTCCGCCCATCTCGTGCCGACGGCGACCGAGCATCGTGCCGGGACTTATATCTACAATGACCGATCCATGGTTCGGGCAGGCCATTGCGAATACAGCGACTGCGCCATGCACATCCTGGCGACGGTCGTCTCCCGCCCGACGCCGGACCGCGCGGTGATCGATGCGGGGTCGAAGGCGTTGACCTCGGACTTGCTCGGCTTTGCCGATTACGGCTACCTGCCGGATTATCCGCAGGCGGTCATCACCGGCCTGTCGGAGGAACATGGCGTCATCGACCTGTCGAAGGTCACCGGTGAGCGGCCGGCGATCGGCGATCGCATCCGCATCATTCCCAACCACACTTGCGTGGTCTCGAACCTGTTCGATGAAATGGTATTTCACCGCGACGGTCTTGTGTCGCGCGTGGAGAAGGTCGCCGCCCGCGGGCTGGTCTGGTAGGGAGCCCTCGGGCTCCCTCCTTTTTTCAGTGCGTCATCGTCAGCAGTTGCGGATCGATCGCCGTCAGTTCGACCTGGCGTTCGAAGGCGCTGCCGTCTTCGTCGAACAGGTGGCAGTCGGCAGCGAAGAAGCCGCTCTCGATCGGCTCTTCCGAGCGGAACGAGGCGAGCCCGTCGAACAGGCCGCAATAGTTCTCGCTGTCGCCGAACGGCAGGATGAAATAGGCGACGGTATGGGCGCCGAGCCGTTCGACCACCGTCGGAACCGCGGAAATCTTCATGTCGCCCTGGCCCATCTTGATGTGTTCGGGGCGGATGCCGAGCGTCAGCGTCTTCCCGACCGGATTGCCGTGCGGCTTGACCGGAACGGTGATCGACTGGCCTTCATAGGAAACCGTGGTGCCCTCCGGCCCGGAAGCTGTGCAGCTGACCGGCAGCAAGTTCATCTTCGGATTGCCGATGAAGCCGGCGACGAACAGGTTCTGCGGCTTGTGGTACAGCTCCAGCGGTGCGCCGTACTGGGCGATGTCACCGCCATTCAGCACCACGATACGGTCCGCCATGGTCATGGCTTCCACCTGGTCGTGGGTGACGTAGACCATGGTCGCCTTGAGGCGCTTGTGCAGCTTGGTGAGCTCGATGCGCATTTCGCCGCGCAGCGCGGCGTCGAGGTTCGACAGCGGCTCGTCGAACAGGAAGATCTTCGGTTCGCGCACGATGGCCCGGCCGATGGCCACGCGCTGGCGCTGACCGCCGGACAGCATGCCCGGCTTCTGCTGCAACCGTTCCTCGAGCTGCAGCACGCGCGCCGCCTCGTGCACCTTGTTCTTCAATTCAGGCTCCGGCATCTTTTCGACCCGCAGCGGGAAGGCGATGTTTTCGAACACCGTCATGTGCGGATAGAGCGCGTAGGACTGGAACACCATCGCGATGCCGCGCTTGACGGGCGGCAGGTCGTTCACTCGGTTGCCGGCGATGTGAATGTCACCGTCGGAGATTTCCTCAAGCCCGGCGATCATCCTCAAAAGCGTGGACTTGCCGCATCCGGACGGGCCTACGAAGACCACGAACTCGCCTTCGCGGATTTCGAGGTCGATGTCCTTGATGACGTCGTAGGTGCCGTAATTTTTGCGAATCTTGGTAAGGTTAAGCTGTCCCAAAACGCCAACTCCTGTCGTCCGGTTCATCCGGACGTATGATATGCGATCGGTTGAACAATACCGGACATGCCCTGCACTGAGAACTGCGTTGCATTCCGGGGTGAAAAGGAGCGGCCCACCATTCCGGGAAGGACTGGCGGGCCGCAGGCTGGGATTACTTGTAGTCTTCGATCTCGGTGGCAGCCTTCTTGATCGCATCCTCAGGCTTTGCCTGCTTGGTGACGACCGACTGCACCATGTCGATCATGGCGTTCTGGAACGCCTTGTAGTCGGTGAACAGCGGCTCGGGGCCACCGTTGGAGATGCCGTCCAGGAACGGCTTCCAGGTCGGGTCGGCCTTGACCATTTCCTCGACGCCCGGAACCGGACGCAGCGGCGTCAGGCCATGGGTCTTTTCATAGAAGAACTGGTGTTCCGGGTTGGTGAGCCACTTGGCGAGATCCGCAGCCTTGTCCTCGTAGCCGGTGCCCTTGAAGACGGCCAGGCTGTCGGTGATCAGCAGCGTGCCGGGACCCTTGGCCTGCGGGCCGAGCGGCAATGGGCCGACGCCCCAGTTGAGGTCCTTGTTGACGCGCACGCGCACCCACGGACCTTGCTCGATCATTGCTACCTTGGCATCGTTGAAGAGCGGCGTCAGTTCGTCCTGCTCGTAGGCGGTCGGACCTTCTTCCGAAACGTCCGTCATCTTGCCGTACCAGGTCAGCGCTTCGACGTTCTGCGGGCTGTCGAGGGTGATCTTGCCTTCGTCGTCGATGACCGTGCCGTTATTGGTATAAACCCAATGGAGGAACTGGTGCATGGTATTGTCGAAGGTCTTGGCGGTCAGACCATAGCCGGCAGTGCCGGTCTTTTCCTTGATGGTCTTGGCCATGTCGTAGAGTTCCTGCCAGGTCTTCGGCGGGGTCTCCGGATCGAGGCCGGCCTTCTTGAACAGGTCCTTGTTCCAGTAGAGTGCCTTGGTCGAGAAGGCGACTGGAACGCCCCACTGCTGGCCGTCGAAGGTGACGGTGGAGACGATGTGCGGATAGTAGGAGGCCTTCTCCTCGTCCGTCATCGGCACGGGAACGATCAGGTCGCTCTCGGAGAGCTGCTTGAGCGTGCGCGAGCCGACATAGGCGAGGCCGACCGGCGTGCCGGCGGCGGCAAGCGTCGTGATCTTGTCCTGGCACTGCGCCCAGCCGACGATTTCGACCGAGACCTTGTAGCCGGGGTTCTTGGCTTCCCACTCCTTGATGAAGCCGTCATAGCCTTCGGCGAGCGTGTCGCCGCACTGGATCATGGTGACGGTCGTGTCTGCGGCGGCTGCCAGCTGCGTGGAGGCGAGAAGCGCCACGGCTGCTGCGCCGATAAGAGTTCGGGTCATGTTCATTGCTGGGTTCCCTTCTATTGTTTGCCCGTTCGGCAAGGCCCCGGGTTGACGTCAGTCACTCCCTTCCCGGGGTCTTGCCCTAATCCGCACACAGCTTTCTCGATGCCGTCCACGAAATCTGTTGTCATGTCTTCACGGCTCCCGCCGTCATGCCGGCCACCAGGTAGCGCTGCAGGAAGATGAAGACGATGAAGACCGGCAGAATACCGAGGAAGCAGGCGGCCATGAGCTCGTTCCAGATGACTTCCTGGCGTCCGAAGAAGGCATAGAGCCCGACGGACAGCGGCATGTATTCGGTCTTGGAATTGAAGGTCAGCGCAAAGATGAACTGCTGCGCGTAGATGGTCAGGAAAGAATGGATCGCGACGACGGCGATGCCCGGCAGGGCAAGCGGAATGATCACCCGCCGGAAGGTGTAGAAGCGGGACGCGCCGTCGACGAGTGCTGCCTCTTCCAGTTCCCGCGGAATGCGCAGCATGTAGGTGCGCAACAGCCAGATGCCGGTCGGGATGACGAAGGCGACCCCCGGCACGATCATGGCGAAGTAGGTGTTGAGCAGGCCGAGCGTGCGCATCAGCCGGAACAGCGGGATCAGCAGGACGGCGCCGGAGAACATGTTGACCGCGAGGAATCCACCCATCAGCGGTCCGCGCCCCTTGAACTCGAAACGCGCGAACGCATAGGAGGCCGGCACGATCAAGAAGAGCGAGATGATCATCCCGACGCCGGCGATGAAGATCGAATTGAGGATGTAGCGCCCGAGCAGCGGCACGCGCTGCCACATCGTGTGATAGGCCTCCAGCGAGCCGTCATCCGGCCAGAACCGATAGGGCGAGGAAAAGAGGTGCGACAGCGGCTTCAGCGAGACGAAGAAACCCTCGACGAAGGGCGCCAGCACGAAACTCAGGAACAGGAGGATGCCGGCATAGATGCCGAGCTTCTCGTACCAGGTGTAGCGGTTGATCAGCGCGCTGGAGCTCATCGTGCGGCCTCCCCGGAAAAGCGGTTCACCATGCGGAAATAGAGCCAGCAGAACAGCGACAGGAAGATGGTGATCAGCACGGCCCGCGCGGCACCTTCGCCGAACTTGTAGGCGCCGATCGCGGTTCGGTAGGTGTCGATGATCATCGTCGTGGTCTGGCCGCTCGGTCCGCCCTGGGTCAGGATCCAGATGATGTCGAAGGAGTTGAAGGTCGAGATCAGCGAGATCATCGACATGGTGATCATGGCCGGCACGATCAGCGGCAGGGTGATGCGGCGGAAACGGTAGAACCGGCCGGCGCCGTCGGTCCAGGCGGCCTCGTAGAGATCGGTGGGGATCGACTGGATGGCGGCTAGCAGGTAGATCGTCACGAAGGGAACGCCGATCCACACATCGGTGACGATCGTCGCCCAGAAGGCCGTCGGCCCGGTCGACAGGATGGGGAAGGGGCCGTCTAGAAAGCCGAAGCGCTGCAGCAGTCCGGAAATCATGCCGAACTGGCCATTGTACATCCAGCCCCACATGAAGATGCCGATGGCCATCGGCACGATCCATGGCGGCATGGTCAGCACGCGGAACAGCGTGCGACCGGGGACGGCTGCATTCAGCAGCACCGCGGCGCAGGTGCCGATGATCATCTTGAAGAGCACGGAGAAGAAGGTCCACACGAAGGTGCGGACGATGATGTCGGAAAAGCCGCGACGGAAAATCTTTGTGAAGTTTTCGAAGCCGACCCAGTCATAGGTGCGTTTGAGGGAGGCGTCGGTAAAGGAGAGCTTGATGGTATCGATCAGCGGATAGGCGACGATGATGAGGACATAGATCAGCGCCGGGAGCAGAAGCATCCAGGCAAAGAGCACCGCACTTCGTCTTGTCGTCATTCCCTGCATTCAAGCTCCCCTTTGTTTTTTTGTGCTTGATTATGCGGCCTGTGCCTGGAGTGCGGCGTCGAACCGCGCCCATATGGGCCGCAAGTCGACCACCGAGCGCGTTCGCCGGGCCTCGTCCATCGCCATTGCCAGGACGCCGGCTTCCATGGCGTTGAGCGCCGAGACCGGCAGCGGCGTGCCGTTCTTCATGTGGTCGAGAATGTCTTCGACCATCTGCTCGTCGGCGCCGTAATGCTGCGACAGCGTCGTCCTCGTGTTGTAGCGCTCCTCGACCACCTTCTTGCCGGTATGCGCGTCATGAACGTCGACATAGCCGCGGATGAAGTCGCCTTCCGCCATGCCCTTCGAACCGATGACGCAGAAGCGACGGAACTGGTCCGGCACGTTGAGGTTGGTGTGGAAGGTCATCGCCACGCCGTTCTCGTATTCGACGATCGCGGTCTGAAAGTCGATGATGTCGGCATCGCTGTCGAACACCTTGTCGGTGCTCATCCAGCCGCTCGGCTTGCGGTGATAGACTTCCATGTCGTTGGTGCCCTGATTGGCGGGCGAATTCTGCGGAATGAAGCTCTTGCGGCCGCCGAAGCTTGCCACCCGCTCGGGCCGGCAGCCGACGACGCCGTTGTAAAGGTCGAGGTCGTGGCAGCATTTTTCCAGCATGAAGCCGCCGGCATAGCGCTCGTAACGGCGCCAGTCGCGCATGAAGAAGGCGCCGTGATAGGGTTCGATATGCTCGGATGCCTCGATCGAGACGACTTCGCCGAGAAGGCCTTCCGCCTGGGCGGCGCGCAGCTTCTTGTAGTGCGGGGAATAGCGCAGCACCAGGCCGACCATCAGGCGGTCGTGTCCGTACTTGGCGAGCAGGTGCGCGAGTTCGTAGGTCTGTTCCAGCGTCGTGACGATCGGCTTTTCGGAGAACACCTTGCAGCCGGCTTCGAGACCGATGCGGATATGCTCGAGATGCATGTGGTTCGGCGACCCGATCATCAGCAAGTCGAAGGTCTCGTTGGCGATCAGTTCCTCGGGCGTCGCATAGACGTTGCCGGGCGAAATGCCGTGCTCGTCGAGGGTCTTCATGCCGGCGGGCGCGGGGTCCACATAGCCGGCGATCTGGAACTCCTTGTCCAGCGCATTGAACACGTAACTCAGATATCCAAGACGGTAGCCGAGACCGATGATACCTACTCTCATTGATGGGACCCTTTACGATACGTCGTGTTTTCGTAATTTATTTTCTTAGGCTCTGACAAATTTTCCTCCCAGTCAATCGAATTTCGGTCAGAAATGCGAAGTCTATGAAATTCATTTTCAAATTCGTCAGGTTGGTTGATTTTTTATCCGACACTTGTTGAATTTTTTCAAGTCCCTTTCATGGCGCGCCGGGAAAGCCGCAAAATCGAGCGGGGATGAAGGATTCGACAGTCGCCATGTTTCGTATTATATAACTGACCGGTCAGTTATTTATTCGTGCAAACGGGATCGTCATGCCTCAAACTCCGAAGTTCCGCCGCCGTCCGACAGCGCGCCCCGACGAGGTGCTCGATGCAGCGCTCGATCTCTTCATCGAGCGCGGCTTTGCCATGACACGTGTCGAGGACATCGCCGAGCGCGCGGGTATTTCGAAGGGTGCGGTCTACCTCTACTTCCCCAACAAGGAAGCGCTGATCGAGGCGATCGTGAAACGGGCCCTCGTCCCGGTCGCCGAAAACGTGGCGGCGCTGGCGAAAAACCTTTCCGGCGATCCGGCGGAGGACATCGTGCGGATGATCCAGCTTGTCGGCGGCCGTCTCGGCGACCAGCGAACGGCGGCCGTGCCTCGTCTCATCCTGTCGGAAGCCAAGCTCTTTCCGGAACTTGCCGCGATATATCGCCGCGAAATTCTGGACCGCGGCCTTGCCGCCGGAAAGATCGTGCTGGAGCGCGGCATGCAATCGGGCCGCTTCCGCCGGATTGATCCTGATCATGCCGTGCGTGCCGTCGTCGGTCCATTGATTGCCAACCTCATCCTCTTCCAGGTCTTCGGCCTTGGAAGCGCTGAGCGAGAAGCGCAGGAGAGCTTCCTGCGCTCCCATGTCGACATCCTGATGAACGGATTGCTGCGGGAGAAAGACGATGAATGAGGTCCAATCCTGGCTGGGGGCAGCCTTCACCGCCCTGTTGAGCCTCTTCTCGCCGGCCGAGCCCACCGGCTTCTCCGGCTATGTCGAGGCGGACTACACCTATGTCGCGCCGCTCGCCTCCGGTCGTCTCACCGATGTCACCGTCCGCGAGGGCCAGGAGGTTGCGGCCGGCTTACCGCTGTTCGATCTCGATGATGCCGCTGCGGCAAGCGCATTGGCGCAGGCAAGGGCGGAGGCCGATGCCGCGACAGCCGATGTCCGCAATCTCGAGACCGGCTCCCGCGAGGCGGAACTCGACGTCATCCGCCAGACCTTGCAGCAGGCGCAATTGACCCTGCAGCAGGCAACGACGGACGCGTCACGGATCCGCGCCCTTGCCGTGCGCGGGGTTGCGACCTCCTCCGATCGCGACAAGGCCGACACCGCCCTGCAAAAGGCCGCGTCCGAGGTTCGCCAGCTGAACGCACAGCTCGCCGCAGCCGAACTGCCGGCGCGTCCGGAGCAGATTGCTGCGGCGAAGGCGAAGGCCGAGGCGGCGCAGCAAGCGGTCGCGCAGGCCGAGACGGCGCTCGGCCATTATCATGTCGCCGCGCCGGTCGCCGGCAGGATCGATCGTCTCTTCCTGAAAGCGGGTGAAGTCTCCGGCCCCTCCGCGCCCGTTCTGTCGATCGTTCGGACAGGTGACCTCAAGCTGCGCTTCTTCGTGCCGGAAGCAGTGCGAACGCAATTTGCGATCGGCGCGCGGGTCATGGCGGAATGCGACGGCTGTGACGGCGAATTCAAAGCGACCGTCACCTATCAGGCTTCCGAGCCGGAATTCACGCCGCCGCTGATCTACAGCCGCGACGAGCGCAGCCGGCTCACCTTCATGACCGAGGCCCGCTTGGACCCGGAGGGCTTCCGCCCGCCCGTCGGCCAGCCGGTAACGGTTCGCCCGGCCGACGGTTCGAGCCGATGAGCGACGGGGAACAGGATCGCGAGACGGTCATCGACGTGACCGGCCTGACCAAGGTGTTCGGCACCAAGACGGTAGTCGACAACTTCGATATTCGCGTTCCGCGCGGCGCGATCTACGGCTTTCTCGGCCCGAACGGCAGCGGCAAGACGACGACGATCCGCATGCTCTGCGGGCTGCTCACCCCGGATGCCGGCTCGGGCACCTGTCTCGGCATGGACATCAGGACCGACAGTAGCCGGATCAAGGAGCGGGTCGGCTACATGACCCAGAAATTCTCGCTCTACGAGGATCTGTCGATCCGCGAAAACCTCGACTTCATCGCCCGCATGTACCGGCTGGATCGAAGGCGCCAGCGGGTGGAACAGGCGCTTGAAGACCTTGGGCTTCGCAACCGCGCTCATCAGCTCGCCGGCGAACTCTCCGGCGGCTGGAAGCAACGGCTGGCGCTGGCCGCCTGCATGCTGCACGAGCCGGACCTGCTGCTTCTCGACGAACCGACCGCCGGCGTCGATCCGAAGGCACGCCGTGAATTCTGGGACGAGATCCGCCGCCTGTCGCGCCGTGGCGTCACGGTGCTCGTCTCCACCCATTACATGGACGAGGCGGTGCAGTGCGAGTTCATCGCCTATATCGCCTATGGCCGAAAGCTGATCGACGGACGCACCAGCGACATTCCCGATCAGGTCGGCCTGGAGACCTGGAACGTCGAAGGCCCGAACCTCACCGCGCTTGAAGACGATCTGCGGGGTGCGCCGGGCGTCGATCAGGTCACCCGGTTCGGAACGGCCCTGCACGCTTCCGGCGCCGACCACGATGCGCTCGCCAGGACGGCCGAGGCCTTCCGCGAAAGGGACGCAACGCGCGACTGGACACGGCACAAGGCCGGACTTGAAGACATCTTCATCTATCTGATGTCCAGCTCCAGGGACAATTTCGGCGGCCGGGAGCCGGGCAAATGAGGACGGGCTTCTCCTTCAGCCGCTTCCTGGCCGTGCTCGTCAAGGAATTCATCCAGATGCGGCGCGACCGCGTCACCTTCGCCATGATGGTGGCCCTGCCGATCGTCCAGCTTTTGCTGTTCGGCTACGCCATCAACACCGATCCGCGCCATCTGCCGACCCTCGTCGATATCCGCGACAGCGGACCGCTGACCCGGGCGCTCATCGCAGGGCTGAACAATTCCACCTATTTCGACATTCGCGGCGCGGTTTCCGGAGAGAAACAGGCGGATGCGGCATTTGCCGCCGGCCGGGCGACCTTCATCATCGTCGTCCCCGGCAATTTCGAGCGCGACGTCGTACGCGGCGAGAAGCCTTCGGTGCTGCTTGCCGCCGACGCCTCCGATCCGACGGCGACCGGCGGTGCAGTCGGCGCGCTGAACGGCATCATCGAGGCGGCACTCACCGACAGCCTGCCGGGCGCCCTCAAGCATCTTGCGCCACAGGCGCCGCCTTACGACATCGTCGTCCACAAGCATTTCAATCCGGCCGGCGTCACCGCCTTCAACATCGTCCCCGGCCTGCTGGCGATCATCATTTCGATGACGATGATCATGATCACCGCGGTCGCCATCGTGCGCGAAACCGAGCGTGGGACGATGGAGACGCTGATCTCCACCCCCGTCCGGCCCGCCGAGGTGATGCTCGGCAAGATCCTGCCCTACGTCTTGGTCGGCTATGTGCAGACGCTGGTCTTTCTGGTGATTGCGCTCGTGCTTTTTGCGGTTCCCTTCGAAGGCAGCGGCTGGGCCTTCCTCGCCGGGCTCAACCTGTTCATTGTCGTCAACCTGGCGCTTGGCTTCCTGTTCTCGACGGTGGCCAGAAACCAGATGCAGGCCATGCAGATGTCCTTCTTCTTCATCCTTCCGTCGGTCCTCCTGTCGGGCTTCATGTTCCCCTTCGCCGGCATGCCCGGCTGGGCGCAGGCCGTCGGCAGCGTCATCCCCGCCACGCATTTCGTCCGCATCGTCCGCAAGGTGATGCTGAAAGGGGCCGGCATGGTCGACATCGTGCCGGACATGACCGCGCTCGGCCTGATCATGGTGGTGATCACGGTCGTCGCCATGCTGCGCTACCGGCAGACCCTCGACTGACCTTTGCTGCAAGGTTCAATGGCCTCCTGCATTTGACATGTATCAACAAATGCATCGGCCCCGCATGCGAGGTATGATTGCGGGGAGGGTGTCCGCAAGGCGGTGAACATGCGCAAGGCCATCTTCAGAGTCGACGAATTGACGAAGGTCTACCGGACCGGCGATGTCGAGGTCTTTGCCCTGCGCGGTGTCGACCTCGAGCTTTTCGAGGGCGAGATGACGGTCCTGCTCGGCCCCTCGGGCAGCGGCAAGTCGACGCTGCTGAACATCATGGGCGGGCTCGACCGTGCCACCGACGGAAAGGTCTTCTTCGAGGACAGCGAACTGACCGCCTGTACCGAGCGCCAGCTCACCCGCTTTCGCAGGGAGCATGTCGGCTTCGTCTTCCAGTTCTACAATCTGATCCCAAGCCTGACGGCCTGGGAGAACGTCGCGTTGGTGACCGAAATCTCAAGGCACCCCATGTCGCCGGAAGAAGCGCTGGACCTTGTCGGCCTGAAGGAGCGCATGCACCACTTTCCGGCCCAGCTGTCCGGTGGCGAACAGCAGCGCGTCGCCATTGCCCGAGCGATCGCCAAACGGCCAAAGGTGCTTCTTTGTGACGAGCCGACGGGCGCGCTGGATTCGAAGACCGGCGTTCGCATTCTCGAGGTGCTCTGCCGGATCAACGAGGAATTCGGCACGACGACGGCCGTCATCACCCACAATGCCGGCATTCGCCAGATCGCCCACCGGGTCGTCAGTTTCCGCGACGGCCGCATCGAGGACATCGTCGTCAACGACAGGCGCATCCCGCCCGCGGAGGTGACGTGGTGACGCCATGAGGATGCTCGATCGCAAGCTGACACGGGACTTTGCCAGGCTGTGGGCGCAGATCATTGCGGTGGCTCTGGTCATGGCCTGTGGCGTGGCGACGATCGTGATCGCCATTGGCGCCTATCGCTCGCTGGACGAAAGCCGGAGCGCATTCTACGAGCGCTATCGCTTTGCCGACGTGTTTGCCGGCGCCACCCGCGCACCGGACTATTTGAAGGATCGGATCCTCGGCATCGACGGTGTGGCGAGGGCGGATCTGCGCATCGTCCGCCCGGTCGTGCTGGACATGGAGACAATGAGCGAACCGGCGACCGGCACGGTCATCTCCATTCCGGATTTCGGCCAGCCGTCGGTCAACAGGCTCTATGTCCGGACCGGACGGCTGCCGGCGCCCGATCGCGACGGGGAGGTTGCCGTCAACGAGAGCTTCGCCAAGGCGCATCGCATGGCTCCGGGCTCTCGGTTCCGTGCCATCATGGACGGCCACAAACGCCTCTTGACGGTTACCGGCATCGTTCTGTCGCCGGAGTATGTCTATGCCATCGGACCGGGCGACATGGTTCCGGACCCCCGTCGTTTCGGCGTCCTCTACATGTCGAAGAAGGAAATATCCGGCCTGTTCGACATGGACGGCGCTTTCAACGACGTGGCGCTGCAGTTGCTTCGCGGCGCCAGTAGCGCGACCGTGGTCGATGCGCTCGATGTGATATTGAAGCCCTATGGCGGGCAGGGCGCCTATCTGCGTGACCGGCAGGTCTCGCATACCTTCCTCGACAATGAACTCATCCAGTTGCGGGCCATGGCTTCGGTCATCCCGCCCGTCTTCCTGTTCGTCGCCGCCTTTCTGGTCAACATGATACTCAGCCGGCTGATCGCTCTGGAGCGGGAGCAGATCGGTCTCCTGAAGGCGGTCGGTTACGGCAACGCGGCGATCGTGTGGCATTATGCCAAGCTGACCATCGTCATCGCGGTTCTCGGCGTGGCGATCGGCGCTGCCGCCGGAAACTGGGCGGGCCGCGGTCTCACCCGTCTCTACGCCGAATTTTATTCCTTCCCCGTCCTGGTTTTCGCCGAGAGCATCGACCTTTACGTCATCTCGGCAGCCATCGCCGTCGCTGCGGCGCTTGCGGGCGCGGCTCGCGCCATCGCCGGCGCGGTGGTCCTGCCCGCAGCGGTCGCCATGCAGGCACCGGCGCCCGTCCGCTACCGATCAGTGTTCGGCATCGGACAGACCATCACACGGCACTTTTCGCAGATGACGGTGATGGCGTTCCGGCAGATCATCCGACGGCCGCTGCGCGCCCTGCTGACGACGGTCGGTGCGTCCTTCTCCGTAGCGCTGCTGGTGACCGCTCTGTTCTCCTTCGACTCGATCAATTTCATGATCGATGCCGTCTTCTTCCAGGTCGAACGACAGGACGCGACCCTTTCCTTTGACCGAAACCGCGGTCCCGCCGCGCTTCAGTCGGTCGCCGCATTGCCGGGCGTGATGCGCGCCGAACCGTTTCGCGCCGAGCAGGCGATCCTGACGAACGGGCACAGGGAAAAGCGGCTGCCGATCACCGGCCTCCCGGACGGAACCGATCTCGCCCGCATCGTCGATCTCGGGCTGCATCCGCTCGATCCGCCCGCTTCCGGATTGATGATCTCGGACCGCGTCGCCCGCTACCTCGGCGTGGGCATGGGAGACCGCATTTGGGTCGATCTCGTCGACCGTGACCACAAGCGGGTCGATGTGACGGTCACCGGCATTGTCGAAAGCTATGTCGGCCTCGTCGCCTACATGCGCCTCGATGAACTCGATCATCTGGCTGGCGACGGCGCGCGCTTGACCGGTGTGAGGATTTCCGTCGACCGCACCAGGCTTGACGCGCTTTACCGCAAGCTGAAGGCCATTCCCGCGATTGGCGCCGTCGCGTTGCAGGGCGTCTCGCGCGACAATTTCCGCAAGACGATTGCCGAGAACATAACCATCATGACGACGGTCTACACCATTCTCGCCGTCATCATCACCTTCGGGCTGATCTACAACTCCGCCCGCATCCAGCTGTCGGAACGGGCGCGCGAACTGGCGAGCCTGCGCGTTCTCGGCTTCACGCGCGCCGAAGTGTCGAGTGTCCTGCTGATCGAGCTTGCGGTGATCATTGCTTTCGCCCAGCCGCTCGGCTGGCTGTTCGGCTGGCTGTTTTCCTGGTCGGTGGTCGAAGGCTTCGACAGCGACCTGTTCCGCATACCGTTCGTCATCAACCTTTCGACCTTCGCCGTGGCGAGCCTGGTCGTCATTATCGCCGCAGCCCTGTCGGCGCTGATCGTCCGTCGTCGCGTCGACCGTCTCGATCTCGTCCGCGTCCTGAAAACGAGGGAGTAACGAAAATGCCTTCTGCCTGGCTGAAAAACGGAGTCTATGCCCTGCTTGGTATCGCGGTCATCGGGGGATTTGCCTTCGCGCTGCGGGAAAGGCCGGTGCTGGTCGACACGGCCCAAATCGCCGAGGCGCCGATGAAGGTCTCGATCCTGCAGGAGGGCAAGACGCGGGTGCGCGACGTCTACACGGTCTCTTCGCCGATCGCCGGCCATCTCGCCCGCACGGTGCTGGAGGAGGGCGATCCGGTCAAGGCGAATGCGACGATCGTTGCAGCCATCCATCCGCTCGATCCGCCGCTGATCGACGACCGCACACTGGCGGAGCTGAAGGCAACGGTCGAAGGGGCGGAGGCGGCCGTCGCCATGGCCGAAACCCAGTATGAGAGCGCCAGCGTCAATCTCAGCCTGTCCGAGAGGGAGCTCAAGCGCTCGGAGGATCTGGCCAGGACGAGCGTCATTTCCGAAAGCACGCTGTTGAAGGCAAGGACCGATCTCAAGACGAAACTGGCGGCCGTCGCAGAGGCTCGCGCCGCCATCGACCTGCGCAAGGCGGAACTTGCCACCGCCCGCGCCAAGCTGATGCAGCCGAACGATAGCGGGGCACCGGGCGGCCGCACCTGCTGCGTCAATGTGACGGCTCCTGTCGATGGCGTCGTGCTCGCCGTCTTTGCCAAGAGCGAACAGCCCGTCGCCGTCGGCGCGAAGATTGCCGAGATCGGCGACCCCGCGAAGCTTGAGATCGTGGTCGACCTTCTGTCTTCCGATGCGGTCAAGCTGGGCCCGGGCACCGAAGCGCGGATCCTCGACTGGGGCGGCGAGCCGCTGGAGGCGAGCGTCCGGCGGATCGATCCTGCCGCATTCACCAAGGTATCGGCACTCGGGATCGAAGAGCAGCGGGTGAACGCCATTCTCGATCTCGATACGACCGATCCGCGCCTCGGCCATGGCTTTCGTGTCTATGCGGAGCTGACGGTCTGGCAGTCCCCCGGCGTCCTGCAGATCCCGATCGGAGCACTGTTCCGCAATGGGCGAGACTGGAGCGCCTTTGCCGTGCGCGATGGTCAGGCCGCGCAAGTGACACTCGAGATCGGGCACATGAATGATGAGACGGCCGAGGTTCTCTCCGGCCTGTCGGCCGGCGACATGGTCATCCTGCATCCGAGCGATATCATCGAGCAGGGCACGCTCGTCAGCCAGAGATAGAAGATGGGACTTGACCGTGATCAAGTTCCGGGCAGGAGGCATATGCAATATTCTGTATGTCAAATGTCGCGGCGAAGCTGAGGGAGGCTGAGCATGACAGAAGCACACCAGATCGTCTGCCCGTCCTGCGCAGGCATCAACCGCTTGAGGATCGACCGCGATCCGCTGACGGCAAAGTGCGGAACGTGCGGGGCGCTTCTGTTTTCGGGTCATCCGATCGAGGTGGACGGTGGGCGCTTCAGCCGGCAGATCGAGAAGAGCACCATCCCCGTGGTCGTCGATGTCTGGGCGCCGTGGTGCGGGCCTTGCCGGTCGATGGCGCCGGCATTCGAAGCGGCGGCAAAGCGGCTGGAGCCTAAGGTCCGGTTTTTGAAACTCAATTCCGACGATGAGCAGCAAACCGCAGGCCGGCTGTCGATCCGCGGCATTCCGACCATGCTGCTCTATTTGAACGGCCGCGAGGTGGCGCGGGTCTCGGGCGCCATGGGAGAGCGGCAGATCGTCGACTGGCTGACGTCCAGCCTTGCCGGGCTGTGAACCGGCGTACCGAGATCAGGGGAGGTGCATGGACAGAAGGGCACTTGCAAAGCTTATCGGACATAAATATATGAATTTTACTATATGTTATGGAGGTTCAGATGAACGTTGATCGTGCAGTTCTCGGCTTTGCCGGTTTCATGGTGCTCTTATCTCTCGTGCTGACCTATGCGGTCAGCCCGTATTTCGTCTGGCTGACCGTCTTTGTTGGCGCCAACATGTTGCAATCGGCCTTCACCGGCTTCTGCCCGGCGGCCATGATCCTGAAGAAGCTCGGCATCCGGCCGGGCAACGCGTTTTGATAGAAGCAGGGGATACCGAAATGGGGTGGAAAGCCTTCGTCTTGTCCGGCGCTCTGACGCTTGGTCTCGCGGGCGGCGCGGTTGACGCCGCAGCCGAGACGCTGCGCCTGGAACCGGCCAGCATGACCGAATGGAAGGCTGTCTACGGACGGGTGGAAGCGCGCGACAGCGTTCCCGCCCGCGCCCGTTTGGGTGGCACCATCATTGCGCTGAACGTGACCGAGGGCGATACCGTCAAGGCCGGTGATGTGCTGGCCTTGGTCAAGGACGACAAGATAGACTTTCAGATTGCCGCGACGAATGCCCAGCTTTCCGGCCTGCAGGCATCGCTCGCCAACGCGCAGAGCGAACTGACGCGCGGCGAGCAACTTTTGAAAAGCGGCGTGACCACGACGCAGCGGCTCGACCAGCTGCGCACTCAGGTTGACGTCATCGCCAACCAGATCGGCGCGACCGAAGCACAGCGTGCCGTCATCGAGGAGCAGGCGAAGGAAGGGCAGGTGCTGGCGCCGGTCGACGGCAAGGTGCTGACCGTGCCCGTGACCCGAGGCGCCGTCGCGCTGGCCGGTGAAACCATTGCCACGGTCGGTGGCGGCGGCTTCTTCCTGCGTCTCGCCATTCCCGAGCGCCATGCCGCCACGCTGAAACAGGGCGCGGCAATCGAGATCGACGGCGTCGATGGCACCAGCGCCACCGAAGGCCGGCTTGCCAAGATCTATCCGGAAATCGACAATGGCAGGGTGATCGCCGATGTCGAGGTCGCCGATCTGCCGACGGCCTTCGTCAACGCCCGCGTGCTTGTCCGCCTGCCGGTCGGCAGTCACGAGGCGCTGCTGGTCCCGCAGGCTGCGATCGTCAACCGGTTCGGGGTCGACTATGTGTCCGTGATCGCCGATGGCGTCACGTCCGAGCGCGCCGTCGTGATCGGCCAGACGGTCTCCGACAAGGGCAAGGACATGGTCGAGATCCTGACGGGCCTTGCTGCCGGCGAAGAGGTTCAGCTGCCATGAAGCACGGCCTTGGAATTGCCGGCGGCCTGACGAAGACCTTCATCTCGTCGCCGCTGACACCGCTCTTTCTGCTCGCCGCCTTCGCGCTCGGCCTCATCGCCCTGATGACGCTGCCGCGCGAGGAAGAGCCGCAGATCTCCGTCCCGATGGTCGATATCTTCGTGAAGGCCGAGGGGCTGAAGGCGGAGGATGCCGCCAAGCTCGTCACCGAACCGCTGGAAACAATCGTCAAGGGTATCAACGGCGTCGAGCACGTCTACTCGCAGACCAGCGACGATCAGGTCATGGTCACGGTCCGCTTCCTCGTCGGCACGTCCGGCGATGCGGCGGTGCTGCGCGTCCATGACAAGATCATGGCCAACATGGATCGCATTCCGGTCGGCATTCCCGAACCGATGATCGTCGGTCGCACCATCGACGACGTGGCGATCATGGCCCTGACGCTGACGCCGTCCGAAGACAAGGGCGCCGGCGTCACGGCCAATGACCTCACCCGCATTGCCAGCGAATTGCGCGTCCAGCTGTCGACCATCGACAATGTCGGCCTCACCTATCTGGTCGGCGAGACGGGTGACGCCATCCGTATCGCTCCGATCCCGGAAAAGCTTGCGCTCTATGGCGTCACGCTGCAGCAGTTGACCGGCAAGGTGACGGCGGCCAACCGGTCCTTCTCCACCGGCCTCGTGCGCGACGGCGGCAAGCAGATCGACGTCGTCGCCGGCGAGACGCTGCGCTCTCCGGCCGAGATCGGCAATCTCCTGCTGACGACGCGCGACAACCGGCCGGTCTATGTGCGCGACGTCGCCGATGTCTCCTTCGTCACCGACACTGCCGACACCCATGTCTCGTCCATCACCCGTGGCAAGGACGGCGAGCCGGTGCGCGTGCCCGCCGTCACCCTGGCGATCGCCAAGCGCGCCGGCGCCAATGCCGTCGTCGTTTCCGATCAGATTCTTGCCAAGGTCGATGAGCTGAAGGGCAAGCTGCTGCCGGATTCAGTCTCGGTCGAAGTCACGCGAAACTATGGCGAGACGGCGAACGAAAAGGCCAACGAGCTTCTCTTCCATCTCGGGCTTGCGACACTGTCGATCATCGCGCTCGTCTGGATCGCGATCGGTCGCCGCGAGGCGATGGTGGTGGCGATCGTCATTCCGGTGACGATCCTGTTGACGCTCTTTGCCGCCAACCTGATGGGCTACACGCTGAACCGCGTCTCGCTGTTCGCCCTCATCTTCTCCATCGGCATTCTCGTCGACGATGCCATCGTCGTCATCGAAAACATTGCCCGCCACTGGGGCATGGGCGGCTCCGACCGGCGGCAATCGGCGATCGAGGCCGTCGCCGAGGTCGGCAACCCGACGATCGTCGCAACCCTGACCGTGGTCGCGGCACTCCTGCCGATGATGTTCGTCTCCGGCATGATGGGGCCGTACATGAGCCCGATCCCGGCGAATGCGTCGGCCGCGATGATCTTCTCCTTCTTCGTCGCCGTCATGGTCACGCCGTGGCTGATGCTGAAGATCGCCGGCAAGGCGGATTTGCATGCCGACACCGACCACGGCACCGGCGGTCGCCTGGGCCGCGCCTATGCCGCGGTCGCCCGCCCGATCCTCAAGACCAAGACGCGCAGCTGGATCTTCCTCCTCGCCGTCGGCGTCGCCACGCTCGGCTCGCTGACGCTGTTCTATACCAAGGACGTGACCGTCAAGCTGCTGCCCTTCGACAACAAGTCGGAACTGCAGGTGACGGTCGACCTGCCGGAAGGTTCGTCGGTCGAAGACACCGATGCCGTGGTCCAGGCGGTGGCGCGCGTCGCGCTCGCCGAGCCTGAAGTCATCTCCATGCAGACGCATGCCGGAACCGCAGCACCCTTCAATTTCAACGGGCTGGTACGCCATTCCTATCTGCGCTCGAAGCCCGACATGGGCGATGTGCAGATCAACTTGACGCCGAAGGGCGATCGCGACCGCTCGAGCCACGAGATCGCCATCGACCTGCGCAATCGGCTGAAGGACATCGCAATGCCGGATGGCACCTCGCTGAAGGTTGTCGAACCGCCGCCGGGACCGCCGGTCATGGCGACGCTGCTCGCCGAAATCTACGGACCCGACGCCGAGACCCGCCGCACCGTGGCGCTCAAGGTCGAGGAGGCCTTCAAGTCGGTTCCCTTCATCGTCGATGTCGACAATTCCTTCGGCACTCCGGCGCCACGGCTGCGCGCGACGATTTCCACCGACGATCTTGATTTCTACGGGGTCTCGGAAAGCGATGTCTTCGACACGTTGAAGACGCTGAATGGCGACACGGTTGTCGGCTATTCGCATCGTGGCGGCGGACGCGCGCCGATCCCGATCGAGATCGCAAGGCCCAAGGGCGCCAAGGTTCTCGACGAACGGTTCCTGTCGACGCCGGTTCCGGCCAATGTTCTGCCCGGCTCGCGCGCCGTCGTCGAACTCGGCGATGTCGTCAAGATATCGCGGGAGCAGGCGTCCTATCCCCTGTTTCGGCACAATGGCCGCTTCGCCGAGATGGTGACGGCCGAGCTTGCAGGTCAGTACGAAGCACCGCTTTACGGCATGCTCGCCGTCCAGGACGCGATCGACAAAATGGATTGGACGGGTCTCGAAAAGCCGGTGATCTCGCTGCACGGCCAGCCGACCGACGAGAGCCATCCGACGCTGTTGTGGGATGGCGAATGGGAAGTGACATGGGTGACGTTCCGCGACATGGGTGCTGCCTTCATGGTCGCCCTGATCGGCATCTATATCCTGGTCGTCGCCCAGTTCGGCTCGTTCAAGGTGCCGCTCGTCATCCTGACGCCGATCCCGCTGACCTTCATCGGCATCCTCGGCGGCCACTGGATCTTCCATGCGCCGTTCACCGCCACGTCGATGATCGGCTTCATCGCGCTTGCCGGCATCATCGTCCGCAATTCGATCCTGCTCGTCGACTTCATTCGCCACGCAAGATCGGAAGACCGGCCGCTGACCGAGGTCTTGATCGAGGCCGGGTCGATCCGCTTCAAGCCGATCCTGCTGACGGCACTGGCCGCCATGATCGGCGCGGCGGTCATCCTCACCGACCCGATCTTCCAGGGCCTGGCGATCTCGCTACTGTTCGGCCTAGCCTCGTCGACCCTGCTGACCGTCCTCGTGATCCCGGCCATCTATCGGGTTCTGAGGACGTAACGCTACGCTGCGCATATGACCACGAGAGAGGCCGGGCAACCGGCCTTTCGCAGCAGTTTGCGTATCGGCCGGGCCGGTTCGCTCCTGACGGCTGATTTGCCATGGCAGTGGCCATGGTGGCAGGCGTGTCACTTTTTCCTTGAAATACTTTCACAATCTGCGGTTAAACTATCCATATTTTAAAGCCTATCTGCGGCAATGGGCGAAATATTTTGTCCTGAATCGGGCTATCACCAGCATCGACACAGAAAATATGGATTTTTGACGGATGAAAAACGGCGGGTTGAGTCAATATGTTGAAGTCATTACCTCTGTCCCGAAGCATCTCGGGATCTCCATAGACAAGTCGGATTGGATATCGACTGCCGAAGGCGGCGTTAGTGAAGAGGATTTCTCGCGTATCAAGGCTCGCTTCGGTCTTCCACTTGCGCTTTATGACAAGGACGGCGTCCGGCTCGACATGGCGGATGAACAGGACGGATTTCCGGCCCGGGTGACGGCGCAGGACGAACAGGGCCCACCTGCCGATTTTTTCGAATTCGACGGCCGGCTGCATTTTGCAACCGTGACCCCGCAAGAGGCGCTGGAGGCAGCGCGCAATGCCCAGACGCTGGTCATCCGAATCGACAGGGAGCTCATCGAAGAGACGGTCGGCGGCTTTCAGACGCCGGTCAAGATCACGGCCGGTGAGTTCCGGCTGATCTCTCTCCTGCTGACCGGTCACGAGCTTCGCGACATTGCCACGCTGACAGGCACCGCCTACGAGACCAAGCGCAAGCAGTTGAAGACGGTTCTCGCCAAGCTTCAGGTGTCCAACCAGCGCGGTATCGTCAAGACGGTATCACTGGTCCTGCTGAAGCATCTGAGCGCGCGCATGATGCTGGACGAAGGGGCGGGCCGCGAAGATGCGCTCGCAAGGGCGGAATTCGGCGATCAGATCCTGCGCCTTCGATATACGCCGGCCTCCGGCCGCAAGCTGCCGGCCTGGGAAATCGGGGCGAGGGGTGGCCGTTCCATCCTCTATTTCCACACCTGGACGTCCGTTCTGCCGTTTACGGCGGATGAGGTTGCCCTGTTGAAGGAGCGCGGTCTGCGCTGGCATGTCGTCCCGCGTCATTTCTGGCCATCGGCAGTGCGCGAGCCGGATATCCTGATGGAGCAGCTTGCCACCGATATCACCGAATACGTCAAGACCTATATCGGCGGACCGGTGACCTGCGTGGCCAACAATTCCGGCACGCCATGGGCGGTGATGCTGGCGCGCCAGGCGCCGGAAGTCATCGACCGACTCGTCCTGTCGGGGTGTCCCTTTCCGCCCTCGCGCGCCCTTCAGGTCGAAAAATCGGGTAGCTGGCAGCACGCCTTCCTGAGGGCGACCCGGAAAAATCCGGCGATCAGCCGGCAGGTTCTGAAGCTGTTTTCCCGCTTCGGCTCTACCAAGAAGCTGCTTTCAACGGCTTATGCCCGCGTCTACGACGACAGGCCGAGCGATCTTGCCGCGCTTCGAAAGCTGATAGGAGAGGGCATGATGGCGGAGTGGATCAATCTTTTCCTGAGCGCCGCGCCGGAGAAGTTCGCCGACGAACTGGCCGTCAGCCGCGTGCATTGGGATCAGTTGATCCGCTCACTCGACTGCCCCGTCGACTTCTTTCACGGCACGGACGACCACATGACCCCGATCGAAGAGGTGGAGGCCATGGAAGACGAACACGACCATGTCAGCGTCACCGCCATACCCGATGGCGGCCATATGGTGGCGGTGTCGCATTTCAAGGATCTGGTCGACTTCCTCGCCGGCCGCCGCCTGCCAGCCGGGCTCGCGTGCTGAGAAGTCCTGCCGGGGCTAGAATTTCTTGGTCAGGTAGAGCGCGACCGTGTTCCGGTCGTAGTCGTAGAGATCGATGTTGGAGAAGTTCCGCGTGTAGGAATATTCGAGCCGCGGCGCGAAGCCGCGGTATTGCAGGTTTCTGAACGTTGCGCCGATCGTGGCATCGACCTGCCGATCCTGCCTATGCTCTGACGTCAGCGGAAAATCCCCGGCATAGCGCGAGATTTCGCCCCCGATCTCGAGATCGGTGATGATGCCGTTCGTCCATTCCTTGTAGATTTTGCCGAAGACGCGATACTTCATGTAGGTGTTGTAGTCCCGCCGGGCCGCCACATAGGTCACGTCCAGCCCGCCAAGCACGCTGCTCGTGGTGTCGAACGCGTAGCGGTGTCGCAATCCGAGCGAGGTTTCGGCGCCATCGAACGCATCAATGTCGATATAGTCCACACCGCGCCAGGAAAACTGCACGGAGGAAACGCCGGCTCGACCCCAGGAATATTGTAGCGAAGCGATCGGCCCGATCGCGGCGCGATACGGCTTGCCGCCCTTTAAGCTATATTCGGAGGACAGGCCGACAGCCGCCGTCAGTCGCGGTGTCAGCCGGTGCGACAGCTCTCCGAAGGCCTCAAGCCGGGTGGTATCGAACTCGGTCTTGCGGAAGCGCGTGCCGGAGACGCTCGCCCCGAATGTCAGCGCAGTATGGTTGCGCAGGTCGAAACGGTAGGTGCCGTTGACGCCGTAATTCACGCCGATGCCGCTCGATTTTTTCTCGTTCGGCCTGAACGGAATGCCGCCGATATAGACGACGTCGGCATCGGTAACGTTGTTGAGATTGGTGCTCGGCGCAAGGGAGGCGTAGGCGGACAGGCTCCATGGCCGGATGCTGCGGCTGCGCTCGATGAAATTGTCGTAGAGCGACCGCATCGACGTGTTGACCGTGCTGTCGGACAGCCGCTCGAAATGATAGATCGCCGCCTTCGTGTCGCCCATCAGGTAAAGCGTGTGCGCCAGTTCCTGCCGCACCCGCGCAAAGTCGGGCCGACTGGCGAGGATCTGCCGCATGGCCGCCGCCGCTTCTGCGAGCCGGCCCTGGTTTTTCAGGATCAGCGCCTTGGTAAAGGCGACGTTCAGCTTGCTGATCTCGGGATTTGCGGAAAACCCCTCGGAGACAGCAATCGCCTCTGCGTAGCGATGCGCCTCGATCAGCGTCTTGATGTGATCGAACTGCGTTTCGGCACGGGCCGGCTGGCCGGCTGAAAGACAAAAGATGACGGCCGCAACAACGGCGGCGGGAAAAGGACATTTCCCCGCCGCTGCGGCCCGAAGGCTGATAAACATGGCTTTCGGATACCGTTACTGGGCCGCCTGGAAGGCACCCATGGCCGTCGCGGACACGCTGCCGCCTTCGCCGTCGGGCACATCGCCTGTGACGAAGAACGTACCGGCGGTGCCTTCGGCATTCGTTCCGTAGAAGGCGCCTTTTACGTACGAGTCAGAGCCAATTTCCGCGGTGCCGTAGGTGATGCCAGTCGACGCAACATTATAAGTCGACCCGCTGATCGTGCCGTCGGTAAACGTTATGTCAGTGTCGTCGTCATCGATATCGAATGTGCCTGCAACGCTGCTGTTGGCGAAATCGACATTGACGGTGGCCGTTCCGGTCATGTTGTCGACCGTGCCGCCCTGGTTGGAGCCGCCATAGAGCGTTCCCGTGTAGGTCGCCGTGCCGCTGGTTGGCATATTGGCATCCTCTGTTACACCGTCCTCGCTGCGGAAGGCGAGGAATGTAGGCGTGTTGGGGCTGGCGCTGTCTTCGACGGAAATAAACGCCGCTGCGCCCTTCTCCGGCGTATCGGTGTCGCCAAGCACCGTCAGGTAATTCGTTTCTGTTCCACTGGTGCTGGAATAGGTGGTGTATTCGCCAGAGGTCTCTGTCGTTGAGTTGGCCGTGCTTGCCGCAAATGTCGTCGTGTCCGTGCCGTCGTCTGTCGAAAGGGTCACCTTGATGTTGCCGTCCTTGTCGGTCGCGAACTTGGCGGTGGCATCCCCCGTGCTGTCGGTGGCTCCGGTATCTGCTGTTGTGACAATATTGCCGAGTGCAGAGACCACGATGTCCGATGATTTGCTGCCAGTCGAGTTGCATCCGGCCAGTGATAGCAATGCCGTGCCCGCAACGAGGGCCTTGATGAGTTCTTTCACGTCCCCAGCTCCAATTGGTTTCGCCCCTGAGGGCAAAGTGTCGTCTGATGATTTCCGCAGGTGTCTTTCCTGCGCGAGACGACCCTAATCAGGCCGGGCGGGTGTGCTCGCCACCCATTTGGGGTATTGGAGAGAGAAAACCGGTCGCGATCCGCCGATTTTCGCGCCCGCCTTGATGTCAGAAAGCGCCGCTCTCGAGCGGGCGGTTCGAAGGAGGGCCCGGTGCACCGGATGCGGAACAGGAGACCGGCGGATGCAGCCGCAGGAGGATGGCCAGCGCCTCGTTGCCGTCGACGAGATCGGCCAGCGTGACGCCGTCCAGCGAGGCATAGAACGCGGTGACGGCATCACGGATGGCGTTTCTCAACCAGCATGCCGCAACGAGCGGACAGGTGTTCGACTGGCTGAAGCATTCTGCGAAGGGCAGGTCGGCCTCGAACAGCCGGAAGACGGCGCCGATGCCGATCTCCTGCGGTGGTCTGGCAAGCTGCATGCCGCCGTTGCGCCCGCGCGTCGCATCGAGGAAATCATTTTGAGCCAGAAGCCGCACGACCTGGCCGAGATGGTTCTCGGAGGCGTTGCACGCCGAGGCGATGTCGGATTTGCGGACAATCGTTTCCGCATTCACCGCGCAATACATCAGTGTCCTGATGGCAAGATTGGTTCTTGTCGTCAGCCGCATGTCAGATTTTCCCCACCACTAGGCCCATGTTTTACAGGGCCGCGGCAATTTGGGATTTGATCGAGATCATGGCTGCCCGTAGCGTGAGCGTAAAAGATGCATCCAGGATATATTTTTAGATTGTTTTGTCTCCATGCCCCGCCATTCCTCCGATGATCCGGCCAGACGCGCCCTCGATGCGCTGGAAAAGAAAAGCCGCAGGCCAATCCTCGCCGCGGCAGCCCTTGCCAGCGCCGCCTCGCTTCTCTGGATCGTCCAGGCCTATGTTGCGGCCGATCTGATAGGGGCGCTGGTGGCCGGCACGGCGACGGTTGAGAAGGCGGTCTTCGCTGCCGGTTTGTTTGTCGGTTTCGGCCTGTTGCGGCATGGCGGCCAAGCCCATGCGGCGCGCCGGGCATTTCGCGCCGCCCAGATGGTTGTGGCGGATGAGCGGCGGCGGATCGTCGAGCGGGAGAGCCTTGTCTCGCCGCTCGCCTCCAACCGCCAATCCTCCGCGGCACTGGCGACGCTGGTCGGCAACAAGCTCGAACTTCTCATCCTGTGGATGGCGCGCTACCGCGTCGCCGCCATCAAGGTGGCCGTCGTCCCGCTCGTCATTCTCGCGGCCGCGCTCTTCTGGTCCTGGGCGGCCGCGCTGATCCTCTTGATGTCGGGGCCGCTGATCCCGCTGTTCATGGCGCTGATCGGCTTTGCGGCGCGGGACGCGAGCGAGAAGCATCTCGCCGAGACCGGCACGCTCAATGGCCTGCTGCTGGAATGGTTGACCGCCGCCTTCGATATCCGGCTGTTGAATGCTGAAGCCGCGACGCTCGCGCGCTTCGAGGCGGCGGCTGACAGCCTGAGGGCCCGCACGATGGCAGTACTCAGGGTCGCGTTTCTCTCCTCCACCGTTCTCGAACTCTTCGCCGCCCTCGGCATTGCGCTTGCCGCCGTTTATGTCGGCTTCAGCCTGCTCGGCACGTTTTCCTTCGGCACCTACGGCACCCCGCTCTCGGTCACCGGCGGCATCTTCATCCTGCTGCTGGTGCCGGATTTCTTCCTGCCCATGCGCGAGCTGGCGGCGGCCTGGCACGACCGCGCGGCCGCTCTGGCGGTGGCGGGCGAAGTGGCGGCGCTGGAGCGGGGGACGGCTCACACCATTCTCGGCACTGGTGAAAAGCAGCCGCCGCTTGGCGGTGCGCCTGCCATCCGTGCGGAGGGTATGGGTCTGTCGATGAGCGCCGGCCGGCACATTCGCTTTCCGGATTTCGTTGTCGAACCCGGCGACAAGGTCGCGCTGACCGGCGGCAGCGGCGCCGGCAAGAGCACGCTGCTCTATCTTCTCGCCGGACTGGCAAAACCGGATCACGGCGCATTGACGATTGCCGGCCGGCCGCTCGATGACGATACCGCCGATGCCTGGCGCGCCCGCATCGGCTATGTCGGCCAGCATCCCCATCTCCTGAATGCCAGCGTCCGAGCCAATCTGGCGCTTGCCGAAACGCATGCGGATCCCGGCCGCCTTTCGGCCGCTCTGGACAAGGCGCAGGCGTCGGATGTGGTCGCCGGCCTGCCGCGCGGCGCCGACACCCGGCTTGGCGAGAACGGTGCCGGTGTGTCCGGCGGCGAGGCCCGGCGGCTGATGATCGCCCGCGCGATCTATGCCAATGCCGACGTCATTATCGCCGACGAGCCGACGGCGGATCTCGATGCGCTGACCGCAGCCCGCATCACAGATGCCCTGCTCGCCGCCGCCGAGTTGGGGGCAACCCTGATCGTCGCCACCCACGACCCGGCGCTGATTGCCCGCATGGATCGCGAAATCCGGCTGGAGGCACGCTCATGAGAGCGCTTTTCAACGTCTTCCGGCGCGTCTGGCGCGGTCACGTCGGCTCGCTTCTGCTTGGCGTCCTGCTGTCGGTGACGGTGACGGCCGCCAGCATGGCGCTCCTCGGGCTCTCCGGCTGGTTCATCACCGCCGCCGGGATTGCCGGCGGGGCAGGGGCGGGCCTCGTCTTCGATGTCTTCCGTCCGAGCGCCGGCGTGCGCATGCTGGCCTTCGGCCGGGCCGCCGCCCGCTATGGCGAGCGACTGACCACCCACGATGCGACCCTGCGCGGCCTCGCCCGTCTACGGGTACAGGTGCTGGCCGCCATGCTGCGCCGCCCGGCGCTCGCTCTCTCCAGGCTGCGGGGCTCGGAACGGCTGAACCGCCTGACGATCGATATCGACGCCTTGGACGGTCTTGCCCTGCGGCTGGTCATTCCCTTCACCGCGGCCGCCGTCACCTTTGTCGTCGCCTATCTCCTGCTGGCATGGCTGACGACGCCGCTGATCGCCGGCTGGCAGATCGGCGGCTTCATCGTCGGCATTGCCGTCGCAGCGGTCACGATGGTGAGGAAGGCCCGCAGGCCGTCACGCCTTGGTCAGAGGGCGATGCAGGCGCTGCGCATGCGCGTCATCGACATGATGCGGGCCCAGCCGGAGTTGGCGGTCGCCGGACGGCTCGACGATTGGCGCCTGTCGGTCATGGACGCGCAGGACAGACTGCAGGCGGCCGGCGACGCGGTCGACCGCGCCGAACATCGCTCGGCCTTCCTCATTACCGGCTTTGCGACAATTGCCGCCGGCGGTTCGCTTCTTCTCGGCGCTGTTGCGGCCTTGAACGGCACGCTGGATGCCGCCCATGCCGCTCTCGGCTTCTTCGCGGCCCTCGCGCTTGCCGAGATCGCCGCACCGCTCGCCCGCGGCATCGGCGAGCTGGGCCGGATGACGGATGCGGCGCGCCGGATCGAGGCCGAATTCGCTGCGGCAGCGCTAACCTCCGCCGCCGATAGCAAATCGGCGCACGCGGCTCTTTCACCTGCTTCTCCCGTTCTGAGCTTCCAGGACGTCTCCGTCTCGCAGGCCGGGCGGCCGCTGTTTGAAGCCCTTTCCTTCGAGGTCAAGGCGGGCGACATCCTGGCGCTCACCGGCCCCAGTGGTTCCGGCAAGACGACGCTCCTCAATCTGGCGCGCGGTCTGCTGTCCGCCGACAAGGGCCATATCCTGCTGGCCGGCAAGCCGATCCTCGACTTTTCCGAGGACGATCTGTCGCAGCGTGTCGGCTACCTGCCACAACGTGCCGCATTGGTCGGCGGCAGCATCGGCGATAACCTCCGCCTCGCTCGTCCCGATGCCTCTGACGAGGACATGATGGCCGCGCTGCATGTCGCCGCACTCGATACGGTGATTGCGGAAAAGGGTGGCCTGGACTTCCGCCTCGGCGAAGGCGGCAGCGGTCTGTCGGGTGGTGAGAAGCGTCGTCTGGCGCTGGCCCGCATGGTGATCCGGCGGCCCGGTCTCCTGCTTCTCGACGAGCCGACCGAAGGTCTCGACGGTCCCACGGCGCAAGCCGTCCTGGAGCGGCTGAAGGCCGCCTTTCCCGAGGCCGCGATCGTCGTCGCCGCCCATCGGGCCGCCGAAAGGGACTGGGCGCACCGCTCGATATTACTCTCCTGAAAAGCTCTGCCGCCAGCGAAAGCCGGGTGCGACAATAAGGTGCGCGAGAAATGCATCTTATTGACGTGAATCAAGTACGGGACAAGCCGAGGGGTCTAAAGCAGATTGGGTGTGGAAGAACGCCTGCTCTGATTTGAAAGCGAGGACGCCATGGCTATCGACATAGTCGAGCTGTCACGACTGCAATTTGCAATGACGGCACTTTATCATTTTCTCTTTGTCCCTTTGACACTCGGACTGTCCATCATCGTCGCCATCATGGAAACGGTCTATGTGATGACCGACCGGCCGGTCTGGCGCCAGATGACCAAATTCTGGGGAACGCTGTTCGGCATCAATTTCGTGCTCGGCGTTGCCACCGGCATCACCATGGAATTCCAGTTCGGCATGAACTGGAGCTATTACAGCCATTATGTCGGCGACATCTTCGGCGCACCGCTGGCCGTCGAGGGCCTGATGGCCTTCTTCCTCGAGGCGACATTCGTCGGCCTCTTCTTCTTCGGCTGGGATCGCCTGTCCAAGCGCGCGCACATGATCGTCGCGTGGCTGGTGGCGATCGGCTCCAACTTCTCCGCGCTCTGGATCCTGATCGCCAATGGCTGGATGCAGAACCCGGTCGGCGCGGCTTTCAACCCGATGACAATGCGCATGGAAATGACTTCGTTCTTCGACGTCGTCTTCAACCCCGTCGCCCAGGCGAAGTTCGTGCATACGGTGTCCGCCGGCTACGTGACGGCATCGGTCTTCGTGCTCGGCGTTTCGGCCTGGTACATGCTGAAGGGCCGGCATATCGAGCTTGCCCGCCGCTCGATCGCGGTCGCGGCCAGCTTCGGCCTCGCCTCGGCGTTTTCGGTCGTCCTGCTGGGGGACGAATCCGGCTATTCGGTCACCCATGACCAGAAGATGAAGCTCGCCGCCATTGAGGGCATGTGGGAAACCCAGCCCGCGCCGGCCTCCTTCACCCTGTTCGGCTTCCCCGATCAGGAGGCCCGTGAAACGCACTACGCCATCCACATTCCCTATGCCATGGGCCTGATCGGCACCCGGTCGCTGACCGAGGAAATCCCCGGCATCGACAAGCTGGAAAAGGTCGCCGAAGAGCGCATCCGCTCCGGCATCGTCGCCTATGATGCGCTGCTGACCATTCGTGGCAACAAGGGCAATGTCAGCGACGAGGTCCGCAAGACCTTCGAGGATCACTCCCGCGATCTCGGCTTCGCTCTGCTCCTGAAGCGCTATGTCGACGACCCGCGCCAGGCGAGCGAGGAGCAGATCGTCAAGGCGGCCAACGACACCATTCCGACCGTCTGGCCGCTGTTCTGGGCGTTCCGCATCATGGTCGCACTCGGCTTCTCCTTCATCGCCATCCTCGGCTGGTTCTTCTACCAGGCGTCGTTCAAGCGTATGCGCTTCTCGCGCCCGGCGCTCTGGTTTGCCGTCGCGATCATTCCGACGCCGTGGATTGCCGCCGAGCTCGGCTGGTTCGTGGCCGAGTTCGGCCGCCAGCCCTGGACGGTTGACGGCGTGTTGCCGACGGCGCTGTCGGCCTCGCAGCTCAGCGTCACCGATCTCCTGATCACGCTGGTGGGTTTCGCCGCCTTCTACTCGGTGCTGTTCGTCATCGAGATGGGGCTGATGCTCAAATACATCCGCAAGGGTCCGTACATCGACGTGTCGGAAACCGACCAGTGGATGAACAAACACCGCAATCGCCTGAGCGCAGGCAACCACGAACTGCAACCCGCGGAGTAACGATCATGATTCTCTTCGAACTGATTGGATTCGATGTCCTGCGCGTCATCTGGTGGCTGCTGCTCGGCGTCCTGCTGACAGGCTTCGCCCTGACCGACGGTTTCGACATGGGCGTCGGCGCGCTCATTCCTTTCGTCGGGAAGACCGACACGGAACGGCGCGTCGCCATCAACACCATCGGCCCCGTCTGGGAAGGCAACCAGGTCTGGTTTATTCTCGGCGGCGGCGCCATCTTCGCTGCCTGGCCGCCGCTCTATGCGGTCAGCTTCTCCGGCTTTTACCTGGCCATGTTCGCCATCCTAGCCGCCCTGATCCTGCGGCCGGTCGGCTTCAAGTACCGCTCCAAGCGCGACAGCGCCACCTGGCGCAACGGCTGGGACTGGGCGCTCTTCATCGGCGGTGCGGTGCCGGCGCTGATCTTCGGCGTCGCCATGGGCAATGTGCTGCAGGGCGTGCCGTTCCGCTTCAACGACGATCTGATGATCTTCTACGACGGAACCTTCTTCGGCCTCCTGAACCCCTTCGCCCTTCTGGCCGGCGTGGTCTCGCTGTCGATGATCGTCATGCACGGCGCGGCATGGCTGAACCTGAAGACGGAGGGCACGGTGCAAGCCCGGGCACGCCGCTACGGCTCGATCGCCGCCCTTGTTATGATGGCGGCCTATGCCTTGGCCGGCATCTGGCTGGCGGCAGGCATCCAGGCCTATGCCTTCTCAGTTCCGCCTGTCGCCAACGGTCCGTCCAACCCGCTCCTGAGCGAGGTCGTCCGTCAGGGCTCGTGGATGGCGGCCTATTCGGCCCGCCCATGGATCATCGTCTCGCCGATCCTCGGCTTTGCCGGTGCCTTCCTGGCCTTCCTCGGCCTGCGGGCCGGCCGCGAGGTCTCGACGCTGCTGTTTTCGAAGCTTGCGATCATCGGCGTCATCTCGTCGGTGGGGCTGACCATGTTCCCCTTCATCCTGCCCTCGTCGATCGCGCCCAATTCGTCGCTCACCGTCTGGGACGCCTCCTCGTCGCACCAGACCCTGTTCGTCATGCTGGTCGCCGCCGTGATCTTCGTGCCGATCATCCTTGCCTACACAGCATGGGTCTACAAGGTCCTGTGGGGCAAGGTGACCGAGAAGAGCGTCACCGAAGCCAGCGACGTCGTCTATTGAGAAAGGATATCTGATATGTGGTATTTCGCATGGATCCTCGGCCTGCCGCTGGCCGCCCTCTTCGCGGTCCTCAACGCCATCTGGCTGGAGCTTCAGGACGACCGCCGCTTCATCGAATCCGGTGACGAGAAAGAGCGCGGCTGATCTGCCCACGACACGCTCAAGCTGCCCCCGACGCTAAGAATGCGGCCGGGGGCATCGCCGTTTGACAGACGGATTTCCGCCAGCCGAAAGAAGGCAACAAAAAACCCCGCCGAGGCGGGGCTTTTTGTGTTTTCCGGACAAGTCCGGAACATGAAATTGGTGCCAGAAGAGGACCCAAATTAAACATCTATCATATTGAGATAATAAAATAATATATCTCACTAAAAGCGAGATACCATCAAAAATGCCATCAATCGCATAGTCGTAGTGGGCACGCCGGCGCAAACCTCAAGAAATCTTGTGGAAAAGGCGATGTTGTCGAACTGTCCCTAGCTCACCGAACGTTGGCATAGAGGTCCGACAACGTCCAATCATGACGTCATTATTTTGGAGCCGATTCCCATGGATGACAATTTTGAAGCGGACTCGCGCGCAAACGATGCTGATGTGAACCCATCGGTTACGCGGGAAGATCTGGACAAAACTTGGATCGGCCTTGGGGCTGCGCTGGAATGGATAGCGCTCCGCGGGCAACCAATTCCTCGAGAATTGTATCGTGGTCGCGAAGAGGAGGCTGATGAAGCGCTAGTTGCGACGCTTGCGGATCTGCCGTCTGAAATCGCTGAAGCGATCGTACGGGGAGAGCCCGAGGAAGATCGGAGAAGATTGGTCCCAGTACCAAGCGGGATTTGGCGCCAAACCGCAACGTCGGATTTCAATGACTCCGGCCAACCCTACAGGTTGATCGGAACGGATGATGATGACCCATGGGAAGGAGCAATCCTTGGGGTCCAGGTTGGTGGATATCGCAGGATTCAAATCCGGAGTTCGTTCATTCTTGAGAACTGGTCTGAGCATGAACTGGACATCGAGACGCTCCCAATATCGTCTGCAGTAGCGCGTGCAAAGGTAAGACGCTTGGTCGAGATGATTGTCGCCGAGACACCCGTGAACTTGGCTCCTATCTCGCAGAGCGAAATGGAATACTTGGTCCGAAGCGTCTTGCCTGCTGCGCAGAGAGACCTTGTTCGGCAGCTCCACCGCGAGATCTATCCAAATCCGAAACGAGGACCAAAAGGCGTGCGAAATCCCGATCGTAAAATCCGGATCGAAAAATTTCGCGAAGAACTGATATCCGCGGAATTGCGGAATTAGGATTCGGCCATTCTGCACGGCATGTTCTCCGCATCCACCCGGGATTGCTCGGGTCCAGACGGAGATAAAGCCATGCAGGAAACCTCAGCACTGTCCATTGCCCAGACCGCCCGCCTTCTCGGGATTGGTCGTTCCACACTCTATTGCATCATCAAGGAGGGCCGCCTGCCTGTTCGCAAGCTAGGCAAGAGGACACTGATCCTGCGCGAGGATCTGGAGCGGTTCATTGCGGCTTTACCGGCCTCGAACGATCCACGCTGATCGAAAGCGGTATTGACGCTGTCTGTCTGGCTGAGAGGCGTACCTAAGGCCTCGCCTGGTGGCCAATCCTTGTTCCCGTAGAGTGATTCCAATGGACCGAACAAAGCAGCGAAGCGGAATGGCCAACGATGGTTCGTACAATGCGATCGAGCACGATGGAGATTCGTTCGAGAAAAGCTCCAAGGCGGCAAGCCATATCGGTGAAGATAGCTTCGCCAATGAATACGCGGAAGCAAGCCAGGCTCGTGAGTTCGGCAGATCGCCGCGGCCGATTGATAGCCTGCAATTCTCTCGCAGCAATTCGCAATCAAGCCCAGACAGGCAAGAAGAGGTTTCAACAACGGAACCCTTGGCGCTTGAAACCCAGGTCCAGCGCGCTGATACCGAAACGGGGCCGGTGGGGGGCGCGCCTTCAACACCAGATGATCGGACAAGGCGAACAACAGCAGTCATTGTTCGGCCGCTTATGCGCGTTGGTGACGTCGCCGTCCGCCTGAACACCAGCGTCACCGCCGTGTGGCGACTGAAGGACAACGATCCTGACTTTCCCCAACCTATCAAGATTGGCGGTTCAACGCGCTGGGATCCTGCGGAGATCGATTGCTACGTCGACGTCTGCAAAGCGCGAAGGCCCAATGGTCGCTGATCATGCCGCGCAAATACGATCCCACCAAAGTTCGAAAACACTGGGTCTATTCCCGTGACGATCTCAAGGAGATGTACGGTGTAAGTGACAGCACAATCCTGAACTGGATACGTGCCGGCCTGGAGACAGTCGACATTAAGCGACCACAGCTCTTTGCGGGATACAAGGTGCGCCGGTTCATCACTAGGATGCGCTGGCCGGATGGCCGCTCACCACAAGATGGCCGCATTCACTGTTCTGTCTGCCTGGGCTTCAAGACTCTGATCACTGGAACCATCAAGACGTTTGCAGCTGACACCAACTGCCTCTTGGTGACAGGCATGTGCACGGATTGCCACAACATGCTACAAGCTGACATACCAGCTGACGAGGTGCCCGAAATCTTTGCCTCAGCCATCAACATCCCCGGACACTCGTCCGACGTAAGTGATGATGGTGCCTCCGGGGAAACTTGGAGAAACGGTGCATCGCTTCCGACTGAAACCCACAGCGGCAATTTGCGCTGGCTTTACGACTACCGTGTCTTCCTCGAGAGAAACCGGGAACTGGATCGGAGAACGGTTGATGAGCATCTGCGTGCGTTGGCCCGCATGAGCGCTTTCCTTGATCACAAGCCGTTTGAGCAGGTTAGCATTGGAGATGTTTGCAGCTTCAAGGACGAGCTTCGCAGACGGCGGTCATTGGAAGGGGACATGGGACTAAGCTGGTCGACGCTCGAACACACTCTGGATCGCTGCGGTGCGTTCTTCGGATGGTTCCAACGTCGGCCCGATATCGAGCTGGATCCCGATCTCCCAGGGTACTTCCAGCTTTCCCGAAGGGAACGGGCCGCCGGGTCGAGCATGGTCAAGGGTACAAGTCTCACCTTTGATTTGGCGCTTTGCCTTTTCGCTGCCATGCCCGGTTCAACGCCGATAGAGGTTCGGAACCGCGCCGTAATCGCCATGCTTATCACGACAGGCATTCGCGTTAAGGCTCTGGTCACGCTCCGCGGCAAGCATGTGAACACGCATACCAGATGGATCAATCAGGATCCCCGTGAGGTAAGCACCAAATATTGCAAGCACATTCGCACCTATTGCTTGGATCTTGGCGCCGGGCTTCTCGACGCAATCCGGGATTGGGCCCGGTGGCGCGAGATGAATGGTTTCGGTGCGGAGGCGCCATTCTTTTTGCCGGATCGCTACATCCAATCAAACGCGATCGGCTTCGGTTATCGCTCCGCTGAAACCTCAGTCCCGGAATGCTGGAAGTCGGATGACCCAATTCAGCGGATCATCAAGGATGCAGCCCAGGCTGCCAAAATTCCAGAGAACAAAATCTCCTCACATGACTTCCGCAAGATCCTTCATCCGTTCCTCTCGAAACGTGGGAGTATGGCGATTATCGAGGAGGTGGCCCTTCAACTCAATCTCGGTCACGAACCGGGCAAGACAATCCGCAAGTACTACGCCTCCATGCAGGACAGTGAACGCGAGGAAATCCTCGACGAGCTTTGCCGCCGCGCTCTTTCACACCGGACTGAACTCGAGCTCTACCTGGCCTTTGAGCGCGGTGAGATCACCCCAGGAGATCCCGATTATGAGCGAGCAAAGGATATCTTTGAGCGGTATATGAAAAGGTGAAGTGCACTGAAATTCGAACCGATTAGCGACAGAAACTCTGGAGCAAAGGATAATCTTGAACGATTGACATGGGGTGGGTAACAGTAGGTAAAGCCGCCATCTGCTTAGATCTCAATAATGGCGGCTCCTTATCGCGCTTGAATAGACTCGGCGCGCTGAAAGCAAAGCCACCGATGCCTGATTAAGCGGGCCCGTAGCGCTTGTTGGACCGTGCACCTGGCCCCTCGATCGTACAACGGTTCGTTAGTTGGAGGCGCTACCTTGCCACTCGTCGAGCGCATTGATCAGGTCGAATATCTGCTGCTTCACATTGTCGGATATTCCGAATTCCGCTTTCAGCAGATCTGATACCGGCGCGACGAATCCTGACCGCACCTTGATTAGCTTTTCTCGATCGACCGGCATCAAACTAACGTTTCTCGAAATAGCTCTATGGCAGTCGGTCGCGACCACGCGAAAACCCATTTTTGCCTGCCAGACCAACTCGCCCTCTCGCAGCACCTTGCGGCTGGATGTACCTGCAATTCTGCGCTGATCGGCGCCTGAGAGCGCTTCCCGGAATGTTTCGACGGCGTGTCCGTCCCGAAGCCACCTATGCCAGACGCTCATGAGTTTGTCTCGATCATCGGACAGGAGTTTTCTTGCATTGCGATCTAGTTCCCATAACACTGCATCGCGGTCGCCGCCTTCGGATAGCCAGCGGTGGCGTGAAGCGAGCTCAGCCGCGGCGAAGCGAAATCTTTGCGCATCGTTTTCAGCGTTGGCCCAGTCAATCATGCACCAAGCCGCCATCGCCGCCGTAAGCTTCGCCGACCGCAATTTACCGATGGCAGCGATGCGTTCCGGTTCGGGAAGTGTCTTCAGGTGTCGAGGCACGACCCCATCATTCCCGGTTTCCCCGAAAAACAGCACCTTCCACATAGCCATCGTTTGACTACGGTAGTCCGCCGGCGACAATCCGCCTTTGATCCGGGCGAAGATCATCAGGACGGCTCGTTGCATATTCCGGATGTGCGATAGAGTTCTCGATCCTCTTGAAAAGGCGCGCGAACCTTTGAGTGGTCGTCGATAGATTTTGCGTGGCTAGGGCGCGTTGAACGTCGTCCGGTTCTTGATCCTCACCCTTCCCATCTTCGTCGCTCTGCACGTTTGCAGGATTATTTCGTTGGGTGTCTTCGTTCTGTGTCTCAAAGAACGATTGTATGAGGGTGAGTGCGTCCGCCTCATTGAAGCCACCCGTTGAAAGGGCCGACGAAAATAGCGGTGATGCCATTGGCCAACTGTCAGTGTAGATGTCGTCCTCTGTGAAGAATGACGGGTCCAAAGTATGATTTTTCGTGGATGACCGAGTGCTGTGATGACCCGAGGGCTTTTGGATGTGCTGATCGAAGAGTTCGAGAACCGCCAGAAATTCGCCGCCAAGTAAGCTGCCCCGCACGGCCGCGCCTTCAAGCCGTTCCCGAAATGATCGTTCCGGGCCACCGACACTGAGAGCACTCTCATCGTCAATCCAGCTTGGAGCTGATGTAATCGTGGTGCCATCGGGTAGCGTGGAACTCAGCCAGATAGACGATATCATCCCGCTTATGAGGAAAACTGCCCGATCCGAGTAAAGCTCTATAGCCGGGAGCATTTGTGAATTCAGCCCTTGGGCACATGCATGCAATTCGATGATTTCGTTCTGAGCTTTGAAAAAAACTTGGAGCCTGTCCCCGTTTCTTCGGGCGCTAAGTATGCGCAGCTCCACTGTCTCGACCGCCCATTCCTCCGAAGGGTGCACATCCGGCAGCGACGGAGCCGCATCGGTCAGATTATATCCCGACCAGAATTCGGCGATCTCCTGTTCGTTGGTCGCTTGAACACTCATAAGCTCTGCGTTGCCCCATGCATCGCCCGCCAGCAGTGCCGCGCTGGAGCAATTGGCGCTGCCCACAACCAGAAAACGCCCAGTTTGAGTATGGATCGCGTAGCTTTTCGCGTGGATGAACTTGTACCGCCGCTCTTCCGTGTCCGCTTCTATCGTCTGCAATCGTACATTCGGCGGCAAGGCTGCGGCGAGATCACTTGAAAGGCCTGCCTTCCTGGGTTGCAGGAAGGCCCGGACTGAACCTTTTGAGAGGGCAGCCAGATGAGAGAGAGCAGTGGCGGACGGATCAAAGTAGGGACTCAGGATGTCGATCGAAGCCACATGACGACCGACTATATCCAGTATTTGTTCAAGTAGTGGCTTAGCCTGCGGCGTCCAAGCTAGGCCTCCCGGCGCCGGTAGTGTTGCACACCAGCTATTACTGGCCAAGCTCAGATTCCCGAGCGTTTCTGCCTTGATCTGTCCGGCGCTCGGGACACAATCGAGTATACGCTCAAGATAGGGAATGAATGCTGCTATCTCAGGGCCGCCATCGCCTGGAAAGAGGAAATCGGACCATACTTCTTGGTTTGAACTCCAGCCCCCATGAGTGGCGTTTCCACTTCCAACAGCTAGGCTAGCGCTTGTATCGCCATAAAGGAATATTGCTTTCGGATGAAATCGGCGGGCGTTGCCGAGGTCTACGGCTACAACGCGGTAGCGTGTGCCGAGCTTCGTGACTAGTCGCTCTTGCATGTGAAAAGTATTCGCGGCGCAGGCGGCGTCAGCGAATATGGTCAGTTGCGGTGAGCCTAGGTCCCGAAGGCGGGGCAGCAAGATCGACTCCACGAAAAGAAAGTCGATATTGTGTGTGAGCACGATAGCTGTACCAGCCTTCTGAACCCCTGAGCACACCGCTTCTATGACGTTCTTCTCGATCAAGCGGCAGCCTCACGCGTGGCAAGTGAACCGTCAACGTTCCTGGTGAGAATCCCGATGTCGGAGAGAACGTTGATCGTGTTGTAAAGCCGCGTACCGCTGAAGCCAGCATTGGTCTGGTTAGCGGTCAGCCTCAGGACATTGCCGTCAGGAAAGAAGCGCAATGAACACTTCTGACCGGCCGACATCTTGCGCAAGGTAACCTGCAGGTGCGGGGTGACGGCGCATCTTTCGGCGAGCTCGGAGAGGAATTCCGCGAATGGTTGATCGCCAACTGAAATGATTAGACTGAGCGCGAGATCGCTGATCGAGTTCGCATGTGCCGCCAAGGTTCCCCGGAAGCTCCGGGTCTGGTCTTGAAGAGCTGATAGGATCGCAAAGCTAGCCATAAGTTTTTCTGGCGGACTCAATTCGTCGACGCTCCTAAATCGAAGCGCCTTTCCGGCAAACAAATCCGGAGGCACGGAACCGCGCGCAACGATTGCTGTCGAACTCCACGCATCGGACGCGGCCGGCCACAAATCCTTTAGCCGTTCATTGAGGTTCCACTCTTCGCGGGTGGCCCGAACCACATCGTCAACCGTGCCTGCGCCGCCAAGGGCGCCCAGCACGCCGCAAACAGCGTTCAAAAGCAGCTCTAGCGCAAAGTGTTGGCGCCTACGCCACTCATAACTTGCCCAAGCAAGTGATGCAGTATCGCGGCGTTGGCCTGCGCTCACCTGTTGCAGATTGAGCGCCAATAGCTGATCTGCAGAGGCTCTTCCGGAATCCGCCCATGACGCGATCCATGCTTGCGTCCCCCTTAGGAGCCGATATCTATGCTCAATCATTTCGCGGGCGGATGCTGCGCTCGGATAGGCGGTTTGAAAAGCATCTCTGAGCAGCCTCGCTTCGTCAGATTCCGGCACCAGCGCGCCAAGCGAAAATTCGGACACGGCAGCCTCCGCGATCGCGTGATCGACGTCACCGCCGCGAAAGAGCAGATCGAGAAGCGGTGATCCTTCCAAGCGACCCTGCCGAGCCTGCCAGATGGCGCGTCCCCGCTCTGTAATCTGATACGGTACGGGGCTGCCGTTTGGCGCGTTGCCGATGAACCCGACGCTTTTGCAGGGATTGTAGTAAATATTGAGGATGCGACTGCTCTTGGATAGCGGCAGCGAAACGGCTGTGCCTGACTTCAGCAACTTCATCTGTGGAGCGAAATAATCACTGCCAAGGATAGCACCGCCAGCTCCTCCCGTTGGATCAGCCTGTGAGGCAGCAATGATGAGAAATTCGACCCGCGTCAAAAACGCGGTTAACGCCCCCTGATCGAAAGGCTCGCCCGCTTCGAGCGTCATGTTGTAAAACTGGTTTATCGCCCACGGCAGAATTGAGAAGTAGCGACCACGCGCCGAGACGGTCGTGATGCCGTTAACGAGATCTGACTCCATCCCCTGATCGATTGCGCGAACCCCCAAGATGTCGAGGCCTGTGGTATCGTCCAATATGTCTTTGTTCCAAAATATCATCGCACAACGGAAGCTACTTGAACTCAATTCGGTGCATCATGCCTGAAGTTATTGATGCCCAGCAGTCAATTCCGTCGCACAATAATGTTGCTCGCGAAGTAGATGCCCTGAGCTCGCGGGCAGAAGGGCGGCGCGAGAGAAACTCTGCGACAAAAGCATTCACTGACGCCGCAGTCGCGGAGCCCGGTAAGAAGGCGAGAAGAAAACTGAAGCTACGCAAATGTACCGCCCTGAGCATGTTGACCCCGTTTGATGCGTCGTAGCCAAAGAAACCGACACGGTTGATTGCGGGTCTCACTATTGAGGGCATGCCGTCTTGCATCTCTGCTGGGGGAACCTTGCTGGGATACGTCATTTCCAGGAAGAGCTTCACGGTCCGTCCCGCGGTCATATTTTGCCCCATGATGTAAGGTATCAAAGGCTCAAAGACGGGCACGTCGGATTTGTTTATCCGGGCTGAGTTATACGAAATCTTCAACAGCCAGCGTTTCAGCAAATGGTAGTCGTACTCCAGTATTACCTCCTCTCCACGCTCGCGGATGATGCTGAAATGATGATCGAAGGCTGTGCATATATAATTATCCAGCTTAGATAGCTCACCGTTGTTGCAAACGGCACAGACATCTCGAATAATTGGTTCATTCGACAGTGCCTTGTCTAGACTGGCAAGCCAAAACTTCTGTTCGATACCATCTTGCAGCGCTACGGTGCGTCTGTGGAGGCTGGCTGGCCACAGGTGCTCCTTCGTTCGCTTTAGATCCGTTGAGCCACAGAATGCGCATGCCCAGCCATCCATATTGTTCCCCGTTTCTGCGTTTCAAAAAAGAATAAGAAGCAACCTCGTTATTAGTATTTAAATCGCATTTTTGGGCCCAATTGGTTCCCGCTCGACCCGGGCCGCACAGTAGATAATCCAAGCGCCTTTCTATCCCACACTTGCGGCTTCAAAATTCGCCAGAGCGGAACGGAGGTTTTCCATTATTTCTTCGGCTAGCACCTCGGGTTCCGGTAAGTTGTCGAGGTCGGTCATTGATGCATCTTTGAGCCAGAAAAGATCGAGGCTGGCCTTGTCGCGGGCCAGCAACTCGTCCCGTTCAAAAGCGCGCCACCGCCCGTCCGGCGCACTCTCGCTCCAGGTGGGTGTGCGTTCATACCGGTTGCCGGGGTTGTAGCAGGACACAAAGTCTTCGAGGTGCGCGTAAGTAAGGGGTTTCTGCTTCAGGGTGTGATGAACGTTGGTCCGGTAGTCATAGTACCAGACCTTGGAGGTTTGCGGATCAGGGCTGGCGGCACGGTTGTCGAAGAATATGACGTTTGCCTTGACACCCTGCGCATAGAAGATGCCCGTTGGCAGTCGGAGAATAGTGTGCAGGTCGGTCGTTTGAAGCAACTTGCGCCTGATAGTTTCACCAGCCCCGCCCTCGAACAGTACATTGTCGGGCACGACCACCGCGGCACGCCCTGTGGTCTTCAGCATGGTCCGGATATGCTGGACGAAATTCAATTGCTTGTTCGATGTCGTCGCCCAGAAATCCTGGCGATTGTAAGTGAGGTCGTCCGTTTCCTGTTCACCTTCAGCATTGGTGAAGCTCATCGAGCTCTTCTTGCCGAAAGGAGGATTTGCGAGAACATAGTCGAAGGTCTCTGAAGGCGGCGATATCAAGGCATCAGCGGGCGATACCAACGTGTCACCGGTCATTTCGCCGATGCCGTGCAGGAACATGTTCATCAGGCACAGGCGCCGAGTGCCGGCAACAATCTCGTTGCCGAAGAAGGTCGAGTGCTTCAGGAAAGCCTTCTGGTCCTTGTCGAGCGCATGGTTATCTGGGTCAGTCAGAAAATCATGAGCGGCGAGGAAAAATCCCCCGGTCCCGCAGGCCGGGTCTGCGATCGTTTTCCCGGGCTCAGGACGGACACATTCGATCATCGCGCGGATTAGGGCGCGCGGGGTGAAATACTGGCCAGCGCCGGACTTCGTATCCTCGGCGTTGCGCTCGAGCAGCCCCTCGTAGATATCGCCCTTGACGTCGGCACCCAGTGTCACCCATTTCGTACCGTTCACCATATCGATCAGGCGGAACAGCTTGGCGGGGTCGGTGATCTTGTTCTGCGCCTTGGTGAAAATCTGGCCGAGCATGCCTTTCTGTTCGCCCAGCTTGCGCAAGAGCACGACGTAATGCGCTTCCAGTTCTGCCCCCTTTCGGGAGGTTAGGCTGGTCCAGTCAAATCCCTTGGGGATGCCCACATCTCGATTGTAGGGCGGTTTCGCATATTCGTCGGCCATCTTGAGGAAGATGAGGTAGGTCAGCTGCTCTAGGTAATCGCCGTAGCCGACGCCGTCGTCACGCAGCGTGGTGCAGAAACTCCAGACCTTGGAGACGATTGGTGCAGTGCTCATTGCTATTCTTCCTGTTCGACGGCCTGCAACTGGGCGGCTTCCCAGTCACCATAGGTTTGTTGAGTGTGCTCGACGATCCAGCTCTTTGGCCCCGACGCCGGGCGACCTGAGACAACTGCGGCTGCTGCACTTGTGCTGTTGAAAACGTAGCTCTTGGAAAACACGCGGTGTGGCCCCTCGAGAACCAGAATGCCTTGGTCAACGAGCTGCGCGTATAGATTCTCGTAGGTCGCGTGCGCGGCTGCGCTCGCCCATTTGTCCCGCGCTAGCGATCCAGCTTCGACAATGAATTTGCCATCTTCCCAACGAGCGCGGGCCTTGATCCCGTGTTTCGCGATATCGAAGGTGAAAAAGACCGCGCCGCTTGCCACGGATGCTGGTGCCGCAGGGCTGTCGTCCTTCGTCTGTTCCGTGAAGAAATCAAACCGTAAGGCAGGCAGAACCAGATAGATGTTCTCAAGGAAATTCTCCATATGCGCCCTGGCGGCCTCGCTAAGCGGGCTGGCGGTAGCAGACTGGCCGTTCTCCAAGGCGATCTTGTTGATCCTCTTCGCATCTGTCAGCATCCGGTGTTCCAGATAGCGGGCGTGAGCCTTGTTCAGGGGTTCGCCGCCGGAAGTGATCAGGATCGCAGTATCCCACCAATCCTTAGACGCGGCGTGCTGGGTCAGTCGCGACTTCAGCTCGTCAGTTTCGCCGATATATGCGGTGGCCTCGCCGTCCTTGTCGCCAACAAGCAGGTAAACGCCGGTACGCAGCGCCTCGGGACGAGAGATCGCTTCCTTCAGCTGGGTACGTCGAGTGACGAGGACATGCCCTGACCATTGAAAGGGGATGGTGGCCGTGACCATGCCGTCGGGGGTGCCGTCGACAAAGAACAACTCGATGGAACGGCCTTTCTTGGTCATACGGTGTCCTCTCTGTTGCAACCGTGTCCCTCAGGAGTGGCCCCAACGCGGCCGCAGGATGACATCGCGTGTTGATCCGACATCTTAGGGAAAACGATATAGGTCACCTGCTCACGATAGTCGCCGTAGCCGATGCCGTCACCAAGACGCGTGGTAAAGTGACTCCAGGCCTGCGAAAAGAAGGGTGCTATCTTCATGAGGGGCCCTACGGAGTTGCCAAGATTTGGTCAACAAATGGCTTATTCTTGTAGGCTTGCAGAACGCGTTTGGAAAATGCGGAAAGCTCCGTACGTTGGTCCAACCGCCGTTTGAGATCTCTGACAGCAGATGTGTATGGTTGTTTAGCTGTCAGGTCCCCACCGGTAAAACGCTTCATGAAAGACTCAGCCTCAATTATCTTTTCTTGAATTTCAATTGCGGCGCGCCTTCTTGCTTCCTGCAAATCAGAATGATTGAGGTGATAAGCCTCTATTGAGGTCAAGGCTTGAATCTTCTGTGGGTTGGCGTCCTCTTGGCTGGCAGGGACCACAACTCCGTCGGCGCGATAATCCAAAGCATCTGGATCAGCTGCATTGCACGGGTCCAGAAGAAGCGGGGTTTCATTGCCGATTTCTTCGTTGCATGTAGCTCGCTCGCAGCCTTCATATAGCGGAAATCCGGCCCCCTTACCTCCTATCTCACCAGTTTTCTGGTCCGTTCGACGGCTATTGCAAAATGTGCAGGCAAAGCGAAAATTGTCGATGCGGAAAGCAGCCCAGCTGTATTTTGATTTTGGGCGGTAATGATCCACGGTACCGTCTGATCGAATATCCTTCATTTCGCAGTAATAGCACTTGTCGAAAGACGCTTGCTTCAAGTTTGGCTTGCAGTCGCGCCAAACATCCGAGTGCTTGCCAATATTCTCTACACCATCCGCCTGCGCCGCAGCTGCCCTCTCTTCGAAGTCGTCTGGAGGTGTTATGAACGCGATATCGATAAACCTCATGACCCAGGCTCATTTTTGGTTTCGTCCAAAGCTTCTTGAACCAATCGGCGAGCGTCTTCTGGATCCAGTTTGTCCGAATTCTGATCGCTCCCAAGCTTTGACGTTGCGGTCTGCGCAGCGCGGGCTCGCAGGTATTCCGTATAAACCGGGTCTCGCATTTGGTAACGGAAACCAAGCGTTTCCAGTTGGCTCGTTGCTTTCTCAAGTTCTTCTTTCTCGGCCTCGCTCAGCTGAGTTTTGGCCGACAATAATCGCTGGGTCTCGAGCAGTTTCTGGGTCGTTGTGTCTACAGCTGCATTGAGGTCAAACATCTCGCTCGTCATCACACCGGCGTACCCCATCCCCATCGGGTCCACGGTTGGCTCCTCGGCAGTAATGTTCAAGGTCTCTTCATCCCGCTTCAAAATCTGCACCTGTTCTTTCAGCAGCTCGGCCACAGCGATTGGGTTGTGTGTAGCCAGAAGGACATGGCTGGATTGGTTGTTGTCGTTATCGTCCCTGAGAAAATCTTGAATGTGTTGGATGTATTCAACGCTCCAGCGTGGATTGAGATGTGTGTCGGGCTCGTCCAGGAGGAAAAGGCTTTCCTTTGCCGATGTGAACTGGAGCAGGCCGAGCACGGTCAGCAGCTGCTGCTCCCCCTCGCTCAACTCGCGGAAAGTGACAGAGCCATCGTTCTTTCTGAGCTTCACCCTGATCCGCACCTCGTCGATGAGGTCGGAGACATGAGTGCTCTCCAGATCCCGGAAGAACTCGGCTGAAGTCTTGCCCCTTGCCAATTCTTGCAAGGCGTCGATGTCCTTGGCAAAGAGGTATAGGTATTCAAGCGTCCGGGAACGACGAACATCATACAGTTCTCTACGCTTGATGCGGATCGGTGCCAGTGAGATTTCGTAAAGCTTGGCGAGGAAATCGCGAACTATCCCTTTGGAATTCCAAAACCGTTCGTCTCCGCCCGTAGCGTTGTTGTTGAACCAATAAGGCTGTTTGAGCACAAACAAAACGGATTCAATCCCACCTTCTTCAAGGCCCAACTGCTTTTGCAGAAACTCGTCTGTCTTCTTCTTATTGTTCACGATGAACGATAGGAGCACAAAGTTGCTGTGCACGGGCTCAGCGAAGAACATGCGTTTCAGCCCAGGGTCATTGTTCTTGATCAGCTTGTCATCGTAGTTTTTCAGGTAGGCGCGGAACACGTCCTTCATCCGCTCGCTTTCACCCGAATAGTAGCCGAACAGAAAGCGTGGGAGGTGCTCCGAGGCCTCACCCACGAGTTTCGTTCTGCTGATAGACATGCCTTCCAGGTCATCGAAAGACGCGCCAACCGTATAGGGGGCAGGATGATTTTTCTTGCTGGCAGTCTTTGCCCGGTAGGCATCCTTTCGCTTCGGGTCGGCGTCGATAAACACCCAGCGGTCCTGGATTTCGTAGGCGATGCGATACTTGAGCGATGGCACACGCTCTGACATCAAGAGGTCGCGAAAGATGACCGTGAGGGCTTCGAGCACATTTGACTTGCCGGTACCGTTCCGGCCGATAAGCACGGTGATCAGGTGGTCCTGAGAGAAATCGATCGTCAGGTCCCTGAGGTTCTTGTACTCGTCCACCCAAAGCCAATCGATGCGCATCAGCTCACCTCCACCTTAGCAAGGCGCAACCAATCTTCGTCACCGCGCCTTTCAACTTCGATGGCACCACCTTCGACAAAATCTTTTAGCTGGCGGAAGAACGCCTCCACGTCGTCTGATGTCGAGCCATCGCCAATCCCTAACTGCTGCGCCGCCTTCGCGGCCGAGATCCAGCTTTTCTGCTTTTCGAGCACTTCGATCAGATCAGTCAATGTCGGCCTCCTTGCCTTGGGGTTGCGGGGTGGCGCGGATTTTCGGTCGCGTTTGGCGGTTTTTTCTCTTTCTGCCTTTTCAGCCTTGATCCGGTCGAGCAGGGCGGAGGCGGGTTCGTCCTCAGGGTCTTGGGGGACGAGTTGGCCGGAGAAGGCTTTTTTCAGGATGGATTGGCGAAGGGCGTCGGCACGAGTGAGAGCGGCGTCGATCTCGGTCTCGAGCGCGTCGGCGGCGTCGAGCCGAGCGTCGAGAAGGCGGACGATTTCGACTTGTTCGGCGGGGGTGCAGATGGGCACTTGAAGTTCCTGCAGCTCCTTCGCGTTGATGTTGTTGACGCCGCTTGTCGACTTTGCCTTGCTTTCGATTTGGCCGCGCACGTTCGGTCCCATCATCAGATAGACGAGGTTCTTGGGAACCAGCGAGCCGGGTATGGGGCGAAGGCGGATCAAATAGCCTGCATAGACGAATTCCGTGTCGACTGGTCGAACCAATGCTGGCTTACCCACCAATGAAAGGCTCCCGTTCGACCGAATGGTCAGCACATCGCCTTCGATCAATTGGTATTGCTCAAGCTCCGCTTCGTCGAAATTGGCAGATTTGAGGTCGGTTGCGTCTACCACGCCGGCCGCAATGTTCGGGATGCGCAGAACGCCCTTATTGCCACCATCGTAGTCGCTCTTTTTCGACGTCCCGTATGCAGGTTCGTCGATTAGCAGGCCCAGCGGCAGCATGGCCCATCCGGGAATGCCGATGTCCGAAGCTGTGGTTGGAAAGTCCCGAGGCCGCTTCGGCTTCGCGGGTTTCTTGCCCTTCTCGCCACTGTCGCGCCATGTGGCGAGCGCGTCTTGCCAGGCGCCTAGAGCGGCTTTGTACCGGGCGTCGCGCTCGCGCTGGATGCGGGCTAGGATTGTTTCGGGGGCTTCCAGCTTGTCCGCGTTCTTGGCGCGCCAGTCGGCGGTGAGGCGGCCTTCGAAGGCAGATTTCAGCAGGGACTGGCGGTAGAGGCCAAGGGTGGTACGCGCCGCTTGCAGGCTCTCGACCCCCTTGTCGATCTCGTCGAACATCGCCTCGATCGTCTCCACAATCCGGCGTTGTTCGTTGGTTGGGGCGATTGGAATCGGTACGGTCGCGAGATTCCCCCGTGAAATACGCTTTCGGGTCGAGCCAGATTGTAAATCCGAAATCTGGCCTCGAACTGTTGGCGAATTGATCGCCCTCATCAAATACCGTGGCTCGATCGCTACGCTGCCCAGCCTAATGACGCAAACGTCGACGACGGTGACAAAATTTTGGTCGCCTTCCAGCGGAAAGAGACAGCTGCGACCAAGCGGATCGGGCATCCGCGCAACCAAGATGTCACCCTTCTTCAGGAATGTGCAATTCAGTTCATAAGCCTTGTCGAGGGTCAAAAAGCGTGACGATTTATCAACGAAGCGATTGTCGGCGATATCGGCTAACTGGATCAAACGAACTGAGCCACTTGGGTCTTGATCTTTGCTCTCAACCCAATCGCCATCGGTAAAAACACCATCGTGCGCAATCAGGTTCTCGAGCGGAGTCAAAGCCCACGTTGAAGGTAAATCAGTCATGCCGAGAGCGCCTCATTCATCTCGGTCATGACTTCCTCCATACCGTCCCCAAAGAGCGTGTACATCTGCCCCATCCCGCCCTTGCCGTCAAAGGGGGCCATGTCCAGATCGTCACGCTCGATGGTGAAAGACGTGGCGAGGTGGTCACGGATCATGCGCAGCCAGTCCATCTGTTCGTCGGTGAACTTCTCGCCCGCGCCTGAGTGGCGGTTCAGCACCCAGTTCTGGAAGTTCCGCCGCACTCGCTCGGAATGACGGGTGAGCTTGTCATCCAGCCCCGTGACCCGACGGATCAGCGCCACGAGCGCGGTGAGGTCACTGACGGGGGTGCTGCCCTTGTAGTCATCAAGATGCGCATAGGCGCGCCAAACGGTGAGCGGGGACAGACGTGGGCGATCCTCGGTCAGCGTCTTCAGCACGTCCTTGACCATGGCGTAGGTGACCTCGGACCGGCGGGCGGGGGTGTTGAAATAGATCGACAGCGCCTCGATCTGATCGCGGTTCTCGGTCAGGTATTCCTCGAACTCCTGTGCAATCTGTTTCGCATTCTCGGCCACGTCTCCCGCCCATTCTGCGCGCAGGAGCGTGTCGAGGTTGTCATGGTCGATGGTCTGTTCGTTGTCGCGGCGGATCTTGTCCATCAGGTTGATGAGCGGGCCGGTAAAGACGTTGGCGGCCTGCTTGATACGTTCCTCGCGCGCGGCCTTCATGGCGGCATCGTCCGGCTCGGGGTGGCCTGCGGCCTTGGCGTCGGCTTCCACCTTGTCGGGGTCGATGGCATCGAAGAGATCGCGCACGATGGTGGTGAGGGCTTTGCCGGCCTCGGCCGCGATCTTCTCCTGATCGTCGGCCCCGAGCTTGTTGTCGAGCCGGGACAATCGGGCGGCCAGCGAACTGACGGTTTCCTCGGAGCGGTCGCCCATCATCAGCCCCATGGCGAGGTCCTTGAAGGGGATGGAGGGCTTGGTGTCGAGCGGCTGGCTGGCCGTCTTGAGCGACTTGGTGACGCCGACGGCATCGACGATTACGTAATGGGTCTTGGCCTTGGCGGAGGGGGAGACCTTTTTCAGGTCATCTGGTTTCAGTACGCGGGTGCCGCGGCCTTTCATCTGCTCAAAATAGTTCTTCGATCGCACATCGCGCATGAATACCAGGCATTCGAGTGGTTTGACGTCTGTGCCGGTGGCGATCATGTCCACGGTCACGGCGATGCGCGGGTAATAGTCATTTCGGAAGGCCGAGAGCGAGGATTTCGGGTTCTTGGCACCATTGGTGATCTTGCGGCAGAAGTCGTTGCTCTCACCGAATTCCTGCCGGACGATCTGGATAATGTCGTCTGCGTGGCTGTCGGTCTTGGCGAAGATGAGGGTTTTCGGCAGTTCCTTGCGGCCCGGGAAGATCTCGGGCCACGTGTCGCGAAAGGTGCGGATGACGGTGCGGATCTGGTCAGGGTTTACGACAGATCGGTCAAGCTGGGTGGCGGCATAGGCCTTTTCCTCGCCCTGCATTTCCCATCGACGGGCGCGAGTCTCGCGTTCGCGTTTCTCGACCAGTTGCTCGGGTTTGAGCGTCTCGCCGCTCTGTGTGATCTCCGTCTCGATCAGGTAGATTTCATTGCCGACGTTCACCTTGTCGGCGACGGCCTTTTCGTGGGTGTATTCGCTGACGACGTTCTTCTGGAAAAATCCGTATGTGCGCTTGTCGGGTGTGGCGGTAAGGCCGATCAGATAGGCATCGAAATACTCAATGACCTGGCGCCAGAGGTTGTAGATCGAGCGGTGGCATTCATCGATCACGACGACATCGAAGAACTCAGGCGGCAGCTTGGGGCTGTAGGCCACTGGTAGCGGTTCCTTGCGGCGCCATTTCTGCTCGGCCGGGTTTTCGTCTTCGGCGCCTTCTTTGAGTTCCTCACCTTTGAGCGTGGCGTACATGCGTTGGATCGTTGAAATGACGACCTGGCTATCGCCCGCGATGGAGGGCGAAGTAAGGCGCTGGACGTTGTAAAGCTCGGTGAACTTTCGAACGTCGTCGTTGGGGATGAAGGCCATGAACTCCTGTTCGGCCTGCTCGCCCAGGTTCTTGGTGTCGACGAGGAACAGGATGCGGCGCGCTCCCACGTGTTTGAGCAGGCGGTAGACTTGCGTGATCGCCGTGAACGTCTTGCCCGATCCGGTCGCCATCTGGACGAGTGCGCGAGGCTTGTCGGCCTTGAGCGAGGTTTCGAGGTTGGTGATCGCCTTGACCTGACAGTCGCGAAGACCTTCCGGGTTAAGATCTGGCAGCGCCGCGATGCCAGCGCGCAGGCTCTTCGGGGATTGCCACCAGGCTTTCAGAGTTTCGGGCCGGTGAAAGGTGAAGACCTCGCGCGATCGCGGGTTGGGATCGCGGGCGTTGGTGAAGCGGGTGACTTGACCGGTGCTTTCATAGATAAACGGAAGGGGTTCGGCGTTAGCGACCCATTTCAGCTTTGCGTTGGCATACCCCTCGGATTGCTCCTCAACCGAGGTCAGCCGGACGCCCCAGTTGTTAGGCTTTGCCTCGACGACCCCGACAGCTTTCCTGTCGGTGAACAGAACGTAGTCGGCTGGTCCGATGTCAGTTTGATACTCGCGAACCGCTACACCAACGCCGGCGTTAAAGTCGAGCGCATCCTTATCCTGAACATGCCAGCCGGATGCCCGCAGACGGTCATCGATCCGGTCGCGGGCGAGTTGCTCGGGGTTTTGATTAGAAGTCGATGGCAAACGCGAATTCCAGTAACATACGTCCATCGGTGTTGGATGGGCTGTGACGCAATTCAAAAGTGTCCGGATTGTCTAGCGGACAATTCACCTTAAAAAAAAGCAAAAAATCCTGCTAACGCCGTTCCTCCCAAGTCAGTGGAGTTGAGCGTAGGATGAACCGCACAGCCAATGCAATCAAAACGAGGATGAAATGTCGTTTCAACCGTGAAATGCCAGAGGCCTTAGCGGTGATGACTAGTTGCCAGTATCTCCCAAAATCTCCCCAATCCTCTCAGCCCACCACTCGGCCATCCTGACACGTTCTTCCCAATATGCCCCACGATGATAGGCGCGGCGGACCCCGTTGCCGCTGACGTGTGCAAGTTCGGCCTCGATTGCATCCGCATTCCATAGCCCGCTTTCATTCAGCAGCGTGGACGCGGTTGCGCGGAACCCGTGCGAGGTTGCTTCGTGCTTCTCGAAGCCCATCCGGCGCAGGGCCTGGTTCAGCGTGTTTTCACTGATCGGCCGTTCAAGCGATGTGCTCGCTGGAAACACAAGCCGAAGATTGCCGGTGTGGCGCTGCTGTTCGCGCAGTATGTCTATTGCCATGGGCGGCAGCGGCTTGCGATGAACCCGACGCATTTTTGCCCGCTCTTCCGGTATCGTCCAGGTTGCCTTGTCCAGATCGAACTCTGTCCATTCCGCTTGCCGCAATTCGCCTGGCCGCGGGTAAAGCAACGCCATCAGTTTCATCGCTGTGCGTGTTTCGATGGAGCCAGTGTACGCCCAGATGCTCTTGATCAGCCCGGTGAAAGCTTCCCACTCGGTAAACGCCGCTCGATGCGTGACCTTCGGCGCGATGATAGCTCCTCTCAGTCCAAAGGTGGGATCGTTGCTGACACGGGTCGTTGCAATCCCGTAGCGGAAAACCTGGCTGATCACCGCGCGTAGCCGGCGCGCAGTCTCATAGTTCCCGAGCGCCTCGACACGACGCAGAGGTAGCAGAATATCGGCCGCGTCGATTTCGCCTATCGGCTTGGATTGCAGATCTTTGAGTGCGAGACTAATCAGCCAGCGCTTCTTGTTCAGCGTCGCCTCCGATTTTCCTTCGCGACGGTTCTTATCGAGAAATTCCTCTGCCAGCGCCTCAAAGCTGTTGGCTGCAGAATCGGCCTTGGCGATCTTGTCCTGCTTTTTCTTCTGGGATGGGTCGACATCGACGGCTAGCAGCTTTCTCGCGGCATCCCTATGAGCGCGGGCCAGGGCGAGCGAGACATCCGGCCATGCACCAAACGCCAGCTGCTTCTGCTTGCCCCCGTAGCGATACACCATTCGCCAAAGCTTGCTGCCATTCGGATTGACGACGAGCAACAGCCCGCCGCCGTCTCCGTGCTTGGTTGGTTTGGCGACCGGTTTGAGCGCGCGAATCTTGGTGTCAGTGAGTGGCATATGATGGCGTCCGACTCGATTGCGTGATGGCATGGTGCTGCGATGCCATCAATTATGCCATCAAATTCTCTGGATGCCATCACATGTCGATGGACGGTGCAGGACGTAAAACCTGCAAAAGCCAACAAAAAACCCCGCTTTCGCGGGGCTCTTGTATTTTCCGGGACGATCCGGAACATGAAATTGGTGCCCAGAAGAGGACTCGAACCTCCACACCCTTGCGAGTACCAGCACCTGAAGCTGGCGCGTCTACCAATTCCGCCATCTGGGCGACGGGGAGCGATGTAAGAGGCGGAGCGCCTGCTGTCAACAGGCATTTTGAAGTTTTCGCGACAAAGCCGAAAAAGAATTTTCAAGGGCTTGCGGCGGCGAAGTCGCGGATCGTCTGCAACCCCTTGTCCAGCAGTGCCGCGGCCGCCTTTTCGCTTTCCGCCTCGACATAGCAGCGCATTTCCGGCGCGTTGCCCGACGGGCGAAAATGGATCGTCCGGCCATCCTTCAGCGACACCCGCAGGCCATCGATGTCGCTGGTCGATTCGACCTCGCCGATCTCGGAGAGAAAGTTCGCGAGATTTTCGCGCGATGCCCTGAGATGCTGCATCAGGGCGGCGGAATGCGCTTGAGGAAAGTTCTCCAGCCGGTCGGCGGCTGCCACGGGCAGGCTATAGGAGGCTGCGACCACGGACAGGGCCTGGCCGCTCGTCGCGGCGCGCTCGAGGCAGGCGAGGATAGGCACGAAGCAGTCGCGCGTCGGCAGCGGATTGAGTGTGCGGCCGTTCAGCAGGAAGGGAGAGGCTGTCAAGAGGCCGCCATTGGCCTCGAAGCCCATCACTCCCTCCTTGCCGTCCGCGAGCGCGTCCAGCATGCCGGCGATCACATAGGGCGAACCGACGCGGGTACGCACCACCTCGTGGCGCCCGGCGCCCTCGATGCCGGAATTGGAGGTGACCGGGGTCACGACCACCTTGGCGCCCAGGAAGCCGGCGGCGATCAGGCCGAGGAGATCGCCGCGAAGCGGCGTTCCGGTCTCGTCTGCCACCAGCGGCCGGTCGCCGTCGCCATCGGCCGAAACGATGGCGTCGAGCTTTTCCTCGCGTGCCCATCGCTTGAGCTTGTCGACCGTGTCCGCCGAGACAGCTTCGGTGTCGACGGGGATGAAGTCCTCGGAACGTCCGAGCCGCTTGACGGTGGCGCCGTACTGTTCGAGCACGTCGGCAAGCAGATCGCGCGCCACGGTCGAGTGCTGGTAGACACCGATCGTCATGCCGGAAAGCGTGCCGGGTGACAGCAGCGCACGGTTGCGGTCGAAGAAGACGGCGACCGCCCGCTCGCCGGCGTGCTCCATCTCCACGTCCGCCGGCGCGGTGAAGTCTTCCGCCTCCACTTCGGCCGCCAGCGCCGTGATTGCCGCCTCGTCATGCTTGTCGATCTCGCCGGACGGCAGGTAGAACTTTATGCCGTTGCGATCGGCGGGGATGTGCGAGCCGGTGATCATCAGCGAGGCGGCGCCGGTCTTCAGGCCGTAAAGCGCGAGCGCCGGTGTCGGCAGCGTGCCGCAATCCACGGGTTGGAGACCGGCCCTGGACAGTGCCGCAGCGCAGGCGGCTGCGATTACCGGGCTGGAGTCGCGGAAATCGCGCCCGATCAGCACCGTGTCCCCCGGCTCGGCTTTCCCGGTGTCGAGAAGATGGCGGGCAAAAGCCGTTGCGTAGATCGTCGCCGGCTTGCCGGCAAGCTCGGTGGCAAGGCCGCGCAGGCCGCTCGTTCCGAATTTCAAGGTCAAATCTCTCTCCCTCGTCAATGTCGCGTGCAGCCGTGTCCGGCCGCCCACGGTGTAAAAGTCATGGCGAAATATTCAAAGCCCCGACCGGATCGCACCGCTCGCCGCGGAACAATCGTCAGGCTTCGCCGTTTTTCGCCGGTACCTCTGAGATAGGTCGTTTGTTGGTTCATGACCACCGGTAGGCAAGATTTCTGTCGACAATCGACGGTTTTGTGCTTCAATTGTGGCTGGCATGAAAAGCAAAGCGGCGGGATCCGTAAACAAGCCCATTCCGGGCTCATCCTTGGGAAGGAATGCCTCATGCAGAAGATTGCAAGAATAGCTGCCGGTATTGTCATGAGCGTTGCGGCGATCGCGCCGGCCGCGCCCGCAGGCGCCTTTGTCGCGTCGCCGCCAGCCGTCGCCGCCGGTGGCGGTGTCAGCAGCAACGTTCAGGACGTCCGCTGGGTTTGTGACGTTTATCGCAATTGCTACTGGCGCGGCGGCCCGCGCTATTATCGTCCGATGCCGGCGCCGCGCCGCGCTCCGGGTGGTTACTGGAGCCGTCACGTTCGCTGGTGCCTTGACCGCTACCGGTCCTACAATCCGCGCACCAACCGCTTCCTCTCGTATGGTGGCGATTATCGGATCTGCCGTTCCCCGTGGGGCTGATCCCTGACCGGAACGACGTCTGTCAGTTAGGAAACGGGGCCCAGTGCCCCGTTTCTCGTCAGGCCCTGTCGGTGTGACCGAGATCACGGCCCGGTTCGATGACATCGCGAACCCGCTGCTTGAGCTCCTTCGGACCTGGAAAGCCGCCGTCGCGCTTGCGTTCCCATATCAGGTCGTCGTCTATCCGGATCTCGAAATTGCCGCCGGTGCCAGGCACCAGCGCCACCTCGCTCAAGACATCGGAGAAGGTCGACAGCAGCTCCTGCGCCATCCACGCGGAGCGCAGAAGCCAGTTGCACTGGGTACAGTAGAGGATCGAGATACGGTATTTCCGGTCCATGGGCGTCCATTCATTCGAGTTGCTGGCTGGGATCGTAGCAGCCAGCTGCGGCTCGGCAACAGATTTCACCCGAATTTCCCGATCGAAGTCCCTTGCGGCGGTGTCGCGAACATGGTCATCTTTCCCTGGTTTCGCGAAGGGTCGTGAGGGACAGCCATGCGCATACTCGCCGTTGAAAACATGGTCGGCACCGATCACGGTCTGGTGGGCGAGGCGCTTCAGCAATCCGGCATCGTGCCTGTCGTCTGCCGGCCTTATGACGGAGATGCGCTTCCCGATGGTCATGGGGATTTCGACGCGCTGATCGTTTTCGGCGGCGCCCAGAATGCGCTCGACGATGAGGCCCATCCCTATCTCCCCTCGCTCGCCCGCCTGATGCGCGATTTCGGCGATTGCGGCAAGGCGGTGCTCGGCATCTGCCTTGGCAGCCAGGTGCTGGCGCGTGCCTATGGCGGGGCGAACGTCGTCGGCGGTGCGACGGAATTCGGCTGGTGCGCAATTGCGCCGACGCCGGAGGGCATGCGTGATCCGCTCCTCGCCGGCCTTGCGGATGGTTTCCGCGCCTTCGAATGGCACGACGACACTTTCACCTTGCCACCGGGCGCCGTACATCTCGCCACCGGGGTCGCTGTTGCCAACCAGGCATTCCGGGTTGGCGAGGCGGCCTACGGTTTCCAGTGTCATTTCGAGGCGGGCACGAGCGTGGTCGAGCACTGGAGCACAGAGTTTGCCGATGCGGCGCTACGGATGGATCCGGATTGGTTGCGCCGTCATCCCGTCGAGGCTGCCCTCCATGGCGGGCCTGCGCATGCGACTGGAATGGCGATTGCCCACGCCTGGATAGCGGTGGCGCGGCGTCAGGCTTCCCGCCTGTCAACCGCCATGGCGGTTTGACGTCTCACCCCCAACTTCTCTGGGGTCGCTAAAAACCGATCATTAATCTTTACGATTTATAAATCTCTCAAACCCGGGAGATTTTGTTATGCGTATCCTGGCGATCTGCCTTTTGCTTTCGCTCGCGGCCTGTGCCGCGCCACCGTCCCAGACCCGCAATGCCTGCGCCATCTTCGAGCAGCGCGACGGGCTGTTCAACAACTGGCGCCGTGCCGCGGAGGCGACCGAGCGCGAATACGGCGTTCCGGTACCGGTGCTGATGGCGACCATATACGTCGAATCGAGCTTCCGGGGCCGGGCCAAGCCGCCGCGCACCAAGCTGTTCGGCTTCATCCCGTGGAAGCGCCAGTCTTCGGCGTTCGGTTATTCGCAGGCGCTCGACGGTACCTGGGATCGCTACAAGCGCGAGACGGGTCGCTTTGCCGCCAGCCGCACCAGCTTCTCCGACGCCATTCAGTTCATCGGCTGGTATCACTACCAGAGCCATCTGCAGAACGGCATCGAACTCAACGATCCCTACAATCTCTACCTCGCCTATTATGTCGGCCATACCGGCTATTCGAAGGGGTCCTGGCGGGGCAATTCGACCGCACAGCGGACGGCCGCCAAGATGAATTCGATCACCAGCACCTACGCCGCGCAGTTGAAGCAGTGCCCCGGCTGACGGTGCGGCTTTGGCGCTCCCCTCTTGAAGCGCCCGGCTGAACGGGCGTAAATCGGACGGCAGCGATCCTGCTGTTGTCGGGGAGGGCAGACATGGACGAGATCTTCGAGGGACAGTGTTTCTGCGGCGGCGTCCGCTTTCGCCAGTACGGGCGGCCGATGTTCATCCATTGCTGTCACTGCAAGGATTGCCAGCGGCAGACCGGCAGCGCCTTTGCGATCAACGCGATCATCGAGGCGGATCGTATCGAGGTGCTCAAGGGGACGCCTGTCGCCGCCGAAATGGCTACTGACAGCGGTCACCCGCACGACATCTACCGCTGCCCCGATTGCGGTTCCGCCCTGTGGAGCGATTACGGGCGGCGGGGCTGGATGCATTTCGTCCGTGTCGCCACGCTCGACGATCCGTCATCCTTCGTTCCCGACGTCCACATCTTCACCCGCTCGAAATTGCCTTGGGTGGTGATTCCGGACGGCGCAAACAGCTTCGAGGAATACTACGACATGAAGGCTCTCTGGCCGCCGGAAAGCTGGGCCCGCCGTGACGCCGCTCGCGCCAGCGCAAAGGCGGCGCGCTAAATCGCCGCAGCCCCGATTTTGCCGCATGAGAGGTAATTAGAAGGCAACGGAACCAGTCGTGGCTGTTGCGCATTCTCCTGTCACTGAATTGAAAAGGAGAGAGCCATGACTTACGATCCCAACCTGAACAATCCCAACCCGAACCCCTATTCGCCGCCGCCGGAACCCCCGCGTCGCGGCGGCTCGGTTACCTGGGTGGCCGTCGGCGCCATCGCGGTGGTCGTCATCGCCGTCTGGGCGATCATGGGCACGCCGGGCACCGATCCGGGCACCACCGCGTCCACCACGCCGCCGGCAACGACCGAGCCGGCCCCGGACGTCAAGCCGGTCCCGCCGGCCGCCCCTGAGGCCCCGGCCGCTCCGTCCGCCAACGACGCAGCGCCCGCCGCTCCGGCTGCCCCGGGTTCGAACTAACGGTCTTCGACCGATAAAAAACCGCCCGCTTCCAGAAGGAGGCGGGCGGTTTTTGTATTTGATGGGCATTCCCACAGAATGGCTTCAGTATCCGGAAAAGAGAAAATCTACCGCTCGAAGCACATCGTCCGCTCGCGACGAAAGGTCGGCAACAAGGTCGCCGATCTCGGCGACTGGAACCGCAGCCATTCTCTGGGTCGCCATGACGTAGATTGTTTCACCGATTTCGAAGTGTGGATTGAGGCGGGACAAGGACCAGGGAGAAACGCTGAGCGAATAGAGCGGTGCCATCACGCGGGTGTTCAGCTGCTCCAGTAGATCGGCCTGAAGATCAATTGCCAGAACCTCATCGCGCCGCAATCGGTACACATGAAATCGGGCCATCAAAATGACCGGTATTTGGCCAATGGCAGCCCTTGTTCCTCGATATAGCCGTTTTCCAGACGGATCGCCTCGGCGTTCTCATCACGCCAGCGACGATCCCGTTCTGCCTTGACCTCAGCGGCAAGGCCTTTTTCTGCAGCGCGAGAGACATTGATGCCGAGTTCGCGAGCCTCCGCGATCAACGTCTTGTCCAAGGTCAGATTTGTCGATTTGCGGTCAGATGCTGCAGGCATTTCACATCTCCGATATGCGCATAAGATACGCGCATATCTGTCATGCGGCAATGCTCACCTTACTCGTCGCTCATCTTCAGCGCTGCGATGAACGCTTCCTGCGGGATTTCCACCTTGCCGAACTGGCGCATGCGCTTCTTGCCGGCCTTCTGCTTTTCCAGAAGCTTGCGCTTGCGGGTGGCGTCGCCGCCGTAGCACTTCGCCGTCACGTCCTTGCGCAGCGCCGAGATCGTCTCGCGGGCAATGACGTTGCCGCCGATGGCAGCTTGGATCGGGATCTTGAACATGTGCTTCGGGATCAGCTCCTTGAGCTTCTCGCACATGTCGCGGCCGCGCTTTTCGGCGGCCATGCGGTGCACCAGCATGGACAGCGCGTCGACCGGCTCGCCGTTGACGAGGATCGACATCTTCACGAGGTTGCCGGCCCGGTAGCCGTCGAGGTGATAGTCGAAGGAGGCATAGCCCTTCGAGATAGACTTCAGTCGGTCGTAGAAGTCGAACACCACTTCGTTGAGCGGCAGTTCATAGGTCAGCATCGCCCGGCTGCCGACATAGGTCAGGTCCGTCTGGATGCCGCGCCGGTCCTGGCAGAGCTTCAGGATGCCGCCGAGATAATCGTCCGGCGTCAGGATCGTTGCCTTGATCCACGGTTCGCGGATTTCCGAAATCCGGACCACGTCCGGCATGTCGGCCGGGTTGTGCAATTCGCGCTGGGAGCCGTCCGTCATCGTCAGTTCATAGACAACGGACGGGGCGGTGGCGATCAGGTCGAGATCGAATTCGCGCTCCAGGCGTTCCTGGATGATTTCCAGATGCAGGAGGCCGAGGAAGCCGCAGCGGAAGCCGAAGCCGAGCGCTGCCGAGCTTTCCATCTCGAAGGAGAAAGAGGCGTCGTTCAGCCGGAGCTTGCCGACGGCGGCGCGCAGGTCCTCGAAATCATTGGCATCGACCGGGAACAGGCCGCAGAAGACGACCGGCTGGGCTGGCTTGAAGCCCGGCAGCATCTTGGCGGTCGGGCGCTTGTCCTCGGTGATGGTATCGCCGACGCGGGTGTCGGCCACTTCCTTGATCGAGCCGGTAAAGACGCCGATCTCGCCGGGGCCGAGGCTTTCCACGGTCAGCATCTTCGGCGTCAGCACGCCGACGCGCTCCACCTGGTACTTGGCGTCCGTCCCCATCATGCGGATGGTCTGGCCGCGCTTCAGCTCGCCGTCGAGCACGCGCACGAGAACCATGACGCCGAGATAGGTGTCGTACCAGCTGTCGACCAGCAGCGCCTTGAGCGGCGCATTGACGCCGCCTTCGCTCTTGGGGGCCGGCAGCTTGTTGACGATGGCTTCCAGCACGTCGGGAATGCCGAGGCCGGTCTTGGCAGAGATCAGCACCGCCTCGGAGGCATCGATGCCGATCACTTCCTCGATCTGTTCCTTGATCCGGTCGGGCTCGGCGGCCGGGAGGTCGATCTTGTTCAGGACCGTCACCAGCTCGTGGTTGTTGTCGATCGCCTGATAGACATTGGCGAGGGTCTGCGCTTCCACGCCCTGTGATGCATCGACCACCAGCAGCGAGCCTTCGCAGGCCGAAAGCGAGCGGGAGACCTCATAGGCGAAGTCGACATGGCCGGGCGTGTCGATCAGGTTCAGCACGTAAGTTTCGCCATCCTTGGCGATATAGTGCAGCCGCACCGTCTGCGCCTTGATGGTGATGCCGCGCTCGCGCTCGATCTCCATGTTGTCGAGCACCTGCTCAGACATTTCGCGTTCGGCAAGGCCGCCGCAGGTCTGGATCAGACGGTCGGCCAGCGTCGATTTCCCATGGTCGATGTGGGCGACGATGGAAAAGTTGCGAATATGGTTAAGCGGTATACGGTTCGGATCTGTGCTCATGGTCGCGCATATAGCAGCGGCTTCGACCCCGGAAAAGCGGCAATTTAGCGGGATGCGCAGAAATTCGGGCGATTTCGACCCGCTCCGAACGGTCTTCGGCTGGGTCATGGCCGTTAACGATACCCGCATCGATGCCGATGGCTGACGGATCGTGCTGCGTGGTAATTTCAGGCGCGTCCTCCTTGAGAGGCGGTTATGGGGCTATAGACATGACCTATCCGAACCAGCTTGCGCTTCGCATCCTGACAGCCGGGACTCTGCTTCTGGGAGCAACCGGCGTTTCCACCGCAGCCGACATGAGCTTCGCCGTCACCAACAACCACTCGACCGCCGCCGAGGCCGCCTTCTACGGCGAGGACTCAGGAACGGTCTGGCCGGGCGCGGATACAACCTATTCCTTCATCAAGGGCGAGACGAAGACGGTGACCTTCTCCTGCCAGGAGGGCGAGCGCATCTGTTACGGCGCCTGGGCGACCGGCGACACGACGACCTATTGGGGCGTCGGCCAGGGCAATCAGCACGGCTGTCCCTATTGCTGCTACACCTGCTCCGGCGGCCAGACCGAGACCTTCAATCTTGTACAGTAGGATCCGCTGAAAGCGCTGTTGACTCCATTATATGAGAAATGCATTCTCGGATAATGGAACCTGCGACGGACGGATTCGACCTGACGATCGGCGAGCGTCTCAAGGCGTTGCGCCTTGACGCCGGCATGACGCTGGACGCACTGGCAGCCGAGTCCGGCGTCAGCCGGGCGATGATCTCGCGCATAGAGCGGGCGGAAGCGAGCCCGACGGCCGTGCTGCTGGCGAGACTTTGCACCGCCATGGGACTTTCGCTCTCCTCGTTTTTCGAAGGCGCAGAGGAGGCCGCCGACCCGTTGTCGCGGCGCGAGGCCCAGAAGGTCTGGACCGATCCCGAGACGGGATATCTCCGGCGCTCCGTTTCTCCGCCCGGCCTCGGCGCGCGCGTCGATATCGTCGAAGTGGAATTCCCGCCAGGAGCACGCATTTTCTATCCGCCACAGACAGCGGCGCAGAGCCAGAACCAGCATGTCTGGCTGTTCGAGGGGGAGATGGAGCTGACCGTCGGAGAGACGGTCCACCGCCTCGCCCCCGGCGACTGCCTGCACATGAACATCGGCCAGGGACATGCCTTTCTCAATCCGGGAAAGGCGACGGCGCGCTATGCGGTCGTCATAGACAGGGGACTGAAATGACGACGATCGCCAGCGTGCGGCTTCTCGACCGGCAACAGGCGCTGGATGCACTTCCAGCGCTGACAGACATTCTGGTCGATTGCGTCGAGGGCGGTGCCTCGGTCGGATTCATGGCGCCCCTGTCGAAGGCGGAAGCGCACAGCTACTGGGAGGGCATGGCCGAGGCGGTCGGGCGGGACGAGATCCTGCTGTTTGCGGCCGAGCTTGACGGACGGATAGTCGGGACGGTGCAGGTCGGCTTTGCCATGAAGCCCAACCAGCCCCACCGCGGCGACCTGATGAAGCTGCTCGTTCACAGTGCGGCAAGAGGCAGGGGGCTTTCCCGGCTGCTGATGGAGGCGGCCGAGCGCGAATCGGCGGCACGCGGCCGCTGGCTTCTGGTGCTCGACACGGCGACAGGCTCGCCGGCGGAGGCAATCTATGCCCGCTTCGGCTGGCAGATGAGCGGCGTCATTCCGGACTACGCGCTCTATCCGGACGGCAGCTATTGCTCGACGACGATTTTTTACAAGCGCCTCGCCGCCTGACCTCTCGTTGCTTGCCTTGTTGCGAGGTGGGCAAGGGGTTGGGTACGCGTTCAATTCGCGCTACGACTTCGACAACGATAACGGAGTGCCCGGATGCGCGTATTTTATTCGGAAGACCACAAGCTGCGCGACGCGAAGACCGAGCTCCATGGCGGTCAACTGGTCAAGCCGTTCGAGGGACCGTTCCGCGCCGAGTGGATACTCGCAGCCGTCAGAGAAGAGGGCTTCACCGACGTCGTGGCTCCCGAACATCACGGGCTCGAAACCGCGCTCAAGGTGCATGACGCCGGCTATCTGGATTTCCTGAAGACCGCCTGGGACCGCTGGGTCGCCGCAGGCTATGAAGGCGAGGCGATCCCGACGGTGCTTCCCGTCCGCCGCGCCCGTCAGATCGTGCCGAAGGACATCGACGGCGCGCTCGGCTATTATGCCAATGCGATCGAGACCTCGATCACCAATGGCACCTACGAGGCAGCGCTTGCCGCGATGAACTGCGCGCTCTCGGGTGCCGACTGGCTGCAGGAGGGCAACCGCTCCTGCTTCTCGCTCTGCCGTCCGCCCGGCCACCATGCCGGCATAGATCTCTATGGCGGCTACTGCTTCATCAACAATGCGGCGGTCGCGGCACAGCGCCTTCTCGATCACGGCGCCCGGAAGGTTGCCGTCCTCGACGTCGATTTCCACCATGGCAACGGCACGCAGGATATTCTCTATGAACGCGGCGACATCTTCTTCGCCTCGCTGCACGGCGATCCGGCCGATGCCTTTCCGCACTTCTGGGGCTATGCGGATGAGACCGGGGCCGGCGCAGGAGAGGGGCTCAACGCCAACTATCCCCTGCCGCCAGGCACCGCATGGGAGGCATGGTCCGCGGCACTCGCCGATGCTCTGGCGCGCATCAAGGCGTTCGGCGCCGAGGCGATCGTCGTCTCGCTCGGTGTCGATACGTTCGAGAAGGACCCGATCTCCTTCTTCAAGCTGAAGACGCCGGATTACATCCGCATGGGCGAGAGGATCGCCGAAACCGGCCTGCCGGTGCTGGTGCTGATGGAGGGCGGCTACGGCGTCCCCGAAATCGGCCTCAACGTCGCCAATGTGCTGAAAGGGCTAGAAGCCTAGCTGGTCTTGCGGGCCGGATCGTCGAGCGCCGGATTGTAGAACAGCGCCAGCACCAGGCTTTTGGCGATCCGCTCGGCGGTCGCCATGAACCAGGCTTTGGCATCCGGTGAGACGCCGAGATCTTCAAGCGTTGCCGAAAAGAGCTGCAACCATTCCTTGAACAGTGGCTCTTCCATGTTCTCGACGGTCAGGTGCGCCTGCACCGGCTTGCCGCCATAGGCGCCGGTCTTGAAGGCGACCGCCGACCAGAAGCGCTTCATCTTCGCCAGATGATCCGGCCAGCGCCCGTCGAGACGGGCTGCGAAGACCGGTCCGAGCGTGGGATGCGCCTGGATGCGGGAATAGAAGGTTTCGACAAGATTATCGATGAAGGCATCGTCGACACCCATCGCCGCCATGTTGGCGCGGGCGCGGTCCTCGATATCCTTCAGGTGGGCGGCTCTCGCCGCAATCTCCGGGTTCATCCGGCAATCTCCGTCGGTTCCTGCCGCCGGGAAGGCGGTTCCGGCTTGAAATAGCCGGAACCGCACGCTGAGGCAAATCAGAGATTGCCGGCGCGCTGCTGCGTCATCATGTAGGTGTCGAAGGAGTACTCAGCCACCTGTTCCCAGAGATAGCCGTCACGCTTGAAGGCCTGCTGGCTGTCGTAGATCTTCTTGAACTCCGGCGACTTCTGCGACAGGTCGGCAAACAGTTCCTGCGACGCCTTGTAGGCGGCATCCATGATCTCGCGGCTGAACGGCTTCAGCTGCGCACCCTGGGCGACCAGCTGCTTCAGCGCCGTGGCGTTGCGCGCATCGTACTTCGCCAGCATCGATTGGTTGGCGCGCGCGCAAGCGTCGGTCAGCATGCGCTGGTAGCTCTTCGGCAGCGCCTTGAACTTTTCCAGGTTGAAGAATGCGTGCACGGCCGGGCCGCCTTCCCACCATGCCGGATAGTAGTAGTACTTGGCGACCTTGTAGAAGCCGAGCTTCAGGTCGTCATAGGGACCGACGAACTCGGTCGCGTCGATCGAGCCCTTCTCCAGTGCGGAGTAGACGTCGCCGCCGGCGATCTGCTGCGGGGTGACGCCGATCTTTTCCATCACCTGGCCCGTCAGGCCGGCGATGCGCATCTTCAGGCCCTTCATATCTTCCAGCGTGTTGATTTCCTTGCGGAACCAGCCGCCCATCTGCGCGCCGGTGTTGCCGGCAGGCAGGGCATAGAGATTATAGGTCGACAGGAACTCGTTGATCATGTCGTTGCCGCCGGCTTCGTAGAACCACGAATTGGTCATCCGCGCGTTCATGCCGAAGGGAACGGCAGTGCCAAGCGCGAAAGCCGGGCTCTTGCCGATGTAATAGTAGCAGCAGGAATGGCCCATCTCGACCGTTCCGTCGCCGACGGCATCGGCCACCTGCAATGCCGGCACGATTTCGCCGGCCGCATAGGTTGCGATCTGGAAGTTGCCGTCGGAGGCCTCGTTGACGCTCTCTGCGATTTCCGTGCAGGCGTCGAAGAGAATGTCCAGGTTCTTGGGGAAGGAAGAGACCATCTTCCAGTTGATCTTGGGCGTTTCGGCGGCAAGTGCGGGTGCGGCAAGCGCGGTGGCCGCAGCGGCGCCAAGTCCGGCGGTGCCGGTCTTCTTGAAAAATGTACGACGATCCATGGTATTTCCTCAAAAAATGACTGTCTTGGCGCAACGTCCTCCCCCGTGCGCGCGCAAGCTGTAGGACCGTATCCGGACACGTCGCAAGACCGGAATCGGTCGAATTAGTACGCTCTGCTTATTAAAAGTGCAGTGTTTCTGCGCTTGAATGCAATCCTGGAAGTGGGGACTTCCTTTGTCCTCGCACGACGTCTGACGTTTCGGACTATTTCGTGCCGATGCAGCGTTCTATCGCACTGCGGGTGTTGACGGTCCGTGGATCGAGGATTAAATTTAGAATTATTCTAAATTGAGGTTGTCAATGTTACGGCTGTTTTTCCCGTCCAAGCGTGCCTTCGAATCCCTGAGCGAAGAGGAGGTCCTGGGCCTGGCCATCTCGTCCGAGGAAGACGACGCGCGCATCTACCGCGCCTATGCCGCGATGCTGAAGGATCGTGCGCCGCAGTCCGCCAAGGTGTTTCAGGATATGGCGGAGGTGGAAGTCACCCACAAGAACATGCTGATCGACATGTTCCGCCGCCGCTTCGGCGAGGAGATTCCGCTGATCCGCCGGGAACACGTCCGCGGCTTTCCGGAGCGCAAGCCCGACTGGCTGATGCAGACCATGTCGCTGGAAAAGATCCGCGACCAGGCCGAAGCCATGGAGGCGCAGGCCTATCGTTTCTACACCCAGGCCGCCAAGCGCACGTCGGACGCCTCGACCCGCCAGCTGCTGGATGAGCTGGCGCTCGCCGAGCAGGGGCACGAGGAAACCGCCCACATGCTGACCGAACGCCACCTTGGCGACGGTGCGCGCGAGGAAGAGGACCAGGCCGAGCACAAGCAGTTTGTGCTGACCTACGTGCAGCCGGGGCTGGCGGGCCTCATGGACGGCTCGGTTTCAACCCTGGCACCGATCTTCGCCGCCGCCTTTGCCACCGGCGACACCTGGCAGACCTTCCTCGTCGGCCTGTCTGCCTCCGTCGGCGCGGGCATCTCCATGGGCTTCACCGAAGCCGCACACGACGACGGTGTCATTTCCGGCCGCGGCTCGCCGATTAAGCGCGGCCTGGCTTCGGGCATCATGACGGCGCTCGGCGGCCTTGGTCACGCCCTGCCGTACCTCATTCCGCATTTCTGGACCGCGACCGCGATTGCCGCGGTGGTCGTCTTCGTCGAACTCTGGGCGATCGCCTTCATCCAGAACAAGTACATGGAGACACCGTTCCTGCGCGCCGCCTTCCAGGTCGTTCTCGGCGGCTCGCTCGTGCTTGCCGCCGGCGTCCTGATCGGCAATTCGGGATAAGCGTCGGGATCGAAACTCGATAGCCAGAAAACGAAGAAAGCGCCCGGTCGAAACCGGGCGCTTTTGCATTGCGGAATTCCTGAGGCTTACTTCAGCGCGCCGACCAGGATTTCGTCGGAGTTCTCGATCGTCACCCACCGGCCCGAATTGAAGGCTGCCTGGCGCTTCAGATAGGTGTAGGGCGTGTCCGTCCAGAGCTTCACCTGGTTGTCGAGATTGTCGAGGATGTAGTCGCCCTCGGAGGTCCGGAGCGTCAGCACCGCGTGGCCTTCGCCGTCCGGCTTGCGCACGACGGTGATCAGCAGGTCCTGCGCGTCGAAGCCCTTTTCCATCAGGAGCTTCTGCTTCAAGAGAACGAAGTCCTCGCAGTCGCCGGCGGTGGTCGGATAGGCCCAGACTTCCTCGCGGCCGTAGAGCTCCTCGTCCGTCATCGGCACGATCGTCGTATTGACGGTGGAGTTGATCTTGCGGATCACGTCCCAGCCATAGGCGGTGATCTTCGGCGCCGGCGCGAGCTTGCTGCGAATATTGCACTCGGCCTTGTAGATCTTGCAGAATTCGTAATGGCCGATCGGCTGGGAGGTGATGTTGCCGGTGATCATCGCGCGCAGCCTGTTCTGTGCCGGCATTGCGATGTTGGCGGAGGCCAGCATGGCCATGATGGCCACGAAAAGCACTGTCTTGCCTGATCCGGTCATGATCAACCCGTCCCCTAATTCTTAACAAAGAGTTAAGAACGTCGGGACGGGTCAAGTCAATCGTTATGGCTTCGTTAACCATGGCCGATTGGGCTTATGGTTAAAATTGGAGCTATTCTGCAACCATGCCCTCGACGGCCGCAAGCATGCGCTCGATGTCCTGCGGGCGCGACAGCCGGTGGTCGCCGTCGCGGATGAGCGTCATCACCACGTCGTCGGCCGGCAGATGGTTCAAAAGCTTGAGCGCGTGGCTGTAAGGCACGTCCGGATCCTGCATGCCCTGGAGGATATGCACCGGGCATCCCGTCTCGATGATCCCGTCGAGCACGCGGTTCTGCCGACCGTCCTCGATCAGCGCGCGGGTAAACACGTTCGGATCGGCGCTGTATTCGGACGGCTCCTCGAAATAGCCGCGTTCGGCAAGCGACGTCTTCTCCGCCTCCGTCAGGGCGGGCTCGATCAGCTCATAGGTGAAGTCCGGCGCCGGCGCGATCAGCACGAGGCCGGCAAGCCGCCCGGCGTCCCCACGCTTCTTCATCTCCTCGACGACGCGCAACGCGACCCAGCCGCCGAGAGAGGAGCCGACCAGGATGATCCTGTTCTTTATATAATGGTCGATGACGGCCAGCGCCTCTTCCAGCCAGAGCGAGATGGTGCCGTCGCGGTAGTCGCCGCTCGACTTGCCGTGACCCGAATAGTCGAACCGGACACAACCGATCCCGTTCTCTTCAGCGAAATGGTCCAGCTCGATCGCCTTGGTGCCGTCCATGTCGGAGCGGTAGCCGCCAAGCCAGACGAGCGTCGGCGCATCCGTCGCGTGGGTGGCCGGGCGTGCCGCAACCGCGATCCTGCGTTCGGGTGATGAGGTGGCAAGGGTCAGGAATTCCATGTCGATTTTATCCGCTCCGCTTTGCTTTTGAGGGCATGAGGGTTGAATTTTCCCCGTGTTAAACCAGATTCTGTCTCCTGCGGACAGGTGGTGATTTTTTCTTGAAGGCGTGCTATTGACTTCACCGGGGTAATCACGACATTGCCGCGAAAAGCGGAGCTATCCGCGTTTATTCGACCGTTATCTGCAATAGTTTGAGGAGAACACGACCATTCGCAGACCTTTCAAAGCCGGCGCACCGACCAGCGAGGGCCCTCGCGCCAATGGGGACATTCGCGTTCCCAAAATCCAGCTCATCAACGATGAAGGCCAGAATCTCGGCGTCGTTTCCACCGATGAAGCTCTGGCGCTTGCCGAACAGGCGGGTCTCGACCTCGTCGAAATCTCTCCGAACTCTGAACCGCCGGTCTGCAAGATCCTCGATCTGGGCAAGCTGAAGTATCAGAACCAGAAGAAGGCCGCCGAGCAGCGCAAGAAGCAGAAGGTCATCGAGATCAAGGAGATCAAGATGCGCCCGAACATCGACACCCATGACTACGAGGTGAAGATGAAGGCGATGAACCGCTTCTTCGAGGAAGGCGACAAGGTCAAGGTCACCTTGCGTTTCCGCGGTCGTGAAATGGCGCACCAGGAACTCGGCATGAAGCTCCTGATGCAGGTCAAGGACGACACGGCGGAAATCGCCAAGGTCGAGGCCGAGCCGAAGCTCGAAGGCCGTCAGATGATGATGGTTCTCGCTCCGCGCTGAGCTGCATTGAAGACCGATTTTGCTGGAAGCCGCTCGTCATCGGGCGGCTTTTTGCATTCCGGGAAACAAAGCGCGGGACCCGGGTTGCGCTTTCAAGGCCTTGCGGTTATAAGCGCGCGTTCCGAACGGTCCGGCAGGGCATGCCGAGGCCGTTCTTAATGCTGTCGGACCTGCCTCTTCAACGGGTCCGCGACCAATATGAAGAACGGAGTAGCAAAATGCCCAAGATGAAGACGAAATCGTCCGCCAAGAAGCGGTTCAAGATCACCGCGTCCGGCAAGGTCGTCGCGGCTGCCGCCGGCAAGCGCCACGGCATGATCAAGCGGTCCAACAAGTTCATCCGCGATGCTCGCGGCACGATGGTTCTCGCCGACGCTGACGGCAAGAAGGTCGTGAAGAACTACCTGCCCAACGGTCTCTGAGACTTTCGGCATTTTTGGATTTTAAGGAGATCATGACATGGCACGTGTAAAACGCGGCGTAACCGCTCACGCCAAGCACAAGAAGACCCTCAAGGCAGCCAAGGGCTATTACGGCCGCCGCAAGAATACCATCCGCACCGCCAAGGCTGCGGTTGATCGCGCCAAGCAGTACGCTTACCGCGACCGCAAGGTCAACAAGCGCAACTTCCGCGCTCTGTGGATCCAGCGTATCAACGCCGCTGTGCGCGAATTCGGCCTGACCTACGGCCGCTTCATCGACGGCCTGAACAAGGCTGGCATCGAAGTCGACCGCAAGGTTCTCTCCGACATGGCGATCCATGAGCCGGAAGCATTCGGTGCGCTCGTTGCTGCCTCCAAGAAGGCACTCGAGTACCTGAAGTCTGAAGGCACCACCAACGAGTTTGAACGCGCAGTCGGCTAAGACCAGCGCTTCCCAAGCTTGTAAGTGATTTGAGAATTGGGAAACCCGCGCTGGCAGGCCAGCGCGGGTTTTTCTGTTGTCAGGGTCCTGCTGGCGGATTAAGCAATGCGCCGGCAGACGATTAGGAAAGTTTTGAGAAACATGTCCGACCTGGAAATTTTGAAAACATCGCTGATGAGCGACATTGCCGCAGCCCTTGATGAAGGCTCGATCGAAGCGGTGCGTGTCTCCGCTCTCGGCAAGAAGGGCTCCATCTCCGAGCTTTTGAAGACGCTCGGCAAGATGTCGCCGGAAGAACGCAAGACCCGCGGCGCCGAGATCAATGCGATGCGCGACGAGGTCGCCGAGGCGATCGCCGCCCGCAAGTCCGAACTGAAGGCCGCCGCCATCGCCGAACGCCTGAAGGCCGAGACCGTCGACGTCTCGCTGCCCGTCCGCTCCTCTCCCGCCGAGCGCGGCCGCATCCATCCGATCAGCCAGATCGTCGACGAGATCACGGCGATCTTCGGCGACATGGGCTTCTCCATTGCGGAAGGCCCCGACGTCGAGACGGACTACTACAATTTCACTGCGCTGAACTTCCCGGAAGGCCATCCGGCGCGCGAGATGCACGACACCTTCTTCTTCGGCGCCGACGAAAAGGGCGAGCGCAAGGTGCTGCGCACCCACACGTCGCCTGTGCAGATCCGCACCATGGAGGCTGAGGAGCCGCCGATCCGCATCATCATTCCCGGCAAGACCTACCGCCAGGACAGTGATGCTACGCACTCGCCGATGTTCCACCAGGTCGAAGGTCTGGTGATCGACAAGAAGGCGAACGTCGCCAATCTGCGCTGGGTGCTGGAAGAGTTCTGCAAGGCCTTCTTCGAGGTCGACAGCGTCACCATGCGCTTCCGCCCGTCCTTCTTCCCCTTCACCGAGCCGTCCTTCGAAGTCGACATCCAGTGCGACCGTTCCGGCCCGATCGTGAAGTTCGGCGAAGGCACCGACTGGATGGAAATCCTCGGCTGCGGCATGGTGCATCCGAACGTCCTGAAGTTCGGCGGGCTCGACCCGGACGAGTATCAGGGCTTTGCCTGGGGCATGGGCCTCGATCGCATCGCCATGCTGAAATACGGCATGCCGGACCTGCGCGACTTCTTCAACGCCGACGCCCGCTGGATGACCCATTACGGCTTCCGTCCGCTGGACATGCCGACGCTGTTTGCAGGTCTGTCGTCGTGACGTCGGTGGCCCCCGACGATCATCGCCGGCAGCCCGTCGACGCCATGTGCGACGATAGCTACCTGCATGTGGAACTGGCCGACGGCCGTGTGATTTCCGTGCCGGTCGGCTGGGCGCCGGCTCTTGAAGCGGCGACGCCGACCGAACGCAACGCCATGGAGTTCATGTCGGCCAGCGTCTTCTGGCCGGAGCTTGGCGCGGAAATCGCGGTCTCCGACCTGCTCGCCGGCGAAGCCGCCGTCAAGGCCGCTGTCGCCCCGCAGTCCGAACTTGAAGCAGACGCATTGTTGAGATCCGTATCGGAAAGAATGGACCAATGAAATTCACACTCTCCTGGCTCAAGGAACACCTTGAAACCGAAGCAACGCTCGAAGAGATCTGCGCCCGCCTGACGATGATCGGGCTGGAGGTCGAGGATGTCGACGACCGGGCGGCCTTCAAGCCTTTCGTCATCGCCAAGGTGCTCTCGGCGGAAAAGCATCCGGAAGCCGATCGCCTGAAGGTGCTGTCGGTCGATGCCGGCGACGGCAAGCCCGTGCAGATCGTCTGCGGCGCGCCGAATGCACGCGCCGGCCTCGTCGGCGCGCTGGCGCGGCCGGGCGATTATGTGCCGGGCATCGACGTCACACTGTCGGTCGGCAAGATCCGCGGTGTCGAAAGCCACGGCATGATGTGCTCCGAAAAGGAGCTGATGATTTCCGACAATCACGACGGCATCATCGATCTGCCGGACACTGCGCCGGTCGGCACCTCCTACGCCGCCTATGCCGGCCTTGACGATCCGGTCATCGAGATCAACCTGACGCCGAACCGTCCGGACTGCACCGGCGTCTTCGGCATTGCCCGCGATCTGGCCGCTTCCGGCCTCGGCAAGCTTAAGACCCGCCCCGCGCCGTCCTTCGCCGTCGATGGCGAGACGCCGGTCAAGGTGACGCTCGATTTTTCCGCCGAAGACAAGCACCTCTGCCCGGGCTTCGCGCTGCGCCTGGTGCGCGGCGTCAAGAACGGCTCCAGCCCTGTCTGGATGCAGAAGCGGCTGAAGGCGATCGGTCTTCGTCCGATCAACGCGCTGGTCGACGTCACCAATTACATGACCTTCGACCAGGGCCGCCCGCTGCACGTCTTCGACGCCGCCAAGGTCGCCGGCAACCTCACGGTTCGCCGCGCCAAGGACGGCGAGAAGGTGCTGGCGCTCGACGAGCGCGAATACGAACTCAATCCGGCCAACGTCGTCATCGCCGATGACAACGGCATCGAGTCGATCGGCGGCATCATGGGCGGCGAGCATTCCGGCTGCGACGAGAATACCGTCGACGTGCTGATCGAATCGGCGCTCTGGGACCCGATGAACATCGCCAAGTCCGGCCGCGCTCATGGCATCATCACCGATGCCCGCTACCGCTTCGAACGCGGCGTCGATCCGGAATACATGGTTCCGGGCATCGAGCGCGCCACCGAGCTGGTGCTCGAGCTATGCGGCGGTACGCCGGCCAAGCTCGATGTCGTCGGCTATGACGGCTACAAGGGCAAGGTCATCGACTTCCCGTTTGCGGAAGTGAAGCGCCTGACCGGCATCGACGTCCATGCCGAGGAAAGCGTCAAGATCCTGACCTCGCTCGGCTTCGGCGTCACGTCGAAGGGTGAACGTGCGGATGTGACCGTTCCTTCCTGGCGTCCCGATGTCGAGGGCAAGGCCGATCTCGTGGAAGAGGTGCTGCGCATTCACGGCGTAGACCGGGTGTCCGGCGCGCCGCTCGAAAGCTTCGGTGCCGTCAACGGCAAGATCCTGACGACGCTGCAGATCCGCACCCGCACCGCCAAGCGGGCGCTTGCTTCGCGCGGCATGCTGGAAGCCGTTACCTGGTCGTTCATCTCCGAAGAACAGGCGAAGCTCTTCGGCGGCGGCTCGCCGAAGCTGAAGCTCGCCAACCCGATTGCCGCCGACATGTCGGACATGCGTCCGTCACTCCTGCCGGGTCTCATTGCCGCTGCCCAGCGCAATGCCGACAAGGGGTATGGCGACGTCGCGATCTTCGAGGTCTCCGGCACCTACGAAACCGACACGCCCGACGGCCAGCGCCGTGTTGCTGGCGGTGTGCGTCGTGGCACGGCCTCGCTTGCCGGCTCCGGCCGCATGTGGTCGAACGCGGCCAAGGGCGGCGGCAAGCCGGTCGACGTCTTCGACGCCAAGGCCGACGCGCTCGCCGTGCTGGAAGCCTGCGGCCTGCCCATGGGCAACATCCAGATCGAGCAGGGCGGACCGGAATGGTTCCACCCCGGTCGCTCCGGAACCATCAAGATGGGTCCGAAGGTTGTGCTCGGCTATTTCGGCGAGTTCCATCCGCTGACGCTCGAAGCCATGGACGCCACGGGCGCGCTTTGCGGCTTCGAAGTCTATGTCGACGCCATGCCGGAGCCGAAGAAGAAGGCGACCCGCACCAAGCCGGCGCTCGATCTTTCGCCCTTCCAGGCGGCCAAGCGTGACTTCGCTTTCGTGGTCGACAAGTCGGTCGAAGCCGGGGCCATCCTGCGCGCTGCAACGAGTGCCGATCGCAAGCTGATCACTGCCGTCAACGTCTTCGATATCTTTGAAGGCGCGTCGCTCGGCGAAGGCAAGAAGTCGATTGCCATCGAAGTGGCGATCCAGCCGACCGACCGTACGCTGACGGATGAAGATTTCGAGGCCCTGTCGGCCAAGATCGTCGCCAATGTCGAAAAGACGACCGGCGGCGTGTTGCGCGCCTGATCGCGAGCCGATTGATAGAACGGAAGACGGCCGGCGTTTCGCCGGCCGTTTTTCATGGATGAATGTAATAGACCTTGCTGACGATCTGCCAGTGCCCGTCGACCTTCAGCAGGGACAGAAGATCGGTGAAGCGCAGGCCGGCGAAGTCGTCGGTCACTTTGGCGCTGGCCGTGTCGCCGGCAACGTCGATCGAATGGATATCCATGAAGGGCTGGCTCGCCGGATCCGCCGACTCTTCGGCCAGCACCGCTTCGATGAAGGCGTCGCGCGTCAACCATTCCACCGCGCCCTGATAATTTCCGATGATCGAGGCCTGCGGATGAAACGCCTTCTTCAGCGCCCCCGCATTCCCGAAGGCCATCCCTTCCACATAGAGATGGACGGTGGTTTCAACGGCCTGCCTGTCACTCATCGCGTTCCTCCCGGTCCGAATGTGGAATGGCTACATTAACACATCCGGACCGCAATGGCATCTTGCCGCCTAGCGGTTGACCATCGCCGACATCGCTTCGGGATAGCGATTGCCGGCAACATGGTCCGGGGCAAAGGCGTCGGCCAGCCGGTCGAGATCGGCCTGCGACAGGCCGACATCGACCGCTGCCGCATTCTGTTCCAGATGCGCGATCCGCCGTGCGCCGGGAATGGGGACTATCATGTCGCCCTGCGCCAGAACCCAGGCGAGCGCCACCTGGGCGGCGGTCGCCTGCTTGTCGGCGGCAATCTCCTCGACGATGGCGACCAGTCGCTGATTGGCGTCCATGTTTTCCTTCTGGAAGCGCGGCAGGGACAGGCGGAAGTCGTTGGCCGCAAGCCCCTCGGTCGAGCGCATCTTGCCGGTGAGGAAGCCTCGACCGAGCGGGCTGAAGGGTACGAAACCGATGCCGAGCGTGCGGCAGGCGTCAAGCACGCCATTGCTTTCCACATCGCGGGTCCAGAGCGAATATTCGCTTTGCAGGGCGGTGATCGGATGGATGGCATGGGCCTTCGCCAGCGTTTCGGCGGAAACCTCGGACAGTCCGATATGGCGGACCTTGCCTTCCTTCACCAGGTCGCCCATCGCGCCGACGGTGTCTTCGATCGGCACGGTCGGGTCCATGCGGTGCAGGTAGAAGAGATCGATGACATCCGTGTCGAGCCGCTTGAGCGAGGCTTCGGCCACCGCGCGCGCATGCTCGGGCCGGCCGTCGGTGCCGGAAAGCGCCTGTGCGTCCGACTTGTCCGGATCGATCTTGAAGCCGAACTTGGTGGCGATCACGACCTTGTCGCGCAACGGTTTCAGCGCCTTGCCGACCAGAACTTCGTTGGTGAAGGGGCCGTAGGCTTCCGCCGTGTCGAAGAAGGTCACGCCGATCTCGACGGCACGATGCAGCGTCTTGATGGAGTCCGCCTCGTCATAGCCGCCATAGGCATGGCTCATGCCCATGCAGCCGAGGCCGATGGCGGATACGGAAAGGCCTTGTCCAAGTGTGCGGTTTTTCATGACGATCTCCTCAGTTGCGGGTGTACTTGGGATGGGCCGAACTATAGGCCGGGTCTGTCGCGCTGATAATCCGTGCAATTGGCAATAGGTTGATCTAAATAATGGACCAATGAACCGCACGCTTCTCTCCCAACTCGCCGTCTTTGCCGCCGTCGCCAGGGCCGGCAGCTTTCGCGCCGCCGCCCGCGAACTTGAGATCGCGCCATCGGCCGTCAGCCATGCGATCGGCAGCCTTGAGGAAAGCCTCGGGGTCCGACTGCTGGCCCGCACCACCCGCAGCGTCCGGCCGACGGAGGAGGGCGAAAGGCTGCTGGCGACCGTCGCTCCCGCCTTTGCCGAAATCGACGCCGGTCTCTCCGCCGTCGCCGACAGCGGCAACCGGCCGGCGGGACCGCTGCGCATCACCATGCCGCTGCTTGCCGCCGAGGATCTGGTCGTGCCCAAGCTCGGCGCCTTCGTGGCCCGCTACCCGGATATCGAGCTCGATATCCGCACCAACGACCGGTTCGAGGATATCGTCGAGAACGGTTTCGACGCCGGTCTTCGGCTCGGCGAGCATCTGGAAGCGGACATGATCGCGGTCAAGGTGAGCGGCCCCTGGCGCGGCATCGTGGTGGGGTCGCCGGACTATTTTGCAGACCATCCGAAGCCGGTGCATCCCGGCGACCTGATTCACCACCGCTGTATTCGCAGGCGCTTTTCCAGCGGCCGGCTCTACCGCTGGGAGTTCGAAAAGGATGGCAAGCCGATCGAGGTGGACGTGCGCGGGCCAGTCATCCTCTCCGACCAACGGTTGATGCGGACCGCAGCGCTTGATGGCGCCGGTCTTGCCTATGTGTTCGACCGCCGCATCGAACGTGATCTGGCCGAAGGCCGGCTCGTCGCGGTGCTTGAGGACTGGACGCCGCCCTTCGACGGCTTCCACATCTATTATCCCTCGCGCCGCCAGATGCGGCCGGCCTTGCGCGCCTTCATCGACTTCTTCCGCCATTCCGGCTGACCCTGCGGCCGATTGCGGCAGGTCTTTTCTCGCCGGAAGCCCTTGCACATTCGGTCCGCTTGCGGAATGTCTAGGGCCAACCGAAATGCCAGCCTTGTGAGTGATTGATGCAGATCGTCGAAACCGAAACGCCCGGTCTGATCTGGGCCTGCGGCATGCTTCCGGGCTCGCAGACGCCTGGCATGCTGAAGGAAGAGGCGCTGCCGGCAGCACTCGCGGCGTCGGAGGGTTTCGTCTGGCTGCACCTCAATCTCGCGGATGTGCGTGTCGCGGATTATCTCGCCACGCTTCCCGACCTGACGGAACCGGCGCTGATAGCCCTGACCGCCAGAGACAGCCACCCGGCGGTCAACGTCGACGAGGGCTCGCTATACGGCACGCTGATCGACTATCAGCGGGAGTTCGATCGCCACACCCGCGATCTCGGCCGGCTGCACTTCGCCATCTGCGGTCGGCTGATCGTCACGACGCGCGTCCATCCGCTGCGCAGCCTCGACCGGGTGCGTGTCGCGATCGAGAAAAGCCCGTCGAAGTTCGCACTCCCGATCGACGTGTTCGAGCAGCTCGTCGTCGAGGTCCAGCGGACCATGTTCCAGCTGGTGCTGGAATTCACCGAGGAGCTGAACGAGATCGAGGACGCCGTCTACGGCCACAAGCCGCGGGAAGGGCAGGTCCCTCTGCAGCCGCTGCGCCGCTCCATCGTCCGCCTGCATCGCTATCTGCGCACCATGCTGACCGCCATGCGCCACGCGGCGGCCTGGGACGAGGACGAGATGCCGGAAGGCTTCGACGAGTCCGCAGCCCGTCTGATCAGCCGGCTGGAAGCCGCCGACCATGAGGTCTCCGCCTTGCAGGATCGCGCCCGTCTGCTGCACGAAGAAGCCGATTCCCGCCTCTCGGCCGAGACCAACCGCCACCTGTACATCCTGTCGGTGATGACGGCTTTCCTGCTGCCGCCGACGCTCGTCACCGGCTTCTTCGGCATGAATACGCCGGGCCTGCCGTTTTCCCATGACGGGTCGAGCGGCACGATCTGGGCCTTCGGCTTGATCATCGCCTCCACCGCCGCAGCCTGGTGGCTGCTGCGCCGGGTCGGAATTCTTTAGCCGGCTTCGTCGAGCATACGCATCTGTTCGTCCGTCAGCTGCAGGGCTGCGGCATTCACGATACTGTCGAGCTGCGCCTTGCTGGTGGCGCTGGCGATCGGTGCTGTCAGCCCGCGCTTGCGCAGGAGCCATGCGATCGAGATCTCTGCCGGCTTGGCACCGGTCTCCTCGGCGACGCGGTCGAGTGCGCCGAGAATGGCGAAGCCTCGCTCGTCGAGATAGCGCGCCGCACTGCCGCCGCGGCTCTTGCCTTCGGTATCCGCCTTCGAACGGTATTTGCCGGTGAGGAAACCTGCTGCCAGCGCATAAAAACTGATGACGCCGATCTCTTCCTTCACGCAAAGCTCCGCAAGCGGTCCTTCGAAAAGGCTGCGGTTGTGAAGATTGTATTCCGGCTGCAGCACGTCATAGCGCGGCAGCCCGGCCTTTTCGACCGCCGCAAGGGATTGCGACAGCTGATCGGCGTCGAGATTGGACGCGCCGATCGAGCGGATCTTGCCCTGTTCCTTGAGCTTTGCCATGGCGCCAAGCGTCTCTTCGTAGGGCGTATCCTTGTCCGGAAAATGCGCGAGGTAGACGTCGATGTAATCTGTCTGCAGACGTCTGAGCGAATCCTCCGCCGCCTGCAGGATCCACTTTTCCTTGAGCCGCTTCTGGTCGCCCCACATGGGATGGCCGACCTTTGTGACGATGACGGCCTTCTCCCGCGCCACCTTGTGCGCCTTCATCCAGCGTCCGATGATGTCCTCGGATTCGCCGCCGCTGTGTCCTTCGACCCAGGCGGAATAGACGTCCGCCGTGTCGATCGCGTTGAAGCCGGCGTCGAGCCAGGCGTCCAGGAGGGAAAACGAGGTCTGCTCGTCGGCCGTCCAGCCGAACACGTTGCCGCCGAAAACGATGGGTGAAATCCGGATGCCGGTCCGGCCGAGGTCGCGATACTGCATGGGTGGGGTCCTGTTTCGAAGAAGGTGCGGATGGAGAAGAGTGTAGGGCGCGGCGAGCCGCGATCAACCGCACCAGGGCCGGCGCTTGCCGGTCCATTTGCGCGCCAGGCCTTCCTCGACCAGACGTTCACCCGCCGACTTCCCGTCGATCATGACAACACGCAGCTTGCGGCCATAGCGGTCGCGGTCCCGCTTGCCGAGTGGCAGCAGCTCGAAGTCGTTTTCGGTCAGCAGTTGAGACAGCCGTTCGGTGGCGCGGTCGCCCAGCGCCTGCTCTTGCTGGCAGCGCGACGGATGGGTTTCCGGGGCATCGATATCGGCAATACGGATCTTCTCGCCGCCGAAATAGAATGTGTCGCCATCAACGACGCAGTCCGTATGCTTGCCATGCCCACAGAGGCGATAGGGCCGCTCTGCCGGCACGGGCGGGCTCTGCCCAACCTCCGGCATCAACCGGCTGGCAATGGCCGAAGCCGTGTCCGGGTTGAGGACGACAAACGAGCTGCCGGCCCCGATGACCACGCCGATCAGGATCGACAAGAGCTTCGCCACACGGCCGTTGCCGGCGTCGCGACGAGCCGGCCGCGGCCGTCCTCTGGATCGAAATTTCAATGGAATCACCTTGCCCATGCGAGCAGGCTAGGCGGCGAGACCTTACGCGACGGTTACCAGCCGTGGAGCGAAGTCACACCTTGATGCGATAGCGCACGTAATCGTCGGCGCCGGCGAAGGTGTCATAAAGCCGCCGGGCGGCGGTATTGTCGGTTTCGGTGTGCCAGTAGAGCCGCGACCAGCCGCGTTCCCGTGAGAGCGCGATCAGGTCCTCGATCAACGCGCGCCCGACGCCCTGGCCGCGAAAGCTTTCCTCGACGAAGAGATCTTCCAGATAGCAATCGGGCGCAATGCTCCAGGTCGAATCGTGAAAGTGATGGATGGCGAAGCCGGCCAGGCGGCCGTCAACATCGGCGACCCTGATCGAGACCCGCGAGCCGGGATCGAGAATGCGCGACCATGTGGAGGCGGTCACGTCTTCGCTGAGATCCGTCCTGTAGAAGGTGAGATAGGCATCCCAAAGGGCGCGCCACTGTTTCTCGTCCGCAGGGCTCACATTCCGGATCGTCACGCTCATCGGTCTTGCCTCCATGTTTCCGAAAACCGGTACGGATGCCGGCCGGCGCTGTCAATTCGCCGTCGCCGGCATTGCCTTTGGGGGACGCCGAAACTAAGTTGCCGCGAAACAGGGACTTAGGAGGTCAACATGCTGCGTTTCGGAATTCTCTCGACGGCCAAGATCGGCCGTGAACTGGTCGTTCCGGCCATTCAGGACGCCGAGAACTGCGTGGTGACGGCCATTGCCAGCCGTGATCTGTCGAAGGCGCGCGCCATGGCTGACCGCTTCTCCGTCCCGCATGCCTTCGGCTCCTATGAGGAAATGCTGGCCTCCGACGTCATCGACGCCGTCTACATTCCGCTGCCGACCGCCCAGCATATCGAATGGTCGATCAAGGCCGCCGACGCCGGCAAGCATGTTCTCTGCGAAAAGCCGATCGCGCTGAAGGCCGCCGAGATCGACGAGGTCATCGCCGCGCGCGACCGCAACAAGGTGCTGATTTCCGAAGCTTATATGGTCACCTATTCGCCGGTCTGGCGGAAGGTCCGTTCGCTGCTGTCTGAAGGCGCGATCGGCAAGCTGCGCCATGTCCAGGGCGCCTTCACCTATTTCAACCGCGATCCCGGCAACATGCGCAACATCCCGGCGCTCGGCGGCGGCGGTCTCCCGGATATCGGCGTCTACCCGACGATCACGACCCGCTTCTCCACCGGCATTGAGCCGCTGCGCGTGCAGGCGACGACCGAGCGCGATCCGGAATTCGGCACCGACATCTACTCGTCCGTCCGGGCCGATTTCGGCTCGTTCGAACTGAGCTTCTACATTTCCACCCAGCTTGCCGCCCGCCAGGTCATGGTCTTCCACGGCACGGAAGGCTTCATCGAGGTCAAGTCACCGTTCAATGCCGATCGCTACGGCGCGGAAGAGATCGAGGTGACCAACCAGAGCCACGGTGAATCGCGCCTCTATCGCTATCAGGACTGCCGCCAGTATCGTCTGGAGGCGGAAGCCTTCGCGCGTGCGGCGGCCGGCGAAGACGCCGAAGTCGTCACGCTGGAAAGCTCCAGGAAGAGCCAGCTCTTCATCGACGCCATCTACCGCGCCAGCGAGAAGGACGGCTGGGAAGCGGTCTGAGCGCTCATTCCGGCTTTGCGCCCATGACGGGAATCATGCTGTCTTCGGCAGCATGACCCATCTTCGCTTCGCCGGGGCCGCGCCGGAAGAACAGACCGCCGCGCTCAAGGACATCATCCTGTCGGAGGATTGGCTTGTTGAAGCCTTGCATCGGCTCGACGGCATGCGTCTGCCGGATAGCTGGATCGTTGCCGGTGCCCTCTACAACATGGTCTGGAACCGTCTGACGGACCGTCCGTCTCGCCACGGCATCAAGGACGTCGACATCTTCTATTTCGACGATGACGATCTCACCTTTGAGGCGGAGGATTATGTCATCAGACGCGCGGCAGGCGTGTTCTCCGACATGGCGGTGCCTGCGGAGGTGCGCAACCAGGCGCGGGTGCACCTGTGGTTCGGCCAGCACTTCGGGTTCGACATCGAACCGATCGCGGACTGCCGCGATGCCGTATCCCGTTTCTCGTCGGTTGCCTATTGCGTCGGTGCCCGCCTGGACACGGCCGGCGATCTTCAAATCACAGCGCCTTACGGCCTCGACGACCTGTTCTCCTTCCGCATCCGACCGAACCGCTATTACGACAACCGCGAGACCCATGAACGCAAGGCGGAAAGGGCGGTATCGCTGTGGCCGGAAGTGACCGTCGAGCCGTGGTAGAGCCTATCTGCGGAAGACGAAGCGGGAATAGCCGAAGTAGCTGAATGCCATTGCGGCGGCAGAGGCGATAACGAGGGCCGCGAGCGGCGGGACGGTCGGAAAGGCGATGAGAACGGCCGAATAGATCGCGTAGTTGAGGATCGCGGACGTCACGCCGACGCCGCCGTAACGCGCACCCTCAGACAGCACATGGCGTCCGGATTTGCCGAAGGTGAATGTCCGGTTCAGGAGCCAGGTGACGCACATGGCGACGGCGATGGCGATCAGCCGGGCCGAGAACGGATCGAGCGAGGTCGCGTGCAACAGCAGCGCCAGGACGGCAGCATCGGTGACGAAGCCGCTGCCGCCGGCGATGGCGAACCAGATCAGCCGTTTCATGCAGCCCTGACCTTGCGCCGTTTCCCCGTGTCCGCGGATGTCTTTGTCGGCGACGATTGGCCTGGAGCCGAGGCGCCGTTTCGATCAGCCTTTCGGCTTTCATGCGCCGACAGGGCAGGCAGCCGCATGTAGTGGATGCGCAACTGCTCCGCGCGCGACCGCGCGACCGAATCGAGGATGAGCCCGGCGGTGAAGACCATGAACGAGATCATCATCAGCGCCATCGACAGGACCCAGGTCGGCAGACGGTCGACGAGACCGGTCTCGAAATATTCCAGCAGTACCGGCGTCATGAAGGCGAGGCTCGCCGCCATGAAGAAGGCGCTGATGATGCTGAAGAAGACGAAGGGCCGGGTCTCCTTCATCAGCATGGCGAACATCCAGAGGATCTTGCCGCCGTCCTTGAAGGTCGAGAGCTTCGAATGCGAGCCCTCGGGCCGGCGCCCGTAATCCAGCTCCAGCTCGCAGACCGGCATCTTCAGCCGGGATGCGTGAACCGACATTTCGGTCTCTATCTCGAAGCCATCGGAGACCGCCGGGAAACTCTTGGCGAAGCGCCGCGAGAAGGCCCGGTAGCCGGAAAAGATGTCGGTGAAATCGGTGCCGAAGATCGTCCGGTACAGGATGTTGAAGATGCGGTTGCCGAAAGCATGCCCCTGGCGGCCGGCATCGTCATGCACGCCGCGGCGCGTGCCGACCACCATGTCGGCGCGTTCGGTCAGCAGTGTGCGGACAAGCTCCTCGGCGTCTTCCGGTGCGTATGTCCCGTCGCCGTCGGCCATGATGTAGATGTCGGCATCGATATCGGAAAACATGCGCCGGACGACATGGCCCTTGCCCTGCCTGCGCTCGCGCACGACCTCCGCGCCCGCCTGCTTGGCCTTGCGCGCTGTGTCGTCGGTCGAATTGTTGTCGTAGACATAGATGTCGGCGCCCGGCAGCGTTCGCTTGAAGCCGCTGACGACGTCCGCGATCGTCAGCCCTTCATTGTAGCACGGCAAGAGAACCGCAATGCTGTAGGCGATGGTGTCGGATTGCCCCATAATGTCCGCTCGATCGAGGTTGGCGTTCAACGCGCGCGCAGCGCCTGCGCAGATATGATCATCCGTTTTACTATTTCTTGAGAAGGTTAAGGCTAGGTTTCGGGCGTCTCAAGAACAAGCGGAAGGTCCGGAAAGATGACGGATTTGGTCGGGATGTCTGAAACTGCCCTACATCGCGGGTCGCCATCACGGTCGAAGACCTTCTTCCGCAACACGTACGGTCCGGTCTGCCTGTTCTACGCGCTGGTGCTCGTTGCGGTTCTCGTGGCCATGACCTGGTTCAAGGCAACCGATTACCTTGGGCCCGACAATGACGATGCCCTGCGGCTGGTCGAAGTCCGCGATTTCCTCAATGGTCAGGGCTGGTTCGACTTGATGCAATACCGCCTCGGCCTCGACGGCGGCGTGCTCATGCACTGGTCGCGCTTCATCGATCTGCCGATTGCCGCCCTCATCTCCTTTTTCTCGCTGTTCCTGTCTCCGGAAAACGCGGAGATCGCCGGCGTCGCCGCCTGGCCGCTCTTGCTCGCCGTCGCCCTTCAGTTCACCCTCGGTCTCGCGGCGATCCGGGCCGGCGGCATGCGTGCGCTGCATGCGGCTCTCCTGCTCAATATCTTCGCGACAGTGCTGTTCGGACGCTTCCGGCCGGGCGCGATCGACCATCACAATGCCCAGCTGGTGCTCGTGGGGCTGATTGCCGCGATGCTCCTCGATCCCGCAAGGAGAGCGGTGAGCTATGCCGTCGCGGGTGTCTGCGCCGGCGTGGCGATCGCCATCGGTGCGGAAACGACACCGTTCATCGCCGCCGTCTGCGCCATGGTCGCGCTGCACTGGCTCTGGGAGGGCCGCCACGACATGTCTGTCGCGGCCCAGTCCTTCGGTCTGTCGCTGCTGGCGACGATCAGCGCGGCGTTTTTCCTGACGATTCCGCCGGCGCGCTATTCCGTCGTTACCTGTGACAATCTTTCGCTCGGCTTCTTTTCCCTGACTGCGATCGGCGGAGCATCGCTGTTTCTTGCGGCCCGCTTTGCTGGGGAAGCGCGCTTTCCGGTGCGACTGGCGGCCCTTGCCGGTGTCGGTGTGGCCGTTACGACGGGGGCATTGGTGATCGCGCCGCAATGCCTGCACAACCCGCTTGCCGATCTCGATCCGATGCTCGTCAAGCTTTGGCTGAATTCGGTGACCGAGGCACAGTCGATCGTGTCCGAAGCGCGTTTCGCGCCAGAAAGCATCGGGCTTTATTATGCCGTTCCGGTCTTCGCCGTCGCGGTCTGCCTCACCCGGCTGTATCTCCGCGACCGCGTCGGGATGCATCTGACGATGCTGGCCCTCGTGCTGGTCAATCTGGTCATCGGCTGCATTCAGCTGCGCTCCATGTTCTTCGCCAATTTTCTCGCGCTGTTGCCATTGTCCGTGCTCGCCGGCGAGCTTCACGCGAAATCAAGGCGGGAGCCTCAGAACCTCGGTCTGGGCCTTGTCTTCGTTGCGACGGTCCTTCTTTCCGCCGTTTCCACCTGGGGGCTTGTCGAGCCTGTCTACAAGAAGCTGCGGGGCGTCGACGTCGCGATGGATGGCAAGGACGGCGCCGGGCTGACCTGCCGCACGAGGGACGAAATGCAGCAGCTTGCATCTCTCCCCGCCGGCAATGTCGCCAGTGCGTCGAATGTCGGCGCGCCGATCCTGCGCTTCACCCGGCACCGCGTTCTGTCCGCTCCATATCACCGCAATGTCGGCGGCATGCTGGCGGAGTTGCATATCGGCATGGCGCAGCCGGGCAAGGCCGAAGCCTTGCTACGGAACGCGAATGTCAGGTACATCGCCTTCTGCGGCACCGATCCACAGACGGAGTATCTCATGACGCTCGAGCCGGACGGGCTCTATGCCGAACTGGCCAAGGGTGACGTGCCGAGCTATCTCCGCGCCCTTCCTGCGGATCCGAAGTCGGGCATCCGCATCTACGAGGTGCGTTCCGGATCGTAACCTTATAGGCAGTGGTGCCGAGGTGAGGTGTGTGGCGGCACCTAGAAGCGCGGCTTGGCCAACTGGGCGACGAAAGTCGTGGGCAGATCCTGCGCGAAACGAAGATTGACTGTTTCGCCACCCTTGCCCATCAGCACACAGGGAAATTTTGCCTGCACGCCCTCGATAACGAGATAGAAGTGCTCCGGCACGGCGCTTGGCGCGACGAGCTTGATCATGGAGCCGCCTTCGGAAATGTTCAGCAGCATGCAGTCCTGTGATGAATATCCGCGAAGCCCCTTCTTCAGATAGAAGATCTTGCCCGGCAGCTTCACATTTCGCCGCTCTGTCTCGCGTCGGTCGGCTTCCACCAACCGGCTGAGAAAATGTTGCTTTTGACCCATTAGAATTAGCCTGTGAAATATCACCTGCGATAAGTTATATAAGATGAAAATAAATCAAAGTTTAATGATATTTAACCAATTGGTTGCAGCCCTCGACCAGACTGGCAACCAAAGGGCGGGGAAGCCGGCAGGCCACTGTTCAGTGCTACGCGGCTTCGGCATGATGGCGCCATGAGCAACATTTTCGATACCGATTCGCCCTCCAACCTGGCCGAATATTCCGTCTCCGAACTCTCCGGCTCGATCAAGCGCACGATCGAGACGGCGTTCGATCAGGTGCGCGTGCGCGGCGAGATTTCCGGCTATCGCGGCCCCCATTCCTCCGGCCATGCCTATTTCACCCTGAAGGACGACAAGGCGCGCATCGACGCCGTCATCTGGCGGGGAAACTTCACACGGCTCCGCTTCAAGCCGGAGGAAGGCATGGAGGTGATCGCCACCGGCAAGGTTTCCACCTTTCCCGGTTCGTCGAAATATCAGATCATCATCGAGACCCTGGAACCCGCCGGTGCCGGCGCGCTGATGGCGCTTCTGGATGAGCGCCGCCGCAAGCTTGCCGCCGAGGGACTGTTCGATCAGGAGCGCAAGAAGCCGCTTCCCTACCTGCCGCGTGTGATCGGTGTCGTCACCTCGCCGACCGGTGCGGTCATTCGCGATATCCTGCACCGTATCTCGGACCGCTTTCCGGTCCATGTCGTCGTCTGGCCGGTCAAGGTTCAGGGCGAGGGATCGGGCGAGGAGGTGGCGAACGGCATTCGCGGCTTCAATGCGCTTGTGCCCGGCGGGCCGATCGCGCGGCCGGATGTGCTGATCGTCGCGCGCGGCGGCGGCAGCCTGGAGGATCTCTGGAGCTTCAACGACGAGATTGTCGTGCGGGCGGCTGCCGAAAGCACCATTCCGCTGATCTCGGCCGTCGGACACGAAACCGACTGGACGCTGATCGATCATGCCGCCGACATCCGCGCCCCGACGCCGACAGGCGCTGCGGAAATCGCCGTTCCGGTCAAGGCGGAGCTGGAAGCGGAAGTCGCAAGCCTTTCGGCACGCCTGCAAGGGGCGGTCTCCCGGCAGATGGACAATCGCGGCCAGGCGCTGCGGGCGCTCGTGCGTGCCCTGCCTTCGCTGGACCAATTGCTGGCCTTGCCGCGCCGGCGCTTCGATGAAGCGGCAGCCCGCCTAGGAAGGGGGCTGGAACTCAGCACGATCAACAAGCGACGCAGCTATGAGCGGGCCGCCTCCGGCCTCGCCACGCTGCCGGTGCGCCTGCTCGGCCATATGGAACGGTCGCGCGACCGGGTGCAGACATTGTCGGCGCGTGCCGACGGGGCGATCGATATCCGCATTGCGAGGCGCAAGGACGCGCTGGCGGCCCATGGCCGCGTCCTGAACTCCCTGTCCTACAAGAATGTGCTGGCGCGTGGTTACGCCGTCATCCGCGATGCCGAAAACCGGCCGCTGCCGCGTGCAACCATGCTTTCCGAAGGACAGGCTTTCCAGGTCGAGTTCGCCGATGGACGTGTGCAGGCAGTGGCGGGTGAGGTCGGCGGCTCGGAGACGCCACCGCCGAAGCCTGCTCCAAGGAAGGCGCCGGCAAAGCCCGTGAAGACCGATCCACCGAAACAGGGAAGCCTGTTCTGACGGATCAGGCCGCGCGCGACGTCAGCTTTCGAATTCCGCCAGGTACCGCCGCAGGATATCGTTCAGCGCCGTGCGATCCTCGTTGCTCAGGAGCGCCGCCAGCCGGTGCTGGTTCTTCACATGCGCGCCGACGGCCTCGTCGATGAGTGAAAACCCCTTGTCCGTGAGGCCGATCAGCACGCTGCGCTTGTCCTCGGGGTTGGCGATGCGCTCGACGAGACCCTGCTTGGCCAGCTGGTCGATGCGGTTGGTCATCGTCCCCGAGGTGATCATGGTCGCCGCCAGCAATTCGCCCGGGCTCTTGCGATAGGGCGCTCCCGCCCGGCGCAATGTTGCCAGCACGTCGAACTTGCCCTGGTCGAGGCCGTATTCATCGAAAACATCGTCCAGTTGCCGTCTGAGGTGGCTGTAGACGCGGGCAAACCGGCCCAGCAGAGCCATCGGTTCGGTATCGAGTTCGGGACGTTCATGCGCCCATTGGTCAATGACGGCGTCGACGTGATCTTTCTTCATGTCGCAGCATCACCATAAAAATATCTTGATATCAAGAGAAGTGGGAGCTATGGATTTATCTTGAAGTCAAGATAAATAGGTGCGCCATGAACGATGACACCAACTTCCCGGATCTCGCGATCACGTCCATCGCCTTCATGATCTGGGGCAGCAGCTACATCATCACGACCGAATTCCTGCCGCCGGACCGCCCCGTTTTCATTTCGCTGATGCGGGCGCTCCCGGCCGGCCTTCTGCTGCTCGCCATCGTCCGCAAGCTGCCGACGGGCGTCTGGTGGCTGCGCGTGGCGATCCTGGCGACGCTGAATTTCTCCTTCTTCTTCATCATGCTGTTCATCTCCGCCTACCGGCTGCCGGGTGGCGTGGCCGCGACCGTCGGCTCCATCCAGCCGCTCGCCGCCATGGTGATCGCCCGCTTCGCGCTCGGCTTCCGCATCCGGCCACTGGCGGTCGCGGCCTGCGCTGCAGGTGTTTTTGGAGTCGCGCTGCTGGTCCTCGGACCGGGCGCAAAATTCGACATGATCGGCTTCATCGCGGCGCTCGCCGGCGCACTCTCCATGGCCACCGGCGTCGTGCTGTCCCGCTACTGGCAACCGCCGGTCTCGAGCCTCACCTTCACCGCATGGCAATTGACAATGGGCGGCCTGATCCTCGTGCCGCTGACGTTCATCCTGGAGCCGCCGGTCGCCATGCTGACCGCGCGCAATATCGGCGGCTTCCTCTATCTCGGCCTTGTCGGAACCGTGCTGCCCTATTTCCTGCTGTTTCGCGGCATCAGCCGCATCAATCCGGCTGCCGTCTCCCTGCTCGGCGTGCTGAGCCCCACCGTCGCGACCCTGCTCGGCTGGGTCTTCCTCGATCAAGCGCTCTCCGGCATCAAGCTTCTCGGCATGGCGATCGTCTTCGCCAGCGTCGTCATGGGGCAGTTCGCCATGGTCGCGCCCGCCAAAAAGGCAATCCCGGCCTGAGAGCCGGGATTTCCGTTCATTCGAGGATCATAAGGTCGTTCAGGCCCATTCGCCGCCGCGCATGACGGGCACCTTCGAGCCATCAGGCTTGATGCCGTCGATGTCCACCTTGTCGGAGCCTATCATCCAGTCGATGTGAATGAGCGAGGAATTGCCGCCCTGCGCGGCAATCTGCTCCTTCGTAAGCTTGGCGCCGTCGATGAAGCATTTCGAGTAGCACTGGCCGAGCGCAATGTGGCTGGCGGCATTCTCGTCGAACAGCGTGTTGTAGAACAGCAGGCCGCTCTGCGAGATCGGCGAGGAATGCGGCACCAGGGCCACTTCGCCGAGCCGGCGGGCACCCTCGTCGGTATCGAGCACCTTCTGCAGCACCGCTTCGCCCTTTGAAGCCTTTGCCTCGACGATGCGGCCCTTTTCGAATCGCACCTGGATGTTGTCGATCAGCGTTCCCTGATGCGACAGCGGCTTGGTGGAGGAAACGGTGCCTTCGACGCGCATGGCATGCGGTGTCGTGAACACTTCCTCGGTCGGGATGTTCGGATTGCAGGTGATGCCGTTCTTGGCGGTCGATTCGCCGCCGAACCATTCATGGCCGTCGGCAAGACCCAGCGTCAGGTCGGTGCCGGGGCCGGTGTAATGCAGCGCCGAAAAGCGGTGGCCGTTGAGCCAGGCCGAGCGGTTGGCGAGTTCGCCATTATGCGTGGTCCACGCCGCGATCGGGTCTGCGACATCGACGCGCGAGGCGGCGAAGATGGCGTCGGCGAGCTTTTTGACGGCCTCTTCCTCGGGAAGCTCGGGGAACATCTGCTTGGCCCAGGAGGGGTTCGGATAGGACACGATGTTCCAGTTGATGTCGAAATTCGAGATATGCTCCAGCGCCGGCTTGTAGGCGATCGACATCGCCCGATTGGCGCGCGCCACCTTGGCCGGGTCCTGTTCCGACAGCATCATCGGATTGTCGCCGGAAATCGCAAGCCGCGCCGTGTTGCCGGCATAGGCCTTGGCCATGCCCTCGTAGAGCCAGTCGGCGGCCTTGTCGAAGCTCTCGTCCGGCGCATGCGCATAGCGGGCGAGCGTCATCTCCTCGTCGGCGAAGAAGGTCGAGACCAGACCGGCGCCGGCCTTGTAAGCATGCTTGCTGATGAGGCGGGCAAGCGGCAGGGCGTTGATCGGAGCGGTGACGACAAGGTCCTGCCCACGCTGCAGCCGCAGGCCGACCTTGACGGCGACCTCGGCCAGCTTGTCGAGTTTGGCGGGATCGATTGCGGTGCGGACGTCGGGCATTGCGGTCATGGAAAGAGCCTTCCTGATGGTCTTTGAATTGATGGTTCGGAACTTAGGGTGCTTCTGCATCCAAATGAAGACGTCGAAGCCCGATCGATGGCACGTCGAGGAAACTTTTCCTGTCGCCACGCGTTTGCAAGGTGACGCTCATTTGAAAGGAACGATCATGGAATATGGTATTATAGGGCTGCTGATCCTCATCGCCGACATTTACGCGGTCATCAAGGTCCTCGGCAGTGGCGCTTCCGGCGTCGAGAAACTGCTCTGGATTCTCGGCATCATCATCTTCCCGCTGCTCGGCTTCATCGTCTGGCTTCTGGCCGGCCCGGGCGGCCGTCGCGCCCGTATCTGACGCCCATCAGGCAATCAATGCGGCGGCTTTCGCTCCGAGGGCCACCTGCGCATCCTTGGGCGACAGGCGCACCTGCAATCCGCGCTGACCGCCATTCATGTAGACAAGCGCGTGCTCCAATGCGGTCTCCTCGATTGCGGTGGGCACGCGCTTTTTCTGTCCGAAGGGGCTGATCCCGCCGACATGATAGCCCGTCAGGCGCTCCGCATCCGCCGGCTTCATCATCGACGCCGATTTCGCACCGAAGGCCGATGCCAGTTTCTTCATGCTGACTTCGCTGTCCGACGGCACGACCACGCACACCGGCTTGCCGTCCGCTTCCGCCATCAGCGTCTTCAACACCTTCGAGGGATGTTCGCCCATCGCTTCGGCGGCTGCTTCTCCGATCCGCGCCACATTCGGATCGTAGTCATAGGTGTGGACGGTGAAGGCAACCCTGGCCTTCTCCAGAAATTGCGTTGCGCGCGTCGTCTTCGACATGACTGTGCCTCAGGATGCGAAAAACGCCGCATATGCGTCAGGCTTGAAGCCGATCTCGATCCGGCCGTCTTTATCCAGAACCGGCCGCTTGATCATCGACGGCTGGTTGGCCATCAGGGCGATCGCCTTTGCCTCGTCGAGATCCTGCTTGTCTTCATCGGCGAGCTTCTTGAAGGTCGTGCCGGCGCGGTTGATCACCTTGTCCCAGCCCGCCTTTACGCACCATTCGCGGAGCTTCTCCTCCGTCACGCCCTGCTTCTTGTAGTCGTGAAAATCATAGGCTTCGCCGTGCTCGCCGAGCCAGGTGAAGGCCTTCTTCATCGTGTCACAGTTCTTGATCCCGTAGATGGTGACGGACATGCCATTTCCTCGCTTGCGTTTTGCCGGGCCCTGTTTAGCCGCAGCGACCGCGTCGGAAAAGGTCACCCGACGGCAAAACCCTCTATCGGCCGGTCCATAGCAGGCTGCTGTCGAGCGTTCCGCGCTCAAGGTGCCCCTTGATGACGTTGAGGCGCATGAAGTTCGACGTGCGGAAATCGGCCGTCAGCCAAGGGATACGTTTGACCCCTTCGACAAGCTCGGCGATCGTGCCCTCCAGCGTGGCGAGCGGCTGATGATCCGGGGCGAGGCGTTCGTAGAGCGAGAAATCCACCTTGTAGGACCGCTTGTCCGGAGGTGCGTCGGAGTTGATGTCGAGCACCGAGCTCGGAATGGCCGCAACCACGGCTTCCGCCAGATCCTTCACCTGATAGTTCCAGCGGTTCGACCCGGCATTGACGGCGAGATAGCGTCCGCCTTCGTCCGGATCGCGGATGAGCGCCCACTCGATGGCCCGCGCCATGTCTTTCACACTGATCAGTGGTCGCCAGGGCGAGCCGTCGGAGAGCACGGTAACCTTGCCTGCCACGAGAGCCGAGGCGACGAAATCGTTGAGCACGAGGTCGAGCCGCAGCCGGTCGGACATGCCGCAGGCGGTGGCGAAGCGCAGCGACGTAATGGTAGCCACGTCCTGGTCCAGCTGTTCGAGGAAGGTCTCGGTATCGACCTTCGAGCGGGCATAGGCCGTCAGCGGGTTGAGCCCGTCCGTCTCGGTCTTCGCCACGCCGCTCGCCGCGCCATACATGCTGCAGCTCGATGCGAACACGATCCGTTCGACGCCGGCCTCCACCGCGCCGCGGGCGATCTCGCAGCAGGAGAGGTTGTTGATGTCGCGCGTCACATCCTCGAACTGGTTGCCCATCGGATCGTTGGAGATCGCCGCCAGCAGCACGATCGCGTCGAAATCCTCGTAGAAATGCGTCGGAAAGCTGCGCACGTCGCCGTAATACTGCGCGTCGAGCAGCACCTCCGGGCTTGATGTGGCGCCGGTCAGGCAATGCGCGAAATAGCCGGTGTCGTAGCCGCAGATCGCCGATTCCGGAAAGCGCTCGCGCAGATGCCTGATCAGCACCGGCCCGACATAACCCTGGTTACCGACGACAAGAATATTCATGGAGACGATGTCCTCACGCGGGCACGCGTCATCGCATGCCGGTTTCCCTGCGCGCCAGACTGGCGTTTCAACCTTGTCCGAGCCTAGAGAAGGACATCCACGGGGTGCAGTCGCCGGACATGAATAAGGGCGGAATGTCCCGCCCTCCTCAGTCTTCAATCTGTCGGGAAGATCACTCCCACTCGATCGTGCCCGGCGGCTTCGACGTTACGTCGTAGACCACGCGGTTGATGCCCTTGACCTCGTTGATGATACGGGTCGAGACCCGGCCGAGGAAGTTCATGTCGAAGGGGAAGAAGTCCGCGGTCATGCCGTCGACCGAGGTCACGGCGCGCAGCGCCAGCACCCGGTCATAGGTGCGTCCGTCGCCCATCACGCCCACGGTCTGGACGGGCAGAAGCACGGAGAAGGCCTGCCAGATTTCGTCGTAGAGGCCGGCTTTCTTGATCTCGTCGATGTAGATCGAATCCGCCTTGCGCAGGATGTCGAGCTTTTCGCGGGTTACGCCGCCGGGCAGGCGGATGCCCAGCCCCGGGCCGGGGAAGGGATGGCGGCCGATGAAGCTTTCGGGAATGCCGAGCTCGCGGCCGAGCGCACGCACTTCGTCCTTGAAGAGTTCGCGCAGCGGCTCGACGAGCTTCATGTTCATGCGTTCCGGCAGGCCGCCGACATTGTGGTGGCTCTTGATCGTCACCGACGGGCCGCCCGAGAACGACACGCTCTCGATCACGTCCGGATAGAGTGTGCCCTGGGCGAGGAAGCTCGGCGAACCCTTGCCGTCCTCGGCGATCTTCTTGGCCTGTTCCTCGAACACCTCAATGAACAGACGGCCGATGATCTTGCGCTTCTTTTCCGGATCCACTTCGCCTTCCAGCTGGCCGATGAAGAGGTCAGAAGCATCGACATGCACGAGCGGAATGTTGAAATGGTCGCGGAACATCGAGACCACCTGTTCGCTTTCGCCAAGCCGCATCAGGCCGTGATCGACATAGACGCAGGTCAGCTGGTCGCCGATCGCCTCGTGGATCAGAACGGCGGCAACCGAGCTGTCGACGCCGCCCGACAGGGCGCAGAGCACGCGTTCGGAGCCGACCTGGTCGCGGATCTTCTGGATCATTTCCTGGCGGTAGGCCGCCATCGTCCAGTCGGAATGCAGGCCGACGATCTTGTGCACGAAATTGGCGAGCAGCTTGCCGCCGTCCGGCGTGTGCACCACTTCCGGATGGAACATGGTGGTGTAGTAGCGCTTCTCTTCGTTGACGCAGATCGCGAACGGCGCGTTCGGCGACACGCCGATGATCTCGAAGCCTTCAGGAGCCTGCGTGACGCGGTCGCCGTGGCTCATCCACACGGGGTAACTGCCGCCGACTTCCCAGAAGCCTTCGAACAGCGGCGACGCCTTCAGGATGTTGACGTCCGCCCGTCCGAACTCCGCCGCATGGCCGCCCTCGACCTTGCCGCCGAGCTGGGTCGCCAGCGTCTGCTGTCCGTAGCAGATGGCGAGGATCGGCACGCCCGAGTCAAACACCGCCTGCGGTGCGCGCGGGCTTCCCTCGCGGGTCACCGAATCCGGGCCGCCGGAAAAGATAACGCCCTTGGGATTGAGCTTGGCAAAGCCTTCGTCGGCGCTCTGGTACGGCCAGATTTCGCAGTAGACGCCGGTCTCGCGGACGCGTCTGGCGATCAGCTGGGTGACCTGGCTGCCGAAGTCGATGATCAGGATGGTTTCGGGATGGGGGTGCGCTGTCTGGGTCATGGCGAGCCTTTAGAGAAATCGCTGGCTTTTTTCAATCCGGGAATACCGGATTTCCGGGTTTTATTGCCTCAATTGTCCTGCTTCCGGGCCTTCTCGAACCCACAGTTGCCGGTCACAGCCGATGGTCGCCGTCAGGCCGGCACTCTCTCCAGCAGACCGTCGGTGATCGCGGCAAAGAGTTGGTCCACGGCTGCCGCCAGCTTCTCGTCCACGACATGGAGATATTCCGTCCAGTCATCGACGTGGTTGAGTTCCGTCTTGCCATCCGAAATGCCTCTGAGGGCGACCAGCGGCAAGTCGAAAGCCATGGCGGCGCGCAGAACCGCGAAGGTCTCCATGTCCACCATGTCGGCGGGGATGCCGAAATAGGCCGACCCGGAAACGATGTTGGCGCCCGTGGAAAGGGTGGCGGCCTTCAGCCCGGGAATGGCCGGTGCAAGCGGGACGGTATGCGGCAGATCCAGAAACGGCGTGACGCCCTTCTCGAAACCAAGTGGCGACGCGTCCATGTCGCGATAGCTGACCGAGGAAGCCTGGTAAACCTCCGTCTGCTCGAGCACAGCCGAACCGGCCGATCCGAGCGAGACGATGAGATCGGGCAGACGGTTTTCGGCTTCCAGCCGCGCCAGTGTCCGGGTCAACTGGACGGCGGCCTCCACCGGGCCGACACCGGTCATCAGCGGCTTGAAGCGGGCCTGCAGGTGAGGTCCGTATTCGGCGGCGACAGCCATGACGAACAGGACGGATTTTCCGGATGCTGGATGCAATTCGAAGGTCATCCTGCGAACCCCTCGCGGCCGCGGAAGGCCATCATCGTTCCGGTCATCGAGGCGATCAGTCGGGCCGGCCCGTCGCTGATTTCATAGGCGCGCCCGTCGGCGACGATGATGTTCGTGCCCGGCTTGGTGATCTCGCCGCGAAACAGGAAGCGCTCGCCGCGCCCGGGCGCCATCAGGTTGACCTTGAACTCGATCGTCAGGATGGAAGTGTCCGGTTCGATCAGCGTATAGGCGGCATAGGTGCAGGCCGTATCGAGCGCCGCAGAGATGACGCCGGCATGCAGGATGCCGTGCTGCTGGGTGAGCTTCATGTCGAAGGGAAGCTCGATTTCCACCGTCCCCTGGCTGACACTTGTCAGTTCCGCGCCGATTAGCCTCATTGCCGCCTGACGGGAAAAACTCTGCCGGATACGCTCTTCGAAATTGCTGTTCGGCATTGCCTCTCCCCGCCTCTTCGCAAGTGCGAAATTGGCATGCGGGCCGCTATTCGGCAAGGCGCAGTTGTGCCGTCAGTTCAAAAACACGATCGTTGCATTCAAGAGCGTCGCGAAGGCAACCCAGAGCGCATAGGGGGTCAGCAACCACACCGACAGGCGGTCGCGCGTCCGGCTCGCCATCATCAGCGCCAGAATGCTGATCAGCAGCAGGACGATGACACCAAGCGCAATGGCCGGGCTCTGCAGGCGGAAGAAGGCCGGCGACCACAAAAAGTTGAAACCAAGCTGCACGAACCACAGATTCAGCGTGTCGCCCGGGCCGCGCTGCAGATAGGCCCGCGCCCCGACAATGCCGATCAGGACGTAGAGAATGGTCCAGACCGGAGCGAAGACATAGGCGGGCGGATTGAAGAAGGGCTTCTGCAAAGCCTGATACCATTCGCCCGGCGGATTGCTGATGCCGATCACCAGACCGCCGGCGACCGTCATCAGAATGAAGAAAGCGTAGATCCAGATGGTTTTCATGGATCTAGAAATAGGGGACTTGCCGCGCTTTAGCCAGCCCCTGCGACCTTCACCCGCACGAGATGCTGGTCCCAGTTGACCCGGCTCCTCGTCTCGGCCAGTTGCCCCGAATAGCTGGACACCGCAAAGCCATGCGTCGCATCGGCAATTCCCGCGGCGTCGGGGATGTCCGTCTCGGCAACCACCTGGCCCGTGTCCTGGTCGATGCTGACCAGCTTCCCGCCCTTGGGGGATGTCAGGCCGACCAGCCCGTCGCGATCGTTGACGGCGATCGCGCCGACATAATTGGCGAGCGCCACGGTCGTCTCGTCGGGCAGGTCGACGAAGGTCAGCGGCTCGCCCTTGTTGAGGAAACCGGCGAGCGGCGGCAGGTCGTTGCGCGGCCCCTCATACTGGCAGGCAAACCAGATGCGCCCGTCGCCGGCGATCGCCAGGTGCCGGGTGGAAAGCTGGGAAAGCTGCCTGGGCAGGCCGTGCTTTTCGATGAGCCGTCCGTCGCTCGCATCGACCAGCGTGATCGATGGTTCCATGTGGTCGAGATTGAGCTTCGTCCGGCCGAAATCCGGATGCGTCTCGATGCCGCCATTGGCGACGACCAGCGTCCGGCCATCCGGCGTGACGGTGAGGTCATGCGGGCCGATGCCGTAGGTCTGGTATTCGGCGACGCGTCGATAGCCCTCGTTGCCGTCATAGACCCCGATCATGCCGTGGGCATTGGCGAAGTCGTTTTCCGAGGCGTAGAGAAACCGCCCGTCCGGGGAAAAGGCGCCGTGTCCGTAGAAATGCCGGTCGGCGACGGAGGTGATGACGACAGGCTTTTCCCGCATCGCCCGGTCGATGACCATGATGTAGGTGCCCGGTCGGCGGGCGAAGACCGCGATCCGGTTTGCCGCCGGGCTGTAGGCCAGCCCGTGTCCGCGGTCCGGCAGGCCCGAGCGGTCGATGATCTCGCCGCGTTCCGATATCGTGGCAATGCCGAAGGACCCGTCCGGCGCCCGGAACCCCGACGCATAGACCGCATCCGCTTGCGACAGCGCAAATGCGGCTTTCGGCGCTAGCCCGCCGAGGAAGGCGAGGCCGGCCGCCTTGACGAATTCCCTGCGGTCGATCAGCAACCGTGAGGCCAAGGTCTCAGTCTCCGTCCGAGAAGGAGAAGCCGGCGCCAAGCCCGATCGCGCCGCCGAAATCATTGTTGAGGCGGAAGACGAGGTCCTTCATGTTGATGACCACGAATTCGATTTTGCTGCGCTTCTTCTCGTCGCCAAGCAACCGGTCGATATCGGGGTCCATCGCCTTTGCCGCCTTGATCACGGAATTGGTGACGAAGTCGATCGAGCCAGCAATAGAGCGCATGCTCGGATCCAGCAGTTCGACCATGCCGGACGACTTGAAGAGGTCGTCGATCGCCTCGACATTCGCTTCGACGGACGGCCAGGTCAGCTGCGAGCGCCAGTAGATGGCGCGATGTGGGAAGTCCTGCTTGTTGGCGCCGCCGTAGAAATATTCGATCCGCTCGTCGCGCACCGTCTCGCCGGCATGAACGAGGATGCCGAGGAGGGCGGTGATCGCCTCATTGCCGTCGCGGAAGACCGGATTGTTCGGGCCTGGCTGCTTCCAGGACGCCGCCACACCCTGCGGGTCGTCCCAGGCGGCCGTCAGCTCGCCGGCGATCGCTTCGATGTTCTTCGCGATGGCATCGCCGAAATGGCAACGATAGTTGCCGGGCGCTTTCAGCAATTCGTCGGAGCCCGTACCATAGAGCACGAATTCAAGCGCACCCAGACCCTGCATGGCAACGCTCTTGTCCGCCAGCGTCTTCGGGTCCGTCGCGGTCTTGTCCTTGGTGGCGATCGCCTCCTGCACCTGCTTCATGCCGATGCTCTTGCGATCCGGGAAGAACAGGATGCGCTCGAAGCGATGATTGTCGAGTGCCGGTCCGACCCGGACGATCTCGATGCGCGACCACGCATCCACGGTACCGGCATAGGCGGAAAGGGCGCTCTGATAGGTGCCGCTGTCGGGGCTGGCGCAAAGCGCGTCCATGGCGCCGACCAGCTTTGCGGCGCTCTCGTGCAGCTTGTGATAGCCGGGCCGGATGAAGCCGTCGACGGCCTTTTCCAGAACGTTCGGGATTGCCTGCTCGTTCAGCGACGGCGGTGGCGTGTTGGCATCCTGCGCATTGGCAATCGAGCCGCCGGCGATCAGAACGGTGAGGGCGGTGGCGATAAGGGCTCTTTGCATCAAAGCGACTCCAGGAATGTCAGTAGCGATTTTCTCTCGTCCGGCGCCAGATCGGCAAACGCGTCCCTGGCCGCCTGCGCCTCGCCCCCATGCCAGAGGATCGCCTCCGTCAGATTGCGGGCGCGGCCGTCATGCAGGAAGAAGCTATGTCCGCTGACGGTCTCGGTTAGTCCGATACCCCAAAGCGGCTGCGTGCGCCACTCCCTTCCGTTCGCCGATCCCACCTGCTGTCCGTCTGCAAGGCCGTCTCCCATGTCGTGCAGCAGGAAATCGGAATAGGGCCAGATCAGCTGGAACGATTGCACAGCGCTGCCTGCGTCGCGGCGGGTGACGAACTTCGGGGTATGACAGGCCGCACAGCCCGCCTGGTAGAAGGCCTGCTTGCCGCGAAGCACCGCGGGGGCATCCACGTCGCGCCTTGCCGGTACCGCAAGGTTCTCCGAATAGAAGGTGATGAGATCGAGCACCGGTGGCGGCGCTTCGGTCTTGCCAAGCCGCAACTGAACGCCGTTGGCGGCCGTCCGGCATGCGGTCTCCGCCGTCGTGCAGTCGCCATAGGGGTCCGGCCGGTCGGGAGAGGAAATGCCGATGTCTCCGGAAAGGGCATCGGCCGCCTGGTCACGCACGCTGGCGTTCTGCGCCTTCCAGCCGAAACGGCCGATGGCGATCTTGCCGCTCAGATGGTCGCGGACGATCGAGGCCTTGCCGGAAATGCCGTCGCCATCCGCGTCGTCGGGATCGGCATGGGCGAGGATGTCGGCATCGGCGATCGCCTCGATCAGGCCGAGCCCCAGCATCGGCTGCGTCACGCGCGCCGAAATGGTAGTCGCTTTGGACAGCGGTCCATAGGCCAGATCGGTCGCCTCGTAATGCGGTTTGCGCAGGCTGACCGTTTCGTCGCCGGCAAGCGTCACGGTCTCTTCCGTGTAGCTGACCGCGACCTTGCCTTCCGCGGCAATCCCGGGCACGGCGACGTCCTGCAATTGCTTGCCATAGACGGGATCGGGAAAATTCAGAGCCAGATGATCGGCAAGTGCCGCTCGCTCCTTCTCCGTTTCCGCCGGTCGCGCCAGCCGCAGGAACATCGACGTGGCATCGCCGTCGGCGCGCGGCGGCTGGCCGCGGCCGTCGTTCAGATGGCAGCTCTGACAGGAGCGGGCGTTATAGAGCGGCCCCAGCCCGTCGGACGCCTGCGTCGACGACGGCGAGGCCACCCAGAACTTACGAAACAGGGCGTTGCCGAGCTGGAAATCCAGAGGCTGGTCGCCTTCGAGGTTGGCGGACGGCTGCGAAAAGGCATTGCGGCCGACGGCTTCGCGCGACGTCAGCGCACCGCCCTGCATGGCCTCGAAGGTCTCGGGGCGGGAAAAGTCGGTGGTCGGCCGGGTGACGCCGGAAACGCGGGCCAGATCGGCAGCGTCGAGATCGGTCCGTTTGGACGGGAAGGGGAGTTCCTCCGCCGAAGCGGCAAAGAGGACAGACGGGGCCGCCGCGCCGGCAAACAGGCACAAAGCGATGAAACGGCCCGGACGGAGGTTCATGTCGAAAGTCGAAGCCGGCCCCGTTGTCGCAGGGCCGGCTTCCCTTGGCTGATTACTGGAAGACGGCGTTCGGCGAGTCGAGGCTGTCGGAACCTTCGAGCTCGATATTGCCGAGGTTCAGGGCGGCGATGACGCGCTGGATCGTCTTGGTCTGATCCATCAGGCCATCGATGGCCGCCTGCACGACGGCGTTGCCCTCGGTGTTGCCCTCGGCGATCATCTGGTCGTACTTCTCGACCTTTTCGCCGCGCTCGGCCATCTTGTGCATGGCGTCGAGCGTCGTGTTCAGCTTGGTCCGCATCTCTTCGTCGAGCGCCGGATCGATGGTCGCGACCAGGGCCGAAAGCGACGGGCCGGTCATCTTGGTGCCGTCCGGACGGGTGTATTCGCCGGTATAGGCCGAAGCGATGCCGATCGCATCGTTGAGATGCGAGTTATAGGTGTTGTCGGAGAAGCAATCATGCTCTTCTTCCGGATCGTGCAGCAGCAGGCCGAGCTTCATGCGCTCGCCGGCAAGCTCGCCGTAAGAGAGCGAACCCATGCCGGTCAGGAGAGCGGTAATGCCCACCTTCGGATCGGCAAGGTCCGGTCCGGCGGCAGCGCCGTCCGGCGCCCACATGGCGACCGCTTCCTCAAGGTCGATGACGAGCAGTGTCGAGGCAGCCTTCAGATAGGCGGCGCGGCGGTCGCAATTGGCGTGCGTGCAGCCGTCGCCGATAACATAGTCGGTATAGGGACGCTCGCCGGCGCCGGGTCCGGTGCCGTGCAGATCCTGGCCCCAGAGCAGGAATTCGATGGCGTGATAGCCGGTCGAGACATTGGCCTCGACGCCGCCGGCTTCCTTCAGCGTGTTCTTCAGGAGGTCGGGGGTGATGACCGAAACGTCGACATCGGCGCCGTTGATCTTGATCGTCTTGTTGGCGATCACATTGGCCGTGTAGAGTGGGTTCTCGTCGCTCTCGGTGCCGTAGGAGGCGTCGACATAGTCGATCAGGCCTTCGTCGAGCGGCCAGGCATTGACGTCGCCTTCCCAGTCGTCGATGGGGGCATGGCCAAAGCGGTAGACTTCCGTCTGCTGATAGGGGACGCGGGCGGCAATCCAGGCGGCCTTGGCGGCGTCCTGGGTTTCCTTGCTGGGCTGCGTCAGGAAGGCGTCGATGGCGGCATCAAGCGCCTTGGCGGTTTCCAGAGCGTCGCCGTATTTGGCGCGCGCCAGCTCGATGTAGTGGTTGACGACATCTGCTTCCTGCTTGGCAAGAGCTTCGTCCTTGACCTTCTGAGCGGCGGCCTGCGCTTCCTTCTCGGCGGCTGCCTTGGCCTCGGCTTCCGCGGTCGCCTTGGCTTCCGCTTCGGCAGCGGCCTTCGCAGCGGTGTCTTCGGCAGGCGTCTGGGCGGTCGTGTCGGCGGTCGCCGCTGCGGCAGGCGTTTCCTGCGCTGCTGCGGGCTTCGGCTCTTCTGCGCCGGCCGGCAGCACGAAAGCCACCGAGGCGGCCAGAAGCGCCAGCGTGGCGGCGATGGATCTCGTCCGGGTCATGATCTCTCCTTTCAGCTCTTGCAAGCCATAGTCCCCTGATGTGGAGCCCGTTCTTCGCGCAAAATTAAACTGGTGTCAAATAATCTAGTTATATTAGCGGGAAAAATTCCGGGCCTGCGAATTGTCGCCGCCGCAGGCCATCCAGGCGTCGGCAAACCGCGCCTGTCGGCATGCGACGAAAGTCTCAGCCACGCCGTTCCAGCATGGAAAAGAAGAATCCGTCGGTATCGGTCGATGCCGGCGTCAGCGTCAGGCTTTTGCCGTCGCTCGAATGCGGACGCGGCGCGTCGTCGCCAAAGAGGCCGGACCACACCGGCATGGCCTGAACCGCCGAAAACTGCGGGTGGCTTTCGAGGAAGTTGGCAACCTGCTTCTCGTTTTCCTCGGGCAGGATCGAACAGGTGATATAGACGAGCTTGCCGCCGGGCCGCACGAATTTCGCCGCAGCCTCCAGGACTGCGGCCTGCTGGCCGGTGCGCTCCTCGAGGTTCTTTTCGGAAAGCCGCCATTTGGTGTCGGGGCGGCGCCGCCATGTGCCCGTGCCGGTGCAGGGCGCATCGACCAGGACCCGGTCGAAGCGGTCGCCGAGTTGCGCCAGTGTCTTTTCGTTGTCGTGAACCTGCACGTTGCGCGTGCCGGCGCGCTTCAGCCGCTCGATGATCGGCGCCAGCCGCTTGCGGTCGGCGTCGAAGGCGTGCACCTGACCCTTGTTGCCCATGGATGCGGCCATTGCCAGCGTCTTGCCGCCACCGCCGGCGCAATAGTCGAGCACCTGTTCGCCCTCGCATGCGCCGGCAAGGTCCGCAACGATCTGCGATCCTTCGTCCTGGACCTCGAACCAGCCTTTCTGGAATGAAAGCTCGGCCGTGACGTTCGGCAGCCGCGACTGGCCTTCGCCGGGCGGAATGCGCAGCCCCAGCCGCGCAATCCGACAGGCTTCCGCGCCGGCGCGGTCGAGAGCCTTCAGCACCTTGGCGCGATCCGCCTTCAGGCTGTTGACCCGCAGGTCCAGCGACGGCCGGCCATTGAGCGCCTGCGCCTCGGCCAGCCAGTCGTCTCCAAAGCTTGTCCGGAAGGCAGGCAGCACCCAGTCGGGAATGTCGCCCTGAACGTGTTCGGGCGCGTCGCTAAGCTTGCGGCTCGAAAGGGCGGCCGCCATCGCCTCGCTGAAGGGCGGCGGCGCAAACCGGTCGCCGTCGAATTCCACCGCCAGGCTTTCCGGGCTCATGCCCCACTGGCGGATCAGCACGCCATAGCCGAGCGCCGTCGCGCTGTCGTCGTCCATCAGCCATGCATGCGAAAGCTTCATCCGGAGCGCGTCATAGACGATGTTGCCGATCGCGGACCGGTCGCCGGATCCTGCGAACCGGTGGGCGAGGCCCCAATCCTTCAGCGCATCGGCAACGGGACGCCTGCGCGTCTCGATGTCGGCGAGAATTTCGATGGCTCCGGCAAGCCTTCCGCCCAGGCGCATGGCATGTCTCCGATATGCTTCCGACAAGTGTTTTCAACATTGCGGAAAAGGCAAACAAAAAACCTGACGTCCGGAACCATTCCTCATCGGAACGATCCCGGACGTCAGGTTGAGCCTCGTACCCATGAATGACGGCAAGAGCAAGTCTTCGCCGCCGGCAGGGGCATTATTCGATGATGTCGTAACAGATCTTGGCGACGCCGGAGCTGACCATGCCGATGTTCTGTGCGGCACCCTTGGAAAGGTCCATCACCCGTCCGCGGATGAAGGGACCACGGTCGTTGACGCGGACGATCACGCTCTTGCCGTTCTTGGCGTTGGTGACCTTGAGCTTGGTGCCGAACTTCAGCTTGCGATGAGCGGCGGTGAAGGCTGAGGGATTCATGCGTTCGCCGGAGGCGGTCTTCGAATGCAGAGCATACCAGGATGCTTTTCCACATTGACTTGCAGCCGATGTTGCCGGGGAGAGAGCAACAGCCAGAGCGGCCATCGCCGCGCCTGCGGCAATAGAGCGGGACAGTTTCATCAAAATAGGTAATCCTTTCACACGGGACGTGTTCCGTACGTTCGCGGCTACCAAAAAAGCCAGAAGATGGCCAAAATGTGCCGCTGCCCCGATCGATATACTGGATATACTCGGGGGATCGATTATCGCCAAATACAGTATCGTGGCGCCCTGGGTAAAATATTCCCCAAAAACGTTAATGAAATCAGACGTTGCTTGGCGAATTTCAAAGGGTAAGAAATTACCGTCGCAACTGCGACAATCTGTCAGAAAAAAATTTCGGAACGCTGTCTTTTAGTCCGGTTTTTCAGCCGGCCAGAGGTCCTTGAGCGACATTCGGTAGTCGGGAAACCGGAACGAAAATCCCATATCGCGGATCTTGCGATTGGAGACGCGCTTGTTCTCGCCGTAGAAGGAACGGGCCATCGGCGTCAGGTCGGCGGTCTCGAAATCCTGTTCCGGCGGCGGCTCGACGCCGGCGATGCGGCAGGCCTCGAGGACGACATCCTGCGGCGGCGCCGGCTCGTCGTCGGTGACGTTGAAGATGCCGTCGGCCATCCGGTCGGCGAGAAAGCGGGCGGCCGCCCCGATATCTTCCACCCGGATCCGGTTGAACACCTGGTCCTTCTTGACCAGCCGTCTCGCCGTGCCTTTTTCGATGTTGCGGAAGGTATTGCGGCCTGGGCCGTAAATTCCGGAGAGCCGCAGGATCGCCAGCGGCAGGCCGGCCGCCGCGCAGGCCGCCATCCACTGATCTTCCGCCATGACCCGTTGGCGCGAGCGGGCCGAGACGGGCCGGCATTCGCTCGTCTCGTCCACCCAGGCGCCGTCATGATCGCCGTAGACGCCAACGGTCGACAGATAGGCCGTCCAGACGAGGTTGGGCATCAGCGTCTTCAGCCCGCTTTTCCCAACGCATGTCGAGATCAGGTTGATGAGCGGGTCTCCTTCGGCGTCGGGGGCGATCGACTGGACCAGATGCGTCACGCTTTTCAGTTCCGACAACAGGGCTTCGCTGATTGATCGGCCGTCAAACAGGAAAGGCTGCATGCGGTTTTCGGACAGTGCGGCAAACTTCTCGGCAGACCGCGTCGTGCCGGAGATCCGTGCCGCCTCGGGCATCGCCATTGCGATCGCCTTGCCGGAGAAGCCGGCGCCGAAAATCATCACATGCATCATGCGTTTTCCCATTCGTTGAGGATGTCCGGATCGGTTTCGTTCTCTGCCCTTGTCCGCAGCGCCTGGAACTCGTCGCCGGACAGCAGTCGCGACAAGGCCCAGACTGCCATGCCGCGCACCTCCGGCGCATCGTCGTCGAGCAACGCCCTGCAGGGTGCCGCGAGCGCCGCTGCCCCGGAATTTCCGGCAGCGATCAGCACGTTGCGCACGAAGCGGTCGCGGCCGATGCGCTTGACCGGCGAGCCGGAAAAGAAGCTGCGGAAGCGGGCGTCATCGAAGTCGAGGAACTGGGCGATCTCCGGGGCCGCGAGATCGTCGCGCGCCTTCAGCTTCATCTCGCTCGCGGCCTTGGCGAACTTGTTCCACGGACAGGCGGCCAGGCAGTCGTCGCAGCCGTAGATGCGGTTGCCCATCAGCGTGCGCAGGTCCCGGTCTATCGGTCCTTTGTGCTCGATGGTGAGGTAGGAAATGCAGCGGCGCGCATCGATGCGGTAAGGGGCAGGGAAGGCCTTGGTCGGACAGGCGTCGAGACAGGCGCGGCAGGAGCCGCAATGATCGACCTCCGGCTCGTCGCAGTCTAGCTCCGCCGTCGTGAACATCGAGCCGAGAAACAGCCAGGAGCCGAACGCGCGGCTCACCAGATTGGTGTGCTTGCCTTGCCAGCCGATGCCGGCCTTGGCCGCCAGCGGCTTTTCCATTACCGGTGCCGTATCGACGAACACCTTCACGTCCTCGCCCGCGCGCGCGGCAAAGCGCGTCGCAATCTCCTTCAGCCGTCCCTTGATGACGTCGTGATAGTCGCGATTGCGGGCATAGACGGAAATGGCGGCCGTCTCCGGCATCGCCTGCAGGCGGCGGGGATCTTCGTCGGGCCCGTAATTCATCGCCAGGACCACGATGGAGCGCGCCTCCGGCCAGAGTGTGCGCGGATCGCCGCGCCGCTCCAGCGTCTCGGCCATCCACGCCATGGTGCCGTGATGACCGTCTTTGACGAAAGCCTGGAGGTTTTCCGCCGTCCCGTCCGGCAGCGCTGCGGACGTGATCCGGCATAGGTCGAAGCCCTGCGCCTTCGCCTCCGCGCGCACAAAGGCGGTCAGCGCTTCGCGGCGCTTCCGGCTCTTGTCATCCTGCCGGCTGATGGCCCGCCCCTCGGTTAGAAATCCAGATCGGCATAGTGTGACACAGGTGTCAGCCCGCGTACACGCTCGGTCAGAAGCGGCCGGAAAGACGGCCGGGACTTCAGCCTCTGGTACCATTCCTTGGCGACCGGCGCCTCGGCCCAGTCGATCTCGCCCATATAGTCGAGAATGGAAACGGCGGAGGCGGCTGCGAGATCCGCGTAGCTGATGCGGCTGCCGGCAAGCCATGGCCGGGAACCGGCGAGCCAGGTGAGATACTTCATGTGCTGGCGGATATTGGCCCGCGAGGTGCGCAGCACCTTCGAATCGGGCGCGCCGCCACCTTCATCGGGACGCATCTGCAGCTTGTAGACGCGCTCGCGCACCAGCGGCCGGGTCACGTCGCTTTCCAGCTTGTGCAGGAACCACTCCATCAGCCGGCGGATTTCCGCGCGCTGGAACGGATCTTCGGCCAGAAGACGGCGGTCGCGCTTCAGCGCGCCATGCGTCTCGTCCATGAATTCAGAAATGACGCCGGCGCCGGAAAGCGTCCGCATGCTGTTGTCGACATAGACGGGCAGGGTGCCGGCCGGATTGAGCGAAAGGAACTCCTTGCGCTTCTCCCACGGCCTTTCCTCCATCAGTTCCACCTGAAAGCCATATTCGGCGAGGATCAGTCGAACGAAGCGGGAGGCCGAGGACATCGGATGGTGGTAGAGAACTGGCATGCGTGCGTTTTCTGGCCGGATGGAGTGAATGACGGGTGATGAAGTCTTGGAAAGTCTTTTTAGCGTCTGCGAATTAAGAAAGAATTAGGGAAGAACCGCTGATCGTCGCCGGCAGTCTCATGCAGGGGCGATCAATCATCGGAAAATGGACATTTCATGGCATCGCCTGCAAATGGCCATGATTGCCGGGAAGGGAGACATGCCCGCCGTTTGGTAAGCCGCACTCCCGCTTCGTGTTGCATAGCAGGCAGCAGGGAGAGGGGCGACATCCCAGCAAACCTCGGGAATACCCCGGATTGCCCCCGATCCGGGCTCTGAAACCATCTGAACATGGAGCATGAGATGGGCTATATCGACGCAATCATCCTTGGCGTCATCGAAGGCATCACCGAGTTTCTGCCGATCTCGTCGACCGGCCACCTCATCATTGCCGAACAGTGGCTGGGGCATCGCTCCGACATGTTCAACATCGTGATCCAGGCAGGCGCCATTCTCGCCGTCACCTTCATCTACTGGAAGCGCATCCTGTCGTTCCTGACCGGCTGGCGCGATCCCGAAATCCGCGATTATGTCTTCAAGCTCGCAGCCGCCTTCCTGGTCACCGCTGTTCTCGGCCTGATCGTGAAGAAAATGGGCTTCGAACTGCCGGAAAACATCACGCCGATCGCCTGGGCGCTGATCATCGGCGGCATCTGGATGATCGCTGCCGAGCGGGTGGCGGCGACAAGGCCGCAGAGCCGGCGCATCACTTGGACCGTGGCACTGCTGGTCGGTCTGGCACAGGTCGTCGCGGGCGTCTTTCCGGGCACCTCCCGTTCGGCCGCAACCATCTTCATCGCCATGATTGCCGGCACCGGCAGCCGCGCCGCGGCAACCGAATTCGCCTTCCTGGTCGGCATTCCGACCATGTATGCGGCCAGCGCCTACGAGCTCCTGAAAACCTTCAAGGATGGCGGCGCGCCGGGCGAGGACTGGACCGCACTCGCGATCGCATTCGTCGTCTCCACCATCACCGCCTTCATCGCCGTCAAGTGGCTGCTCACCTATATCCGCACCCATCGCTTCACGGCGTTCGCGATCTACCGCATCGTGTTCGGGGTCGTGTTGCTCGGTCTCGTCTCTGCCGGCTGGGCTGTGTGAGGACAGAAAGAAGGCCGTCTCGCAAGCGAAGCGGCCTTCTTGAAACTATGACGATGAAAATGCTTCCGATCACTTTGTCGGAATGGACGCCGTCAGCTCGGTATTGCAAGGATCGATGCCGTAAGCGGGCGAGCACTTGCTGTTGATCGCGGCGACGGTAGAAGGTGCGAGCGCAAAGCCGGCCAGTACGATCAGAGCCGCACCGGCGAAAAAGATTGCAATCGCTTTACCCATGAAATTTGCCCCCAAAATGTGCGACACGCGCTGGTAGAGTTTGTCAAATACGGCGCGCTCTGTGGCGGGCCTTCTATTCCGCAAACTGCCGTCAGACAATAACAGGAACATGTTGAACCATCGATTAACGGCAGTAATTTTCATCTGATGCTTTTGTGCAACTTGTTCCTTGCTGGAACCGTGGCTGCTAGCCGGCATCTTGATGACGAAAACGTGGCGGAGCCCCGATTGTTCCTTTGCGCAGGCCTTAAAGAAGGCCTTCGATACCGCGCCACAGCATGTCGAGCGCGATCAGGGTCAGCACCCATTTCAGGCCGGTGCGGAAGATGTCTTCCGGCAGTTTTCCGAGGATCGCCAATCCGGTTCTGGTGCCGGCGAGACCCGTGACGATCATGGCTGCAACGAGCGGCAGCCAGTCGGAAAAGACGAAGCCGGCAAAGCCGAAGGCGATGATCTTCAGAAGATGCTGGATCGTCATGACGGCGGCAAGCGATGCGACCAGCGACTTCCGGTCGTCGAAGGATTTTTCGAACGCCGCAGCATTCAGAGGCCCGGTCGCACCGAAGAACATGCTGGCGAATGTGGTGACGGCGCCAGTCGCGGCGAAACCCGGCAGGTTCATTGCCCGCATTTTCGAAAACTTGATCCAGGTGACCAGAATGATGAAGGTGCCGAGCACGAATTCCAGCGTTGCTTCCGGAAGGGCGACGACGATCCGGCTGCCAAGCCCGGCCCCGATCATCCCTCCCACGAGGAAGGCGCCGATCTGCGGCCAGGCGATATCCGCACGCTGCATGACGGCACGCCCGGCATTGGAGCCAAGTTGCACCGCACCGTGGACGGGGATCAATGCCGCCACCGGCATGTAGAAGCTCAAAGCCGCAAGCATGGCGACGCCGCCGCCGATGCCGAACGTGGCCGTCAGCGCGGACGTGAAGAAACTGACGATGACGAGAACGGCTGCCGCCGCCGGATGAAGATCGGGCGGCAGGAGCGTCTGGAGCATGGGATCAGGCAGCCTTGCCGCTGTTCGTGTACTGGCCGTGCTGACGGTAGCGCACGAGGTAGGACGGCAGGACCGACTGCAGGATGACCGGCGTGATGCTCATGCCCTTCAGCGTCCGGCCTTCCGCCTCGGCCTCGGCCGAAACGAGGTTGTCCTTCTTCAGGAGCGTTACCTGGTCGGGGGTCAGCGGCGGTGCGATGAAGGGAACCATCGAGGCGATGCTGCCGATCATCGATGCGATGCCGAAGGGGATCGAAACGAGCGGACGCTTGCGGAAGATCACCGCCAGCGTGGTTTCCAGACACTGCTTGAAGGTCATGACCTGCGGTCCGCCGAGCTCGTAGATCTTGCCCTTGGCGACCTTGCCCTCGACGGAGCGGGCGACTGCTTCGGCCACGTCTTCCACGTAAACGGGCTGGAACTTCGTCTTGCCGCCGCCGATCAGCGGCAGGAACGGCATGAAGCGCGCCATATTGGCGAACTTGTTGAAGAAATCGTCTTCCGGACCGAACACGATCGACGGGCGCAGGATGACTGCGTCCGGCTTGATCGCCAGCACGGCGGCCTCTGCCTTGCCCTTGGTGCTGGCATAGGTGGATTCAGCCGAGGCGTCGGCGCCGATCGCCGAGATATGGGTCAGGCTGGCATTGGCGTTGCGCGCGGCTTCCGCCACGGCCCGGGCGCCAAACTCCTGCACGGCGTCAAAGGTCTGGCGGCCGCTTTCGAACAGGATGCCGACGCAGTTGACGACATGGTCGGCACCGGCAACGGCGGCGTCGACGGAGGCGCGGTAGCGCAGGTTCGCCTGGACGAAGGAAATCTGCCCGACATTGCCGGCCGGCTGCAGGAACCAGGCGAGATCCGGGCGGCGCACCGCGACGCGGATCCGGTAGCCGCGCTTCGCGAGCGCGCGCACCACATGGCGTCCCACGAAACCGGACCCTCCGAACACGGTGACGAGTGGAGGAAGGTTGGCAAGAGTCATGGCATGCTCCTCGGCAATGAATAGGCGTCTTTCAGTGAGCTCAATTCGTCTCTAGCCGAATTGGCATGCGAGGTGAAGTGCCAACTCGCCGCATCGAAACCGCTTTTGCGCTGTTTTGTTGCAATTGCGAAGGCCGCACCCCGCTCAAACGCCCTCGACCAGCATCAGCTCTCCATCCGCATACTGCTGGCGGATCTTGATGGCTTCCTGGTACTCCGGCGAATTGTAGCAGTCACGTGCTGCCTGCAGCGACGGAAACTCGATGATGACGTTGCGCGACCGGGGCTTGCCCTCGCACTCGATCACTTCACCGCCGCGGGCGAGGAAGTTCGCGCCAAAACGCTCGAACGCCGGTTTAGCCTTGGCAACGTACTGCTTGTAGTTTTCCGGGTCCCGCACATCCATGTGAGCGATCCAGTATCCCTTTGCCATCTTTCTCTCCCTGTCTTGTTCTATCGCTGTCGATGTCAGTTGTTCGCCGGCCAGAGCGCGATTTGCATCTCGTCAAGGATCGCCCGCGCCGCGGCCTTCGGATCGTCGGCCTTCACGATGGGGCGGGCGACGACAAGGTGGCTGGAGCCGGCGTGAATGGCTTCGCCCGGCGTCATCACCCGCTTCTGGTCGCCCTTGTCGGCGCCTGCGGGGCGAATGCCCGGCGTGACCACGGCCATGTCGGGGCCGAGGATCTGGCGGACGGCGGTCGCCTCTTCGGCCGAGCAGACGATGCCGCCCATGCCGGCTGCGCGCGCCTGTTCCGCCCTCCTGGCGACAAGGCTCTTCGCATCCGTCGCGTAGCCGGCGTCGGCAAGGTCGCCGTCATCCATGGAGGTGAGCACGGTCACCCCGAGCAGGCAGAGGCCGGAGCCCCTTGCGGCTTCGACGGCCGCCTTCATCGCCTTCGGGTAGGCGTGCAGGGTCAGCATGCTCATGCCCATCTTGGCGATGTTCTCAACCCCGTGCGCCACGGTGTTGTCGATGTCGAGGAGTTTCATGTCGAGGAAGATCTTCTTGCCGCTTTCGGCAAGCTCGCGGGCAAATTCAAGTCCGCCGGCGAACACCAGCTGATAGCCGATCTTGTAAAAGGAGATGTCGTCGCCGATCTGCGAGACGATCTTCTCCGCCTCCGCAACCGTTGGAACATCCAGTCCGACGATCAGCCTGTCGCGTGCACTCATCCTTCGATCCCTCGTCCGATTTCAGCCGGACCCAAGTCGCACGGGACGGCATCGGGGGCAAGCGAAAATTGGGGTCTTAACGCGCGCTCAGGCCTTGCGGTAGATCCACAGCTGCGCCGGCGGAATGTTGCGGACGATGAAGTCGAAATGCTGGATCTGGTAGCGATCGGGACAGGCGACGACCGGCGAGACCGGGCCGTAAGTGATCTGCACCACCGGCCGGCCGGCCGGAATGCGGGCGAGCAGGCTTTCCAGGAAGCTGACGCGGGCATGCATCGGAAAATACAGGAGCGGCACGGCCGAAATCACGCAGTCGAAGATGAGGTCCTTCTTCTCGCCAAGTGCGCGGTCGAGGTCGCATGCATCACCATGGATGAAGTTGACGCCCTGGAACTGCTCGACGAGATGCCGGTAGAAATCGGAGGAATATTCGATCGCATAGAGGTCTTCCGGCTTCACCCCCTTTTCGAGGATCGCCTTGGTGATGACGCCGGTTCCGGGGCCGAGTTCGAGGACCGGCAGTCCGGACCCTGTGTTGACGACGCTTGCCATCTTGCGGGCGGTGATGGAGGAGGTCGGGACGATCGCACCGACCTGCTTCGGCCCCTGCATCATGCCTTTGAAGAAGCGGATCTCCGCATCAAATTTCTTCTCCAGCTTTTGCTTCAGGCGGATCGCCATGGCGTCCTCTCCTCTTCCCGTCGTTATCGTTACAAAAAATGTCGCAGTCAAATTTATATATGCGTTGTCGTCGGTTTGGCAGCGAAATTGTGCTGATGGTCTGTCGAATCTGAATTGCCGGGAATTGCGGCTTTAGCGAGACCGTTACTGCGTCAGACGCGCATCGGCATCAGGACATACAGTGCGTCGTCGCCTGCAGTGTCGCGGATGAGCGTCGGCGAACCGGCGTCGGCGAACAGGAAAATCGCTTCCGAGCCCGACAGCTGGCCGGTGATGTCGAGGAGATACTTGGCGTTGAAGCCGATCTCCAGCGGGTCGTTCTCGTAGCCGGCGGCGATTTCGTCGGTCGCGCTGCCAGAATCGGGGTTGTTGACGGTCAGGAGGAGCTGTCCGTCGGACAGCGACAGCTTCACCGCACGGCCGCGCTCGGACGAGATCGTCGACACGCGGTCGACCGCCTGTGCGAATGTCTGGCAATCGACGGTCATTTCCTTGTCGTTGCCGGTCGGAATGACGCGCTGGTAATCCGGGAAGGTGCCGTCGATCAGCTTCGACGTCATGACGATCGAGCCGATGGTCAGGCGGATCTTGGCGTCGGATACTTCGACGGTGACGACGACGTCGGGATTGTCGACCAGCTTCTGCAGTTCGCCGACGGTCTTGCGCGGGATGATGATGCCCGGCATGCCTTCGGAACCCGACGGCGCATCGACGTCGGCACGGGCCAGACGGTGACCGTCGGTGGCGACGGCGCGCAGCTTCAGGTCGCTGGCGGCCTCGACCGTGTGGAAGAAGATACCGTTCAGGTAGTAGCGGGTCTCTTCCGTCGAGATGGCGAACTGCGTGCGGTCGATCAGCATCTTCAGGTCGGTCGCCTTCAGGCGGAACGTGTGGCTGAACGTACCGGCGGTCAGGTCCGGGAAGTCGGACTGCGGCAGGCACTGCAGCGAGAACTTCGAGCGGCCCGAGGCAACCGTCATCGCCGTACCGTCGGTGTTGGTGGCAAGCAGGACTTCCGCGCCGTCCGGCAGCTTGCGGACGATGTCATAGAGCAGGTGGGCCGGAACCGTCGTCGCACCGGCCTGTTCGATATTGGCCGGCGTCGCCTCGGTGATCTCGAGATCGAGGTCGGTCGCCTTCATGTCCAGGCTGGCGCCGTCGGCCTTCAAAAGCACGTTCGACAGGATCGGTATCGTATTGCGGCGCTCGACCACGCGATGAACGTGGTTCAGCGATTTCAAGAGATTGGACCGCTCGATCGTAATACGCATTTTTGACTCTGCCGCTTTCGATAGGACCATCCAGGCGGATGGCGGTACTTCCATGGACTGTGCCGGGACCGGGCCGGCGGATGTGGAGGCGCAAAATGGCAGATGTTGCCGTTGCATTGCAAGGGCTTTGTCGTCGCGGACGGTCTCTTATCCCCGAGCTTGCGGGCAGGGCGGCCTTGCCGCATAACGGTCCGGCGCACCGTGAAGCCGAGTGTCGCCCGCGCATGGTCCGAACATTGGAATGAATATAAATGAATGAAAGTCCCGCCGAAGCGCCTCGCGGCTACCGCCTGAACAATGTCGTGGTGCCGGCGCGCCCGCTGGAGCCGGCGCTCTATCTGGTGGCTACCCCGATCGGCAATCTCGGCGACATCACGCTTCGCGCGCTGGAAACGCTGGCCGGCGCCGATGTGCTCGCCTGCGAGGACACGCGCGTCAGCCGCGTGCTGCTCGACCGCTTCGGCATTCGCGGCCGTCCCTATGCCTACCACGAACACAACGCTGCCGAGGCCGGGCCGAAGCTCCTGCAGGCGCTGGAGGACGGTCGCTCGGTCGCGCTCGTCTCCGACGCCGGCACCCCGCTCGTTTCCGATCCGGGCTACCGGCTGGCGTTGCAGGCGATCGATGCCGGTTACCGTGTCGTCCCCATTCCCGGCGCTTCGGCGCCTCTGGCCGCGCTCCTCGGCTCCGGCCTGCCGAACGATGCCTTCCTGTTTGCCGGCTTCCTGCCGTCGAAGGACAAGGCGCGGCGCGACCGCCTTGCCGAACTGGCCGGCGTGCCGGCGACGTTGATCTTCTTCGAATCGCCGCACCGGATCGCCGCGACGCTTGTCGCTGCCGCCGACGTGCTTGGTGCGCGGCCGGCAGCCGTCTGCCGCGAATTGACGAAGACCTATGAAGAGTTCCGCCGCGGTCTGCTTGCCGATCTTGCGGGGCAATACGAAGGACAGTCGGTCAAGGGCGAGATCGTGCTCGTCATCGGCCCGCCGGAAGAGGCCGCCCCACCGGAAGCGGCGGATGTCGACAATATATTGAGAGATCTCGCGGCGACGCTTCCCGCCGGCAAGGCCGCTTCGGAGGCGGCGAAGCGCACCGGCCTGCCGCGCAAGGAGCTCTACGACCGCCTGATGGCGCTGAAGGGGTGACGCGATGGCCGACGGCGACGGCAGGTCCCGCAGACGCAAGGCCTATCGCCGCGGCCTCCTGTCGGAATACGTCGCCGCTTTCTTCCTGATGCTGAAAGGCTATCGCATTCTTTCGGTCCGCTATCGAACGAAGGTCGGAGAAATCGACATCATTGCCCGCAAGGCCGATCTCGTCGTCTTCGTCGAGGTGAAGGCGCGTTCCGATGCGGGCGCGGCGATCGACGCGGTCGGCTATGGCGCCCAGCGCCGCATCCGCTCCGCAAGCGACATCTGGATGTCCCGCCAGCCCGATTGCGCCCGGCTTTCCTGGCGTTACGACATCGTCGCGGTCGTTCCGTGGCGTTTGCCGCGCCACCTACAAGACGCATTCTGAGTGCTTCGGCGCGACAGTTCCGGCGTCATGAAACTGTCATCCGATTGTCACCGGCCGTTCATTCGATGTGGCTAGAGAACTGAAAGTAAAGCGAAACCGTCCGGTCGCTGAACGAACGTCAAAGTGAAAATTCAAGCTTGACGGCATATTAAACGTCTCTAATGTCTCAACTCTTCTGAGGAGGAGAGGAACACCATGATAAAGAAAATCGCTTTTGCAGCCCTGGCGCTCAGCCTGACGGCCTCCGCATCCTATGCCAAGACGCAGATCACCTGGTGGCATGCCATGGGTGGCGAGAACGGCAAGAAGCTCGAAGAAATCGTTGCGAACTACAACAAGTCGCAGGACAACTACGAAGTTATCCCGACCTACAAGGGTTCGTATCCTGAAACGATGACCGCTGCGATCGCCGCTTTCCGCGCCAAGCAGCAGCCCGACATCGTGCAGGTCTTCGAAGTCGGCACCGCAACGATGATGGCCGCCAAGGGCGCCGTCTATCCGGTCTACAAGCTGATGGCCGACACCGGCACCGAATTCGATCCGAAGGGCTTCATCTCGGCCGTGGTCGGCTACTACACCGACACCGATGGCAACATGCTGTCCATGCCGTTCAACTCGTCCACCCCGGTCCTTTACTACAACAAGGACGTCTTCAAGAAGGCCGGCCTCGATCCGGAAACTCCGCCGAAGACCTGGGAAGACATGGAAGCCTATTCCAAGAAGATCATGGAGTCCGGCGCGGCCAAGTGCGGCTTCACCACCGGCTGGATCTCCTGGGTACAGCTCGAGAACTTCTCCGCCTGGCACAACCTGCAGATCGGGACCAACCAGAACGGCTTCGGCTCGGTCGACAGCCAGCTGACCTTCAATGGTCCGACGCAGGCTCGCCACTGGGCGAACCTGAAGAAGTGGCAGGACGAAGGCCTGTTCCAGTATGGCGGTCCGGTCGGCGGCGATGACGCTCCGCCGAAGTTCTATTCGCAGGAATGCGCCATGTACATGAACTCGTCGGCCGCCCGTGCAGCCGTCGTCAACAACGCCAAGGACTTCGAAGTCGGCGTCGGCATGCTGCCGTACTATTCCGACGTCAAGGGCGCCCCGCAGAACTCCATCATCGGCGGTGCAACGCTTTGGGTCCTGCAGGGTCACGACCAGGAAGAGTACAAGGGCGTGGCGGACTTCTTCCATTACCTGTCCTCGCCGGAAGTCCAGTCCGACTGGCACCAGTTCTCCGGCTATCTGCCGATCACCCAGGCTGCTTACGACTACACCAAGAAGCAGGGCTTCTATGACAAGAACCCCGGCGCCGAAGTGGCTCTGAAGCAGATCACGCTGAACCCGCCGACCGAAAACTCCAAGGGTCTGCGCTTCGGCAACTATGTGCAGGTCCGCACCATCATCGACGAAGAATTCGAAGCCCTGCTGTCCGGTCAGAAGGATGCCCAGGCTGCTCTCGACTCCGTCGTCGAACGCGGTAACAAGCTCATCGCCGACTTTGCCGCAGCGAACCAGTAACAGCGGTTTCCTGACGACAACATTCTGAGCAAGTGTTCGGGCCTGCGGCGGTATATCCTCCGCGGGCCCTTCATGCCCCTGCAATACCTCATCTGTCGGACGCCCATCATGCAGACAAAGCGCACGATATTCGGCAACAAGATCCTGCCGTACTGGCTTTTGCTTCCGCAACTTGCCATCACCCTGATCTTCTTCATCTGGCCGGCCGCCCAGGCAATCCGCCAGTCGTTCCTGCGTGAGGATCCGTTCGGCCTCAGCACGGCCTTTGTGGGCCTGCAGAACTACAAGGCCCTCTTTGCCGATCCGAATTACCTGAACTCGCTGAAGGTGACGCTCGTCTTTTCCGTCAGCGTGGCCGCCTCGTCGATCATCCTTGCGTTGATCCTGGCGCTGGCCGCCGACGGGCGGCTGCGCAGCCGCAACGCCTACACGACGCTGCTCGTCTGGCCGTACGCGGTCGCACCGGCGGTAGGCGGCATCCTGTGGTGGTTCATGTTCAACCCGACGATCGGCATCGCCCCCTATCTGCTGCAGGGCATCGGCTACAACTGGAACCATCGCCTCTCGGGCGTCGACGGCATGATCCTCGTGGTTCTGGCCGCGAGCTGGAAGCAGATTTCCTACAATTTCCTGTTCTTCCTGGCCGGCCTGCAATCCATTCCGCAATCGCTGAAGGAAGCCGCCGCCATCGACGGCGCCGGCCCGGTCAAGCGCTTCTTCACCGTGGTCTTTCCGCTGCTGTCGCCGACGACCTTCTTCCTGATCGTCGTCAACATCGTCTACACCATGTTCGATACCTTCGCCGTCATTCATGCCACCACCAAGGGCGGTCCGGCGCAGGCAACCAACATCCTCGTCTACAAGGTGTTCAATGACGGCTTCATCGGCCTCAACATGGGCTCTTCTGCTGCCCAGTCCGTGGTGCTGATGGGCATCGTCATCCTTCTGACCTTCATCCAGTTCCGCTTCGTCGAGCGGCGCGTGCAGTACTGAGGAGAGAACGGATGGTAGAAAACAGACCCGGTCTCAAGATCCTGTCGCACATCGTGCTTCTGATCGGCGTGGCGACCGTCGCCCTGCCGGTCTACATCGCCTTCATCGCATCGACCCACGGCCCGACCGACTTCCTGTCGGGGCTGATCCCGCTGACGCCGGGCGGCCATGGCTGGGAAAACTACAAGACCATGCTGACGCAGGGAATGGCCTCTTCCGGCGCGCCGCCGGTCGGGCCCATGATGGTCAACAGCCTGATCATGGCGCTGTCGATTGCCATCGGCAAGATCGCCATATCCATCCTGTCGGCCTTCGCGATCGTCTACTTCCGCTTTCCCTTCCGGCAGTTCTGCTTCTGGATCATCTTCGTGACGCTGATGCTGCCGGTCGAGGTTCGCATTGTGCCGACCTTCCAGGTCATCGCCAGCCTGCACATGCTCGACAGCTATGCCGGCCTGTCGATTCCGCTGATCGCCTCGGCGACCGCGACCTTCCTGTTCCGCCAGTTCTTCCTGACGGTGCCGGACGAACTGCTCGAGGCCGCCCGCATCGATGGCGCCGGCCCGATGAAGTTCTTCAGGGATATCCTCGTGCCGCTGTCGCGCACGAACATGGCGGCGCTTTTCGTCATCCTCTTCATTTACGGCTGGAACCAGTATCTCTGGCCGCTGATGGTGACGACCGACCCCGGCTATTACACCATCGTCATGGGCATCAAGCGAATGGCCGACGTGGCCGATGCGGAGCCGCAGTGGAACCTCGTGATGACAACGGCGATGCTGGCCATGCTGCCGCCGGTCCTCGTGGTCGTCTTTATGCAGAGGCTGTTCGTCAAGGGCCTCGTGGAAACGGAGAAATAACAATGGCGTCTATCGAAATCGACAAGGTCGGGAAGGTTTATACCGGCGGCGTTCAGGCCGTGGATAACGTTTCGATCTCGATCGCCGATGGCGAATTCATCGTGCTGGTCGGCCCGTCGGGCTGCGGCAAGTCCACGCTTCTGCGCATGGTCGCTGGGCTCGAAACGATTTCCAGCGGCACCGTCAGCATCGGCGGCAAGGTCGTCAACCGCATGGAGCCGGCCGAACGCGACATCGCCATGGTGTTCCAGAACTACGCGCTCTATCCGCATATGAGCGTCTACCAGAACCTGGCCTATGGCCTGAAGAACCGCGGCACGCCGAAGGCGGAGATCGATGCGCGCGTCGCCGAGGCTGCCCGCATGTTGCAGCTCGAGCAATATCTGGAACGCAAGCCAAGGGCGCTCTCCGGCGGCCAGCGTCAGCGCGTTGCCATGGGCCGCGCCATCGTCCGCAAGCCGGCTGCCTTCCTGTTCGACGAGCCGCTTTCGAACCTCGACGCCAAGCTGCGCGTCTCCATGCGCGGCGAGATCAAGCAGCTGCAGCGCCGGCTCGGCACGACCTCGATCTACGTCACCCACGACCAGCTGGAAGCCATGACGCTGGCCGATCGCCTGGTGGTGCTGAACGGCGGCCGGATCGAGCAGATCGGCACCCCGCTCGACGTCTACCACAATCCGGCGTCGACTTTCGTGGCAAGCTTCATCGGCTCGCCGGCGATGAACCTCGCCAAGGCATCGATCGACGGCCACCAGCTGACGATCGGCACGGCCGTGATCGGCCTTGAGGGCCGCACCCTTCCGTCCGGTCCGGTGACCGTCGGCATGCGCGCCGAGGACATGAAGGTCTCCGAAGACGGCGTGATCCGCATGAAGGTCTCCTATGTCGAGGAGCTCGGCTCGCAACGCCTCGTCCACGGCATGGTCGGCGACGAACTGCTGAGCGCCGCCGTGCCGGCCGAAACGCGGATCGGCGACGACGTCGCCTTCTCGATTGTCCCCGAGCGGCTGCACTTCTTCGAACCCTCTTCGGGCAGGCGGATCGTTGACGCGGGGGCCTGAGCGAATGCGTTGGGCTGCAGAATTCTGCAACACAACCGCTTCGCTCAAATTTTAACGAGCGGGTGAACCGGGCCGAAAGCCCCTGCATGCTACGCCTTTCCCGGCACAATCAGCATGTGGGGGATACCATGCCTTTGAAGTTCATCGCCGCCGCCGTGGTTCTGGCGCTGAAGGCGCGCAACCGTGATCAGGAGCAGGCGCCGAGCGCGTTCGTTGCCGGCCGGCTCGACGCGTTCGAATTGAAGCCGGCTCCGATCAACCCCGACTGGATCATCGAGGGCAATCCGCAAGCCCGTTGCGGCTTTCCGCCGGAGTCGGAAAACCGTGCCGTCGCCGCCGCCGTCTGGGATTGTACCGCCGGAACCTTCCGCTGGAGATTCGGCTGGGAGGAGACCGTCGTCATCCTCGAAGGCGAGGTCGAAGTGACCGCGGCAGACGGATCCGTCACCGTTCTGCGCAAGGGCGATATGGGCTACTTTGCTGCCGATAGCTGGGCGACATGGCGGGTGGAGACCTATGTCCGCAAGGTCGCTCTGCTCCCGAGGCCGCGCTCCATGATGCTGGCGATCGCCGGCCGGCTGGCCAACTACAAGAGGTCCGACGCCGCCGCAAAGTGGGCAGCCTGACGAAGCCATTCTCTCCGTCCGCAATCCGGACTGCGGCCCGTTGCCATTCGGGCCGCCTCACCCTAAATGAGGATGGCCTTTCAAACGGGGAGTTCTCATGGCGGCGATCAAGAATGTAGCGGTCCAGATGGACCATGTGTCCGGCATCAACATTGCCGGCGATTCCACCTTCGCCATGAGCCTCGAAGCGCAATCGCGCGGCTACCGGCTGTTCCATTACACGCCGAACAGGCTGAGTCTCCGCGACGGCAAGGTCTACGCCACCGTCGAGCCGATGGAACTGCGCGACGTCAAGGGCGACCATTTCACGCTCGGCGAGCCCGAGCGCATCGACCTGTCGACCATGGACGTCGTGCTTCTGCGTCAGGACCCGCCCTTCGACATGGCCTACATCACCTCGACGCACCTGCTCGAACGCATCCACCCGAAGACGCTGGTCGTCAACGATCCGGCCTGGGTGCGCAATTCGCCGGAAAAGATCTTCGTCACCGAATTCGCCGACCTGATGCCAAAGACGCTGATCACCCGCGATTTCGCCGAGATCGCCCGTTTCCGCGACGAGATGGGCGACATCATCCTGAAGCCGCTCTACGGTAATGGCGGCGCCGGCGTCTTCCATTCCTCGCGCGACGACCGCAACTTCACCTCGCTTCTCGAAATGTTCGACCAGATGTTCCGCGAGCCCTTCATCGCCCAGCAATACCTGCCGGCGGTGCGCAAGGGCGACAAGCGCATCATCCTCGTCGACGGCGAATTCGCCGGCGCCATCAATCGCGTTCCGGCCGAAACCGACAGCCGCTCCAACATGCATGTCGGCGGCCGCGCCGAAGCGACCGAACTGACGGCGCGCGAGAAGGAAATCTGCGAGCGCATCGGCCCATCGCTGAAGGAACGCGGCTTCCTGCTCGTCGGCATCGACGTCATCGGCGACTACATGACCGAGATCAACGTGACGTCCCCGACCGGCATCCGCGAGGTGAAGAAGTTCGGCGGAGCCGACATCGCCTCGCTTCTCTGGGATGCGATCGAGCGCAAGAGGGCCTGACCAAGGGCTTTTCAGAGGCTCGCAGCCCGCACCTGTTCCACGCTTGCAACCCGATGCAACCGAAGATCAATTATCGCGTGCATTTGTTCTATTAATGTTCTTGTCTTGTCCGGAGGGATGTGCAACACTCCCTCCGGTGGCTCATGAGGAGCCCGGCAGGCCATGGTTGTGCCTGCTGCTTCCATGATGGAGGGGACAGGCATGGTCGCTCGCGTCAGTACGGTTGCATTCCAGGGCATCGAGGGCGTGCCTGTCGATGTTCAGGTCATGGTCGCCCCCGGCAAGGTGGGCATCCAGATCGTCGGCCTGCCGGACAAGGCCGTGGCCGAAAGCCGGGAACGGGTGCAAGCCGCCCTGCATGCTTCCGGCCTGTCGCTGCCGGGAAAGCGCGTCACCGTCAATCTGGCGCCCGCCGACCTGCCGAAGGAAGGCTCCCATTTCGACCTGCCGATCGCGCTCGGACTGATGGCGGCGCTCGGCGCGATCCCGGCCGATGCGCTCGGCGGCTATGTGGTTCTCGGCGAACTCAATCTCGATGGCACGATCGCGGCGGTTGCCGGCGCCTTGCCGGCCGCGATCGGTGCCAATGCGCTCGGCAAGGGCCTCATTTGCCCGGCTGAAAGCGGCCCGGAAGCCGCATGGGCCGGCGCCGACATCGACATTCTCGCCCCCCGCAGCCTGATCGCGCTCGCCAATCACTTTCGCGGCACGCAGGTTCTGTCCAGGCCGAAGGCGGCGATCCGTGCCAATCCGGCCAACCTGCCCGATCTGGTCGAGATCAAGGGTCAGGAAAGCGCTAAGCGGGCGCTCGAAGTCGCCGCCGCCGGCGGGCACAATCTCTTGATGGTTGGGCCTCCAGGCTCCGGCAAGTCCATGCTGGCGTCGCGACTGCCGTCCATCCTGCCGCCCCTTTCGGCCGGCGAACTGCTCGACGTCTCCATGGTCCATTCGATTGCCGGACAGCTCTCCGGCGGCAAGCTCTCCGACCGCCGGCCGTATCGCACGCCACACCACTCGGCGACCATGGCCGCCCTCGTCGGCGGCGGATTGCGGGCGAAGCCGGGGGAGGCGTCGCTTGCCCATCACGGCGTTCTCTTTCTCGACGAACTGCCGGAATTTTCGCCCCAGGCGCTCGACGCGCTCCGCCAGCCGCTGGAAACCGGCGAATGCATCATCGCCCGCGCCAATCACCGGGTCTCCTATCCCGCCGAGTTTCAGCTCGTCGCCGCCATGAACCCCTGCCGCTGCGGCATGGCCGGCGAGCCGGGTCATTCCTGCGCGCGCGGCCCGCGCTGCGCCGCCGACTATCAGGCCCGCATTTCCGGCCCGCTCCTCGACCGCATCGATATCCGCATCGACGTGCCTGCCGTCTCCGCCATCGATCTCATCCAACCGGTCGCGGCGGAAGCCAGCGCCGATGTCGCCAGGCGCGTCGCCCGTGCCCGCGCTTTGCAGCGTGACCGGTTTGCAGAACTCGGGGAGGGCCGGTTGCGCATCAATGCCCGCGCCTCGACCGCGCTCGTCGAAAAGATTGCCAATCCCGATCCCGGTGGCCTGCAGCTCCTGCGCGACGCCGCCGAGAAGATGAAGTTTTCGGCGCGCGGTTACCATCGTGTGCTGAAGGTGGCGCGCACGCTTGCCGATCTCGACGGCGTGGAAACCGTCGGCCGCATTCATCTCGCCGAGGCGATCTCCTATCGCATAGCCGGAGAGAGGCTCACGGCGGCGGCTTGATGGTCTTGCGCATGCGGGAAAAGCAAACGCGGGAGGATTGCTCCTCCCGCGTCCTGAATGGCGAAGAACGTATCGTCTCGGCTCAGCCGCCGAGCCCGTCGAACAGAGCCGTCGACAGATAGCGTTCCGCAAAGGACGGGATGATCACGACGATGGTCTTGCCGGCGTTTTCCTCGCGGCTTCCGACCTTGATCGCCGCCGTCAGCGCAGCACCTGACGAAATGCCGACCGGCAGGCCTTCGAGGCGGGCCACTTCGCGGGCAAGCGAGAACGCTTCGTCATTGGTGACCGTGACGACTTCATCATAGACATGCGTGTCGAGGATCGGCGGCGCGAAGCCGGCGCCGATGCCCTGAATCTTGTGCGGGCCGGGATTGCCGCCGGAAAGCACCGGGCTGTCGGCCGGCTCGACGGCGACCACCTTGACGTCCGGCTTCTTCGACTTCAGCACCTGGCCGACGCCGGTGATCGTGCCGCCCGTGCCGATGCCGGCAACGAAGATGTCGACCGAGCCGTCGGTGTCGTTCCAGATTTCCTCGGCCGTCGTCTTGCGGTGGATTTCCGGGTTGGCCGGGTTCTCGAACTGCTGGGGGATCACGGCGCCCTCGATCGAGGCGGCCAGTTCCTCGGCCTTGGCGATCGCGCCCTTCATGCCCTTCGGGCCTTCGGTCAGCACCAGTTCGGCGCCGAGCAGCGCCAGCATCTTGCGGCGCTCCACCGACATGGTTTCCGGCATGGTGAGGATCAGCTTGTAGCCCTTGGCGGCGGCGGCAAAGGCAAGTGCAATGCCGGTGTTGCCGGAGGTCGGCTCGACCAGCGTCGTCGTGCCGGGGGCGATCTTGCCCTGCGCTTCCATGCTCTCGATCATGGCGACGCCGATGCGGTCCTTGACCGACGAGATCGGGTTGAAGAATTCGAGCTTGGCGAGAAGATTGGCCTTCACGCCCTTGGCCTTTGCCAGCTTGTCGAGGCGCACGATGGGCGTGTCGCCGATCGTGTCGATGATCGAATTGTAGATCCGGCCGCGGCCGGGCTTGCGTGCATCTGCCATGGTGCTCTCCCTTGATTGGTTGTGAGCCAAGATAGGGTGCCGCGCCGGGAAATGCCAGCGACCGCCAAGCCGCATCGTTGGCCGATAGAGAATGCAATTTCGATTTTCGATCCGCTACGGGAATGTCGTTTCACGTTTGGGCAAATGCCACGGTGACAAGAAAGTCCTTGCCGGCAAAACGGCAATTGCGCTTATTCGGCTCGTCAAAGCGCCGCAGGACCATAAGCCATGCCAGACCTCACCCATATCGCAGCCTTCGCCCTGGTTGCGCTCGGCATGGTGCTGACGCCGGGCCCGAACATGATCTACCTGATCTCGCGGTCGATCTGCCAGGGGCCGGTTGCCGGGCTCATTTCGCTTGGCGGCGTGGCGCTCGGCTTCGTCTTCTACATGCTTTCCGCCGCCTCCGGCATCACGGTCCTGGTCATGGCCGTGCCGCTCGCCTATGACGTCCTGCGTCTGGCGGGCGCCCTCTACCTTCTCTATCTCGCGTGGAATGCGGTCCGGCCCGGCGGGCATTCGCCCTTCGCCGTCCGGCAGCTTCCGAAGGACGGGCCGAAGAAGCTGTTTCTGATGGGGCTATTCACCAGTCTCCTGAACCCGAAGGTGGCTGTGCTTTACCTGTCGCTCCTGCCGCAGTTCATCGATCCGGCAAGGGGCGAGGTTCTGCTGCAGTCCCTGGTCTTCGGCGCCACGCAGATCGCCATCAGCGTCACGGGAAACGCCGTCATTGCGATGAGCGCCGGTGCGATCGCGCTTTTCCTCGCGCGTCGTCCCTTCTGGGCCACCGTGCAGCGCTGGCTGATGGGGACCGTCCTGGCGGGCCTTGCCGCCCGCATGGTGCTCGAGGGCCGGCGCTAGACGGTCAGTTCGCGCGAACGGCGATCATGGCAGCGGCGCCGGCAATGAAGCTCGCCGCCACCCGGTTCAAGATCTTCAGCTGCCGCGGCTTCTGCAGGAGGCCGCGGGCGCGGGCGGCCAAAAGCACATAGCCGCCGAGCACCAGCGTCAGCACCGTCGCGGTCGCGCCGACCAGCTCGATGAACCCCGTGGCATTGACGCTCGAAACATCGATCAGAGTCGGCACCAGCGCGACATAGAAGAGCATCGGCTTCGGATTGCCGAGCGTGGTGAAGAGACCGGAGAAAAGCGGTGTCCAGATACCCGTCTTCTTCTCGGCCTTCACGTCCTGTGGCAGGATTCCGGCGGTCCAGATCTTCCAGGCGACATAGGCCAAGTACACGGCACCGAGATACTTGATCACCATGAAGGCGGTCGAGAAGCTCTCGGCAATATAGGCGAGCCCGGCAATCACGGCGCTCAGGAACACCAGGTCGCCAAGCATCATGCCGATCGCCATAGGAAAGGTCGCACGAAAGCCCGAGCCGAGCGCGCGGGCGATCAGCGCGGTCACGCCGGGACCGGGAATGAGCGCGGCCACGAAAAGCGCGCCCGTATAGGTGAGCAAAGCTGCGAACGTCATCAAACACCTTCCATCTGCAGCGCGCTACATACGCCTCTGGAGCATGCGCGGCAAGCCGCAGCAGACCTTTGCAAGTTGTCGCCCTCAGTGGCAATCGTCGATCGTCCGAGTCACTGTCTCGCCGGAAAGATGCATGGCCAGCATGTCCATCTGGGCACCCGTTCCATGCAGCCGCGAGGCCGTCACCTCGCCAAGATCCTGATCCGAAAAATAGGAGGTCGTTTCCGCAAACCGCATCGCCGTCCCGCCATCGCGCCCCTCGAACACGATGTCGGCAAGCGAGACCGAATAGAGCGCGCCGTCGATGTAGAGGTCGTAGCTGTAGACGAGACGGCTCTCCGCTTCGACATGATGGTATTTCGCCTCGAAGCGGGTCACCGTGTCGCTCGGCCAGCGTACCTCCAGCACTTCGCGACCGCCGGTGCGGCAGTCGAGCACGCGTTCCACTTCCGATCCGTCGGTCGGGCCGGCAAACCATTGCGCCTTTTGCTCCTTTTTTGCGAAGGCGGCGAACACCGTCGCCGGCAGCTGGCTGAATGTCCTGTCGATGGTGATCGCGCTCATCCTGTCGGAAATCTTGGTCATGGTGTCGGGCCTCCTCAGTCCTGTTTCTTGTCCAGAAATGCTTCGAGATTGTCGAATTGTGCCTGCCAGAAGCGCTCGCGGTCGCTGATCCAGGTCTTCAGGAGTGCCATGCCGGCGGGGTCTATGGCGCAGCGCCGGGTGCGGCCCTCCTTGCTGGTCTTGATCGCGCCCGCCTTTTCCAGCACCTGCACATGCTGGACGATCGCCGCCAGCGACAGGCCGAACGGCTCCGCCAGTTCGCTGACGGAGCGCGGCGAAACGCTCAGCCGCTCCATCATCGCAAGCCGCGTCGGGTCCGCAAGGGCGGCCATCAGCGTCGCCAGTCTGGGGTCATAGTTAAGCATGGGCTTTACTATAGCGCCATCAGTCAGAAAGTAAAGTGATGACTTTAGTATTCTGCCGGAGCGAAATCCGTTCGGTCTGCCGTCAGCCCGGTACTCAGAATTCAGCCAAGGGCGAAAGCATGAAGAATTCGGGCAGTGTCGCTGCCGGCAGGCCGGATATCATCAGGTCGCAATAGCCCTTGTGCGGCACCGCAACCCCATCCCAGTCCAGCCGGTCGATCGGGAAGAACACCTCCAGCCGCGTGGCATCGGGATTGAGCGCGCCGACGATCCGCTCGACCGGCGGAATGTTTTGGCACACGAGATCCAGCAGTTGCAGCGCTCCATCGTCGGCCACCTTCCAGGCCGCGACGCAGTCCAGTTCCTCGATAAGGGTCAGCCGGATGCCGGCATCGAAGTGGCAGTTGAGGAGAAACATTTCCTTTTGCCGCGCCGGGGCGAATTGCTGGGAGACAGGCTGCCGATTGTCCAGCAGCTTTGAAAGCAGCGCGATGTCCTTGCCATTGTTGATGTCCAGTGGTCGCGCCGCCCGGCGCCCGAAGGCGGTCTCCGGCATCGGCCCGGAAAAGCGGTGCTGCGGGACGCTTTGAAAGCCATAGGGTTCATAAAGCGGCGGTTTGTCCGTCAGCAGGATACCGATTTCGTGACCGCTTTCCGCAGCCCAATCGAATGCCCTTCGCATCAAGTCCCGGTAAAGCCCTGCGCCACGAAACTCCGGCCGGACCGCGCCGGACTGATAGCCGGCGGCCTTCACCACCCGGCCATTGATCATCAGCGGAATCGTGAAGGCGGAAAAGTTCGCCACGCATCGGCCGGCTTCATCGAAATAGCCGAAGGGCATGGACGTCGGGTCAGGGCCGCCAAAGGCATTCTGCCGCGAGATGTCGATCCCGAACGTGTCCTGAAGCAGGTCGGTTAGCGCTGCAAAGGCCGCCGGGTCGGAGAAGTAGTCCTGGCGAAGGACGAGCCCCGTCGGACCGTTACCGCTCACGCGGTGCCCGTCGAGCCGAAACCGCCGGCTCCGCGGGTGGTTTCTTCCACCGCATGCGTCTCGACGACCGATACCTGCGTCACGGGTGCGATCACCATCTGGGCGATGCGCATGCCGCGCTCGATCAGGAATTCTTCGTCGCCGAGATTGACGAGCAGCACCTTCACCTCGCCGCGATAGTCGCTGTCGATCGTGCCGGGCGTGTTGAGGCAGGTGATGCCGTGCTTGAAGGCAAGGCCGGAGCGGGGGCGGATCTGGCCCTCGTAGCCCTCCGGGATTTCGAAGATGAAGCCGGTCGGGACCAGCGCCCGCTTGCCGGGCATCAGCATCATCGGCCGGTCGTCCGGCACGGCTGCGCGCAGATCCATTCCGGCGGCGCCGGCGGTCTCGTAGGACGGCAGGTCGAGCCCTTCGCCGTGCGGCAGGCGAAGGAGCGCGAGGCATGGTCTGGCATGCGGGCGAATGTTCATGGCAGAACCCATTTTCCATTGTGTGCAGGATCGGGGGACCTTCGGGCGAGTCCGCGACCCAGGTCAATTGCATCGCCGGCCATTAGCTTGTATGAGGGCCGCCAATTCACAGGATTCTCGAAGACATGGCCGAAAGTTTGAACGAGGCGGTTTCGCGCCGCCGCACCTTTGCGATCATCGCCCACCCGGACGCCGGCAAGACCACGCTCACCGAAAAGCTGCTGCTGTTCGGCGGCGCGATCCAGCTCGCCGGTGAAGTGAAGGCGAAGAAGGACCGCATCCAGACGCGCTCCGACTGGATGAAGATCGAACGCGAACGCGGCATCTCGGTCGTCACCTCGGTGATGACTTTCGAGTATAACGACCGCATCTTCAACATCCTCGATACGCCCGGCCACGAAGACTTCGCCGACGACACCTATCGTACGCTGACGGCGGTGGATGCGGCCATCATGGTCATCGATGCCGCCAAGGGTATCGAGCCGCGGACGCTGAAGCTCTTCGAAGTCTGCCGCATGCGCGACATTCCGATCATCACCTTCATCAACAAGATGGACCGCGAAAGCCGCGATCCGTTCGAGATCCTGGATGAGGTCGAGGAGAAGCTGGCGCTCGACACCGCCCCGATCACCTGGCCGGTCGGCCGCTCGAAGACCTTCTGCGGCGCCTATCACCTGGCCGATAATGCCTTCCGCGGTTCCGATACCCAGGTTGTCGCCATTCCGGTCAACGGCCCGCAGAGCGTTGCCGAGCGTCTGCCGGAAAACGAGCGCGAGACCTTCATCGAGGAGCTCGAACTCGCCCGCGAGGCCTGCCGCCCCTTCGACCGGGCGGCCTTTCTCGAAGGTCACATGACGCCGGTCTTCTTCGGCTCCGCGCTCCGCAACTTCGGTGTTCGTGACCTCATCAATGCGCTCGGCGATATCGCACCGCCACCGCGCGACCAGGTGGCCGATATCCGCACTGTACACGCGGCCGAGGACAAGATGACGGCCTTCGTCTTCAAGATCCAGGCGAACATGGACCCCAATCACCGCGACCGCATCGCCTTTGCCCGCATCTGCTCCGGCAAGCTGGAGCGCGGGATGAAGGCGCGCCTTTCGCGCACCGGCAAGCAGATGGGCCTGACGGCCCCGCAATTCTTCTTCGCCTCGCAGCGCCAGCTAGCCGACACCGCCTATGCCGGCGACGTCGTCGGCATCCCGAACCATGGCAGTTTGCGTATCGGCGACACGCTGACCGAAGGCGAGCCGCTGGTCTTCCAGGGCGTGCCGAACTTCGCGCCTGAAATCCTGCGCCGCGTGCGGCTGGAGGATGCGATGAAGGCGAAGAAGCTGAAGGAGGCGCTGCAGCAGATGGCGGAAGAGGGCGTCGTGCAGCTCTTCTCGCCGGAAGACGGCTCGCCCGCCATCGTCGGCGTCGTCGGCGCGCTGCAGCTCGACGTTCTGAAGGAACGCCTGTCGGCAGAGTATGGCCTGCCGGTCTCCTTCGAAATGCCGCGCTTTTCCGTCTGCCGCTGGATTTCGGCGGAGAAGACGCTGGAGCTCGAAAAGTTCATCTCCACCCATCGCGGCGATATCGCCCGCGACCTCGACGGCGATCCGGTGTTCCTCGCACAGGACGGTTTTTCGCTTCGGTACGAGAGCGAGCGCTATCCGGACATCCGCATGGTGGCCATCAAGGAATATCACGCCGCAAAGGCGGCGTGATCCAAGCCAGCGGCCTCAGCCGGCAAAGGTGTCGTAGAGCAGCTTGAAGTTCAGCACGAGGATGAGGCCGGCGACGAGCCATGCCAGCAGCGCGACGGGCCGCGGTATGGCGAAGACACCCATCTTCTTGCGGTCGGTGACGAAGCGCACCAGCGGGATCACCGCAAACGGTAGCTGCATCGACAGGATGACTTGCGACAGGATCAGCAGTTCGGCCGTGCCGCGCTCGCCGTAGATTGCGGTGACCGCGATGACCGGGATGATCGCCAGTCCGCGCGTGATCAGCCGCCGCATCCAGCCCGGCAACCGCAGCCTGAGGAACCCTTCCATGACGATCTGGCCGGCGAGTGTCGCGGTGACCGTCGAGTTGAGGCCGGAGGCAAGCAGGGCCACGGCAAACAGGGTCGAGGCGATGCCGAGCCCGAGGATCGGCGACAGCAGCTTGTAGGCGTCCTCGATTTCGGCGACTTCCGTGTGGCCGGTCGTGTGGAAGGCCGCCGCCGCGATGATCAGAATCGCCGCATTGATGAACAGCGCCATCATGAGGGCGACGGTACTGTCGATCGTCGCCCACTTGATCGCCTCGCGCTTTCCCTTCTCGGTGCGCTCATAGGCGCGGGTCTGCACGATCGAGGAGTGCAGGTAGAGATTGTGCGGCATGACGGTGGCGCCGATGATGCCGATGGCGATGTAGAGCATGGCCGGGTTGGTGACGATCTCGCCCTTCGGCATGAAGCCGCCAAGCACGGCAGCGACCGGCGGCGAGGCAGCGGCGATCTGCACGGCGAAACACACGAAGATCACGGTCAGCAGCGTGATGACGAAGGCCTCAAGGAAGCGGAAGCCCTTCTTCATCAGGAGCAGGAGCAGGAACACGTCGAGCGCCGTGATCAGCGCGCCGGCGATCAGCGGAATGCCGAACAAGAGGTTCAGCGCGATCGCCGTGCCGATGACCTCGGCGAGATCGCAGGCGATGATGGCGAGCTCGCAGGCAAACCACAGGGCATAATTGACCCGCGGCGAATAGTGATCGCGACAGGCCTGGGCGAGATCGCGTCCGGTGGCGATGCCGAGCCGCGCCGTCAGCGCCTGCAGGAGGATCGCCATCAGGTTCGACAGCATGATGACAGAGAGGAGTGTGTAGCCGAACTGCGATCCGCCAGCGAGATCCGTCGCCCAGTTGCCGGGGTCCATGTAGCCGACCGACACCATGTAGCCCGGCCCGGCAAAGGCCAGAAGCTTGCGGACCCACGACCCGGTCTGCGGGACCGCGACCGAGCTGTGGACTTCCGGCAGGCTGGGGCGCTCCTTGTCTTCGGGAAGCGAGAATTGCCAGCCGGTCCTCTGTTCGGCGGTCGTCGGGGCATCGGACATCAAGGGGCCTTTCGCGGATGCAGCATTACCAGTTTCGTACAATCTGCCCCACAGCTTATAATTATGCAATAGGCTATATTTCATATATGAGGGTTCTTGAAATGGCCGGGCGACTCCGGCAAAGGGCATCGGGCGAGATGCTTCGGGGATAACGGCAGGGCCTGCTGTTAAAAATCCAAGCATTTGCTATAACTCTTCAAGAGCAATTGAGGTTGGGGGCGAAAGCGGACCTTGGCGGCGACACGCAAACATATCGAGCGCAGCGAGCCGTTGCCCGACGCGGAAGTGCATTCCGAAGGCTTTCGCCAGACCCGCGAGGCGCGCCGCAACGCACTGATCGAGGATTACGTCGAGCTGATCGCCGACCTCATCGAGGACGGCAACGAGGCGCGCCAGGTGGATATCGCCGCCCGCCTCGGCGTCGCCCAGCCGACGGTCGCCAAGATGCTCGCCCGCCTGACGGCCGAAGGCCTCGTCACCCGCAAGCGCTATCGCGGCGTCTTCCTGACCGAGGCCGGCCTGAAGGTCGCCCAGGAAAGCCGCGAACGCCACCAGACCGTCGTCGCCTTCCTGATTTCGCTCGGCGTCTGCGAGGAAACCGCCCGCATCGACGCCGAGGGCATCGAGCACCATGTCAGCGTCGAAACGCTGGAGGCCTTCCGCAAGGCGATGCGGGGGTAGCGGGCGAGGCGCTCCATGTTTTCCCTCATCCTCGGGCTTGTCCCGGGGATCCAGCCGTCGCGCGTCGGCGCGGCGAGAAGACCGTCTGGAAGACTTTCTGGTGACGCGCAAAAGTAAGTCTCCCGCGCGATAGACATCGCGCTGCTGGATCCCGGATCAAGTCCGGGATGACGGGTGTGGTGGCCTGTTGCCGTCACGGTCGTCGTTCGCATCGTCATCACCTTTCCTAACTCCGGACACACCTTCCCCTTCACGCGCCGTTTCCGGCCGTGGCATGAAGGGGATGAAGGACGAAGCGCCCGGGGTGCCTCATCTTTTGTATAATACATGGCCCTTCCGGGCGCCTCGTTCGGCGGTTTATGCCCGCGGATCCCTCTGCGGCCTCACCTCGCGGTAGGGCCTTGCGTGCCTCGAAGGCACATCGTTCAAGGGCGCGCCGGCGGGGCGTTTTTGACGCCCGACCGGTCTGCCCACCCGCCAGCACGCAACGGCTTGCGTCCTGTATGGCCCCCGCATCGCGGGAACCGCACGGGCCGAGGGGGACCGTTCGCGAACCCTGACGGATATGAGCCCGCGATCGCCCGCACCCGTCAGCGCCGGTTTCGCTCGCCAGGTTCGCTCCCCCGGCCTATCCACACGGAACAGGACGAGTATGGCACGGGTTCTGGGGAGGGGGATGTGCGTGGAAGATTTGTGGCTTGTGGGGCGCCTCTCCCCTTGCGGGAGAGGATACAAAATCACGGTCTTGGCGCAGCCAAGTCGTAGATTTTGTTGGTGAGGGGGTTGGTTTGCTAGGCGTGGCCCTGATCCCCTCTCTTGGAATTTCTAACACTTAGCTAAAGCTAAGCTGTTGACCAGCCTTCGCGCGGCGTCGCGCTCAGGCCTCCGTTCGCTGAAATCGACTTCATCGATTTCCGGCCTTTGGCCGCCGCTCCGAAGTCTCCCCCGCCAAGGGGGAGATGACGCGCCGCCGGCGTCGCGCTCCATGTCTCCCCTCATCCTCGGGCTTGTCCCGGGGATCCAGCGGCGCGATGTCCATCGCGCGCGAAACTCCTTCCTTTGGGGTACGATACCCAAGGGCTGCATCTCTCACCGCGCCGACGCGCGGTAGCTGGATCCCCGGCACAAGGCCGAGGATGAGGGCGGAGGGGTGGCGGCCTCGGTGTCTGCCGTTGCCGGTGTCATTGCCGTGCTCCTCTTCGCCACCACCGCCGCTCGCCCACATTTCCGTCATGCCGGACCTGATCCGGCATCCAGCCACCGCGCGTCGGCGCGGCGAGGAGAGGAATTGCCACAAGGCAAATTTGAATACGGAACATTGCCGTGAATTTAAATAAACATTGACTGGCAGATGCAAGTCGGCAAGTTTTCTACTTTCGATGGTGGGAGGGGAACATGTCGATCGAAGATAATTTGCGTGCTCTATCCGAGAAAGTGAAAGTCCATTCTGCATCAATGCTTACGGAGGAAGCGGTCAAGACGGCGATTGTTCTGCCTTTCCTGCGTGCTCTTGGATATGACGTGTTTGATCCGTTTGAGGTCATCCCTGAGTTCACGGCAGATGCCGTCGGGAAAAAGGGGGAAAAGGTCGACTATGCCATCAAACTCGACGGCGAGATCAGAATACTCATTGAGTGCAAGCCGCTGACGACGGTGCTGGACAAGCGGCACCTCGATCAACTTTTCCGGTATTTCACCGTCACGAATGCCAAGTTTGCCATTCTGACAAATGGGAAGACCTTCAACTTCTACACGGACTTGGAGGAAACAAACAAACTCGACACGAGACCATTCCTTATCTTCGATATCGGCGACTTGCAGAGCGGCACCATTGCCGAGCTCAAGAAATTCGAGAAGGCAGCCTTTGATGTTTCCGCCATACTCGCGACCGCGGAGCGGCTGAAATACACGTCAGGCGTCAAGAGGGAGATTGCCAAGCTCGTCGATGAGCCGACGGAGGAATTTGTCAAACTGGTTGCCCGCAATGTCTATGAAGGCCAGATGCGTGCGCCGGTGAAAGAAATGCTGACCGGTGTTGTTAAGGCTGCCTTCAGGGAGGTCATCATGGATGCCGTGAAGAGCCGGCTATCCACCGCATTGGCAGACGCAGAAGATGTGAGCGACGTGGCGGAGGAGGCGCCGCAGGTCGAAGAGGAGATTGTCACGACCGATGAAGAACGAGAAGGCTTCATGATCGTCAAGGCCATCGCTAGGGAAGCCATTTCATCAAAGCGGGTCTTCATGCGGGACGCAAAGAGCTACTGCGCTGTGCTGATCGACAACAACAATCGCCGCCCACTTGCCCGACTGCATTTCAACAGGTCGACAAAATACCTCGGCCTTTTCGACAAGGATGACGAGGAGCGGGTCGCCTTGGACAGCCTGGATCAGATTTACGATCACGCGGAGCGAATCCGAGCGACGGCCAAGAAGTATCTCGATTAATCGCACGCCCTCACTTCCGTCATGCCGGACTTGATCCGGCATCCAGCCACCGCGCGTCGGCGCGGTGAGGGGACCGTCCTTGCGGCGAACCGGCAGGCCGCCCGAGAGAGTCTCCCGCGCGATGGACATCGCGCTGCTGGATCCCGGATCGGGTCCGGGATGACGGGGAGGGGGAGGCGCTGCGACTTCGGTTCGGCGCGAACGAGGAGGCGCGCAAGAAAGCTCTCCAGGAATTTGACAAGGATCATCTTTTGCACGCAACTTCGTGCCATGACGGAAGGGGCTTGCGGTCAGAGGTATCGGGATCGCGAGGCCTTGGGAGGAGGAGAGAATGGCAGATCTTGTCACATGTGTGTGGTTCGACCACGGTGAGGCCAGAAAGGCTGCGGAGTTCTACGCGGCCACATTTCCCGACAGCCATGTGGATCGGGTCAACAAGGCCCCTTCGGATTTTCCCGGCGGCAGCGGCGGCAGTGAACTGACGGTGGAGTTCGCCGTGCTCGGCCGGCGGTTTGTCGGTCTCAATGGAGGCCCGAATTTCAAGCCCAATGAAGCGGTGAGCTTCATGGTTGTCGTCGACAGTCAGGACGAAATCGATCGCTACTGGGATGCGATCGTCGGCAATGGCGGCGCGGAAAATGCCTGCGGCTGGTGCAGGGACCGCTGGGGCTTCTCCTGGCAGATCACGCCAAGGCGACTGCTGGAATTCGTCGGAAGCGACGACCCGGTCGTGGCGAAACGGGCCTTCGAGGAAATGATGACCATGATGAAGATCGACATCGCCCGGATCGAAGCCGCAGTCGCATCCGGCTGACGGCCGGGAGGGACGGGGCAAAGCCCTCCTACGCCAGCACCCAGCCGATCCAGATCAGTGCCGCGGCGATCACCCAGAGCGCCAGCCGGCCGGAGCGGTTGTGGCGGGCTTCGGCCTTGCCGATGGCGTCTGCCGTGGCCGGGTCGAACCTCAGGCCGTTTTCGCTCATCACCATCAGTTCGTGATGGAATTTTTCCGTGCGGGCGGCGATTTCCGGGACGGCTTCGGCGAGCTTCAGGGCGGCCGACAGGCCGTCCTTCAGGTCGGTGACGATGCGCTTCGGGCCGAGATTGTCGCGGATCCACCCCGACACGACCGGTTCCGAGGCCTTCCACATGTTGAACTTCGGGTCGAGCGTGCGCGCCACGCCCTCGACGACGACCATGGTCTTCTGCAGCATGACGAGCTCGGGCCGCGTCTCCATGTCGAAGAGTTCGGTCACTTCGAAGAGGAGCGTCAGGAGCTTGGCCATCGAGATGGTCTCGGCCGGCTGGCCGTGGATCGGCTCGCCGATCGCGCGGATCGCCTGGGCGAAGCTCGCATGGTCGTGGTGGCCGGGCACGTAGCCGGCCTCGAAATGGGTTTCGGCGACGCGCATGTAGTCGCGGGAGATGAAGCCGTAGAGGATTTCGGCGAGGAAGCGGCGCTCCTTCTTGCCGAGCCGGCCGACGATGCCCATGTCGACGGCCACCACGGTGCCGTCGGCTTCCACGAAGAGATTGCCCTGGTGCATGTCGGCATGGAAGAAGCCGTCGCGCAGCGTGTGGCGCAGGAAGGCCTGCATCATGGTGACGGCAAGCGCGTTGAGATCATGGCCGGCGGCTTTCAGCGCCTCGACATCCGACATCTTGATGCCGTCGATCCATTCCATGGTGACGACGTCGCGGCCGGTGCGCTCCCAGTCGACCTTCGGCACGCGGAAGCCCGGATCGTCCTTGGAATTCTCGCCGAGCTCGGAGAGCGCTGCAGCCTCGAGGCGCAGGTCCATCTCGACCTTGGTCGTCTGTTCGAGCGTCTTCGTCACCTCGACCGGACGCAGCCGCCGGGTCTTGGGGATGAAGCGTTCCTGCAGCCGGGCAAAGGCATATTGTGCCTCGATGTCATGGGCGAAACGCTCGCGCACGCCGGGGCGGATGACCTTGACGGCGACCTTGCGGGTGACACCGTTCGCCTCGACCTCGGCCGGATGCACCTGCGCGATCGATGCGGCGGCGACCGGTTCGCCGAACGAGGCGTAGAGCGCCTCGATGCTGCGGCCGAGCGAGGCCTCGATCTGCGCCCTGGCGGCGGCCGTCGGGAAGGTCTGCATGCGGTCCTGCAGCATGGAGAGGTCGGCGGCAAATTCGACGCCGACGACGTCCGGGCGGGTCGCCAGGAACTGACCGATCTTGACGTAGGACGGGCCGAGCCGTTCGACCGCGCGGGCGAGATTGTCGCGCCGGTCGCGGCGAAGCGCGCGGTTGCGGGCAAAGATCCCGGCAAGCGTCTGGCCGAAGCGGGCGAGCGGCGGCAGGTCTTCCGAAGGCAGCGCCGAGACGACGCCTTCGCGGACGAGAACCCAGCCGACCCGGGCGAGCCGGTAATATGCGCCGATCGTGCTCATCCGGGCTTAGAGCTTCCAGCCGGAATGGAGCGCCGCGATGCCGCCGGTGTAATTGGTGAAGGTGACGCGGGAGAAGCCGGCGGTCTCGATCATGGCCGCAAAATCCTTCTGGCTCGGGAACTTGCGGATCGATTCGACCAGATACTGGTAGGGCTCGTCGTCGCCGGTGATCGCCTTGCCGAATTTCGGGATCGCCTTGAACGACCATTCGTCATAGACGCGGTCGAGGAGCGGCAGCTCGACTTCGGAAAATTCGAGCACCAGCAGCCGGCCGCCGCGCTTCAGCACCCGGTAGGCTTCCGACAGCGCCACGTCGATGCGCGGCACGTTGCGGATGCCGAAGGCGATCGTGTAGGCGTCGAAGGAATTGGCTTCGAAGGGAAGCTCTTCGGCGTTCGCCTCGACGAAGGTGAGATTGTCGGAAAGACCCTTCTTGGCGGCGCGCTCCTCGCCGACGGCCAGCATCGAGCCGTTGATGTCGAGGACGGTCGCGTGCGCCTGGCGCTTCGAGGCCTCGATGATGCGGAACGCAATGTCGCCGGTGCCGCCGGCAACGTCGAGCACGCGGTAGGACGGATCGGGCCGCGGCGTGAGGGCGGCGACCATGGCGTTCTTCCACACCCGGTGGAGGCCCGCCGACATCACGTCGTTCATGATGTCGTAGCGCTTGGCGACCTTGTGGAAGACGTCGTTGACGAGGCCCTGCTTTTCGCCTTCCGCAACGTCGCGGAAACCGTAGGATGTCGCCATGCCGCCATCGGCGGACGTGCGGCCTTCAGCCATGAGCCTTACTCCATTTCAAACACGGGATGCGGAAATCTCTTTGCCGCACCTTATATAGGGCGTGTCGGCGAAGGCGAGAACACCCTTTGCCGCAGCCTGTCCGCGCTGCTATAGCCGGAAACGGAAAATCTTGAAACAGGAAGTTCGACGAAGGGTTACCGGATGCCGGAATTGCCGGAAGTGGAGACCGTCAGGCGCGGGCTCGCCCCCGTGATGGAGGGCACCGTGCTGGGCCGGCTGGAACTGCGCCGCAGCGACCTGCGCTTTCCCTTTCCCGAGGCCTTTGCCGAACAGGTGGCCGGAAAACGCATCGTCTCGCTGTCGCGCCGCGCCAAATACCTTCTGATCGATCTCGAGGACGACCTGACGGTGGTCGCCCATCTCGGCATGTCCGGCTCGTTTCGCGTCGCCGATGCAACACTCGGCGAGTTCCACCATCCGCGCGGCAAGGACGAAAAGCACGACCACGTCGTCTTCCATCTCGAAGGCGAGGGCGCAGGCCGGCATGTTATCTATAATGACCCGCGCCGCTTCGGCTTCATGGACCTGATGCGCCGATCCGATCAGGCGGCCTATCCCGCGTTTCGCGACCTCGGGCCGGAGCCGACCGGCAACGCGCTCGACCCCGACTATCTCGCCGCCCGCTTCCGCGGCAAGGCGCAGCCACTGAAATCGGCGCTCCTCGACCAGAAGGTGATCGCCGGGCTTGGCAATATCTATGTCTGCGAGGCGCTCTGGCGCGCCGGCCTGTCGCCGCTCAAGCCCGCCGGCAGCCTGGTGACGAAGACCGGTCGGCCGGGAGCGAAGCTCCTGGAGCTGGAAGCCGCAATCCGCGCCGTCATCGCCGACGCGATTGTCGCCGGCGGCTCGACCTTGCGCGACCATATCCGCACCGACGGCTCGCTCGGCTATTTCCAGCACTCCTTCTCCGTCTACGACCGGGAAGGCGAGCCCTGCCGCCGCGAGGGCTGTGGCGGCACCATACAGAGGCTCGTGCAGGCGGGCCGCTCGACATTCTATTGCCCGCGCTGCCAGAAATAGCGCGCAGACCAAGATGAAAGGGAGATGAGCATGGCCTATGAGACGCTGATCGTGGAGACGAAGGGCAGGGTGGGCGTCGTCACGCTCAACCGGCCGCAGGCGCTGAATGCGCTGAATTCGACGGTGCTTTCCGAGATGATCGAGGCGCTGGCCGCCTTCGACGCCGACGACGCGGTCGGCGCGATCGTGATCACCGGCTCGGAAAAGGCCTTTGCCGCCGGCGCCGACATCAAGGAAATGCTGCCGCTCGAATACCCCGACATCTACAAGTCCGGCTTCATCGCCGGCTGGGACAAGGTGGCGGCGACCCGCAAGCCGATGATCGCTGCTGTTTCCGGCTATGCGCTTGGCGGCGGCTGCGAGCTCGTGATGATGTGCGACATCGTCATGGCCTCCGAGACGGCGAAGTTCGGCCAGCCGGAGATCACGCTCGGCGTCATCCCCGGCATGGGCGGCACGCAGCGCCTGGTACGCTCGGTCGGCAAGGCGAAGGCGATGGATCTCGTGCTCACGGGGCGGATGATGGACGCGAAGGAGGCGGAAAGCTGCGGCCTCGTCGCCCGCGTCGTCGCGCCGGAAAAGCTGATCGAGGAGGCCATGGCCGCCGCCGAAAAGATCGCCTCCTTCTCGCTGCCCTCGGTGATGATGGCCAAGGAAGCGGTCGCTAATGCCTTCGAGCTGACGCTCGCCGAAGGCATGCGCTACGAGCGAAACCTGTTCTATGCGCTGTTTGCGACCGAGGACCAGAAGGAGGGCATGGGCGCCTTTGCCGAGAAGCGCAAGCCGGACTTCAAGAACCGGTGAACAGCGGTGGCGGCATGCAGATTCTTTTCCGCCGGACCCCGTTTGCGCGTTGACGTCCGGCGCGATTGCAGCTATATGCCCGCCACGGTTTGGGAAGCCCGTCAGGCTTTCCCTTAAATTTGCTCCCGCATTGTTGCACGGAATGGCCGCAGACTGGCCGCGGCGATGACGGGATTGTTTGATTTCGAAGAGAGGCATACATGGCCAATACCAAGTCGGCAAAGAAGGCGACCCGCAAGATCGCTGGCCGTACCGCAGTCAACAAGAACCGCGTTTCTCGCGTCCGCACCTTCATCCGCAAGGTTGAAGAAGCAATCGCTTCCGGCAACGCTGCCGACGCTCTCGCAGCCCTTCAGTCCGCCCAGCCGGAACTGCAGCGCGCCGCATCGAAGGGCGTCATGCACCGCAACACCGCATCCCGCAAGGTGTCGCGTCTTGCCCAGCGCGTGAAGGCCCTTTCGGCCTAATTTCGACGCTTCATTTCGTCTCTCGACAAAGCCTGGCCGTTTCGGCCGGGCTTTTCGTGTTTCTTCCGGCGTCGAAATCCGTATACGTCAATATGTCATTCTTGTGACGTGGCGGTGACATTAAAAAATCATTAAAATCAACGGCTTGCAGAAGGATATGACGGCCGGATCGATCTCACGCTACGGAAGATGACGTCCAAAGTGAGTCAAGCGAATTTTTATTTTTTTTCGATTTCGGGTGTTGCAGACCTGCACTGAAGCTGAATCTCCTTGATTCAAAAGCGATTCTCCAACGCTCCAAAACGGCCTTTTAAACCCCGCCCTCAGAGTCAATGGCCGCCCGTTAAGTTTGCGTAAATTTCACCGTTGATCTTGGCCATCGATCTTGCCTAAATGGCTTCCAGCAAAGGGGTGGGGCAACTCCAAAAGGTTAGGCATGAAAATTGCTGGCAACGGCAAGCGATTTTCTGCACCCACTTGCTGCGGGGCTTTTCTGTTCCGCCTTTCGCGAAAGGAGAAGGGGTTTTGCTCGGAGTCCGCATGGTCTCCGGACGCTCTGTCTTTGTCTCTTTTCGAGAGTGTGAAGCGTAGGCGGGTGGCTCCGCCAGAAAAGAAGGAGGCCGATTTTTTGGTGACCGGGCAAGCGCATGCGAGGGCGCGAACTTCAGGTCTTGACTGAGAACTGACTGGTGCGACGGAGACCTGCTCGGCGAAGCGGGACGTGGCGCCTGTATAAAAAAGGCGGAAAAAAGTGCTGACTACAATCAAATCATCCGGTTCCAACGATAATGCCGAGGAAGTGCTGTCTGCGGCGGGAGGCTGGTCCAACATGGATCAAAACGTGCTGTTCGACCGCTTCAGCAAACGTCTGAAGGCCCAGGTCGGCTCCGACGTCTACGCAAGCTGGTTTGGGCGTCTGAAGCTGCATTCGGTCTCGAAGAGCGTCGTAAGGCTTTCCGTTCCCACCACCTTCCTGAAATCCTGGATCAACAACCGCTATCTCGATCTCATCACCAGCCTGCTGCAGGAAGAGGAGCCGGCAATCCTGAAGGTCGAGATCATGGTGCGCAGCGCGACCCGTGCCGCCAAGCCGTCGACCGAGGAGACCGCCTCCGCCGGAGCCGATGCGCCGGTCCAGACAACGCTGTCCGGCCCGCAGTCGATCGCCCAGGCCGTGCCAGCCCTCAAGGCGCAGATGCAGCGCCCGGCCAATACGCAAGGTCCGCTGTTCGGTTCGCCGCTCGACAGCCGTTATACCTTCGACAGCTTCATCGAAGGCGCGTCGAACCGCGTCGCCCTTGCCGCCGCCCGCACGATTGCGGAAGCCGGCGCGAGTGCCGTCCGCTTCAACCCGCTGTTCATCCATTCGTCGGTCGGGCTCGGCAAGACGCATCTTCTGCAGGCGATCGCCAATGCGGCGATTTCCAGCCCGCGGCAGCTCCGCGTCGTCTATCTGACGGCGGAATACTTCATGTGGCGCTTCGCCTCGGCGATCCGTGACAATGACGCGCTGTCGCTCAAGGATTCGCTGCGCAACATCGACCTTCTCGTCATCGACGACATGCAGTTCCTGCAGGGCAAGTCGATCCAGCACGAATTCTGCCATCTCCTCAACATGCTGCTCGACAGCGCCAAGCAGGTCGTCGTCGCCGCCGACCGCGCGCCGTGGGAGCTGGAATCGCTCGACCCGCGCGTTCGCTCCCGCCTGCAGGGCGGCGTGGCGATCGAGATGGAAGCACCCGATTACGAGATGCGCCTGGAAATGCTGAAAGGCCGCCTGGAGCTCGCCCGCAAGGAAGATCCGTCGATCGACATTCCGGCCGACATCCTTTCGCATGTCGCCCGCAAGGTGACGGCGAGCGGCCGCGAACTGGAAGGCGCGTTCAACCAGCTCCTGTTCCGCCGTTCCTTCGAGCCGAACATCTCGGTCGAGCGCGTCGATGAGCTGCTCGCCCATCTGGTCGGCGCCGGCGAACCGCGCCGCGTGCGCATCGAGGACATCCAGCGGATCGTCGCCCGTCATTACAACGTGTCGCGCCAGGAGCTGGTCTCCAACCGCCGCACCCGCGTCATCGTCAAGCCGCGCCAGATCGCCATGTATCTGTCGAAGACGCTGACGCCGCGCTCCTTCCCGGAAATCGGCCGCCGGTTCGGCGGACGCGATCACACCACCGTGCTGCACGCGGTGCGCAAGATCGAGGAGCTGATTTCGGAAGACACGAAGCTGTCCCACGAGATCGAGCTTCTGAAGCGACTGATCAACGAATAGGCGGACCAGAAGGGCCGGCGGAAACGCCGGCCTTTTTCTTTGGTTGTGACCGCAAGAAGTGCTGGAATCTGGTAATTGGCTATGCGGGCCGGGGCGTCATTTTTTCGCGCTGAGCGCCTTGAGATAATCCGAAATCGCTTGAACACACTTCACTGACGCCTGGTGCCGCTCATCGGTCAGACGCCCGAGCCCCATGTGCTCCGTTACGACTCGGTCGAGATATGAAATTGCGTCCTTCGGTTGGCCTCCCTGACGCAGGAGATGAACGACATGGAGGAGGTAGGAATCGTATTCGTCGGCCGCGCAGGTCTTCCAGTCTGCCGATTCAACACTGCGGATACCGATTGGATCCCAATCATCCCACCCGATCTTTCGTAGTTCGCTGAGCTGGATGTTCAAAGGGCTATTCATCAGACCACCATCAACGCTCACCTGGACATTGATTATCCTATATCCGCGACATCATCTTGGGCAACCTTCGTGTCGTCTGAAGGACAGAGCGCTCGGCTTTCGCAAACATTGTCCTTGCCCTACAAGATTTGTGGACGCTACTGCTTCTATATGATTGAAGGCGTGATGACCGACGATCATTCAACCGACCGCTTCTACGCACAGAATGCCGCCCGGTACGCCGCGGATACGGAACGGCGCGACTTTGGGCGTCTGGATGCCTTCATCGACCGCCTGCCGGAAGGCGCCCGCGTGCTCGAACTCGGCTGCGGCGCAGGCCATGACAGCGCCCACATGCTGGCGCGCGGGATCGACGTAAGGCCAACCGACGGCACGGCAGAAATGGCCGCCGAAGCCGAGAGGCGGCTGGGTGTTGCGGTGGGCGTGTTGCCGTTCGACGCTCTTTCGGATGTCGCCTGTTTCGACGCGGTCTGGGCGAACGCTTGCCTACTGCACGTGCCGCGGACTGGACTGCCGGATGTCATCGGCCGCATCGCGCGGGCGCTGAAGGCCGGCGGCCTGTTCTACGCGAGCTACAAGACGGCGGCGGACGAGACGATCGACCGCTTCGGCCGATACTACAACAATCCGTCGGTGGAATATCTGCAAAGCACCTATGAGGCAGTCGGCCTCGGCGCCATCGAGGTCGATGCCAGAGCGGGCGGCGGCTATGACGGCCTGCCGACCGAGTGGCTGCATGTGACGGCGGTGAAGGCTTGAGGGCGGTCCCTCATGGCATTGGGAAGGCCGTACCGGTGTCCCCGTCAAGGCGTTAGGCGTCAGGCAAGGCGGTTGAGCAGGCGGATGATGAGGCGGGCGAGGCGGCCGTAGGGCGGATAGAGCAGCGGCATTGCCGACAAACGGGATTGCCGGAAGACGGGTTTTTCCTTCGACAGCGCCCTGAACCCGTACTCGCCGTGATAATGGCCGTTTCCAGATGCGCCGACCCCTCCGAAGGGCAGTCCGTCCTGCGCCAGATGCAGGATCGTGCCGTTGATGGTGACGCCGCCTGCAAGCGTGTGCTTGAGGATACGCTCCTCGACCGCCTTGTCCGTTCCAAACCAGTAGAGCGACAGGGGCCTGTCGCCGGCATTGACCAGAGCGATGGCATCGTCGGCGGTATCATAGGCAATGACGGGCAGGATCGGGCCGAAAATCTCCTCCTGCATGACAGCCATGCCGGGCTTCGCATTGGCGATTATCGCCGGCGGAAATATGCGTTGCTCCCGGGACGGTGCGTCTCCCAGGACTTCGACCTCTCCGCCGATGGCGCGGGCGTCCTCGAGAAGTCCGTTCAGCCGGTCGAAATGCCGATCGTTGATGATGCTGGTATAATCCGGATTGCCCTCGAATGTCCGATATTGCCTGGCGACTTCCGCCTTGAAGAGCTGCAGGAAATCGGCGAGCACGTCGCGTTGGACCAGCGCGTAGTCGGGTGCCACGCAGGTCTGCCCGGAATTGATCAGCTTGCCCCAGGCGATCCGCTCTGCTGCCAGTTCGAGGTTGGCGGAGCGGTCGACGATGGCCGGGGATTTGCCTCCGAGTTCGAGAGTAACCGGCGTCAGGTTGCGCGCGGCGGCTTCTGCCACCTTGCGTCCGACCGCCGTGGAGCCGGTAAAGACGAGATGATCGAACGGCAGCGCGGCAAAGGCCTGCGCGACCGACACGTCGCCGGTGATAACCGCGACCTCGCCTTCGCTGAACGTGGCCGCGACGGCAGCCTTCAGCACCTCGGCAAAGGCCGGAGTGAGCTCGGAGGGCTTCAGCATCGCCCTGTTGCCGGCAGCCAACGCGCCTGCAAGCGGGCCGAGGAGCAGCAGCAAAGGGTAGTTCCAGGGACCGATGATGCCGACGGCGCCGAGCGGTTGGGTCAGGATAAAGGCCCTGCTCGGCCGAGACGTCCAGCTGACGGATGCCTTGCGCGGCTTCATCCAGGCCTTCAGGTGGCGCTTCGCGTGGCGGATCGCAGCCCGGCTGGTGACGATTTCCGTCAACGAGCTGACAATTCCGGACCGCCCGCCAAAATCGGCGTCGATGGCACGGCTGAAGCGCTCGCCGTGCTCTGCCAGCATGCGGTCAAGTCTGTCCAGGCGATCACGCCGCGTTTGAAGCGCGGGATACATGTCTGCTTGATGCGCGCGCTTCTGGAGGGTGAGCACGGCGGTAAGCCTGTCCGTCGCAGGCGGGACGCTCTGGTGCGCGGCGCTATGCGAGGGATCCTGTTCCGGCATCGGCCTCTTCCTTTCGCGTCAGCAGGCGAGATCCGCCACCACCGCGTCGAGCACCAGCATGCCCGAAGGGGTGCATCTGAGGCGCGAATTGCCGATCCGCTCGATGAAGCCGTGCTCGAGGAGCGTGGCCTCGCGCTTCGGATCGGGATCGCGGCCCGACAGCATCTGCCAGCGGGCGAGATCGACACCTTCGCGCAGGCGCAGGCCCATCAGCAGCAATTCGTCGGCCTGCTCCTCGTATCCGAGAAGCTCCTGGTCGATCATGCCGTGGCCCTGCGTCTCGACGAGTTGCAGCCAGGCTTCCGGATTGCGCTCCGTGCTGGTCGCGGTCTTGCGGCTGCCGGTCTTGAGGCGGCCATGCGCCCCGGGGCCGATGCCGGCATAGTCGCCGTAGCGCCAGTAGGTGAGGTTGTGGCGGCTTTCGGCGCCCGGCCTTGCATGGTTGGAAACCTCGTAGGCCGGCAGCCCCTCGTCGGCGGTGATCGCCTGGGTCGCTTCATAGAGCAGGGCCGACTGGTCGCCGTCCGGCACGATCAGCTTGCCGGCCTTGTGCAGCCCGTAGAAGGGCGTGCCTTCCTCGATCGTCAGCTGGTAGAGCGACAGATGGTCGACGGCATAGGAAATCGCTTGCCTGAGCTCCTGCTCCCAGGCGTTGACCGTCTGGTTGGGGCGGGCATAGATGAGATCGAACGACATGCGCGGGAAGATTTCGCGCGCCAGCCGGATCGCCTTCAGCGCATCGGCGACATCGTGCAGCCGGCCGAGGAATTTCAGGTCGGTGTCGTTCAGCGCCTGGACGCCGAGCGAGACGCGATTGACGCCGGCGGCCCGGTAGCCCCGGAAGCGCTCGGCTTCGACGCTCGACGGATTGGCCTCCATGGTGATCTCGATGCCGCCCGGCACATGCCATTCGCGGGCAATGCCATCCAGGATGGTCTCGACCGTTTTCGGCTGCATCAGCGATGGCGTGCCGCCGCCAAGAAAGATGGAGGTGACGGTGCGCGGACCGCTCATCTGCCGCATGGTCGCCATTTCCTTCAGAAAGGCGGCGGCGAAACGTTCCTGGTCCACCGGCTGGTGGCGCACATGGCTGTTGAAGTCGCAATAGGGGCATTTGGCCGCGCAGAACGGCCAATGGAGATAGACGCCGAAACCCGGATCGCCGGTATCGGGCAGCAGTCCGGCATATGCATCTATCAATGCCATCAGGCCTCCAGGCAGGTTTCGACGAACAGCTTGAAGGCTCGGGCGCGGTGCGACAGGGCTTCAGCGTCGCCTGGCTTCCAACCGTGCTTTTCCTCGGCCTCCATCTCGCCGAAGGTGCGCTCATGGCCCTCGGGCTGGAAGATCGGGTCGTAGCCGAAGCCGCGGCTGCCGCGCGGCGGCCAGACGATCACGCCGTCCACTTCGCCGCGGAACATCTCCGTATGCCCGTCCGGCCAGGCAAGGCAGAGCACGGAGACGAAGCGGGCGGTGCGCTGATCGGCGGCGGCGCCCTTGTCCTCGAGCGCCTTTTCGACCTTCTCCATCGCCATCATGAAGTCGCGGCCGCTGCCGTCGGGCTTTTCGGCCCAGTCGGCGGTGTAGACGCCCGGCGCGCCGTCGAGCGCGTCGACGACGAGGCCGGAATCATCGGAGAGCGCCGGCAGGCCGGAGGCCTTCGCCGAGGCAAGCGCCTTGATCGCGGCATTTTCCTCAAAGGTCGTGCCGGTTTCGTCGGGGACCGGAAAGTCGAGCGCGGCGGCCGAGCTGGCATTGAAGCCGAACGGGCCGATCAGGTCCTCGATTTCGCGGATCTTGCCGGCATTGTGGCTGGCGACGACGATCGTCTTCTGGTCGAGTTTGCGCATCAGTCCTGCTCTAGTCCCCATAGTTTCGGTTCGGCGCATTCAAGGCTGTTGCCGGCCGGATCGCGAAAGTAGATCGACCGCGCGCCGTTCGGCCAGCAAAAATCGGCCTCGATTGTAACGCCGGCCTCTTCCAGATGCGCCCGCAATCCGTCCATCCGGTCGCCGGCAACGCGGAAGCAGGCATGCCCCGGACCGTTCGTGCCATGCGCCGGCACCGGCAGACGATCCGGCGCGGCGGGCTTGGCCGTCTCGTCCGGATTGAAGACCAGCAGGATGCCGTCGCCGCAGCGAAAGAAGACGTGCCGGTCCGCCACCCGTGTGATTGTCTCTAGGCCGAGGATGCCGCCATAAAACGCCTCCGCCGCGTCGAGATCACGGGCGTAGAGGGCTGTTTCCAGTATGGCGGCAATCGCGTTCGTCATGATCTCCGGGACGCTCAGCCTCAGGCTGCGCCGACCGCCTGCTTCTGCAGCGAGACGAGATCGGCAATGCCGGTCTTGGCGAGGCCCATCAGGGTCAGGAATTCCTCGTCCGAGAACGGCTTGCCTTCCGCCGTGCCCTGGATTTCGACGATGCCGCCCTTGCCGGTCATGACGAAGTTGGCGTCGGTTTCGGCGGCGGAGTCTTCCAGATAGTCGAGGTCGATGACCGGCTGATTGGCGAAGATGCCGCAGGAGATGGCGGCGACATGATCGATCAGCACGCGATCGGTCTTGATCATGTTGCGCGCTTCCATCCACTTCAGGCAGTCGTAAAGGGCGATCCAGCCGCCGGTGATCGACGCCGTGCGGGTGCCGCCATCGGCCTGGATGACGTCGCAGTCGACGGTGATCTGGCGCTCGCCGAGCGCTTCGAGATCGATGACGGCGCGCAAGGAGCGGCCGATCAGGCGCTGGATTTCCTGCGTGCGGCCGCCCTGCTTGCCGGCGGTCGCCTCGCGGCGCATGCGCTCGCCGGTGGAGCGCGGCAGCATGCCGTATTCGGCCGTGACCCAGCCCTTGCCGGAATTGCGCATCCAGCCCGGTACTTTTTCTTCAAGGCTGGCGGTGCACAGAACATGCGTATCGCCGAACCTCACCAGGCAGGAGCCTTCCGCGTGCTTGGTGAAATTGCGCTCGAAGCTGACGGCGCGCATTTGATCTGTTTTCCGGCCGGATGGACGCATGAGGTATCTCCCTGTTCTTTGGTCAGCCTTCTACGGCCCGCCCGGCCGTTTTGCAAAGAAAAAGCGAGAAAGAGGCGCGACTTCCGGGGCCGCGGGCGATTTTCCGGTTTGTCTTGCAAAACGGAACGACTATATTTTCGGTCAGAGTTGAACTGTGATGGATATCGCGCATCAGATGAGTTTTCCTGGCAAACCGGACAAGGACGCCGTCACCGCACTGGACGATCGTTCGAAGGAGATTTTCCGGCGGATCGTGGAGAGCTACCTGGAGAGCGGCGAGCCTCTGGGATCCCGCAATCTCTCGCGTCTCCTGCCGATGTCGCTGTCGCCGGCCTCCGTGCGCAACGTGATGAGCGATCTGGAGGAACTTGGTCTCGTCTACTCCCCGCATATCAGCGCCGGACGTCTGCCGACGCAGCTCGGCCTGCGCTTCTTCGTCGACGCCTTCATGCAGATCGGCGACCTGTCGGAGGACGACCGCGCCTCGATCGACCGCCACATGGGCACCGGCCATGCCGATCACTCGGTCGAAACCCTGCTCAACGATGCCAGCCAGATGCTGTCGGGCATGTCGCGCGGCGCCGGACTGGTGATCACCTCTAAGGCCGATCCGGTCTTGAAGCACGTCGAATTCATCAGGCTGGAACCGACCAAGGCGCTGGCCGTGCTGGTCGGCGAGCAGGGGCAGGTGGAAAACCGCATCATCGATCTGCCCTCCGGTATCACCACCTCGCAGCTGACCGAGGCGGCCAATTTCATGAATGCCCACATGACGGGCCGCACACTCGCCGAATTGCGCCGACAGCTGGAGGCGCTGAAGGACGAGGTGCGCCGCGAGCTCGATACGCTGTCGCAGGATCTCGTCAGCCGCGGCCTTGCGGTGTGGTCCGGATCGGGCGAGGAGGGCAAGCCGGCCCAGCTCGTGGTGCGCGGCCGCGCCAACCTGCTAGAGGGCGTGGGCGGCGTCGAGGACATCGACCGGCTGCGCATGCTCTTCGATGATCTGGAAAAGAAGGACAGCCTGATCGAGATCATGAGTCTCGCCGAAACCGGGTCGGGCGTGCGCATCTTCATCGGCTCGGAAAACAAGCTGTTCTCGCTGTCCGGTTCCTCGCTGATCGTCGCGCCCTTCCGCGATGCCGACGAGCGGATCGTCGGCGCGGTCGGCGTGATTGGCCCGACGCGGCTCAATTACGCGCGCGTCGTCCCCATGGTCGACTACACCGCGCAGCTGATGGCACGGCTCGCCCGCTCGGGGCGCTAGACAATCCCGAAAACGACGGATTTCCGGCCGGCCATCGCACGCAAGCCTTGATTTTTCGGCCGTGAACCTCGATATCGGGCACGACATGAAATGACCTATCCGGAGATCGTCATGACCGATGAAATGAAGAAGAACGGCCCTGACACCGCCGCAGAGGCCGCAGCTGAAACCGACGCTTCCAAGGAGCAGGACGCAGCCGGCGCAGCCGAAGCGGAAACGCGGGCGCCCGATCCGATCGAACAGCTGCAGGCCGAAAACCTCGACCTTCGCGACCGCATGCTGCGCCTCGCAGCCGAGATGGAAAACCTGCGCCGCCGTACCGAGCGCGACGTCAAGGATGCCCGTTCCTATTCGGTCGCTGGCTTTGCTCGCGACATGCTCGCCGTATCGGACAACTTGCGCCGCGCGCTCGATGCCGTTCCGGCCGAAGTTCTTGAAAGCGCCGATGCCGGCCTGAAGGCGCTGGTCGAAGGCGTCGACATGACCGAGCGCTCGATGCTTTCCGCGCTGGAGCGTCACGGCGTCAAGAAGATCGAATGCGAAGGCGAGAAGTTCGACCCGAACTTCCACCAGGCGATGTTCGAGGTTCCCAATCCGAACGTGCCGAACAACACCGTCATCCAGGTCGTCCAGGCCGGCTACACGATCGGCGAGCGCGTGCTGCGCCCGGCCATGGTCGGCGTCGCCAAAGGCGGCCCGAAGCCGGAAACCGTTACGGTCGAGCCGGGTACCGAGGCCGTCAACGAAAAGGACGCCTGAGGGCGCACCTTCCGGTCAGATCCGGGAATTCGATACAAGAAAGCCGCCGGCGTCCATGACGTCCGGCGGCTTTTTCATTGGTGCCTGCAAAAAGGATCAGGCGGCGTTGGAGGCTTCTTCCTCGTTGAGGAAGGTATAGATCGCCGAGGCGCTGTCGGTTGCGCGCAGCTTGGCGACGAGATCCTGGTCGCGCAGGATGCGGGCGATGCGCGACAGCGCCTTGAGGTGGTCCGCGCCGGCGCCTTCCGGGGCCAGAAGAAGGAAGACGAGGTCGACCGGCTGGTCGTCCAGCGCTTCGAAGTCGACCGGTGTTTCCAGACGCGCGAACACGCCGACGATCGACTTGATGCTGGTCAGCTTGCCGTGCGGAATGGCGATGCCATGGCCGACGCCGGTGGATCCCAGACGCTCGCGTTGCAGGATGACGTCAAAGATTTCCCGCTCCGGAATGCCGGTGATCTTGGAGGCCTTGGAAGCCAGTTCCTGAAGCAACTGCTTTTTCGAATGAGCCCTCATCGAGGGGATGACCGCATCTGTCTGCAGAAGGTCTGCCAATGCCATTTAATGTTCCTTCGTGCCGCATGAAGGGAGGAGAGCCCGGCGGGTGCCAGTTAACGGGTTCTTTGCCTGCCGGGCTGTCCTGATTTCAACTCTTGATGGTGGCTGCGTCAATCCAGCCGATATTGCCGTCCTGACGACGGTAGACGATGTTCAGGTCTTCCTTGCCCGGGCTGCGGAAAATGAAGACCGGCTCGTCGGTCATGTCCAGCGCCATGACGGCGGTCGCCACCGACATGGTTCTGATCTGCTTGCTGCTCTCGGCAACGATCGTCGGCGCGAAATCTTCCGGAAGCTCTTCGTGCTCTTCCGGAACAGCGTCCATCACCGTGTAGGAGATTTCAGCGGTGCCGTTCTGATTGTTGCCTGCGTGATGATCCTTGAGTTTCCGCTTGTAGCGGCGAAGGCGCTTTTCGATCCGTTCCGCGGCCGCGTCGAACGCTGCCTCGGGGCTGTTGGCCTGACCTGCCGCGTGCAGGACGACGCCACTGTCGAGATGAAGCCGGCAATCCGCTGCGAAGCGGGAGGACGACTTCTCAACCGTCACCTGGCCCGAAAAACCGCCGTCGAAATACTTCTCGATCGCCTCCCCGATCTGACCTGTAATCCGTTGACGGAAAGAATCGCCAATTTCCATATGTTTACCGGATACACGCATACTCATGGATTGTTTCCTTCTTATGCTGATTTGCGGGTATCAGTTTACGCCAAGCGGCGGTCTCATCCAAGCGTTTCAAGCGAACAGGTCATTGATCGATGCTTTACCGACGATGACCAGCCATTCGAATTCGAGGAGTTTTGCGGGTCTTGTCGAGACGATCGCATCAAACGTACCGGCTTTCCGCCCTGGCAGTCGCTTGACCGATGCTCCGGTTCGGCTTTCGCTCATCCCCTTTCAGGCAGACAAGCAGCGCCGGGAGCGCAAAAATCTTCGCATTCGAGCGTCGCGGACTTCCTTTTCAGCTGGATCCACAGCGGCTGCGGCGATATGCCGTCAGCGTCCCAAGTGCGGGCGGCTTCTAGCGCTGCACCCCTTGGAAGTCAACACTTTCCGTTAACTTTTTCCCCCGCAATCGCCGGGGGTGTGGATAGTCAGAAGCCCGAGACCTTGGCCATCGCCCGCTTTTCGCGGCGGCGCTGAACGGAGGAGGGGATGTTCATCGCCTCCCGGTATTTGGCGACCGTGCGGCGGGCGAGATCGATGCCGCTGCCCTTCAGCCGTTCGACGATATCGTCGTCGGAGAGGACCGCGTCCGGGGCTTCCTGCGCGATCATCACCTTGATGCGGTTTCTGACCGCTTCGGCCGAATGATTGTCGCCGCCCTCGGAGGAACCGATCGAGACGGTGAAGAAGTATTTGAGCTCGAACAGGCCTCGCGGCGTCAGCATGTACTTGTTGGACGTGACGCGGCTGACGGTCGATTCATGCATCTTGATGGCGTCGGCGACGGTCTTCAAATTCAGCGGCCGCAGGGCATCGACGCCGTGCGTCAGGAAACCGTCCTGCTGGCGGATGATTTCGCTCGCCACCTTCATGATGGTGCGGGCCCGCTGGTCGAGGCTGCGGGTCAGCCAGTTGGCGTTCTGCAGGCATTCCGACAGGAACGCCTGGTCCTCGCTCTTGCAGGCGCGGCCCTTCGACACCTCGGCATAATAGCCCTGATTGACGAGCACGCGCGGTAGCGTCTCGGGATTGAGTTCGATCGCCCAGCCGCCGGAGGCGGCTTCGCGGACGATGACGTCCGGCACGATCGCCTCGACCGGATTGCGGTCGAAATTGCTCGCCGGCTTCGGATTGAGCTTGCGGATCTCCGACAGCATGTCGATCAGGTCTTCCTCGTCGACGCCGCAGATCTTCTTTAGCGACGCGAAGTCGCGGCGCGCCAGAAGATCGAGGTTGACGACGAAGGCTTCCATGGCCGGATCGTAGCGGTCGAGCAGTTTCAGCTGGATCGCCAGGCATTCGCTGAGCGAGCGGGCGAAGATGCCGGGCGGATCGAGCGTCTGCAGTCCGGCCAGCACCTTTTCGATAAAGGACAGTTCCATGCCGAGCCGCTCGGCGATTGAGTCCGTGCTTTCCTGCAGGTAGCCGGCATCATCGAGCAAATCGACCATGTGGTCGGCGGCGATGCGCTCGCGCGGCGTGGTCAGCACGAAGGGGATCTGCTGGCTGAGGTGCTCGCGCAGCGAAACCTGACCGGCGACGAAATCCTCGAGGTCGTAGCCCTCCGAGCCTTCGGATGAGCCCGGCATCGATTTCCACTGGTCGATGAGGCCGGGCGCTTCGGCCTTGCGCGGCCCGCTGTCATCGGACATGGCCTCGTCGAAATTGCTGTCGAGCTGGTCGTTGAGCCGGCCCGTGCCGCCCGTGGCGCCATGCTCGAACCAGTCGCCCGAAGGCTCGGAATCGGCGGCTTGCGCGCGCGCATCCGCTTCGGCGGCCTCGGAGGCATCGCGCTCCCGGTCGGGCGTCCGGTCCGACGGGTCGTCATCGGCGATTTCGAGAAGGGGGTTCTTTTCGACTTCCTGGGCGATGAATTGCGTCAGCTCGAAATGGTTCATCTGCAAGAGCTGGATCGACTGCATCAATTGCGGCGTCATCACCAGGGACTGGCTTTGTCGCAGATGAAGGCTGGCCGATAGTGCCATGGCGGACGCTGAACTCCCTCGGATCAGATCGGGACACCGCCTGCCTCTTTTGCAGGCAATATCCATCTGGCCCAAAAATTGCTTTTTTGCAGGCCGAGGTCAAGCGTCATGATATCTTAAGATTAATTTCGCCCGGCCGCATCGCTGTTTGAGGGGTTTCGGCGATGCCAGATGGCCGGGGGAGGGGCAGGCTAGAGGCTGAACTTGTCGCCGAGGTAGAGGCGGCGGACTTCCGCATTGCCCACGACTTCATCGGCCCGGCCGTGCGTCAGCACCTCGCCGGCATGGATGATGTAGGCGCGGTCGATGAGCCCGAGCGTTTCACGCACATTGTGGTCGGTGATCAGGACGCCGATGCCGCGCGCCGTCAGGTGACGAACGAGGTTCTGGATGTCGGCGACCGAGATCGGATCGACGCCGGCAAAGGGTTCGTCCAGCAGCATGAAGGCCGGATCGGTGGCCAGTGCCCGGGCGATTTCAAGACGGCGCCGTTCGCCGCCCGAAAGCGCCACGGCCGGCGACTTGCGCAGATTGTCGATGTGGAACTCGGCGAGCAGCGAATTCAACTTTTCGGCCCGCTCGTGCTTGTTCTTCACATGCATTTCGAGAATGGCGTTGATGTTCTGCTCGACGGTCAGGCCGCGAAAGATCGAGGCTTCCTGCGGCAGGTAGCCGACGCCGAGACGGGCGCGGCGGTACATCGGCATCGAGGTCACGTCATTGCCGTCGAGCTCGATGCGCCCCTCGTCGACCGGCACGAGGCCGGTGATCATGTAGAAGCAGGTCGTCTTGCCGGCGCCGTTCGGGCCGAGCAGACCGACGGCCTCGCCGCGCCGCACCACCAGCGACACGCCATTGACGACGCGGCGGTTGCGGTAGGCCTTCGTCAGGCCGCGGGCAATCAGCGTTCCTTCATAGCGGGACTTGTCCGACTGCGTTGCGGCCTGCTTCATGGATGCGGCCATCTCTTTGTTGGGGTTGAAGGGCTTCGTCACGGGTGGGTGGGTCCTGTTACGGCTTCTGCTTGGATTTCGGGTCGAGCTGGATCTTCACCCGCCCGCCACAGGCATCCAGCTTGGCTTCCCCCGTCTGCATGTGAACGGTCAGCTTGCAGCCGACGAAGACATTCTGGCCCTGCGACAGGACGACCTGCTTGCCCTGCAGCACGAAGGTCTGCGCCTGCATGTCGAAGTGACCGGTGTCGGCGGTCGCCTGCTGCGTCTCGGAACTGAGGAAGACATTGTCGGAGACGTCGATCTTGTCGATGTCGGCATTGCCGGAGGCGACCGATGCGGCGTTGCCGGAAGACTGTCCCTGTTTGACGTAGTAGACGGTCATCTTGCCGGCTTTCAGCGTCGTCGTGCCCTGCACGACGTTGACATTGCCCGTGAACACGGCGGAACTGGACTGGTCGTGGACCTCGAGCTGGTCGCTCTCGATCTGGATCGGCTGATCGTTGGAAAGCTTCATGCCCTCCATCTGCGTCGATTGCGCCAGCGCTCCCGTCGACAGGCTCGCGGCGAGCGCGAAAGATGTCACCAGGCAACCAAATTTCTTCACTCGGCCTACATTCATCGGATTTCCATCTTTCACTTTTGGGTCTTTCGCAGAGCGTCCGGGCTTACATTCATACGGACATGGCCGGTAAATTTGATGACGCGGCCGTTATCCGACATATCAAGAGAATCGGCATCAATCGATGCGCCATTTGCCGTAATCGAAACCGGCTTGTCGGTCACCAGATGTCCGCCATTGACGTCTAGGAAGCCCGACTGGAAGCGCGCCGTCACACCGTTCGACAGGGTGATGGTGAACGGCTCCTCGACGGTCAGGTCATCCGCCTTGCGGTCATATGTGGCGGACTTGGCGACCACGTCGGCCATCGTGTCGGCATTCATCGGCATCGAGGCGTGGATGTCCTCAAGCTTGATGGTGTTGGAATCCTTGATCGGCTGCAACGCCCTTGCGGCGGTCATGGAATAAAGAATGCCCATCCGGTTGCGTCCGGAGATCGCCGGCTTTTCCATCACCACCATGCCGTTTTCGATGGTGGCGGCGGCGATCTTGATATTGTCCGGCAGGTAGCTGCGCACGACGGCGACGGCGACGAAGGCGCCCGAGACGATAAGGGCGGCCAGCGGCAGCAGGACCTTCAGCCAGCGCACACGGCGCGAATGACGAATGCCGCGATTGTACGCGGCCTGAGCCTTCGCCAGGCCGGCGCCGTATGCCGGCTTCTGCACGCTATCAAGCATGAATCCCAGACTTTCCCAACAATCGAATAGTCAGAACACCCGTCCTGACATTAAAGTAATAACACAATATAACGCAAATCAATTGCATTGCGCGCGGTGACCGGCTTGGTCAGATTTGATCAATACAGCGCAATTCACTGATTCCCGGCAGGCGCAGACCTTTCGGCACACATGCCATCAAGACAGCTGATTGCCAATATGGTTTCTTTCCTGCCATATGCAACCGCGTGGCGCCAGTGGTGCGGCACAAACCGACATATTCCGGCAGAAGGCATGTATTCTCCCATGGACCAATCCGCAATCGCCGACCGCCGGTCACTTCGCCGCAAGCTGGGCTTCTGGAGGCTCGTCGTCGCCGCGCTCATTCTCATCGGCGGCTTTTCGGCCTATTTTATGGCCAATGACGAGCGGATCGGCTCGGCGCCGCAGGTCGCCCGCGTCAGCGTCACCGGCCTCATTACCGATGACGAGGAGCTCCTGGCGCGGCTCGCGCGCATCGAGGAGAGCGACGCGGTCAAGGCGGTGGTCGTGTCTATTTCGTCGAACGGCGGCACCACCTATGGCGGCGAAAAGGTCTACAAGGCGCTTCGCCGCATCGCGGCGGTCAAGCCGGTCGTCTCCGATATCCGGACGACGGCGGCATCGGCCGCCTACATGATCGCGGTCGCCGGCGACCGCATCTTTGCCGGCGAGACGTCGATCACCGGCTCGATCGGCGTCATCTTCCAGTATCCGCAGGTCAAGGATCTGCTCGACAAGATCGGCGTGTCCCTCGAGGAGATCAAGTCGGCGCCGCTGAAGGCCGAGCCGTCCCCCTTCCATCCGCCGAGCGAAGATGCCAAGGGTGTGGTGCGCGACCTCATCCTCGACAGCTATGACTGGTTCGTCGACCTCGTGGCTGAACGGCGCGGCTTCTCGCATGACGAGGCGGTGAACATTGCCGACGGACGCATCTTTTCCGGCCGCCAGGCGCTGAAGCTGAAGCTGGTCGACGAACTCGGCGGCGACGAGGAAATCCGCGCCTATCTTGAAACCAGAGGTGTGTCTTCGGACCTGCCGATGATCGACTGGCAGGCGAGTGAGGGCATTTCCGGCTTCACACTGCCCAGAGCACTTTCCACATTGATTAATTTGCTTGGTTATGGTGACTTAGCCGGACGCGACAAATTGTCGGCTGGTGCCGGAGAACACTTGCTGGTTGACGGGTTGACGTCGTACTGGCGGCCCTGAGCGGCCGAAAAAAGAATTTTGAATGGGGGACGTTGTGATCAAATCCGAGCTGGTGCAGATCGTCGCTGCGCGCAATCCGCACCTATATCACCGCGATGTCGAAAATATCGTCAATGCCGTGCTGGACGAAATTACCGACGCGCTGGCGGCCGGCAACCGGGTCGAGCTGCGCGGCTTCGGTGCGTTTTCCGTCAAGAACCGCCCGTCCCGATCGGGCCGCAACCCGCGCACCGGCGAAAGCGTGTTCGTCGAGGAAAAGTGGGTTCCCTTCTTCAAGACCGGCAAGGAACTGCGCGAGCGCCTGAATGCCGACGGCATGATGGATGACGACGAGGACGATGAAGACGAGGATTGATCCGGCCGGGCGCAAGACGGCAAAATCCGCATGACGCACTTGCGGAACGCTCGCTTCGCCCCATATTTTGCCGGAAATGCATGCCAGTCTGTGCCGAAACTGGCGAGGAGAATGCCGAATGACGCGAAAGCTGATCAACATCATCGTCCTGGTGCCGCTCGGCATCGTCTTGATCCTGCTCTCCGTTGCCAACCGTGAAAGTGTCACGCTGGCGCTCAATCCTTTCCGCCCGTCCGATCAGGTGCTTTCTCTCAGCGCACCGCTGTTCGTTTTCCTGTTCTGCGCCCTGATACTCGGAATGATCGTCGGGTCTGCCGCCACATGGGTCAGCCAGGGCAAGCATCGCAAGCGTGCACGCCGCGAGGCGCGCGAGGCCGTCAAGTGGCAGGCGGAAGCCGGCCAGCACAAGGCGCGGGCGGAATCGCTGGCGGGCCAGTCGCTTTCCCTGCCGGGCAACTGATCGTTTCTACACTCTCAACATTTTCCGCCCGTCGAGCAGGTTCACGCAAGTGTCGGCCGCTAGACCTTGCCGCCATGGCAAGGGGCATGCGGTGATATGACGGACACTCCGCCGATGGCGGCAAAGGCGCTGGCTGACTACCGCGCGGGCGATTTTGCCGGCGCGGTGGACGCGGCGGGCATGGCCCTGGAAACGGCCGATGCCGGCGCCCGGCCGATGCTCTTCGTCATCCTCGCCAATGCCAGCCTGAAGCTCGGCCGCAGACAGGCCGCGGCAGAAGCCTTCGTGAAGGCCGCGGGCTGTTTTGCCGACAAGCGCGCCGAATTCCTGAAGTTCGCCGCCAATCTCTTCTTCGACGAGGGGCGCTACGATGACATGGCGGCAATCGCCGCCGAGGTTGGCGCGACGAACCGCGACGACAAGCCGCTTCTGGCCAAGCTCGCCACGGCGCTCAAGCAGGCCGGACGGCTCATCGAGGCCAGACCCTTCATCGCCGACCTGGATCTCGAAAGGCCGCAGCAGTTCGCGCTGCTCGGCGAATTCGAACATGCGCTCGCCGATCCGGCCGGCTTCTACGATTTCCTGAAAGAAGCCTGCCGGACGCGACCGGACAATATTCCGTTGAACAGCGTGCGTTACGCACGGGCGAGGGGGAACTGCGACTTTGCGGCGCTCGACGAATTCGATGCGGCGGTGGCGGGAGACAGCCCGCGCGCCCGCGCGCTGCGCGAATACGAGTTGGCGCTGATCCGCCTTACGCGGACCGATGACGAGCGCGAGCATGCGCAGCCGTCCTATGACACCTCCGTGATGCACCGGACCGATCCGGATGACATTCCGCGCCTTCGCCGCCAGCCGTCTGCCGCCGCGGAAAAGATCCGGATCGGCTATCTCTCGAATGACTTTTACGGCCACGCGACCATGCGCCTGTTAGAGGAGGTGCTGCTCGGCCATGACCGGGAGCGCTTCGAGATCCGGCTCTTCTGCTACACTTCCAGGGAGCTGGCGCGCTACCAGGAGCGCTGGCCCTCGACGCTGCGCGACGCGGTGGTCGTCGTCCGCGAGATGAGCGATGCCGATGCGGCGGCGGTCATCGACAATGAGCGCATCGACATTCTCGTCGATCTCAAGGGCTTCACGCTCGGCGCCCGTCTCGGCATTCTGAACCGCTCCAATGCGCCGGTGAAGGCGACGTATCTCGGCTATCCGGGACCGCTGACCGGCATGGACGTCGATTACGCCATCACCGATCCGATCGTCACGCCGGATCAAAGCAAGGCCGTCTATCGCGAGAAGCTGTGCCGGCTGCCGGACAGCTACCAGTCGAACGGCAGCCGCAACCGGCCGCGACCCGCTGCCGTCACCCGCGCCGAACTGGGGTTGCCGGAGGATCACTTCGTCTTCGGCTCGTTCAACGCGGTCCACAAGATCACCCATGCGACGCTGCGGCTCTGGGCCAAGATCCTGCGGCGGGTGCCGGATGCGGTTCTTTACCTGCTCTGCAACGATCCGCTGGCGCGCGGCAATATCGCCGATGCCTTCGGTCGCGAGGGAATTGACGACGGTCGGCTGATCTTCTTCTCCAACGTTGCCTACGAAGCCTATCTCGGCCGTATCGCCGCTGTCGATCTGGCCCTCGACACGCATCCCTATAACGGCCACACCACGACGTCCGATATCCTCTGGGCCGGAACGCCGCTGGTAACCTTCAAGGGAAGGAGCTTTGCGTCGCGGGTCTCGGAAAGCCTGCTTGAGGCGATCGGCCTGCCGGAGCTGGTGGCGGCGGATGCGGCGGGCTTCTGCGATCTTGCGGTGGCCCTCTCCGGCGATACGGCTCGCCGGGCAGAGCTGCGCGAAGGGATCGCAGCCAACCGCACGACCGCGTCGCTCTTCGACACGGATCGCTTCACCCGGCATCTGGAGCGCGGCTACGAGATGATGATGGAACGCGCCCGGGCCGGGCTGCCGCCAGACCACATCGACGTGCCGAAACTTGCGCGGTGACAGGCGCGGCCATTAACTAGGTGAAGGACAATGATGCGACGCCCGGATCGAAAGACGCGATGAAACAGGCTTCTCCCGCCCTGGCGAAGGCGCTGACCGCCTATCAGGCCGGCCGCTTTGCAGACGCGGTTGAGGCCGCTGATTCTGGCCTTGCGCGTGCCGACGGACCGACGCGGCAGAACTTGCTGGTGATACTCGCCAACAGCAATCTGAAGCTTGGGCGCAAGGTCGAGGCCGCCGAGGCCTTCGTCAGCGCCGCGGCCGCGATCGCCGACAAGCGGGCGCTCTTCCAAAAGTTCGCCGTCGACCTGTTCTGGGGCGAGGGGCTGCATGCCCGGATCGCCGCCATCGCGGCGGATGTCGCTCGCTCTCATCGTGGTGACCCGGCCTTCCTTTACCGGCTTGCCATGGCCTGCAAGCTTGCCGGCGCACTCTCCGAGGCCGAAAGCTTCATCGCCGATCTCGATCTTGCCAATCCCCAGCACTTCGCCCTGCTTGCCGAGTTCGAGACGGCGATCGGCGACGCCGACCGCTTCTATCTGTTCCTTGTCGAGGCCTGCCGGACGCGACCGCAGAGCCTGCCGTTGACCAGCCTCCGCTATGCGCGGGCGATCAATGTTGCGGACCTCGACGCGACTGCGGAATTCGATGTGCTTCAGGGCCGGGGCGGCCTGGCGGCGGAGGCGCTCTCTCGCAACGAACTGGCCTGGTCGCGGCTGTTGCGCAGCGACGACGAGGCCGTCCACGCGCTTCCCTCCTACGATACGCTGGGCCTGCACCGCGTCGATCCACAGGACATCCCTGTGCGGAGGCGTCCGCCTTCGAAGACCGACGAAAAGATCCGGATCGGCTATCTGTCGAACGACTTTCACTGGCATGCGACGATGATCCTGTTCGAGGAGGTCATGCAGGCGCATGACCGCGAGCGGTTCGAGATCACGCTGTTCTGCTACACCGACGAAGCCGCTGCGGATTACCAGAGGCGCTGGCCGGCCTCACTGCGCGATGCAGTGGTGCCGGTGCGGGCGATGACGGACGCGCAAGCCGCAGCCTGCATTGCCGCGCACGACATCGACATTCTCGTCGACCTGAAGGGCTTCACCACCGGCGCAAGGCTCGGCATCCTCAACCGCTCCGATGCGCCGGTGAAGGCGACCTATCTCGGCTATCCCGGATCATTGACCGGCATGGATGTCGATTACGCCGTCACCGATCCGATCGTCACGCCGGACACCAGCAAGCCGTTCTATACCGAGAAGCTGTGCCGTCTTCCCGAGACCTATCAGGCAAATGGCAGCCGCAACCGCCCGAAGCCGCTGGCTCTGACGCGCGACGATCTCGGACTGCCCGTCGACAGGCTCGTCTTCGGGTCGTTCAATTCGCCGGGCAAGATCACCATGACGACGCTGGAGCTTTGGGCCGACGTCCTGCGCCGCGTTCCCGGCTCCGTCTTCTGCCTTCTCTGCCGGGAGTGCCTGCCGCGCGACAACCTGACGGCGGCGTTTGCAAGCCGCGGCGTGGCGGCCGAACGCTTGTTCTTCTTCTCGGGCGAAGCCTATGATCGCTACCTGTCGCGGATCGCCGCCGTCGACATCGCGCTGGATACACACCCTTATAACGGCCATACCACGACGTCCGACATTTTGTGGGCCGGCACGCCGCTGGTGACGTTCAAGGGGAGGAGTTTTGCCTCGCGCGTCTCCGAAAGCCTGCTGAAGGCCATCGGCCTGCCGGATCTGGTGGCCGAAGACCCGGCCGGGTTTCCGGATCTGGCGGTTGCGCTTGCCGGCGACCCGGAGCGCCTGGCGGAAATCCGCGCACGGCTTGCGGCAAACCGGGTTCGCGCGCCTCTCTTCGATACCGAGCGCTTCACCCGTCATCTGGAGCGTGCCTATGAGATGATGATCGAGCGGGCCCGCGCCGGGCTGGCGCCGGAGCACATCGATATCGCCGCCCTGCCGCCGCGCGATGGTGTGTTTCTCGTCTGAAGGCGGTTGCTGGCGCTGGAAACCTCTTCCGCCTTCCCTTATGAACGGCTTCCCTATATTGACGGAACGAAAGCAATAGCCGCGGGCCGGGTGGCCCGGAGAGACAGGTGACGTGAAGAACAGGCAGCGCAGGACCGACGGTGGCAAGCCCTTCGCCAAGGGTGCCGGCACGAAGAACCCCGGCGGCAAACCGCCGAAACCGAAACGCGAACGCGCTGCGGACCGGCCGCAGACGGCCAGGTCGCAGGCCGCTAAGGCGCAAGCCACCGAGAGCGCCCGTCCCGAGCCAAAGGAACAGGCGACCGTCGAGCGTCTGCCGCTGCTGACGGGCGAGCGTCCTCCCGAGCGCGTGCCGGTTATCCTCGAGAGCGTGGCTTCCGGCGACTTTCATCTGATCGACAGCGGCTACGGGCTGAAGCTGGAACAGTATGGTCCGTATCGCATCGTGCGGCCGGAAGCGCAGGCGCTGTGGCCGCCGGCACTGCCCGCGCACGTCTGGGACAATGCCGACGCCATCTTCACCGGCGATACCGACGAGGATGGCATGGGGCGCTGGCGCTTTCCGCGGGAGGCGCTTGGCGAGACCTGGCCCTTGAAGGTGCTGGACGTCGATTTCCTCGGCCGCTTCACCTCATTCCGCCATGTCGGCGTCTTTCCCGAGCAGATCGCCCACTGGTCGTGGATGAAGGACGCGATCGAGGCCGCCAATCGTCCGGTCAAGGTCTTGAACCTGTTCGGCTATACCGGCGTGGCGTCGCTGGTCGCCGCGTCGGCCGGGGCAGAGGTCACCCATGTCGACGCCTCAAAGAAGGCGATCGGCTGGGCGCGCGAAAACCAGACGCTTTCGCGCATGGACCGCCTGCCGATCCGCTGGATCTGCGAGGACGCGATGAAATTCGTCGAGCGCGAGGGCCGGCGCGGCAATCGCTACGACATCATCCTGACCGATCCGCCGAAATTCGGCCGCGGCCCGTCGGGCGAGGTCTGGCACCTGTTCGACCATCTGCCGCACATGCTGGCCGGCTGCCGGGAAATCCTGGCGCCGAAGGCGATCGGGCTGGTGCTGACGGCCTATTCCATCCGGGCGAGCTTCTATTCCATGCACGAGCTGATGCGCGAAACCATGCGGGGCAGGGGCGGCGTGGTGGAATCGGGCGAGCTCGTCATCCGCGAGGCTGGCCTCGACGGCAAATCGCAGGGCCGCGCCCTTTCGACCTCACTCTTCAGCCGCTGGGTGCCGAAATGACCATGAACCACGATCAAGACCGCCGCCGCGTCGGCCAGGTCAAGGAAGTCACCAGCCTTTCCAATCCGATCGTCAAGGACATCAAGGCGCTCGCTCAGAAGAAGGAGCGCGACGCGACGAAGACCTTTCTCGCCGAAGGCCTGAAGCTCATCATCGACGCGATCGAACTCGGCTGGACCATCCGCACGCTCGCCTATGCCAAGGCCGCCAAGGGCAAGCCGGCGGTCGAGCAGGTGGCGGCAAAGACGGTGGCGACCGGCGGGCTGGTGCTCGAAGTCTCGGAAAAGGTCATGTCCTCGATCACCCGGCGCGACAATCCGCAGATGGTCGCCGGCGTGTTCGAACAGCGCTGGCTGCCGCTTGCCAAGGTCAAGCCGAAGGCCGACGAGACCTGGGTTGCGCTCGACCGGGTGCGCGATCCCGGCAATCTCGGCACCATCATCCGCACGGCCGACGCCTCCGGCGCCTCGGGCGTGATCCTCGTCGGGGAGACGACCGATCCCTTCTCGATGGAAACCGTCCGCGCCACCATGGGTTCGGTCTTCGCCATGCCGCTGATCCGCGCCACCGTGGACGAGTTCATCGCCTGGAAGAAGACGGCCGGCGTCAGCGTGGTCGCCACGCACCTTGCCGGTGCGGTCGACTACAGGACCATCGATTACCGCAAGAAGCCCGTCGTCCTCCTGATGGGCAACGAGCAGTCCGGCCTGCCGGACGATCTGGCGGGCGAGGCCGACGCGCTGGCCCGCATTCCGCAGCAGGGCAGGGCCGACAGCCTCAATCTGGCCGTCGCCACCGCCGTCATGCTGTTCGAGGCCCGCCGCCACCTTCTGACGCTGGATGGCGGCGCATGACGCAGGCATCCGGTTTCCTGCGCAATCCCGTCGCGATCCTCCTGTTCATCGTGCTGGCTGTCGCCGCAGATCAGGCGGTGAAGATCGCCGTCGACCATTATCTGCCGTTTCAGCAGGCTGTGCCGGTCATGCCGATGCTGGCGCTCTACCGCACCTACAATCTCGGCGTTGCCTTCTCCATGCTGTCCGGCATGGAAGGCTGGTTCATCGTCGGCATGCGGCTCGCCATCGTCGCCTTCGTCATATGGCTCTGGCGGCGCACCAGTGCGGACCGGCATTTCGCCCATGTCGGCTTTGCGATGATCATCGCCGGCGCGCTGGGCAATCTCCTCGACCGCTTTCTCTACGGCCATGTGATCGACTATGTGCTGTTCCACACGTCGACGTGGTCGTTTGCCGTTTTCAATCTCGCCGACAGTTTCATCACCATCGGCGCAGTGCTTGTCGTGATCGACGAGTTTCTCGGCTCAAAACCGAAAAGACCCTAAAAATTTAGTGTTTTGAAAAAACGATTCTGAACAAGTGTATGTTAGCAAGGTTGCATGAGTGAAATTGCGCGCAACCTGAAGACCGATATGAAACCTGCAACCGGCTCGCCATCATCCGAAGCGGAGAAGGCTTCGGCTGACGCGGGCGTGAGGCCTGCCGTGAAAAACGATCCGAAGCCGGTTTCGACGGAGACCGGCGGCAACATGGCGCGTCTGCTGCTGCGGATCTGGCTTGGCGGCGGCGGCCTGGCGGCGGTTGCGCTGCTGTTCAGCGCCGCGGGCGGTCCGGCAGCGTGGATGGTGCTCGGCATCATGACCGCCGGCATCGTCTTCATCATCATCCAGCTGGCGCTGGCACCCGCCGACTTTGGCAGGGCCAAGGCCGCGCCGTCGACGGACGAGCTCTCGCGGCTCGTCGAGGAGGCCGATCACGACCGTTCCTGGGCGGATGCCGAACGCAGCGTCCGTTTGGCCGCGATCCATGACGACCTCGGCGACATCGCGCTGAGCCGCGATTCCGACCGGCGCATCATCGACGCCAACCAGACCTTCCGCCGCCTGACCGATTGCGATGAGCCCGAGGGCAAGACCTGCCGCGAACTTGGCCTGATCTTCAATCCTTCGACGGTGCCGAACCGTTTCGAGGTCGAGATCAACGGTCCGGCCGGCAAGCGGATCTTCATCTGGCACGACATCACCGTGCGCGATCCAGCCAACGGCCAGCTGATCATCAGCAGCGTCGGCCGCGACGTCACCGACGAGCGCCGGCTGGTGCGCGCCCAGGAAGAGGCGCGGCAGAAGGCCGAACAGTCGAACGCCGCCAAGTCGCGGCTGCTGGCGACCGTCAGCCATGAAATCCGCACGCCCCTGTCCGGCATCATCGGCATGAGCCAGCTTCTCGAGGAGGCGCCGCTGACGCCGGCGCAGCGCAATTATCTCGAGGGCATCCGCCAGTCCGGCGATGCGCTGGTCAAGCTCGTCGAGGACCTCCTCGATTTCTCCGCCATGGAGGCCGGCCGTTTCGAACTCAGGCAGAAGCCGGTGGCGCTGCGCAAGCTGGTCGAAGGCGTTTCCGAAATGCTGTCGCACCGCGCCCATGACAAGGGCATCGAGATCGCCACCTCGATCGCGGCCGACGTTCCGGCCATCCTCGAATGCGACGAGGCCCGGCTGAAGCAGGTTCTCTTCAATGTCATCGGCAATGCGGTGAAGTTCACCGTCAAGGGCGGCGTCCAGATCCGCGCGACGCGCGAAGACGACATGGCGGTGATTTCGGTGATCGATACCGGTCCGGGCATGACCGATGACGAAGAACGACGCGTGTTCGGCGAATTCGAACAGGCCGGCAACAGTGAGGAAAAGAGCGCCGGATCCGGCCTCGGCCTGGCGATATCGCTGCGCATCATGAAAGCCTTCGGGGGCGATCTAAAGGTCGCCAGCATCAAGGGCAAGGGATCGACCTTCCGCATCCTGTTCCCGATCCGCTCCGAAGAACATGACGACGTGGTGGAGGCTCGCCGTCAGGCGCTGGCGGAGACCAGCGTTCTGATCATCGCGCCGAAGGGGCCTGCCGAAAGTGCGCTGGCCGCGACCATCACGACGCTCGGCGGAACCTGTTCCAACGTCGCCGGCATCGATGCCGCCATGGAGATCATCAGCGGCGGCCGCGCCTTCACCGACATCATCGTCGACAACCGGCTGGCAGACGCCTTCAACGAACGCATGCCGCAGCACCTACACGACAACAGTCAGTCGCCGCGCCGGATCCTGCTCGTCAATCCGGAAGAGCGCAATGCCGCCGGCTTCGGCGCCTTCGACGCCTGGCTGATCCGGCCGCTGCGCGAACAGTCGCTGATCGATGTTCTGCTCGGCCGCATGCGCGGCGTGGAGCGGCGCGAGGCGATCAACGACAATGCCCGCAAATACGAGTTCAACCTGCCGAAGCTGTCTGCGCCGGCGGGCAGCGGCCTGAAAGTGCTGCTCGGCGAGGACGATCCCGTCAATGTCATGCTGGTGCGTGCCGTGCTCGAGAAATCCGGTCATACGGTCGAGGTCTGCGGCGATTTCGAGGCCATGATGACCGTGCTCTGCGGTGAGCCTGCCGATCGCCCGGACATCATCGTCACCGATCTCCACATGCCCGGCGGACACGGGCTCGACATCCTGCCGAAGATCCGCGAGCGGGAGATGAGCCTCGGCTCCGAACTGATGCCGATCATCGTGCTCACCGGCGACAAGCGCGACGACATTCACCGCCAGGCGCTGATTGCCGGCGCCAACCGCGTGCTGACCAAGCCGCTCGACCCGGCGGGCCTGCTCGCCGAGATCACGGCGCTCTCCAAGGCCAAGCCTGCCGCCCGCAAAGCCTGAGCCGTCGCTTCACAGGGATGTCATGCTCCTGTAGTACATCCATGTTTTAAGCGCGCTCGAACTTTTCAGGCGAACACAAGGCGATTCGCAATGACCACAAATATTGCCGACCGACCTGGTCTTGATCTCGTTGCAGAACGGGCCTCCATCGTCCGTCCCGGCTCGGATGCAAAGCTGCTTGGACGGATCGGCAGTCTCGAAACGCGGCTCGCACGCACGGCGTCCGAAATCGATGCCGCCCAGGCCGTGCGTTACCGGGTCTTCGTCGAGGAGATGCGGGCGAAGCTCGATCCCGAGGCGGAACGCCGCAAGCGCGACTTCGATGCCTTCGACCTCATCTGCGACCATCTGCTGGTGCTCGACCGCTCGCTCGAAGGCGATACCGAAGACCAGATCGTCGGCACCTACCGGCTGATGCGACAGGAAGTCGCCGAAGCCCATGGCGGCTTCTACTCTGCGTCCGAATTCGATGTCGATTCCCTGATCGCCCGCCATCCGGGCAAGCGCTTCATGGAGCTCGGCCGCTCCTGTGTGCTGCCGGCCTACCGCACCAAGCGTACCGTCGAGCTTCTCTGGCAGGGCAACTGGGCCTATGCGCTGCGCTACGGCGTCGACGCCATGTTCGGCTGCGCCTCGTTCCCGGGCGTCTATCCGGAGGCCCACGCGCTGGCGCTGTCCTTCCTGCACAACAATGTCAGCGCCACGGGCGAATGGCATGTCGAGGCCCTGCCGCATCTCAAGCGCGACATGGACCTGATGCCGGCGGAAGCGATCAATGCCCGCCGCGCCATGATGGCTCTGCCGCCGCTGATCAAGGGTTATCTGCGCCTCGGCGCCATGACCGGCTCCGGCGCGGTCGTCGACAAGGCGTTCAACACCACCGACGTGCTGATCGTCCTGCCGATCTCCTCGATCTCGGATCGCTACATCAATTATTACGGTGCCGACGCCGGCCGTTTCGCCAGCTAAGGCAACACGTTACGCGGCCTTCGACGTCGGCCGCCAGATGCCGTTGCCGGATAGCGCGTGGCGTCCATGCGGACCGTCGAAGGACTGGTCCGGTCCGAGCGGCACGATGCCGGTCGGATTGATATGGCGGATGCCGTAATAGCCAGCCTTGATGTGATCGATGCGGACCGTCTCGGCGATGCCGGGCCATTGGAAGATTTCTCGCACATAGCCGGAAAGCGCCGGGTAGTCGGACAGCCGGCGGATGTTGCACTTGAAGGCGCCGTGATAGGCGGCGTCGAAACGGACCAGCGTGACGAAGAGCCGGATATCGGCCTCCGTCAGCCACTTGCCGGCGACATATCGGTTCTTGCCGAGATGCGCTTCCAGCGTGTCGAGCGTCGAGAAGACATCGGTGACCGCGGCTTCATAGGCGGCCTGCGTCTTCGCGAAGCCGGCGCGGTAGACGCCGTTGTTCAGCGTATCGTAGATCAGCGCGTTCCAGCGATCGATCTCTGCACGGAGCGGCTCGGGATAGAAGTCGTGGCTGTTACCGGTGATCCCGTTGAAGGCCGTGTTGAGGATGCGGATGATGTCGGCGGACTCGTTGTTGACGATGACACCGTTCTTGCGGTCCCAGAGGACGGGAACCGACACCTTGCCGGAATAGTGCATGTCGCTGGCCGTATAGAGCTCGTGGAGAAAGCGGATCGGCTTCAGCGTCGGCCCGGCGTCCTGCGGCTCGGTGAATTCCCAGCCATTGTCGCCGATGCGCGGCTCGGCGACGGAGAGACGGATGACGTCCTTCAGGCCTTTCAGGCTGCGCATCATCAGCGTGCGCGATGCCCAGGGGCAGAGATAGGAAACGAACAACTGGTAGCGGCCCGGCTCGGCGACGAGACCGAGCTGTCCATCCGGACCGGAGGCACCGTCGGCGGTGATCCAGTTGCGGAACTTCGTCGGCTCGCGGTGGAAGCTGCCGTTTTTCATTTCATTGGCGGCAACGTCGTCGTTTACCCACTTGCCATCGATCAGCTGCGGCATGGTCGCTTCATCCTTCGGTCTCGTATGATGATCCGAATATAGACCTTCGCAGGCGTGCTGACAGCCCGCTGATTGTTCGACAGAGCGTTTACCGTCTGCGCCGGGGAGGGCCGAGGCGGCATTTCCAAAAGGAAAGGGGAGGCGTTGGGCCTCCCCTTCGCATTCCGGATCAGCAGCGCGTGTCTTACGTTCCAGACGTATAGGCCGCGATCGCCGCCATGTTGACGATGTCGGAATCCTTGGCGCCCATCGAGGTGATCTGCACCGACTTGTCGAGACCGGTGAGGATCGGGCCGATGACGGTCGAGCCGCCGAGTTCCTGCAGCATCTTGGTCGAGATTGACGCCGAGTGGAACGCCGGCATGATCAAGACGTTGGCCGTGCCGGACAGGCGGCAGAACGGATACTGCTCCTGGATGCGCGGATTGAGCGCCACGTCGGCGGCCATTTCCCCGTCATACTCGAAATCGACGCGGCGCTTGTCGAGAAGCTTGACCGCCTCGCGCACCCGTTCGGCGCGTTCGCCGGTCGGATGGCCGAAGGTCGAATAGGCGAGGAAGGCGACACGCGGGGTGTAGCCCATGCGGCGCGCCATGTTGGCGGCCTCGATGGCGATGTCGGCAAGCTCTTCCGAAGTCGGCATGTCGTGCACCGCGGTGTCGGCGACGAACACGGTTCGGCCGCGGCAGACGGCGACGCTGACGCCGATCACCCGGTGGCCGGGCTTCGGATCGATGCAGCGGCGGACATCTTCGAACGCGGTGTAGTAGTTTCGCGTCGTACCGGTGACGACCGCGTCGGCATCGCCGAGCGCCACCATGCAGGAGGCGAAGTGGTTGCGGTCGGTATTGATCAGCCGCTGGCAGTCGCGGTGCAGGAAGCCCTGGCGCTGCAGGCGCTGGTATAGATATTCGGTATAGGCCTCGACCCGGTCAGAGAGCCGGGCATTGACGATCTCGATGCCAGACCGGTTGAGCTCGATGCCGGCCTTTTCCGCCGTCTCGCGCATCTGTTCCTCGCGGCCGAGCAGGATGGCGGTGCCGAGCTCCTGGTTGGCGTAGGAGACGGCGGCGCGCATGACCTGTTCTTCCTCGCCCTCGGCGAAGACGACCCGCTTCGGGCGACGCTTGACCCGCTCGTAGAGCGACTGCAGCGTCGAGGCGATCGGATTGCGCCGCGCCGACAGTTCCTGCGCATAGGCTTCGAGATCGGTGATCTCGCGGCCGGCGACGCCCGTTTCCATCGCCGCCTTGGCGACCGCGACCGGGATGGTCGAAATCAGGCGCGGGTCGAAGGGAACCGGGATGATGTATTGCGAGCCGAAACGCGGCCGGCTGCCCTGGTAGGCGGCGGCGACATCGTCCGGAACGTCCTCGCGGGCAAGCTCGGCGAGCGCCTGGGCGGCGGCGATCTTCATCTGGTCATTGATCGTCGAGGCCCTGACATCGAGCGCGCCGCGGAAGATATAGGGGAAGCCCAGCACGTTGTTGACCTGGTTGGGGTAGTCCGAGCGACCCGTCGCCATGATCGCGTCGTCGCGGATGCGGGCAACCTCTTCCGGCGTGATTTCCGGGTCCGGGTTGGCCATCGCGAAGATGATCGGCCGCGGCGCCATGGAGCGGATCATGTCCGCGGAGAACGCGCCCTTCTGCGACAGGCCGAACACCACGTCGGCCCCTTCCATGGCTTCCGCCAGCGTGCGCCGGTCGGTCTTGACGGCATGCGCCGACTTCCACTGGTTCATGCCTTCCTCGCGGCCTTGGTAGATCACGCCCTTGGTGTCGCAGAGGATGATGTTGGCCGGATTGAAGCCCATCGACTTGATGAGCTCGACGCAGGCGATCGCCGCGGCACCCGCGCCGTTGCAGACGAGCTTGGTGGTCTTGAAGTCGCGTCCGGTCAGCTCGATCGCGTTGATCAGGCCCGCGGCGGCGATGATGGCGGTGCCGTGCTGGTCGTCGTGGAAGACGGGGATGTCCATGACTTCTCGAAGGCGCTGCTCGATGATGAAGCATTCCGGCGCCTTGATGTCTTCCAGATTGATGCCGCCGAAGGACGGGCCGAGGAAGCGCACGCAGTTGATGAATTCATCCGGGTTTTCGGTATCGACCTCGAGGTCGATGGAATCGACGTCGGCGAAGCGCTTGAAGAGCACCGACTTGCCTTCCATCACCGGCTTGGAGGCGAGCGCGCCGAGATTGCCGAGGCCGAGGATGGCCGTGCCGTTGGTGATGACCGCCACCATGTTGCCGCGCGTCGTGTAGTCGTAGGCGGTTGCCGGATTCTCCGCGATCGCCTTCACCGGCACGGCGACGCCCGGCGAATAGGCGAGCGACAGGTCGCGCTGCGTGGCCATCGCCTTCGTCGGAGTGATCTCCAGCTTGCCGGGCCGGCCGTGCGAATGGAAATCGAGCGCCTCCTGCTCGGTGATCGAGGACATCGGACGATTGGCCTTGTCGGTTGCGGGCATGTTTCCTCCAGCTTGTTGTGGGCAGCCACCGGGTGAGGGCGGTTTGTTATTGTGTTCCCGTTTCCGGCAAAGCTAATGTCACTCCACTTTTCCCGCAAGAACGCAAATCCGGTTTTGAAGCGAACAACGTGACGGGCATCCGCATATCTGAAGTTGAGAAGTTGTCGGCCGAAGTTCTCGTCTCCGACGAAAGCCGCGCATCGGCGACGCCGATGATGGAACAGTATATCGAGATCAAGGCGAACAATCCGGACTCGCTGCTGTTCTATCGCATGGGCGATTTCTACGAGCTGTTCTTCCAGGATGCGGAAGAGGCCTCGCGCGCGCTCGGCATCACGCTGACCAAGCGCGGCCAGCACATGGGCGTCGATATCCCCATGTGCGGCGTGCCGGTCCATGCCGCCGACGACTATCTGCAGAAGCTGATCGCCAGGGGTTTTCGCGTCGCCGTCTGTGAGCAGGTTGAAGATCCGGCCGAGGCAAAGAAGCGCGGTTCGAAATCCGTCGTGCGCCGCGATGTCGTGCGCCTCGTCACGCCCGGCACGCTGACGGAAGAAAAATTGCTGTCGCCATCGGAATCGAACTATCTGATGGCGCTTACCCGCATTCGCGGTGCCGGCGGCGAGATGGCGCTCGCCTGGATCGACATTTCGACCGGCGTCTTCCGGCTGGCCGAAACCGATGCCGCGCGGCTGCTTGCCGACATCTTGCGCATCGATCCGCGCGAGTTGATCCTGCCCGACACGCTGTTTCACGATCCTGAACTCCGCTCGGTGTTCGATGTGCTCGGCAAGGTTGCGGTGCCGCAGCCGCCGGTGCTGTTCGACAGCGCCACGGCCGAGGGACGCATCGCCCGCTATTTCGGCGTCAGGACGCTGGACGGCTTCGGCGGTTTCTCGCGCGCCGAAATGGCCGCCGCTGCTGCCGCCATCGCCTATGTCGAGAAGACGCAGATCTCCGAACGGCCGGCGCTCGGCATTCCGGAACGGGAAGCCGCAGCCTCGACGCTGTTCATCGATCCGGCGACCCGCGCCAATCTGGAGCTTGCCAAGACGCTGTCGGGCGACCGCAACGGCTCGCTTTTGAAAGCCATCGATCGCACCGTCACCGGCGGTGGAGCTCGCATGATCGCCGAACGGCTGATGTCGCCGCTGACCGATCCGGACGCGATCAACCGCCGGCTCGATTCGATCTCATACCTGCTTGGCCGGCAGGCGCTGACGGACGATATCCGCATGGCGCTGAAGCATGTGCCGGACATGCCGCGTGCGCTCTCCCGGCTGGCGCTCGACCGCGGCGGTCCACGCGATCTCGGGGCGGTGCGCCAGGGGATCGAGGCCGCTCGTTCCATTGCGATGAGACTCACAGCCGATCTGCCGCTGACGGAAGAACTGTCGGCGGCGCTCGAGGGGTTGAAGGCGCTGCCGGAAGCGCTCGAGGCCATGCTCGGCGCGCGGCTTGCCGACGAATTGCCGCTCCTGAAGCGCGACGGCGGCTTCCTGCGGCCCGGCGCCAATGCCGAACTCGACGAGGTCCGGGCGCTCCGCGACGAGAGCCGTCGGGTGATCGCCGGCCTGCAGCTGCAATATGCCGAGGAGACCGGCATCAAGTCGCTGAAGATCAAGCACAATAACGTGCTTGGCTATTTCATCGAGGTCACCGCCGGCAATTCCGGCACGATGACCGGCACCGACGAGGCGAAGGGCCGCTTCATCCACCGCCAGACCATGGCGAGCGCCATGCGCTTCACGACGACGGAGCTGTCCGATCTCGAAAGCCGCATTGCGAACGCCGCCGGGCGGGCGCTGGAGATCGAGCTCGAAGCCTTCGAGGCGATGAAGGCCGCCGTCGTTTCCGAGGCAGAGGCGATCAAGGCCGGCGCCCGGGCGCTTTCGGTGCTCGACGTCGCCGCCGCGCTCGCCGTGCTCGCCGAGGAGCAGGGCTATTGCCGGCCGCATGTCGACGGCTCGAAGGAATTCGCCATCGTCGCCGGCCGCCATCCGGTCGTCGAGCAGGCGCTGCGCCGCCAGTCCGAGCATCCCTTCGTCGCCAACAATTGCGACCTGTCACCGGAGGGCGATGGCGAATTCGGCGCGATCTGGCTGCTGACCGGCCCCAACATGGGCGGTAAGTCGACCTTCCTGCGCCAGAACGCGCTGATCGCCATCATGGCGCAGATGGGCTCCTTCGTGCCGGCCGGTTCCGCCTCGATCGGCGTTGTCGACCGGCTGTTCTCGCGCGTCGGCGCTTCCGACGATCTGGCCCGCGGCCGCTCCACCTTCATGGTCGAGATGGTCGAGACGGCGGCGATCCTCAACCAGGCGACCGACCGCTCGCTGGTCATCCTCGACGAGATCGGCCGCGGCACGGCGACTTTCGATGGTCTCTCCATCGCCTGGGCGGCGGTCGAGCATCTGCACGAGGTCAATCGCTGCCGCGGCCTGTTCGCCACGCATTTCCACGAGCTGACGGTGCTCTCGGAAAAGCTCGGACGGCTGTCGAATGCGACGATGCGGGTCAAGGAATGGGACGGCGACGTGATCTTCCTGCACGAAGTGGGACCGGGGGCTGCCGACCGCTCCTACGGCATCCAGGTCGCCCGCCTGGCCGGCCTGCCGGCCGCCGTCGTCTCGCGGGCCCGCGAGGTTCTGACCATGCTGGAGGACGCCGACCGCAAGAACCCGGCGCACCAGCTGATCGATGATCTGCCGCTCTTCCAGGTGGCCGTGCGCCGCGATGAAACGGCGAAAGCGAAGACATCTGCGGTCGAGGAGGCCTTGAAGGCGATCAATCCGGACGATATGACACCGCGTGACGCGCTCGATGCGCTCTACGCCTTGAAGAAACGACTTGGAAATCCTTGATACCTATAGTCGCGCCGCGGATGCGCGACAGGGAGTTCGAGGGTCAATGCAGGCGAGACATTCCGGCGACGGGCTGGTCAGAAGCGAAACGAAGAACGAAGACCGGCAAACCATGGCCAGGAACGACAGCGAACTTTGCAATATTCTCGACGTGGACGCCCTGAGGGCGGCCTGCGACAAGATCGCCGCGACGCACAAGTCCGATGCCGGCGCGATGCGCATGGCGCTGCTCGCCGAACTGCGCAAGGCGAGCCAGGCCGGTCGTGAAAAGGCGCGCGAACTCCTGTTCGAGGATGGCGGCGGGCTTGCCTGCGCCAGGCGCATCTCCTGGCTGCAGGACAACCTGATCTCGATCCTCTACGATTTCGTGCTCACCCATGTGCATGACGAGAAGAAGGATGCGATGGCGGTCTGTGCGGTCGGCGGCTACGGTCGCGGCACGCTGGCGCCCGGCTCCGACATCGACCTCCTGTTCCTCTTCCCGTCCAGCCAGAAGCCGTGGATGAAGCAGGTCGTCGAATACATCCTCTACATCCTCTGGGACATGGGCTTCACCGTCGGCCACGCGACGCGCACGATCAACGAGTGCATCTCGCTGTCGAAGAGCGACATGACGATCCGCACGGCGGTGCTTGAAGTGCGCTATCTATGCGGCGCGCCGGTGCTGGTGAGCGAACTGGAAAGCCGCTTCGAAAACGAGGTCGCCCACGACACCGGTCCCGAATTCATCGCCGCCAAGCTTGCCGAGCGCGATGCCCGCCATTCCAAGAGCGGCGATACGCGCTATCTGGTCGAGCCGAACGTCAAGGAAGGCAAGGGCGGGCTTCGCGACCTGCACACGCTCTACTGGATCTCGAAATACTACTACCACGTCCGCGACACGCAGGACCTCGTCAAGCTCGGCGTGCTGTCGCGCGCCGAATTGAAGCTGTTCAACAAGTCGGAGGATTTCCTCTGGGCGGTGCGCTGCCACCTGCACTTCCTCACCGGCAAGGAAGAGGAACGCCTGTCCTTCGACCTGCAGCGTGAGATCGCCGAAAACCTCGACTACCAGCCGCGCCCCGGCCTTTCCGCCGTCGAGCGCTTCATGAAGCACTATTTCCTCGTCGCCAAGGATGTCGGCGACCTGACGCGGATCTTCTGCGCCGCGCTGGAGGACGAGCAGGCGAAGTCCATTCCCGGCCTGACGGGCGCCTTCACGCGGTTTACCAAGCGCGCCCGCAAGATCCCCGGCACGCTCGACTTCGTCCAGGAACGCGGCCGCATCGGTCTTGCCGACCCCGAGGTCTTGAAACGCGATCCGGTCAACATCATCCGCCTGTTCCACATGGCCGATGTCCAGGGCCTCGAGCTGCATCCGGACGCGCTGAAGGGCGTCACCCGTTCGCTGAAGCTGATCGACAACAAGCTGCGCGAGGACGAGGAGGCCAACCGCCTGTTCCTGTCGATCCTGACCTCCCGCAAGGATCCGGCGCTGATCCTGCGGCGCATGAACGAGGCCGGTGTGCTCGGCAAGTTCATTCCAGATTTCGGCAAGATCGTCTCGATGATGCAGTTCAACATGTATCATCACTATACCGTCGACGAGCACCTGCTGCGCACCGTCGACGCGCTGTCGCGCATCGAGCGCGGGCTGGAGAAGGATGCCCATCCGCTCGCCACCAAGGTGATCGGCAGCATCGAGGACCGCACCGTTCTCTATACCGCCGTCCTACTGCACGACATCGCCAAGGGCCGCAAGGAGGATCACTCGATCGCCGGCGCCAAGGTCGCGCGCAAGCTCTGCCCGAGGCTCGGGCTGACGCCGAAGCAGACCGAGCTCGTCGCCTGGCTGATCGACGAGCATCTGGTCATGTCGATGACCGCCCAGACCCGCGACCTCGGCGACCGCAAGACGATCGTCGACTTTGCCGACAAGGTGCAGTCGCTGGAGCGTCTCAAGCTGCTGATGATCCTGACCGTCTGCGACATCCGCGCCGTTGGGCCGGGCGTCTGGAACGGCTGGAAGGGCCAGCTCATCCGCACGCTCTATTACGAAACCGAACTGCTGATCGCCGGCGGTTTCTCGGAAGTCTCCCGCAAGGAGCGCGCCGCGCACGCCGCCAACAAGCTGCAGGGCGCGCTGGAAGGCTGGAGCGAGAAGGAGCGCAAGGCCTACGTCAAGCTCCACTACCAGCCCTATCTTCTGTCGGTGACGCTCGAAGACCAGATCCGCCACGCGAACTTCATCCGCGACGCCGGCAAGGCCAACAAGGTGCTCGCCACCATGGTGCGCACCCACTCCTTCCACGCGATCACGGAAATCACCGTCCTGGCGCCCGACCATCCGCGCCTGCTGACGATCATCGCCGGCGCCTGTGCGGCGGCCGGGGCCAACATCGCCGACGCGCACATCTTCACCACCTCCGACGGGCGCGCGCTCGACACCATCGTCATCAACCGCGAATTCACCAATGACGAGGACGAGCTTCGCCGCGCCGCCGCGATCAGCGCGCTGATCGAAAGCGTGCTTTCCGGCAAGAAGCATCTGCCGGAAGTGATCGCCAGCAAGGCCAAGAGCCGCAGGCGGCCGAAGGCCTTCACAATTCCGCCGCACGTCACTGTTTCAAACGGTCTGTCGAACAAGTTCACCGTCATCGAGGTGGAGTGCCTGGACCGCACCGGTCTTCTGGCCGATATCGCCGCCGTGCTGTCGGACCTGTCGCTCGATATCCACTCGGCCCGCATCACTACCTTCGGGGAAAAGATCATCGACAGCTTCTACGTGACCGATCTCGTCGGCGCCAAGATCACCAGCGACAACCGGCAGTCGAACATCGTCGCCCGGCTGAAGGCGGTCCTCGCCGGCCAGCAGGACGACCTGCGCGACAAGATGCCGAACGGCATCATCGCGCCGGCGCACCAGCCGACCGTCTCCGTCGCCCCCAAGGCGAAGGTGCGCGCCTCGTGAGCCCGGCCGCGCGATGAGCCTCGTCAAGAAATTCGTCACCGTCGGCGGCGGCACGCTCGGCAGCCGGCTGATGGGCTTCGGCCGCGAAATGCTGATGGCGGCAGCCCTCGGCACGGGGCCGATGGCGGAAGCCTTCATGGCCGCCTTCAAGTTCCCGAACCTGTTTCGACGGCTGTTTGCCGAAGGCGCGTTCAATGCCGCCTTCGTGCCGCTCTTCGCCAAGGAGATCGAGGCGGGCGGCATGGAGGGTGCCAAGCGCTTCTCCGAAGAGGTCTTCGGCGTGCTGTTCACGGTGCTGCTCGGGCTGACGATCGTCATGGAACTCGCCATGCCGCTGCTGATGCGCACGATCATCGCGCCCGGCTTTTCCGGCGACAAGTATGACGTGACGGTGCGGCTTGCCGTCATCATGTTCCCCTATCTCGCCTGCATGTCGCTGACGGCGATGCTGTCGGGCATGCTCAATTCCCTGCACCACTATTTTGCCGCCGCGATTGCGCCGATCTTCTTCAACATCGCCATGATCGGCGCGCTGGTCTATGGCCTGTGGATGGATTCCGACGCCATCACGATCGCCTACTATCTCGCCTGGGCGGTGCTGGTCGCTGGCCTGCTGCAGATCCTGGTCCTTTATGTCGGCGTCCGCTTTGCCGGCATGTCCATCGGCTTTCGCCGTCCGCACCTGACGCCGGGCGTGAAGCGGCTGCTGCTATTAGCCTTCCCGGCTGCCGTCACCGGTGGCATCCAGCAGATCAACCTGATCATCGGCCAGGCGATCGCCTCGCTGAAAGAGGGCGCGATCGCCTCGCTGCAATATGCCGACCGGATCTACCAGCTGCCGCTCGGCGTCGTCGGTGTCGCCGTTGGCGTCGTCTTGCTGCCGGAACTGGCGCGGGCGCTGAAGGGTGGCCACAGGGCGGAAGCGGACAACCTGCAGAACCGGTCGATCGAGTTCGCGCTGTTCCTGACCCTGCCGGCCGCGGCCGGCATCTTCGCGCTGGCGCCGGACATCATCCGCCTCGTCTACGAGCGCGGCGCCTTCCGGCCGGAGGCAACCGCGACGGTGGCGGCGGTCCTGACCCTCTTCGGTTTCGGCCTGCCGGGCTTCGTCCTCAACAAGGCCCTCACCCCGGGCTTCTTCGCCCGCGAGGATACGAAGACGCCGATGCGCTTCACGATGATGTCGATGGTCTTCAACACGGTGCTCTCCGTCAGCCTGTTCCCGATCCTGGCTGAGCGCGGCATCGCGCTGGCCGAGACGCTGGCCGGCTGGCTGACTGTCGTCTTGTTGTTCTACACCCTGCGCAAGCGTGGGCATCTGACGATCGAACGCTCGCTCGTCTCGCGGGTCATCCGCATGATGATCGCCTCGGTGATCATGGCCGCCGCCGCGCGCTATGGCGCCAACTATTTCTCCGCCAGCCTGTCGTCGAGCGCGACGTCGCTGGAACAGGCCGCCGTCCTGCTACCGCTGATCGCCGCAGCATTCTTCCTTTATCTCGTCATCGTCTTCGCCATCGGCGGCGCGGATATCGGCATGATCCGCCGCAGCCTGAAGCGCGGACGCGGCAAGCCGGCGGTGGCGGACAAGATGGATGGAGATATCCAGCCATGAAGCGCAAGCTCGGACTGATCACGCTGGTCGTGCGCAAGTATGACGAGGCGCTGGCTTATTACTGTAACGTCCTGGGCTTCGAACGGGTCGAGGATACCCGCCTACCGGACGGCAAGCGCTGGGTCGTCATCCGGCCCGGCGCCGACGGTGCGGCGATGCTTCTGGCCGAAGCCGTCGACGAGCGCCAGCGCATGGCGGTTGGCAACCAGGCCGGCGGCAGGGTCGGCTTTTTCCTGCAAACCGAAGACTTCGCCGCCGATCACCGGCGCATGTGCGAGCGCGGTGTGCGCTTCCTCGATGAGCCGCGTCACGAGGCCTATGGCAGCGTCGCGGTGTTCGAGGACATCTACGGCAACCGCTGGGATCTGATCGAGCCGAAGGAAAGTTAGGCGATCCCCTTGATTGCCGGCTTTCATCTGTGCATAAGCCCGCGCCAGCAGCATCAACCATGGGAACCTTTGTCCTACGGCATGTCGAGCCCATCGCAGGCGACATCTTGCGGTCACGGCATGACGATAATCGAGGCCCTCCACCAGCTCTTTCGAGGACGTACATGAACCAGTTCCAGCCGCTCGTCTTTTCCGGCGTCCAGCCCACCGGCAATCTCCATCTCGGCAATTATCTCGGCGCCATCCGCAAGTTCGTCGCCCTGCAGGCAACCAACGACTGCATCTATTGCGTCGTCGACATGCATGCGCTGACAGCGCAGCTCGTGCACGAGGATCTCAAGGAGCAGACCCGCTCGATCGCCGCAGCCTTCATCGCTTCGGGCATCGACCCGACGAAGCACATCGTCTTCAACCAGTCGGCCGTATCCGGTCATGCCGAGCTCGCCTGGATCTTCAATTGCGTCGCCCGCATCGGCTGGATGAACCGCATGACCCAGTTCAAGGACAAGGCCGGCAAGGACGCCGAGAAGGCCTCGCTCGGCCTTTATGCCTATCCGTCGCTGATGGCCGCCGACATCCTCCTTTACCGCGCCACCCATGTGCCGGTCGGCGACGACCAGAAGCAGCATCTGGAACTGACCCGCGACATCGCCCAGAAGTTCAACCTCGATTTTGCGGCAAAGATCCGCGCTATCGGCAAGGGCATCGACATCAAGGTCGGCGACGAGCCGGTGCATGCCTATTTCCCGATGGTCGAGCCGCTGATCGATGGCCCGGCGCCGCGCGTCATGAGCCTGCGCGACGGCACCAAGAAGATGTCGAAGTCGGACGCGTCCGATCTCTCGCGCATCAACCTGATGGACGATGCCGAGACGATCGCCAAGAAGGTCCGCAAGGCCAAGACCGATGCCGACGGCCTGCCGAGCGAGACGGCGGGTCTTGCCGGACGCCCGGAAGCCGACAACCTCGTCGGCATCTACGCTGCGCTCTCCGACAAGTCGAAGGCCGACGTTCTTGCCGACTTCGGCGGTCAGCAGTTCTCGGCCTTCAAGCCGGCGCTGGCCGACCTCGCCGTCGAGGTGCTGTCGCCGATCACCGGTGAAATGCGCCGCCTGATGGACGACACCGCGCATATCGACGCCATCCTCAAGGACGGCGGCGAACGCGCCAATGCCCGCGCCGAAGTCACCATGAAGGAAGTCCGCGACATCGTCGGCTTCCTGTGATCTGAGTGCCTCGCACCTGTCGCTTCGAGGCCTTCCCACCCGTGTCGGGGAGGGGGCTTGCGAAGCGGGGGGCGCGGTGGCAAAGTCCGCGCCATGGTATCAAAACGTCTTTCACGGCTTGAGGGTCACCGCCGCAAATTCATGGCGGTGATCGACAATACGCCCGAATGTGAACGCGCCGTGCATTATGCGGGGCGCCGGGCGAAGAACTCCACCGGCGGTCTCGTCCTGCTCTTCGTCATTCCGGAAGGCGACTTCCAGCAATGGCTGGGGGTCGAGGAGATCATGCGCGCCGAAGCGCGCGAGGAAGCGGAATCGATCGTCGCCAAGGCGGCGCAGAAGGTGCGCGAGTCGATCGGCATCGAACCGGAAATCGTCATCCGCGAAGGCAGCGCCACCGAGGAGATCAACAGGCTGATCGAGGACGACCGCGACATCGCCATCCTCGTTCTGGCTGCAAGCTCCGCCAAGGAAGGCCCGGGCCCGCTGGTCGCCTCGATCGCCGGCCGCAGCGCCACCTTCCCGATCCCGGTCACGGTCCTGCCGGACACGCTGACCGACGAGGAAATCGACGCGCTCTGCTGATCGTGGGGCGGCGTGGAAATCTGTTCCGGAAATCCTGCATGGTGCGATCATGTTTTCGTGCTATAAGCCGCGCGAGCGCCGACTCCGTCCTTGAACTGGCATGACATTCGGCCTATTTTCTTTTGAAAGATTCTAAAGAATGCCGGTGCGACTTCCGGCACGCGGAGAGATACGATGTTCATTCAGACCGAAGCCACGCCGAACCCGGCGACCCTGAAGTTCCTGCCTGGCAAGGTGGTGCTGGAAACCGGAACGGCGGAATTCCGCTCCGCGACGGAAGCGGAAGCCTCGCCGCTCGCCTCGCGCATCTTCGCGGTGCCGGGCGTGACCGGCGTCTTCTTCGGCTACGACTTCATCACGGTCACCAAGCAGGACCAGGAATGGCAGCACCTGAAGCCGGCGATCCTCGGCGCGATCATGGAGCATTTCATGACCGGCGCGCCGGTCATGGGCAGTGCCGCGCAGGATGATGCCGATCTGGACGGCGAATTCTTCGAGAAGGGCGACGAAACGATTGTCGCGACCATCAAGGAGTTGCTCGAGACCCGCGTGCGCCCGGCGGTTGCCCAGGATGGCGGCGACATCACCTTCCGCGGCTTCCGCGACGGCAAGGTCTATCTGAACATGAAGGGCGCCTGCTCGGGTTGCCCGTCCTCGACCGCGACGCTGAAGCACGGCGTCCAGAACCTGCTCCGTCACTTCGTGCCGGAAGTGCAGGAAGTCGAGGCCGTCTGACCGTGAAGACAAACGGCGGACGGCGATGATCGTCCTGGCACTGGATACGGCGGGGGTCGATTGCTCCGCCGCGCTTTACGACAGCGACACGGATGAAATTCTTGCCGAAGTGAGCGAGACGATCGGGCGCGGCCATGCCGAGCGCCTGATGTCGTTCGTCGACACATGCGTTGAAAAGGCCGGGTTGACGCTCGACGATGTCGGGCGGATTGCCGTGACCATCGGTCCCGGCTCGTTTACCGGCATTCGTGTCGGCGTCGCCGCGGCCCGCGGCTTCGCGCTGGCGCTCGGCGTTCCCGCCGTCGGCATCTCCACGCTGGCGGTTCTCGCCGCAGCGGATGTCGAGGCAAACGGCGGCAAGCCCGTAATGGCGGCGATCGACGCCAAGCGCGGCGAAATCTATTTGCAGGCTTTTAACTCTCGGGGCGTAGCATCAGATCAGGCAGTGGTCGTGAGCGTGGAGGACGCAAGATCGGCCGCAGCGGCGTTTGACGGCAGGATCGTCGGATCCGGTGCAGCGCTCATTGCCGGCGAGGGGAGGGAAGCGGACGTGGATCATTACCCGATCAGGACACTGGCAAGGCTGGCATCAGCCGAAGACGCCAGTATGGTGCGACCGAAGCCGCTCTATCTGAGAGGCCCGGATGCCAAGCCGCAAAGCGGATTTGCTCTCGCACGGAAATGAACGACATGCTGGCTTCCTTTCTTTCCTTCAAACCGGAATTCGAAATTCTGGCGATGGACGCCTCCGATTGCCGACGGGTGGCCGAGGTGCATGCCGAACGCTTTTCCCGGCCGTGGAATGACGGCGAGTTCGAAAGCCTGCTGACCCAGGAAAACGTCTTCGGTTACGTCGCCCGCCAGCGCAACACGGTTTTCGGCAAGCCGGTCGCCGGCTTCGTACTGGCTCGCGAGGTGGCCGGTGAGGCCGAAATCCTGACGATCGCGGTCGGCAGCAAGTATGGCCGCTTCGGCCTTGGCTGGCGGCTGATGCTGGCGGCCCTGCACGAGGCAAACCGTCGCGGCGGCGAAGCGATCTTCCTCGAAGTCGACGACACCAATGCCGCAGCCCTGGCGCTCTACCGCAAGATGGGCTTCCAGAAGGTGGGCGAACGCCCGGCCTATTACTCCGATCCCAAAATTGGCAAGACCTCCGCGCTCGTCATGCGGCGGGATCTCCGCTAGCCTTGGCGGATCTTTTTGCAGGACATGGCATGATGGAGAGCAGCCGCTGATGGTCTGGTTGCGTACCGCAATGGTGGCGGTCGTATTGCTGGTGACGACGCTCGTCCTCCTGCCGTTCCAGCTCGTCGGCCTGAAATTCGACCTGCCGATGGCAAGGCGCATTCCGCGCTGGTGGCATTGGGTCGCCTGCCGGGTGCTGAACATCCGCGTGCGGGTCCATGGCAGGCTGGAGACCCGGCGTCCGCTGATGCTGGCGTCGAGCCACGCCTCCTGGCTCGATATCCTCGTGCTCGGTTCGGTCGCCGACGTCGCCTTCATCGCCAAGTCGGAGGTCAAGGGCTGGCCGGTCTTCGGTCATCTCGCCCGCTGGCAGAACTCCGTCTTCATCGAGCGCGAACAGAAGCGCGCCACTGGCAAGCAGGTGAGCGAGATCGCGCTGCGCATGGCCAAGGGCGAGGTCATCGTCCTGTTCGCCGAGGGCACGACCGGCGACGGCAACCGCGTGCTGCCGTTCAAGACGTCGCTGTTCGGTGCCGCGACGTCCGCGCTCGTCTCGGCGCCCGACGGCATCGTCTACATCCAGCCGGTGGCGATCGCCTATACCGGCTATCACGGCGTGCCGATGGGTCGCTATCATCGACCGGTTGCCGTCTGGGTGGGCGACGCGGATCTGCTGCCGCATCTCGCCGGCATCCTGCGTGCGGGTGCCTTCGAGGTCGATATAGGTTTCGGCGAACCCCTTCCGTTTACCGCCGAGACGAAGCGCAAGGATGCGGCGGCGGTGCTTGAGGACCGCGTGCGGACCATGCTGCAGACGCATCTGCACGGCCGCGATATCGACTGAGGCGCCGCCGGCGCATTTTTTGATTTCATCGCGGACCGAAAAACACTAAATAGCGGCCATGACCCAGGATATCACTGTTCTCGACGCCCCGAAGGAACTCCTTCGCGATGGCTCGAACCGGCGCAAGGTTTTCATCAAGACCTATGGCTGCCAGATGAATGTCTACGATTCAGGCCGGATGAGCGACGCGCTCGACCGCGACGGATACGATCAGACGGAAGATCTCGGCGAGGCCGATCTGGTGCTGATCAACACCTGCCACATCCGCGAGAAGGCCGCCGAGAAGGTCTATTCGCAGCTCGGCCGGTTGCGCGACATGAAGAAGGCGCGCGAGGCGGAAGGCCGCGAATTCATGATCGGCGTCGCCGGTTGCGTCGCACAGGCGGAGGGCGAGGAAATCCTACGCCGGGCGCCGGCCGTCGATGTCGTCATCGGCCCGCAGACCTATCACCGCCTGCCGGAAGCGCTGAAGCGCGCCAAGTCCGGCGAGCGCGTCATCGACACCGAATATGCGATCGAGGACAAGTTCGAGCATCTGCCGGCAACCGGCAAGGCGACCATCCGCGCCCGCGGCGTCACGTCCTTCCTCACCGTGCAGGAAGGCTGCGACAAGTTCTGCACATTCTGCGTGGTGCCATATACGCGCGGTGCCGAAGTATCGCGTCCGCTCGCCCAGATCGTCGACGAGGCGCAGAAACTTGTGGATGGCGGGGTGCGCGAAATCACCCTTCTCGGCCAGAATGTCAACGCCTGGCACGGCGTCGACGGCGCCGGTCGGGAGATGACGCTCGGCGATCTTCTCTATCGGTTGGCAGAGATTCCGGGGCTCGCCCGGCTGCGCTACACGACCAGCCATCCGCGCGACATGGACGACCGGCTGATTGCCGCGCATCGAGACCTGCGGGCCCTTATGCCCTACCTGCACCTGCCGGTGCAGTCGGGGTCGGACCGCATATTGAAGGCCATGAACCGCCGCCATACGGCGGACGACTATGTGCGGCTGATCGGCAAGATCCGCGATGCCCGCCCTGATATCGCCATTTCCGGGGATTTTATTGTCGGTTTCCCGGGCGAAACGGACGCCGACTTCGAAGACACGATGAAGATCGTCGAGACGGTCAGATACGCGCAGGCTTACTCGTTCAAATATTCGACAAGGCCCGGAACGCCCGGCGCGGACCTGAAGGATCAGGTGCCGGAAGACGTGAAGGCCGAACGCCTGGAGCGGCTGCAGGCACTGTTGATCCGCCAGCAGCACGAGTTTGCGGAGGAGTGCGTCGGCCGCGAGGTGGACGTTCTTCTGGAGAAGCCGGGTCGCTACGACGGCCAGTTGATCGGTCGTTCGCCCTGGCTGCAGTCAGTAATAGTTGATGCAAAAGCTTTGCAAATCGGTGACATTGTTAAGGTACGAATCACCGGAACCGGCCCGAACAGTCTGATTGCCGAGGTGGCACAGAATTAGGGCTGACGTTACAGGAGCCAGACCCGCTTGAACGGACAGGAATTGGTAGCTACCTCTTCGCGTACCAGCAAAACTGCAGCGGCCGACGCCAACCACTTTGTCTTGACGTTCGAAAACAACCGGCTGGCCAGCGATCTCTTCGGACAATTCGACCAGAACCTGAAGCTGCTTGAGGAGCGCCTGCACATCGATGCCCGCGCCCGCGGCAATTCGGTGTCGATCAGCGGCGAGCTTCAGGCCACCAACCAGGCCCGCCGGGCACTCGATTATCTCTACGACAGGCTGCAGAGCGGCGCTTCGGTAGAAACCTCCGACGTCGAGGGTGCGATCCGCATGGCGGTGGCCGCCGACGACCAGCTGAGCCTGCCCACCATGGAGCGTAAGGCCAAGCTGACGATGGCGCAGATTTCCACCCGCAAGAAGACGATCGCCGCCCGCACGCCGACGCAGGACGCCTATATCCGGGCGCTCGACCGCACCGAGCTCGTCTTCGGCGTCGGCCCGGCCGGCACGGGCAAGACCTATCTCGCCGTCGCCCATGCGGCTCAATTGCTGGAGCGCGGCCAGGTCGACCGCATCATCCTGTCGCGTCCGGCCGTCGAAGCGGGCGAACGCCTGGGCTTCCTGCCCGGCGACATGAAGGAAAAGGTCGACCCCTATCTGCGTCCGCTCTATGACGCGCTCTACGACATGATGCCCGGCGACAAGGTGGAGCGGGCGATCACCGCCGGTGTCATCGAAATCGCGCCGCTCGCCTTCATGCGCGGCCGCACGCTGGCGAACGCCGCCGTCATCCTCGACGAGGCGCAGAATACCACCTCGATGCAGATGAAGATGTTCCTGACGCGTCTTGGCGAAAACGCCCGGATGATCATCACCGGCGACCCGAGCCAGGTCGACCTGCCGCGTGGCGTCAAGTCGGGCCTCGTCGAAGCCCTGCAGATCCTCAAGGGCGTGGAAGGCGTGTCGACCATCCGCTTCAAGGATGTCGACGTCGTGCGCCATCCGCTCGTCGCCCGCATCGTGCGGGCCTATGAGAGCCAGACGGCGGTGCCGGACGAAAGCGAGAGCGTGGAGCGCTGATGACGACGGCCGACATCGGCCCCGACCTCGATATCCAGATATCGGTGGAAGCGGGCGACTGGCCATCCGAGGATGCGCTTGAGACGCTCGCCGCGCGCGTGCTGATGACCGCGGCTGCGTTTCTCGAGCGCGAAGAGGAACAGCCGTTTCCCGAAATGCCGGTCGAGCTGTCGCTGGTCTTCGCCGACGACGAGATGATCCGCGGCATCAACGCCGAATGGCGCGACAAGGACAAACCGACCAACGTCCTCTCCTTCCCCGCCTTCCCCCTTGAACCGGGGGGTATGCCGGGACCGATGCTTGGTGATATCATTATCGCTAAGGAGATCGTCGAGCGCGAGGCGGCCGATCTGGACAAGACGTTCGACGAACATTTGACGCATTTGTTGGTTCATGGATTTTTGCATCTTTTCGGATACGATCACATCGAAATATCCGAAGCGGAAGAAATGGAAGAGCTGGAGACTCGCATTCTGGCGGTTCTAGGCCTATCTGACCCCTATCAGGGCCAGGACCCGGTTTGACAGTAAGGAACAATGAACGACTACCCGACAGACACCGGCACTAACGCCGGCGAAGGCACCGAGCCTTCTTCCTCGGAAGAGGGAAGCAGTCCGCACAGGACCGAAACCGGTGCGAAATCCGCCACCTCGTTCTGGACGCGCGCCGCGCGCTTCCTGAAGGGCCAGCAGAGTTCCGGCCTCAGAGAAAACCTTGCCGACGCGCTGATGACCTATGCCGAGGGAGATGACGACTTCTCCCCGGAAGAGCGCGCGATGCTGCACAATATCCTCCGCTTCCGCGAGGTGCGGGTCGAGGATGTGATGATCCCGCGCGCCGACATCGAGGCGGTGGAGCAGTCGATCACCATCGGCGAACTCATCGTTCTGTTCGAGGAAAGCGGTCGCTCGCGCATGCCGGTCTACTGCGACACGCTGGACGACCCGCGCGGCATGGTCCATATCCGCGATCTCCTGTCCTATCTGACCAAGCAGGCGCGCAACAAGCGGCGCAACGGTTCGCGCAATGGCACTACCGCAGCGGCACCCGCCGTCAACGGCGAAAAGCCGGCGGCCGAAAAGCCGCCGCGCGTCCCCAAGCCCAATTTCGATCTCGGCCGCGTCGATCTCGACAAGACGGTCGTCGAAGCCGGCATCATCCGCAAGATCCTGTTCGTTCCGCCGTCGATGCTGGCCTCGGATCTCCTGACCCGAATGCAGGCCAATCGCACGCAGATGGCGCTGGTGATCGACGAATATGGCGGCACCGATGGCCTCGTCTCGCATGAGGACATCGTCGAGGTCGTGGTCGGCGACATCGACGACGAGCATGACGACGAAGAGGCGATGTTCACCCGCGTCTCCGCCGACGTGATGATTGCCGATGCCCGTGTCGAACTCGAGGAACTCGCCGAGGAGCTGGGCCCCGATTTCGACGTCAAGCAGCACACCGAGGAAATCGATACTCTGGGCGGCCTGATCTTCTCGGCGCTCGGCCGCATTCCGGTCCGCGGCGAAGTGGTGCAGGCGCTGCCCGGTTTCGAGTTCCAGATCCTCGACGCCGACCCGCGGCGGGTCAAGCGCGTGCGCATCCTGCGCAAGCGCCAGGCCGTGCGCCGCCGCGCTGTCAAGGGCGAGCCGGAACCGGTCGCCGCCAAGCCCGAGGCCGCCAGCGACGACGCCCCGGCCGCCAAGGCAGACGTCTGAGCAATCTCTTGACGAATTGGTGGAGGCCGGCCGCGATCAAAGGTCGCGAACGGCCGGATTGCGCGACAAGCCCTGCTTTTTTTGGAAGACTGCCGGAGTGATTCGGCGGTGACTTTGCCGGGCTCTGCCGATGAATGCGGGGACCGGCATCAGGAAGATGGGGACCAGGCATGCAAGGGCTCGCAAACAGGATCATGCTCCTGTGGGGATTTCGGCGGGCGCTGGTCGCCATTCTCGCCGGTGCGGTCGGGGTGCTGGCGCTGCCGCCCTTGGGTTTCTTCGCCGCCCTGTTCGTCTCCTTCACGATCCTGACATGGCTGATGGACGGCAATGCCGGCGATGAATATGGCGGCGTGTGGGGACGCCTGCGCGCCGATTTCGCCACCGGCTGGCTGTTCGGCCTCGGCTATTTCGTGGCCGGCCTCTGGTGGCTCGGCAATGCGTTGCTGGTCGATGCGGAGGGCTTTGCCTGGGCGATCCCCTTCGCCGTGCTCGGCCTGCCGGCGGTGCTGGCGATATACTACGGACTGGCGACGGCGGCGGCCGGCCTGTTGTGGTCGGAAGGCTGGGGCAGGCTTGCAGCCCTGGCGGCGGCATTTGGCCTTGCCGAATGGCTGAGAAGCGTTCTCCTGACCGGCTTTCCCTGGAATGCGATCGGATACGGCGCCATGCCGATCCCGGTGATGATGCAGTCGGCGCACGTCATCGGCCTGTTCGGCGTGACGCTGCTTGCCGTCTTAGTATTCGCCGCACCCGCGCTCCTCGGATCGCCGGGGTCGCGCCGCACCGGCATCGTCATCGCCTGCCTGATCGGGCTGCTGCACATCGGTTACGGTGCCTACCGGCTTGAGGCCGCGCCGGACGTCAAGGGCGATGCCGTTGCCGTCCGTCTGGTGCAGCCGGACATCGACCAGTCGAAGAAGCTCGACGACAAGGAACGCGCCTCGATCTTCGAGGAGCATCTGGCGCTGTCGTCGGCGCCGCCGGCGGACGGCAAGCCGGAGCCGAAGATCATTGTCTGGCCGGAAACCTCCATTCCCTTCATCCTCACCCAGAATCCCGACGCACTGACGCGGATCGCCGACGTCCTGAAGCCGGGGCAGATCCTCATTGCCGGCGCGGTCCGCTCCGAGGACATGCTGCCGGGCACGCCGCCCCGCTACTACAATTCCATCTATGTCATCGACGACGACGGACAGATCGTGGCGGCGTCCGACAAGGTGCATCTCGTTCCCTTCGGTGAATATGTGCCGTTCGAGGATGTTCTCGACGATTACGGCATCGCCAATGTTTCGGAGATGCCCGGCGGCTATTCGTCCGGGAACACGCGGTCGCTCCTGAAACTGCCCGACGGCATGACCTTCTATCCGCTGATCTGCTACGAAATCATCTTCCCGGGCGAGATGCAGGACGCGGCAGGGGTCGCCGACGCGCTCCTGAACGTTACCAATGACGCTTGGTTCGGCGATACGCCCGGACCCTATCAGCATTTCCTCCAGGCCCGCGTCCGGGCGGTCGAACTCGGCATGCCGCTGATCCGGGCCGCCAATAATGGCATATCGGCGCTTGTCGACCCTTACGGCCGCGTCGTCGCCGGGCTCGGGTCCGGCAAAAGAGGATTTATAGATACAAGTTTTACTAGAAGTTCTGAAATAACGTCGGACGACTTAATACGCCGTTATGCATTTTGGACGCTTCTTGCAATTTCAATCACAATTGCGACGCTTTCGCGTGTAAGTTTTGTTTCTAACAAGAATTGACCAAAAACCCCTAAAATTGCATAGTGCGAAAATTGGCAGTCTTGATAAGGTCTGTGGTGACAATCGCGTCTGGTCGGTTGAACACCTTTCGAGCTTGACGGGCAGCGGGCTATAGCGATGAAGGCAACTGGAACAAACTATGGTAGAAAACAAGAAAAAGCCGAATCCGATCGATGTGCATGTCGGCAGCCGCATACGGCTGCGTCGCACGATGTTGGGAATGAGTCAGGAAAAGTTGGGCGAAGCGCTGGGCATCACGTTCCAGCAGATCCAGAAATACGAGAAGGGCACGAACCGGGTCGGCGCCAGCCGTCTGCAGAATATCTCCGGTATTCTGAACGTTCCGGTCTCCTTCTTCTTTGAGGACGCCCCCGGTGACCAGTCGGTTGGCCCGTCCGGCATGGCCGAAGCGTCCAGTTCCAATTATGTGGTGGATTTCCTGTCCTCGTCGGAAGGTCTGCAGCTCAACCGCGCCTTCGTGAAGATCAGCGACCCGAAGGTGCGCCGCAAGCTCGTCGACCTGGTCAAGGCGCTGGCCGCCGAGGCCGAGAGCGAGTAAGCGACGGAGATCGCTAACAGCACTTGCAGAAAAAGCGGCATTTGGCCGCTTTTTTTGTGCTTTGGCCCCGGAAATCGGTCATATAAAGATATATTTATGTCCTTCTGCGCTTGTCATCTCGCGCCGGAATGACTACACAGTTTGCGCCTAGATTCATTGAGGGAAATCCCGCATGCGCGCTAACTATCTGTTTACCAGCGAGTCCGTTTCCGAAGGCCATCCCGACAAGGTTTGCGACCGCATTTCGGACGAGATCGTCGACCTCGTCTACCGCGAAGCCGCCAAGACCGGCGTCGATCCCTGGGGCGTCCGCATTGCCTGCGAAACGCTGGCGACCACCAACCGCGTGATCATCGCCGGTGAGGTGCGTGTGCCGCCAAGCCTGATGAAGAAGGACAAGAACGGCAACGACGTCATCAACCCGTCGAAGTTCAAGTCCGCAGCGCGCAAGGCGATCCGCTCGATCGGCTACGAGCAGGATGGTTTCCACTGGAAGACGGTCAAGATCGACGTGCTGCTGCACTCGCAGTCTGCCGACATCGCGCAGGGCGTAGACAATGCGTCGGACCGCCAGGGCGACGAAGGTGCCGGCGACCAGGGCATCATGTTCGGTTACGCCTGCCGCGAAACGCCGGACCTGATGCCGGCGCCGATCTACTATTCGCACCGGATCCTGCAGCTGCTGGCCGATGCGCGCAAGAAGGGCGAGGGCGAGGCCGCCAAGCTCGGCCCCGACGCCAAGAGCCAGGTCACCGTTCGCTACATCGACGGCAAGGCCGCCGAAGCGGTGTCGATCGTGCTCTCCACCCAGCATCTCGATGCGTCCTGGGATTCCAAGAAGGTCCGTTCCGTCGTCGAACCCTATATCCGCGAAGCGCTGGGCGAACTCAAGATCGCCGACGATTGCGTCTGGTACATCAACCCGACCGGCAAGTTCGTCATCGGCGGCCCGGACGGCGACGCCGGCCTGACAGGCCGCAAGATCATCGTCGACACCTATGGCGGCGCGGCTCCCCATGGCGGCGGCGCCTTCTCCGGCAAGGACACGACCAAGGTCGACCGTTCGGCCGCCTATGTGGCGCGCTACCTCGCCAAGAACGTCGTGGCGGCAAACCTCGCCGAGCGCTGCACGATCCAGCTGTCCTACGCCATCGGCGTGGCGCAGCCGCTGTCGATCTATGTTGACCTGCACGGCACCGGCAAGAACGTCACGGAAGATCAGGTCGAGCAGGCGATCCGCAAGGTGATCGACCTGTCGCCGTCGGGCATCCGCCGGCACCTCGATCTCAACAAGCCGATCTACGCCCGCACCTCCGCCTATGGCCACTTCGGCCGCAAGGCCGGCCGTGACGGCTCGTTCTCCTGGGAGCGCCTCGACCTCGTCAAGCCGCTGAAGGAAGCCATCAAGGCCTGATGACCATGGACAATGACGGGCGCCGCTCGCGGGCAACGGAAGCCTTTTTCGGACGGCGCAAGGGCAAGCCCCTGCGCCGCCACCAGCAGGATGTGCTGGAAGGCGCGCTGCCGGACGCGAAGATCGATCTGACGGCGCAAGCGCCGTCGGATTTGCGCGCGCTGTTTTCGCGGCCGGTCGAGACGATCCGGCTGGAGATTGGTTTCGGCGGCGGCGAGCATCTGGCCCATCGCGCCGGCGAAAATCCCCAGATCGGCTTCATCGGCGTCGAGCCGTTCGTCAATTCCATGGCCAAGCTCCTGATCGTCCGCGAGGATGAGGGGCTCGACAATATCCGTGTCTATGACGACGACGCGACGCAGCTTCTCGACTGGATGCCGGACGCTTCGGTCGATCACATCGACCTGCTCTATCCCGATCCCTGGCCGAAGAAGAAGCATTGGAAGCGCCGTTTCGTCTCGCAGGTCAATCTTGCCCGCTTCCACCGGGTGCTGAAGCCCGGCGGACTGTTCTGCTTCGCCTCAGATATCGATACCTATGTCAACTGGACGCTGACCCATTGCCGCGACCACGGCGGCTTCGAGTGGACGGCGCGCAATGCGTCCGACTGGCTGACGCCGTATGCCGGCTGGCCGGGCACGCGCTACGAGGCCAAGGCCAAGCGCGAAGGTCGCTCTTCGGCCTATCTCACATTCCGGCGGGTTTGAGCGGCCGCGTCGGGCCGCCGGCGCTTTCGGTGATTTTCAGTTGTCTCAGTGCAGGCTGACGGGTGTCAGCTCGTCTTCGGCTGCCTTGAAGAAGGTGCTGGAGCGATTGTCGGTCAGCAGGATCGGCGTGCCGTCGGCGCCGAACAGCGCCCAGAGATCCAGCGTCGGATCGATTTCCGGCGCTTCCGGGAAGCAGCGCGAAATATCCTCGTGACGCATCTTGCGGATATAGCCCACTTCGCCTTCGCCCAGATGCGCGAACTCGGTGAGCGTCAGTTTAGAATGGGTCGCCTTCATCTGCATTTCAGTCCTCCACAGCCAGGAGACCGGACCTGTGTCCGTTGTCCTACTGTGAAACCGAAATGTTAATTTTCTTTACCATGCGCGCCGGCTCCGGACGAATAAGGTCGACGCAGAGCAGGCCGTTGCGCAGGCTCGCGCCGAGCACCTGCATGCCCTCGGCGAGCACGAACATGCGCTGGAACTGGCGGGCGGCAATACCGCGATAGAGGTAGTCGCGTTCCTCCTGCTCGATCTGCCGGCCTCGGATGATGAGCTGGTTTTCCTCGGTCGTCACGTCGAGGTCGTCTTCGGAAAAGCCGGCGACGGCAAGCGTGATGCGCAGCTTCTCCGGATCGCCGGATCGCCGGTCGGCGCCGATGCGTTCGATATTGTAGGGGGGATAACCGTCGCTCGCCTTGGAGATGCGCTCCAGCGTCTTTTCCATGGCGTCAAAGCCCAGGAGAAGCGGGCTGGCGAAAGGGGGCATGCGGCTCATCGTTCTTCAAGTCCTTGCGTTCAAGCGACCTTGACGGACCCGCCGGGCGGCATCCGCTGCCGGTCAATATGGGGATGCCGCGCCCGCCGTGCAACACGAGGCCGCACCTTTTGGCGAAGTTTTGCGAGGACCTGGTGGACGTCGGATCGGCTGCCGGTTTCGGTCGGCCATGCCGGCTTGACTTTCGCCCCGTCTGTCTTTTTCAATCCGGTCTTCCTCGGGCCGCAAGCGGCCGCCACTCTCCCAGACAGGACGACAAAATGGCCTCTCCCAGAAAGATCATCATCGACACGGACCCCGGACAGGATGACGCCGCCGCCATCATGCTGGCATTCGGCAGCCCGGAGGAGATCGAGGTTCTGGGCATCACAGCGGTGGCCGGCAACGTGCCGCTGGCGAAGACCAGCCGCAATGTCCGGCTGCTCTGCGAAGTCTGCGGCCGGACCGATACCAAGGTGTTCGCCGGCGCCGACAAGCCGATCGCAAGGCCGCTGGTGACGGCCGAGCACGTCCACGGCAAGACCGGTCTGGACGGCCCGGAATGGTGGGAGCCGACTATGCCGCTGCAGGACGGGCATGCCGTCGACTTCATCATCGACACGCTGCGCCGCGAGCCGGAAGGCACGGTGACGCTCTGCACGCTCGGCCCGCTGACCAACATCGCGCTGGCGCTGCAGAAGGCGCCGGACATCGCGCCGCGCGTGAAGGAGCTGGTGATGATGGGCGGCGCCTATTTCGAGGTCGGCAACATCACCCCGGCCGCCGAATTCAACATCTATGTCGATCCGGAAGCCGCAGCCGTGGTGTTCCGCGCCGGCATTCCGATCGTGATGATGCCGCTCGACGTCACCCACAAGCTGCTGACATTGAAGCGCCGGGTCGCCAGGATGGCGGAGATCGGCACCAAGGCGGCCAAGGTCATGGTCGAGATGCTGGAATTCTTCGAGCGCTTCGACATCGAGAAATACGGCTCCGACGGCGGCCCGCTGCACGACCCGTCCGTCATAGCCTATCTGATCCGGCCGGAGCTCTTCTCCGGACGAGACTGCAATGTCGAGATCGAGACGCAGTCGGAACTGACGCTCGGCATGACCGTCGTCGACTGGTGGAAGGTGACCGACCGCAAGGTGAACGCCAAGGTGATCGGCGACGCCGACGCGGAAGGCTTCTTCAATCTGCTGACCGAGCGGCTGGGCCGCCTGTAAGGCGAGCGGCAAAGGAAAGTCCCCTCTCCCTGCATGCGGGGAGAAGGGACGGTGCCGCTGGCGCATCGTCCGCAGTCCATATTGCTTCTGTTACAGGCGCGCCGCTACCTCGTCGGCCATCGGGATCGACGGCTGCGCGCCCGGCTTCAGGCAGGCAAGCGATCCGGCAGCCGCGGCCCGGCGAAGGGCCGCGGCAAAATCGAGCCCCTGGTCGAGGCCGGCGGCGAAGTAGCCGCAGAATGTGTCGCCGGCGCCGACCGTATCGACCGGCTCGATGACGAGACCCTTGGCGCTGTGAAACCCGCCGTCATGCATGGCGATCACGCCGTCCCCGCCAAGCGTGACGATCAGCGTCTGGCCGGTGGCCGCATGCAGTCTCTTCAATTCCGCGATGCGCTGGTCTGCCGTCTGGTTCTCGACGCCGGCGCGCTGGGCAAATTCCGTCTCGTTGGCAATGACGATGTCGGCGAGCTCGGCGAGCCGCGCCGCCTCGTCGCTCATCGGTGCCGTGTTGAACACGGTCTTGACGCCGCGCGCCTTGGCGGCGCGAAGGGCATGCTCGACGGTCGGGGCGGGGATTTCCATCTGCAGCAGGAGGAAGTCGCCCTTCGACATGGCCGCAAGTGCGGCGTCGGCATCCTGCGCGGTGACGGTGCCGTTGGCGCCCGGCACGACGGCGATCATGTTCTCTCCGTCTGCGCCCACCAGAATGAGGGCGGTCCCCGTCGGCTCGTCCGTTTCCTTGACCATGGAGAGACCGGTGCCGGCCTCCTTCAGCATGGCGATCGCCGAACCGGCAAACTCGTCCCGGCCGATCGCACCGGCCATCTCGACGGTCGAGCCGGCCCGCCGCGCCGCCAGCGCCTGATTGGAGCCCTTGCCGCCGGCGGCGGTGGAAAAGCCGTTGCCGGAGACGGTTTCGCCCGGCTTCGGCAGATGGCCGACGGTGGCGATGAGATCGAGATTGATGGAGCCGAGGATGGTGATCATGAAGGGGATCCTGTCTGAAATTCGGCGCGACACTGCCCGACGGTATTACTCCTCGTCAACCAGCCGCAGCGTCAAATGTCCGGTTCTGCTTTCGACCGTGCGGTCGGGACGGGGAGGCGTCGACGACGGACCGGGCGGGGAGGGAGGCTGCTGCAGCTCCAGTGCCGCGATCTTGTCGCCGCGCCGCGTGAGTTTCGCCGTCGAGGTCAGGATCTGCTCGACGTCCTTCTCCGCCATGTTGAAATGCGCCTGCAGCTTGCGCACGCGGTCGTCGAGCCGACCGAGATCATCCATCAGGATGGCGACTTCGGCCTGGATCAGATGCGCCTGCTCGCGCATGCGCTGGTCTTTCAGCATCGCCTGGATGACTTGGATCGACAGCATCAGGAGCGACGGCGAGACGATGATCACCCGGCTGCGCTGGGCCTTCTGCACGACGGCCTCGAACTCCTCGTGAATGCTGGCGAAGATCGATTCGGACGGCACGAACAGAAACGCCATGTCCTGCGTTTCGCCGGCGATCAGGTATTTCTCCGCAATGTCGCGGATGTGGGTCTCGAGATCGCGCCGGAACTGTGTGGCGCGCACCTTGCGGTCGTCCGGATGGCCCGCATCGCGCATGGCGTTCCAGCCTTCCAGCGGAAACTTCGCATCGATGACGAGCGCCGGCGCACCGTTCGGCATGGTGACCGTGCAGTCGGGGCGCGAGCCATTTGAAAGCGTCGCCTGAAACTGATAGCCGCCCATCGGCAGGCCGTCGGCGATGATCGCCTCCATGCGCGCCTGACCGAAGGCGCCGCGCGTCTGCTTGTTGGAGAGGATCGCCTGCAGCCCGACGACGTCCTTGGCGAGCGTCTGGATATTGTTCTGTGCCGCGTCGATGACGGCGAGCCGTTCCTGCAGCTTGCGCAGATTGTCGCCGGTCGCCCGCGTCTGCTCGTTGATCGACGTGCCGAGCCGGTGCGCCATGCCGTCGAGGCGGTGGCCGATGGCGTGGTTGAGCTCCTGCTGGCGCGTGCCGAAGACGTCCGCCATGGCGGCGAGCCGTCCCTGCATCTCCGTCTGGCTGCGCAAGAGTTCCACCATCTGCGCGCGAGCCGCCTGCTGCTCACGGATCGCCTTGCCGCGTGTCCTCACCATGATCATGAGCAGTAAAAGGGCGGCGAGCACCGCAGTGCCGGCGACCGCGATCATGACGGTGGTCGGATCCAGTCCGGTAAGCGCATTCAGGCGAGGCATGGTGGTCAAGGGCTCTCGTGAGTCTGGTCCGCACTATCGCATGCCTGACGATAGAGATCAAATAGTGAACAAATCTGCGGGCTATATCTCGCCCGGATGCTCAACCAATCGTTAAGGGAGAACGCATATTCGCAATGCAGCCTTGGGTTTTCAGGGAATCCCAAGATCTAGTGATGTTCTGTATAGCATTTATTTAATTTAGCAAAAATTAAAGAACCCGCCGCGATATTGAATGTTACGCAGACGCGGGTCCGGGCCGGATGGCCACGGCCTTCAATTCGGAGCATGGGACATGACAGGACAGGCAGGCAATTCCGATCTCGCAGACAGACTGCAATTTGTGGGCCTCGATCAGAATGCCAGGCAGAGCCTGCAGGACGTCAGCGAGGTCATCCGCGAATCGATCGGCCCTGCACTGGATACGTTCTACGCCAAGGTCAAGACGACGCCGCACACGGCCGCCTTCTTCCGCAACGACGCTCACGTCGCCGGTGCCAAGAAGCGCCAGATGGAGCACTGGTCGATCGTTGCCGACGCAAAGTATGACGAGAGCTATGTCGACGGTGTGACCGCCGTCGGTCGCGCCCATGCCCGCATCGGCCTGGAGCCGCGCTGGTACATCGGCGGCTATGCCGTCCTCATGGACCAGCTCGTGAAGGCGCTCGTCGACAAGCGCTGGCCGAGCCGCTTCGGCAAGGGCAAGTCTTCCCGGCTGGCCGAAGAGATCGGCGCTGTGGTCAAGGCAGCGCTTCTGGACATGGACTATTCCATTTCCGTCTATCTCGACATTCTGGCACGCGAACGCGCCGAGGCCGAAGAGGCCAAGCGGATTGCGGAAGCCGAGCAGGCCTCGGCGCTGGCCGAACTCACCAAGGCGCTCGACGCGCTCTCCGAAGGCGACCTCGAGGCACGGCTGCCGGAAGGCCTGCCCGGCAACTTCGCCAAGATGGTCGTCGACTACAACCAGGCCCTGGACGGGCTGCGCGAGACGATCGGCACGGTGAGAAGCGCCGCCGAGCGCATCCTGAGCGAGACGACCGGCATCTCCGAATCGGCCGACGATCTGGCACACCGCACCGAACAGCAGGCCGCAGGCCTCGAGGAAAGCACGGCCGCGCTGCATGAGCTGACGCAGAACGTGACGACGACCGCCGATGGCGCCGCCAAGGCATCCGGCGCGGTCAAGGCGGCGCTCACCGAGGCGGAAACCTCCGGCACCGTCGTGCGGCAGGCAGTGACCGCGATGGGCGAGATCGAGAAATCATCCGACGAGATCTCCAAGATCATCGGCGTCATCGACGAGATCGCCTTCCAGACCAACCTGCTGGCACTGAATGCCGGCGTCGAGGCCGCACGTGCCGGTGAAGCCGGCCGCGGCTTTGCCGTCGTCGCCCAGGAAGTCCGCGAACTGGCGCAGCGCTGCGCCGGAGCGGCCAAGGAAATCAAGGGCCTGATCTCACAGAGTTCCGGCCAGGTGCAGTCCGGCGTCGGGCTGGTCAACAATACGGGCAAGGCGCTGGAAAGCATCATCCGCCGGATCGGCGAGATCGACGCGACGGTGTCCGGCATCGCCGGGGCGGCCTCCGACCAGTCGGGCGGCCTGCGCGAGGTCAACCAGGCGATCGCCGCCATGGACCAGATCACCCAGCAGAACGCCGGCATGGTGGAACGCACCTCCGGCCAGACCCGCGCGCTGCGCGACGAGGTGGAGCGGCTGACGGTGGCGTTGCGCCGCTTCCAAACCCGCAGCGCCGAACGGCTGGCCGAAGACGCCACGCGTCGACAGCCCCTGCGCCGCAGCGCCTGACGATGAAGGCGCGATGCCGGCGAAAAAAGTTTCGCCGGCATTGTCTGTCTGCATTCACTCCGCTCGAAAGATGCGGTAAGTGACGACGCCATGACGATCAAACCTCTTATCATACTGCCGGATCCGGTTCTGCGTCAGCTCTCCGCCCCCATCGAACAGGTGGGCGACGACGTGCGCAGGCTGGCCGACGACATGCTGGAAACCATGTATGACGCGCCGGGCATCGGTCTCGCCGCAATCCAGATCGGCGTGCCGAAGCGGATGCTGGTGATCGACGTGTCGCGCGACGACGAGGACAAGGCGCCGCAGGTCTTCATCAATCCCGAGATCGTCGCCACGTCCGACGACCTGTCCGTCTATGAAGAGGGATGCCTTTCCATCCCGAACTACTATGCCGAGGTGGAACGCCCGGCATCGATCACGGTCAACTATGTCGATCGCGACGGCATCCAGCGGACGATCGCGGCGGACGGCCTGCTGGCGACCTGCCTGCAGCACGAAATCGATCACCTGAACGGCGTGCTGTTCATCGATCACATCTCCAAGCTCAAGCGCGATATGGTGATCCGCAAGTTCACCAAGGCGGCCAAGAGCGGCGGCAAGCTCTGAAAAGGGCTTGATTTGCGGCCGGTAAGCCCATTTTTAAGAGCCTGAACGACAACAGGCGGGTCCAACATGTCTCTTCGCATCATTTTCATGGGTACGCCCGAATTCTCGGTGCCGACGCTGCGGGCGCTGAAGGAGGCCGGCCACGAGATCGTTGCCGTCTATACCCAGCCGCCGCGCCCGGCCGGCCGCCGCGGGCTGGACCTGACCAAGTCGCCCGTGCACCAGGCCGCCGAGCTTCTGGGCCTGCCGGTCGCGACTCCGGTCAATTTCAGGGATGAAGACGAGCGCCGGCGCTTTCGCGAGCTCGACGCCGATGTGGCCGTCGTCGTCGCCTACGGCCTGCTGCTGCCCGAAGCGATCCTCGCCGGCACGCGGCTCGGCTGCTACAACGGCCATGCCTCGCTGCTGCCGCGCTGGCGGGGTGCCGCACCCATCCAGCGGGCGATCATGGCCGGCGATGCCGAGACCGGCATGATGGTCATGAAGATGGAGAAGGGGCTCGACACCGGCCCGGTCGCCTTGACCGCGAAGGTCGCGATCGGCCCGGTGACGACGGCCGGCGAACTGCACGACCGGCTGATGCATGCCGGCGCCAAGCTGATGGCCGAGGCGATGGAGAAACTCGAGGACGGCGATCTGCCGCTGACCCCGCAGGCCGAGAACGGCGTGCTCTACGCCGCCAAGATCGCCAAGGAAGAGACCCGGATCGATTTTACCCGCAGCGCAGCCGAGGTCGACTGCCATATCCGCGGTCTGGCACCCTTTCCCGGCGCCTGGTTCGAGGCGGATTTCGGCGGCAAACATGAACGCGTCAAGGTGCTCGACTCCATTCTCGGCGAGGGCGGTGGCGAACCCGGCACCGTGCTGGACGATGCGCTGAACATCGCCTGCGGCACGGGCGCCGTGCGTCTGACGCGGCTGCAGAAGGCCGGCGGCAAGCCGATGGATGCGGAGGATTTCCAGCGCGGCAACAGTCTCCCCGCCGGCGCGAGGATCGGCTGATGCCACGCTTCCGCATGACCGTCGAATATGACGGCGGACCCTATGTCGGCTGGCAGCGGCAGGAAAACGGCCAGTCGGTGCAGGGCGCGCTGGAAGACGCCGTGTTGTCGCTGACCGGCGAGACCGTCACCATCCGCGGCGCCGGACGCACGGATTCGGGTGTGCATGCTCTCGGGCAGGTGATCCACGTCGATCTTGCCCGCGACTGGAGCGAGCACCAGCTGATCAATGCGCTGAACGCCCATCTGGCGATGGCCGGCGAGCGCGTCGCCGTCATCGATGCGCGCCAGGTGCCCGACACGTTCGACGCCCGCTTCTCGGCGCTGCGCCGGCACTATCTCTACCGCATCGTCAACCGCAAGGCGCGCCTCGCGCTCGATGCCGGCCGTGCCTGGTGGGTCCCCAAACCGCTCGACCATATGGCGATGCATGAGGCGGCGCAGACGCTGGTCGGCAAGCATGATTTCACCACGTTTCGCGCCTCGCAGTGCCAGGCGGCGAGCCCGGTCCGTACGCTCGACCGGCTGGACGTGACCCGCGATTGCGATGTGATCGAGATCCGCGCCACCGCCCAAAGCTTCCTGCACAACCAGATCCGCTCGTTTGCCGGAACGCTGAAGCTTGCCGGCGAAGGCAAGATGACGGCCGAGGATGTGCGCGCTGCGCTGGAGGCGCGCGACCGGCGGGCCTGCGGCCAGGTGGCGCCGCCGGACGGCCTCTACTTCATGCAGGTCGACTATCCCGAATGATGCACCTGCGACAAATTTGACCACCCCTCGATAAATCGCTTGATTAAATCATGCGATTGAATAATGTGGGGATCGGCAGCAGCGTCCGTGAATAGCGTCAATGGACAATGAAGCCTCTACCGCCGGTGCCCGGGAGACCTGAGAGCGCCAAGCTTCGTGTTCCTTGGCTTGGCATCGATGCTCAGAGTTCCCCATCCCCCGCCCCCCTACGGGCACCGGCGGCTAAATTCTTCTCCCATCCCGTGGCTGATAAGGGTGTCCGCTCTCGGCGCATCGTGCCGCGCGACGCGCTTGTTTCCCTTCCAACAATATCATTCTGTCCGAAGGAACGTTTCTGACATTCCCGACGTTCTTGGCGAGCAACAATCATGTTGCACAAGGAGAAACCCAATGGGCAGCACTGCAGACAAGATCAAGGGCAAGGCAAACGAACTCGCCGGCAAGGCCAAGCAGGAGGCCGGAAAGGCAACCGGAAGCGACAAGCTGAAGGCAAAAGGCGCAGCCCAGGAAGTGAAGGGCCACGCCCAGCAGGCAAAGGGCGCAGCCAAGGACGCCGTCAAGAAGGTCGTCGACAAGGCCTGACGTCATCTTCATCGCCCCGCACCTTAAAGGCGTGCGGGGCGATGAACTTTGTGCTGAAATTGCAAGCGCTCTTTGTGCTTCAGGCGGCATGTTCAAATGCGTTCGGCACGATTTCGCTTCCATGAACACGCCAGGCAGCGCCGCCGCGAACCGCTGCGCACAGGGCAGGGCTTCAAGCCAGTTCGGCTGTCTGTGGGCCGATCCGGGCTGTGACTTCGGTCACCAGATCGGCCGGGAAACCGCCGTCGCGGGCATGTTCGTAAATCACGTCGGCGCTTTCCGCTTCATGCACGCAGTAGAGCTTGTCGCCAGCGACGTAACTCACGACCCAATTGTAGGGCTTCCCCAGGCCGGCGACCACGGCGCAGGATTTGGCTGAGATGTCGCGCAGCTGCTCCGCATTGAGCTGGCTTGCGCCTGGTACGTTCCGTTCGATGATAAATTGCTTCATGAGAGGCATCCTTTCGTATTGAACATTGAGCTGTGAGTTGGGGTGCCGGCTGGGCGCCGGCCAAAGGGCGTCATCGCAAGCCGGTTCGTTGCTGAAGACTAGTGTGCAGTCGGGTGATGGTGTTCGCAGGACACGTCGGGGTTCATGTCGGCGAACGGCCCCTTCGGATTTTTCTTCCATGCCCAGACATGGAGTTCATAGAAGGCCGGCAGCCCGTAACGGTTGGGACTGCTGGAATAGCTGAACAGCTGGTCCTCGAGATCAACAGGTCCTGTCGTGGTAATATATTCCGCTGCCACCAGGTGCAGCTTGCCGTCGGCGTCCGGCTCGTACATCACGGCCTCGGGTTTCGCGATGTCGATCACATGGTCGGCGATCAGCGCGGCATTGACATAGTGAACGCCCATCGCGCCGCCATCGACGCCGCTGGTGCATGGAATGGGCACATAGCCCTCCGATATGGCCACCTCCACATCATTGAACCGGTCATTGGCCTGTCGCACCTTCTCGGGAAGGGTCTGGTCGTCTGCATTGGCCGATATCGGAACGCTGATCGCGATCAGTGCCGTGAAAGCCATGAAGACAGTCGTTATTTTTCGCATTTCTGGAAACCTTGCTCTGTTGGAACGGTCAGGCGCAAGTTCACAGACCTGCCTCAGGTGTTTCAAAGCCTGGGAAGTCGGAGCGTGCAGCCTGTGCTGGTCGTGCTGTATCGATTTTGATCTTTGGCGAGGTGCTTCCTGGACATGCCGCCTGTCTTGAGCGGCCTCTAGGACGCTCACCGCATTGGCGTTTCCGTGACGAACCATCTCGTCCTCACCCACGCTTTGCTTGCGAGAAGCTCCCCGTGTTGTGCGATGAAGACATAGCTGAGGCATATTATTGTTGAAAAGTGCCGTATTCCATGATGACGTGTGAGTATGGTTCACAACTCAACGGTTTTGCCGCCGCTGGATACGCTGGAAGCTTTTGCCTGCGCTGCGCGTCTCGGCTCGTTTTCGGCCGCCGCGGAGGAACTTGGCATCACGCACGGAGCGGTGTCGCGCCAGATCGGCAGGCTGGAGCGCTGGATGGGCGTAAAGCTCTTCACGCGCGAAGCACGCGGCGTTGCCCTGACCCAGGAAGGCGTGCGGTTCCTCAGTCGGACCGAAGAGGCGCTGGCGCTGCTCGGCAACACCAGCGAGCGATGGACACCGCGTCGCAACAAGTCGGTCGTGCGCATATCCGTGACGCCGTCGGTCGCCTCGCTATGGCTGTTTCCCAACATTGCAAGGCTCGAAGGCGAGGATATGCATATCGAGCTCGTGCTGGATAACCGACTCGCGGATTTTGGCGAAGGCATCGATCTGGCGATACGCGGGGGCAACGCGCCATGGCCGGGCGTTTACGCGCAGCAGCTGTGGCACAACACACTCTATCCCATTGCCTCGCCACAGATCGCCAGGCAGTTGGGCGGCCGCTCGGACGCGGCTTCCCTGATGGAAATGCCGCTCATTCATGATTCCAACATCCAGGGCTGGAAGCGCTGGCTGGCTGCCGAGAATGTCGCCTATGTGCCACGCGGCAAAGATCGCCGGTTCGAGGACTACAATATCGTTCTGGAGGCCTGCGCCCAGGGGCTGGGTCTGGCGCTTGCCTGGGCGCCGCTGTCCGATGAAGCACTTTCGTCGGGGCGTCTGCTGCCTGTGTCCGAACGCATGATCGACCATCACATGGCGTTTCACCTCGTCAGACCGGAAAGCCCCTTGCGTCTCGCGGCGGCAACTGTCGCCAAACGTCTGCTCGGGCTGTGCGCTCGAAGCGAGGAGGAGATCGCCGCCTTTCTGGCTCCGCTGCAATGATCGGGCGGTCTGCCGCAGGTCATGCGATGCGGTGAGGCGCACGAGCACCTGCTGCCCGCATCCTCAAAAGCCAAGCCATCACCACCCTCAGAACGGCGCAACGCCCAGCAGCCGCTGCAGATAATCCTCCATGAACATGCCGGGCAGGATCTGTAGCGCCACGAAGACGGCGACGAGGGCCATGTTGGCGCCGTAGACCATGCGCATGAGCCGCGCCAGCACGAAGACGGCGATCAGCAGGAGTGCGAGCCAGGCGAGATAGGCGATCGACAGCATCTGCGGAAAGAAGATGATCGGCGCGATGATCAGCGCGTGCGCAAAGGAAAAGGGAACGCTGATCCAGTTGGTCACGACCACGAAGGCCGGGAACTGGCGTTCGAGTTTCAGCGGCAGGGAAATCATTGCCGCAATGAGCAGCGGCAGCATCCAGTCGACGGCATCGACGAGGGCGAGGCGCGCGAAGAAGGGCAGGCCGGTCTTGATGCCTTCCGGCATGATGGAGATGAACATCCAGTGCCACCAGCCCCAGGAGAGCAGGAGCGACGGCATGCACCAGAGGATTGCCCAGAAGGAGCGGGCGACGCCGCGGTCGGAGATGTCGAGATAGCCGAAGCCCTCGCGCTTGCCGCGGATCAGCAGCCGCAGCCCCGTCATGTAGTAACCGACCTCGGTAAACCCTGGCACCATCAAAAAAACTCGATCAAACGCTCATGTCAGGCCGGCTCGGAGAACCAGCGCTCGAGGAAGGTCTCGTAAATCTGGGTCAGCTTCTCCAGATCGGCAATAGCCACGCGCTCGTCGACCATGTGCATGGTCTGGCCGACGAGGCCGAATTCCACCACCGGACAGTAATCCTTGATGTAGCGCGCGTCGGAGGTGCCGCCGGTGGTCGAAAGCTTCGGCGTCAGCCCGGTCACCGTTTCGATCGCTTCCGAAAGAATGCCGGTGAGTCGGTTGTCGCGGGTGAGGAACACCTGCGCGGTATTGGCCTTCCAGGTGAGGTCGAAGCGGACCGGATCGCGGCCATGCCGCAGATTGCCGTCGGCGGCCGCGGCGTCCAGCCGGCGGATGATCTCGCCCTTGAGCGTGTTTTCCGTCCACAGATCGTTGAAGCGGATGTTGAATGCGGCGCGCGCCGTTTCCGGCACCACATTGACGGCGGTATTGCCGGTATCGACCGTGGTCACTTCGAGGTTCGACGGCTGGAAATCGTCGCTGCCGTGGTCGAAGGGCGGATACATCAGCGCCGTCGTCAGTTGCAGGATGCCGCGCACCGGATTGTCGGCGAGATGCGGATAGGCGGCGTGGCCCTGCACCCCATGGACGGTGATCTCGCCGGAGAGCGAACCGCGCCGGCCGTTCTTGATCATGTCGCCGAGCTGGTCGGGATTGGTCGGTTCGCCGAGGATGCAGGCGTCCCAGGTCTCGCCCTTGTCGGCCGCCCATTTCAGAAGCTTGACGGTGCCGTTGATAGCCGGGCCTTCCTCGTCGCCGGTGATCAGGAAGGAGAGCGAGCCGGCAATGTCGCCGTGCTTCTCGATATGACGGGCAATGGCGGCCACGAAGCAGGCAATGCCGCCCTTCATGTCGACCGCGCCGCGCCCGTAGAGAATGCCGTCCTCGATATCGGCGGCAAAGGGCGGATGCGTCCAGGAGGCCTCGTTGCCGACCGGCACGACATCGGTATGGCCGGCAAACATCAGATGCGGGCCGGATGTGCCGCGGCGGGCATAGAGGTTCTCAACATCCGGCGTGCCGTCGTCACGCGCGGTGATGCGCTCGACCGCAAAGCCGAGCGGCGACAGCATGGCGTCGAGGGCGGAAAGCGCACCGCCTTCCGCCGGGGTGACGGAGGGGCAGCGGATGAGTGTCTGGAGAACGGCGACGGGATCGGTAGAGGACATGGGTACTGGAATTCCGCGGCCATCAGGGCCGTTTTGTGTTTCTGAACGCGTCGTTGCTGTGTAGCCGATCCTTGGGAGCCTGTCACGAGCCGAGGCAACGGGGACGCGTCACCTGAACCGTGGAATGAGCTTGCCGACCCTCAGGCGGTATGCCTGGTATTCGGCACCGAAAAGCGACAGCAAATCCCGCTCCTCGAGGCGTATCGCAACGAGAACGTAAGCCGTCATGCCCGTCGAGAAGAGAAGGTGGCCGTAGCTCATGGCCGGCGTGGCCCAGAAGGCGACGAGGAAACCGCTGTAAAGGGGATGACGGACCAGCCGGTAGAGGAAGGGCTGGCGAAACCTTGGGGCGCCGGTCGACCGTTCACGCCAGGCGTCCCGCACCTGCGCCAGGCCGAAAAGCTCCAGGTGATCGATGAGGAAAGTACTGACGAGCGCGATCAGCCAGCCGGCGAGAAAGGCCGCCCAGAGGAGCGGCTCCGCAAGGCTTTCCCTGACGTCCCAGAGCAGGGCGGGGAGCGGTTGCCAGAAGGTGAAGAGCAGGAGGAATGCGAGGCAGGAGAAGACCAGATAGCCGCTTCGCTCGATTGCGCGCGGCATCAGCCGCGTCCAGGCCGCCTTGAAGGAGCGCCGCGCCATCAGGCTGTGTTGCAGGCCAAAGATCGCGATGAGCAGCAAGTCGACAAGGACGGCATGCGTCGATGACAGTCCGATTGCCGGATGGTCGATCGATCGGGGGATCACGGACAGGCCGGCGACGAAGGCGATCAGGTAGAGGATCGTCAGCAGCGAAAACAGATAGGCGACGAGCCCGAATGCCAGGAAACCGATACGCTTCATCGAGTGCCCTCCCAGACAACCTGCCGCAATCTGACTGGCCGACAGCGGCAGGTCGGGACGTTAGGCACTCACATCCGTCCGATCAATATGGCCGGGGGCAGGGGCCTGTCACGAATGCGTGCGTTCGCCGTGCGCAGCCCGGAGAGATTGTCTCCGGACTGGCGGGTTCAGACGTGTATCAGGGTGTCGGTCGGGATGCGTCAGTCGCGCAGCAGTTCGTTGATGCCGGTCTTGGAGCGGGTCTTCTCGTCGACGCGCTTGACGATGACGGCGCAGTAGAGGCTCGGGCCCGGCTCGCCGTTCGGCAGCGGCTTGCCCGGCATGGTGCCGGCGACGACGACGGAGTAGGGCGGTACTTCGCCATAGGTCACTTCGCCGGTCGCGCGGTCGACGATCTTGGTCGACTTGCCGATGAACACGCCCATGCCGAGGACCGAGCCCTCGCGAATGATGCAGCCTTCGACGACTTCCGAGCGGGCGCCGATGAAGCAGTTGTCCTCAATGATGGTCGGGCCGGCCTGCATGGGTTCCAGGACGCCGCCGATGCCGACGCCGCCGGAGAGATGCACGTGCTTGCCGATCTGTGCGCAGGAGCCGACGGTCGCCCAGGTGTCGACCATCGTGCCCTCGTCGACATAGGCGCCGAGATTGACGAAGGACGGCATCAGCACCACGTTCTTGCCGATGAAGGCCGAGCGGCGGACGACAGCGTTCGGCACGGCGCGGAAGCCGGCTTCGCGGAAGGCGTTCTCGCCCCAGTTCTCGAACTTCGACGGCACCTTGTCCCACCAGGTCGAGTTGCCCGGACCGCCCTTGACGACTTCCATGTCATTCAGGCGGAAGGACAGGAGAACGGCCTTCTTCAGCCATTGGTGAACGGTCCAGTTGCCGTCCTCGCCGCGGGTTGCGACGCGGGCCTTACCGCTGTCGAGCAGGTTCAGTGCGGTTTCCACGGCATCGCGAACCTCGCCGCGCGTGGAGGTGTTGACGCTGTCACGGTTGTCGAACGCCGTTTCAATGCTTGTCTCCAGGGACGCGAGATCGATACCTGTCATGGGAAATCCTTAAACTTCGATGTTTAGACTCTGGGCCGGTGATCTGATGGGCCTGCCGGACGTAAGTCCTTTGGCAGGGGTCAAATTTATCACGGATGCTGTAAGCGACGGGCTTGCGAGCGTCAATGTGATTCGGCTTTGCGCCGGAATAGAGGAATGATGACGAACATGAAGCATGTGGGCCGCCGACGCAGGGATGGGGCATGGGATCCGCTGAAAAACAGCTCCGCCGACAAGCAAAAGGCGGAAGGGATTCCGAAGACGCCACAGACGGTCTCGCCCTCCTACCGGCTGGCTTACGCCGACGAGGATTTCCTGTGCCGCGAGGAGCTGCGCCCCGTCCGCTTCCAGCTCGAGCTTTTGAAAGCCGAGATGATCCTTGAGGAAAAGGGCATCCGCTCGACGGTCGTCATGTTCGGTGGCGCGCGCATCCCGGCGCCCGGCGTCGAGCCCTGGGCGGCGCGAAACGAGACGCAGCGCCGCAACCTGTCGGAGGCGTCGGTCTATTACAGCGAGGCGCAGAAATTCGCGAGGCTTTGCTCGCAATATGCCCGCGACCACGAAAACCGCGAATACGTGGTGACGACGGGCGGCGGTCCGGGCGTCATGGAAGCCGGAAACCGCGGCGCGGCCGAGGTCGGCGCTCCGTCGATCGGCCTCAACATCGTGCTGCCTCACGAGCAGGCGCCGAACCCCTATGTGACGCCGGAGCTTTCCTTCAACTTCCACTATTTCGCCATCCGCAAGATGCACTTCCTGATGCGGGCGAAGGCCGTCACCGTCTTCCCGGGCGGTTTCGGCACGCTGGACGAATTCTTCGAATGCCTGACGCTGATCCAGACCGGCCGCATGAGCCGCGTGCCGCTGATCCTGTTCGGCTCGGAATTCTGGCACCGGATCGTCAATTTCGAGGCGCTTGCCGAGTTCGGCACCATCGCCCCGGAGGATCTCGACCTTATCAGTTTTGTCGACACCGCCGACGATGCCTGGCGGATCATTGGCGAATTCTACGGTCACGCCTGACGGATCAGGAAAAGGAAAGGCCGGCCCCGCATGCTGCGGGACCGGCCATGTGCCTGTCCGAGTAGGGAGAGAGGGGCTTACTCGGCGGGAGGCATGTCCTTGATATCGATGACGCCGTCGCCGTTCACATCCATGCGATCGAACATCTTGGTCATCGCGGCTTTCGCCTCTTCCTTGCTGACCTGACCGTTCTCGTCGGTGTCGGCCATGTGGATCAGCATCATGCCGCGCATCGGTCCGCCGAAGCGAGGGCCATGATCGTCGCGCGCCATTTTGCCGCGCGGGCCGTCGCCGTCACGGTCCATCCAGCGATGCCACCAGCCATGGCCCCGGTCGTCATCGCCGGGCGGTCCGCCCTGCGGGCCGTTGCCCATGGCGTCTTCCTGCGGCGGCGGTCCGCCTTCAGGCTTGCCCATGCCGGCCGGGTCGTTCTTGCCCTGCATCTGGTCCTTCATCATGCCGGGCTTCATTCCATCGGGACCGGGGCCTTTGCCCATTCCGTCAGGTCCGGGACCCTTGCCCATGCGGTCGGGGCGGTGATGATCCTTCATCCAGGCCTGGCGGTATTCGCGCAATTCGCCGGGCGTGATCGAGCCGTCCTTGTTCGTGTCGATCTCGGCGAATTTCTTCTCTTCGCCGGCAATGGCTTCGTCCTTGGTGATCTTGCCGTCGCCATTGGCGTCGAAAAGCTGCAGCATGCGGACATAGGTTTTTTCGGGCGAGGGGCCATGGCGGCCGCCGAAACCGTCGCCGAAGCCGCGGGCAGACACGGCTCCTGCTGATACGCCCGTGATCAGGATTGCGGAGGCAGCCGCAAGCGTGAGGGTCTTGGTGTTCATGGTTCTTCCTTTCCAGCGTCATTCACACTGGGAAAGGTAGGAACGGTCGCGTGCCTTCACCACTTAAACAACGGTAAGGTAGATGAAACTTTGGTAATATCGCTTGTAACCTAAGTTCCTGCAGCTATTTGCTTTTTGTTAAGATTTCGCCGGCCCTGAAACGATTGCGCGCAGGAAGCCGGCCAGATCGTCGGTCACGTAGTCGACATGGTCGCGGCCCTCTTCCGGCCGTTCCCAGCTTTCCAGGAACGCCTCTTCCAGATTGCGCGGTACCAGGAGCACGGTACGCATGCCGAGCGACTTCGGCACCGACAGGTTGCGCGGCAGATCCTCGAACATCGCGGCATGGGCGCCGTCGATCCGGTTGAGGCTGGCGAACTTGTCATACGTGCTGCCGGCCGGCTTCGGCACGTAGTCCGCGGCGACGATGTCGAAGATGTCGTCGAAATGGTCGAGGATGCCGAGCGCCCGGGACACGGCTTCGGCATGCGCCGTGCTGCCATTGGTGAAGATGAACTTGCGGCCGGGAAGCGCCTTGATGGCGGCGCCGAGATCGGGATCGGGCATCAGGATCGAATAGTCGATCGCATGCGCCCGCTGCAGGAAGTCGTTCGGATCGACCTCGTGGTGGATCATCAGGCCCTGCAGCGTCGTGCCGTGCTCGTGATAATAGCGCTTCTGGATCAAGCGAGCTTCCTCCGGCTCGAGCTGCAGGAGCTCGGAGACGAAGGCCGTCATGTTGCGGTCGATCTGCGCGAACAGATTGACGTGATGCGGATAGAGCGTGTTGTCGAGATCGAAGACCCAGTCTTTGACGGTATCGAAATCGGACTTTTCGGGCAGGGCTTTGCGTGTGTTCATGGCCGTTCTTATGGCAGAGGCGGCGGCGCAAGGAAATGCCCTCGGTCGACGAAGCGCAGGCTTTTCGCGACCCGTGGGCCGCGGCAATGACGATTGGCGGCGGCCGGGCGAACTGCTATAGAACGATCATGTCGATGACGAAGCGAAACACGGGCGCCCACTGCGCAGCCTTGATCCTGCAGGACCGCAAGCGCCTGCCGGTGCGCTTCCTCGCGAGCCTGTCGGGTACCGCGCTCAGCCGACTTCGCTGATCTCGGCGGGCCGCTGGTCGGTCCGAACTAATGCGTCAGCCGGGGTGGTTTCCCGGCCCCCCCCCCGACATCGACAAGAGATCATCATGCCAGCCTGGATCGTCATCACCATCGCAGCCGCCTTCCTGCAGAACATTCGCTCGGCGCTGCAGAAACACCTCAAGGGCCGGATCGGCACGACCGGAGCGACCTTCGTCCGCTTCGGCTTCGGCGTGCCGTTCGCGCTCATTTACCTCGCCGTTCTCGCAAGCCGGGAAGGCCATGTTCTGCCGGCGCTCACGCCCGCCTTTGCCGGCTGGGCGCTGGTCGGTGCCTTCACCCAGATCGCCGCCCAGTTCCTGCTCGTCCATCTGTTCGCCTTTCGAAACTTCGCCGTCGGCACGGCCTATTCGCGCACCGAGCCGGCGCAGGCAGCGCTGTTCGCGCTCGTCTTCCTCGGCGAGACCGTGACCGCCAGCACGCTGATCGCCATCGCCATTTCGGTTGCCGGCGTGATGCTGATCTCGGTCGCCCGCACGGCGCTTTCCGTCCGTTCGCTCCTGACCTCCGTCACCAGCCGGACGGCCCTGATTGGTCTCCTTTCCGGCACCTTCTTCGGCATTGCGGCGGTTTCTTACCGTTCCGCTTCGCTGGCCCTTGGCCGCACGCTGCCGGCGCCGGACTTTGCCATGCAGGCAAGCGTCACGCTCGCCGTCGTCATCGTGGTCCAGACCGTGGCAATGCTCGGCTGGATGCTCTGGCGCGAGCCGAAGGAACTGGTTCAGGTGATGAAGGCATGGCGGCCGGCGATCCTCGTCGGCTTCGTCGGGGCGACGGCATCCTTCGGCTGGTTCTCGGCCATGACCCTGCAGCAGGCGGCCGTGGTCAAGGCGCTGGCGCAGATCGAGATGCTGTTCACCTTCGCCTCGTCGGTCTTCATCTTCAAGGAAAAGATCAACGGCCTTGAAATTGCCGGCTGTCTCCTGATCGTCTTCGGCATCCTCGCACTGCTCCTGTTTTGAGCGGGAAGGCCGGGCGTCGTACCCTTTCCCAGACGCCCGGCCTTGACATCCAGCCGCCCCCCATCAATTGCTTGAATTATGAAAAAGCAGCCGCATCCCTATCTCCCTACGGAAGACCGCCGCCGTGCCATTGCCGAGGCCGCGCGCGCCCTGATCGTCGAGAAGGGATTCGAGGGTCTGCGCACCCGCGAAATCGCCGATCGGGTCGGCATCAACGTTGCCACGCTGCATTATCACGTACCGACCAAGGAAGCGCTGATCGAGCTTCTGGCCCAGTCGATGCTCGACGAATTCACGGCCCAGCACATGAGCAATCCTCGCGACGGCCTGTCGCCGCTCGAGCAGTTGAAGCTTGAATTCTCGGAGTTCAGGGATACCGCGATCAACAATCCGAACTTGCTTCATGCCATGATCGAGCTGAAGCGTCGCTCCGAATACGACGACAAGGTTGCCCGCTACATCAACCCGATGAGCGCCGGCTGGCGCTGTCACTTCGCCACCATTCTCGAAGCCGGCATTGCCGACGGAACCTTCCGCTCCGACATCGATGTCAACGCGGCGGCGCTGATCATCGTCGGGACGCTCGCCCTCCTGGCCGGACGGCGGCAGCCGCTGGACGAGACCGTTTACGGACAGGTGACCGGCGAACTCGTGCGATCGATCCAGGCATGTCCCTCAAACAATCCAGGCTGACGATGACGGACAGAACGTTTTCCACCGGCGAGCCCTATGCCTACCGCTGGATTGCCATGACGATCCTGCTGATTTCCTCTTTCATGAATTTCATCGACGTCACCATCGTCAACGTCGCTCTCCCCAGCATGCAGAAGAGCCTCGGAGCGACGAGCGCCGGTATCGAATGGGTGGTGGCCGGTTATATCATGACGTTTGCGCTGGGCCTGATGCCGTTCGGCCGGCTTGGCGACGTCATCGGGCGCAAGCGCATCTTCATGAGCGGCGTCGCCCTGTTCACGATCGCCTCCCTCCTGTGCGGGATTGCGCCGGGCATGGGCCTGCTGATCGCTGCCCGCGTGCTGCAGGGCGTCGGCGGCGCGATGATGGTGCCGCAGGTGATCGCCATCGGCCAGGTCATGTTCCCGCCGCACGAGCGGGCGAAGGCCTTTGCGCTGATCGGCCTTGCCGCCGGCCTCGCATCCGTCACCGGCCCGGTCCTGGGCGGCGCGCTGATTGCAGCCGACATCGCCGGCAGCGAATGGCGGCCGATCTTCCTCATCAACATCCCGATCGGCATCGCCGCGGTCTTCGCGGCGCAGAAATACATTCCCGCCATCCCCGCCCATCCCGGCATGAAGAACGATATCCCCGGCATCCTGATTGCCGCGGCCGCGATGTTCTGCGTGATCTTTCCGCTGATCGAGGGCAATGGCCTCGGCTGGCCATGGTGGACGCTCGCCATGGTGGTCGCCGGCGTGGCCTTGTTCCTGGTGTTTTATGCCTGGGTCAATCGCCAGGAACAGCGCGGCCGGCCGCAGCTTCTGCCGGCGCATCTGATCCGCAATCGCAACTTCGCCATCGGCGCGCTGATATCGCTGTTCTTCTTCTCCGCCGTGCCGGGCTTCTTTCTCGTCTTCGCCATCTATCTTCAGACGGGCCATGGGCTGACGCCATTGCAGTCGGGCGTCACCACCATGCCGTTTCCGATCGGCGTGCTGCTGGCGTCGGTGTTTTCCGGCAAGGTCGGCTTTCGCTGGCACCGCGAGCGCATCGCGGCAGGCGTTATCGCGCTTTTTGCCGGCATCGCCCTTGTCCGCATCGTTGCCGACAATGCCGCGGACGTTCTCAATCATTGGAATTTCGCGCCGGCGCTGGCGATTGCCGGTTTCGGCCTGGGACTGGCGATCACGCCGCTGTTCGAGACGATCCTCGCCGGCGTGCCGGACAAGGATGCCGGTTCCGGCTCCGGATCGCTGCAGGCGCTCCAGCAGGCCGGCGGCGCCTTCGGCGTCGCCGTCATCAGCAGCATCTTCTTTGCGGTGGTCGGCGCACGGTCCGCAGGCGGCGCCACGCCGCACGAGGCGTTCACCCGCGGCCTCGAACTGGCGACGCTCTACAATCTCGGCTGCTACGTGCTGGTGGTCGCGATGGTGTTTCTCTTGAAGAAACCCGAGCTTCCCGCCGCCCGTCAGCAGCCGGTGATGGTCGACTGACGCCAGAACTGAAGCCAGACTGGCGTCAGGGAACGATCAGCGTGCCCGCGCCGCCTTCGGTGAAGATTTCCAGAAGGACCGAATGCGACGTCTTGCCGTTCAGGATGACGACGCCCTGCACGCCGGCATTGATGGCGTCGATGCAGGTTTCGACCTTGGGGATCATGCCGCCGGAAATCGTGCCATCCTTGATCAGCGCGCGCGCTTCGGTGACCGACAATTCCTTGATCAGCTTGCCATCCTTGTCCAGCACGCCGGGTACGTCGGTCAGGAACAGGAGGCGGGTGGCGCGCAGCGCGCCGGCGATGGCGCCGGCAAAGGTATCGGCGTTGATGTTGTAGGTGTGACCGTCGCGGCCGGGTGCGACCGGGGCGATGACCGGGATCATCTCCGACTTGGCGAGCAGATCGAGCAACGTGCGGTCGACTTCCACCACGTCGCCGACGAAGCCGAGGTCGAGAATGCGCTCGATGTTGGAATCCGGATCGATGACCTTCTTCTGCGCCTTCTCGGCGAAGACCATGTTGCCGTCCTTGCCGCAGAGCCCGATCGCCCACTCGCCGGTCTGGTTGATGAGCGCGACGATCTCCTTGTTGATCGAGCCGGCGAGAACCATTTCAACGATCTCGACGGTCTTTTCGTCGGTGACGCGCAGGCCGCCCTCGAACTTCGATTCGATGCCCATCTTCGTCAGCATGGCGCCGATCTGCGGGCCGCCGCCATGGACGACGATCGGGTTGACGCCGGACTGCTTCAGAAGCGCGATATCGGCCGCGAAAGCCTTGCCGAGCTCGGCATCGCCCATGGCATGGCCGCCGTATTTCACGACGATCGTCTTGTTCTCGTAGCGCTGCATGAAGGGCAGCGCCTGCGCGAGAAGCCGGGCCTGGATTTCACTTTCCGATACGCTCATGGGGCTCTCCAGTAATCTGATGGCGGCCTTTTAACGTAAAGTCCGATAGGTGTGAACAGCCAAAGCGCCGGGTGGCAAGCATTTCACCCGGACGCATCGGGCCCACGGGGTCCGCTTGAGGCACAGTCCGAAAGCGAGGAGAAATGACGGAAGAGGAAACCGGGACGCTGATCAGCCGCACGGCGATTGGCGACAGGGCCGCATTTCGAAGACTTTACGACAAGACCGCTCCGAAACTTTTTGCGATCGCCTTGCGTATCTTGAAGGACAGGGCCGATGCGGAAGAGGCGCTGCAGGAGATTTACGTGAAGATATGGCAACGCGCGGGACAGTTTTCGGACGCCCAGGGCACACCGGACACCTGGCTTGCGGCGATTGCGCGCAACCAGGCGATCGATGGAATGCGCAAGCGCAAGCCGGTGGCGGACGAAATCGATACCGCGTATGATCTCCATGACGAGGGTTACAGCCCGGAGCAGTGCGCCGTCCTCGCCTCGGAAGGCAGGCGGATTGACACATGCATGCAGGCGTTGGAACCTCAAAGGGCGCAGGCGGTGAGGAAGGCTTATGTGGAGGGGCTTTCCTACGAGGAGCTTGCCGGGGAATTCGAAGTGCCTATTAATACGATGAGGACCTGGCTGAGGAGAGGCCTCATCAGTTTGAGAGAGTGTCTGGAAAGATGACGTCGTCTGGTCGAAGCATGGGCGATCGTTCGCGCGATGAGGTGTTGGCGGGCGAATACGTTCTCGGAGTGCTGTCCGCTTCGGACAGGCGCAAGGTGGAAGCGCGGATGATGTCCGACCGCGAGTTCGCGGCGATCGTGTTCCGCTGGACGCAGAACCTTGCCGGCATGAACGACGAATACGGCCTGCAGACGCCACCCGCCGATCTCTATGCCGGCGTCGAGAAGCGGCTATTTTCGCCAGACCTCGGCCGCAAGTCCGGCTTCTCGCTGCCGATTGCGGCGGTCTGGAACTCGCTCGTCTTCTGGCGGCTCGCTGCCGCGGTCTTCTTCATTGCCGCCGGTGCCTATGCGTTTGTCGATCTCGGACTGTTCCAGCCAACGCCGAAGGTCCTGGTCGCGGAGATGACCGGCGACAACAATCTGGCGCTGCTGGCGAACTATGATGCCGGCAATGGTCACCTCAAGATCACCCCTGTCGCGGCCGGAGCCGAGGACAAGAAATCGCTCGAGCTCTGGCTGATCAAGGGCGACGCGGCACCGGTCTCGCTCGGCGTCCTGCCGCAGAATGGCGGCGGCGAGGTGATCGTGCCTGAGAGCATCCGCTCGACGATCGCCCCGGACGCGATCTTCGCCGTCAGCCTGGAACCGTTCGGCGGCTCGCCGACGGGCACGGCGACCGGTCCGGTCCTGGCACTCGGCAAGCTCAAGAGCCTTTGACCCCCAAGACGAAAACCCATATTCAGGCTTGAGGCTGCTACTTTACACGCCACAGAGCATAAATATAGCCGCCCATTAAGCTGCAGAATGTGAACAGGAAGAGGCAACCAAAGAAGACGTCGATTCCCATTGAAATGCCAAAAAACGGCGCCACGGACCGCACGAAAATGGGCGGGTCTATAAGTATTAAAAATGCGGCGAAGCAGACGAGTATGGCAATGAAGAAGCTGACCGCTGCTGTGCAACACAAGCCAATTATTCTGTCCACCAGTGACATGATTGTCTCCATGATCCGTGTACTTCCATCCGTTAGTCTGCGCTGGACATTACAGCTCCACTGATGTGCGGGTCCGGCCGGGGTAACCGGCGATGGTACCTATCTATTCGCAGAGGATGGGCCCTGCAAATTCGCAACTCTAGATGTGATTGGTTGCATTGAAAACAATTTGGGTTCGCAGGCAAAAAAATTGGCGGCCCTGAAACTTTCCTGAAGCACCTCCCGTATCTCCCTTTGTAACCCAAGCCGGACGGCATGACCGTGCCGGCCACTCATAGAGGAGAATGAGATGCTCAAGGCCCTTCGTACCACCACCCTTTCCGCGCTTCTGATGGCCGCTGTTGCAGCGCCGGCATTTGCCGCGAACCCCGAAGTCGGCGGCGCGCCGATGTATGAAAACAAGAACATCGTCGAGAACGCCGTCAACTCGAAGGATCACACCACGCTGGTCGCCGCCGTGAAGGCCGCCGGCTTGGTCGACACGCTGTCCGGCAAGGGTCCGTTCACGGTCTTCGCCCCGACCAACGAAGCCTTCGATGCGCTGCCGGCCGGTACCGTCGACACACTGCTGAAGCCTGAAAACAAGGACCAGCTGGTCAAGGTCCTGACCTGCCACGTCGTTGCTGCAGATGCCATGTCCACAGCCATCGAGAAGATGATCAAGGACGATGGCGGCGAGCATGACGTCAAGACCGTTGGCGGCTGCGTGCTGAAGGCCAAGGAAGACATGGGCAAGCTGACGCTGACCGACGAGAACGGCAATGTCGCCCATGTGACGATCGCCGACGTCAAGCAGTCGAACGGCGTGATCCACGTGATCGACCACGTTCTCCTGCCGAAGATGTAAACCCTCGTTCGTCTTCGAGTTCACACCGGGAGACGGCGCCGCCTGCTGAACAAGCAGGCGGCGTTTTTCATGCGTTGATGGTGTCGAGGATCGCCGTGCGCAGGTCGTCGAGACCGCGGAACTTTTCCGAAGAGGTGGCGACGATGCCCGGGAAGGCGGCAGGGCGCTTCCGAATCTTGGCTTCCGCTTCCGCGATGACGCGCGGCACGCCGGCGTCCTTGATCTTGTCGGTCTTGGTCAGCACGATCTGATAGGAAACCGCTGCCTTGTCGAGAAGCGACAGGACCTCTTCGTCGTTCTTCTTGATGCCGTGGCGGGCATCGATCAGCACATAGACGCGCTTCAGCGTGGCGCGGCCGCGCAGATAGTCGAAGACGAGCTTCGTCCAGGCGTCCACCTGTTCCTTCGGCGCCTGCGCATAGCCGTAGCCCGGCATGTCGACGAGCGCCATCGGCGGCAGGTCGCCAGCTTCGCCCGAATAGCCGTCCGGCACGAAATAGTTGAGCTCCTGTGTGCGGCCCGGCGTGTTCGATGTGCGCGCCAGACCCTTCTGGTTGATCAGCGCATTGATCAGCGACGACTTTCCGACATTCGACCGTCCGGCAAACGCGATCTCCGGCGGGCCTTCCGGCGGCAGGAACTTCATGGACGGGACACCGCGGATGAAGATCCACGGGCGCGCGAAAAGAAGCGTGTCCGAAATGGGCGTTTCGCCGGTCATGCGGGTGTCCTGACTGCTGTTGTTGCCGCCTGCTTCCGGGTTTTGCCGCGCAAAGTCAAGTCTCGGCGCCCGCAGAGCCGTCATTCACGGCATTGGCGGCGGGATTGGTCCGGCCGGGATGCGCCGGCCCTTGCGCTGCTCGCGCCATTCGAGCGTCAGGTGAAAGGCGAGGGCAACGATGATCAGTCCGCCGCCGATGAAGGTGTTGCGGCTGGGGATCTCGCCGTGGACGAGCGCGACCCAGAGCGGCGCCAGAACGGTCTCGAGCGTGGCAAGCAGGGTTGTGAGGGCGGGCGCAAGGCGACGGGCGCCGGTGACGAAGAACGCCATGCCGAGCGCCAGGTTGAAGCAGCCGAAGATGGCGATCAGCCCGTATTCCCGTGCGGGGATGAGGAAATAGCTTGCCGGGAAGGCGGCAACCGCGGTCGCGGCGATGAGGCCGAAGACAACGGCCGGCATCATGCGGATATGTGGATAACGGCGGGTCATCAGCGCCGACGCGGCAAAGGCCACGGCGATGATGAAGGCGGCGGCAAGCCCGATCACCGATCCCGGTCCGGAAAGCGAATCCCAGACCATCAGCGTGACGCCGACAATGACGATGGCGATGGCGCCCCACGTGGTTGCGGAAATGCGCTGGCGGAATATCAGCCAGCTGAACAGCGCCGTCATCAGCGGCACGGTGGCGAGGAACAGCACGACCTTGGCGACCGTGGTGTAGTGCAGGGCGACGACGTAGCCGATTGCCGTGACCCCGAGGCAAAGCCCTGTCACTGCTCCGGGAATGCCCATGTTGCGGAACAGACGGACGGTGCCACGCGGCCCGTCGCGCAGGAGGAGGAAGGCCAGAAGGAAGAGCGCCGCGAACAGGGAGCGCCAGAAGACGATCGTCCAGACGTCCTCGACATGGATGAAGCGCGAGACGGTGCCGGCGAAGCTCCATGCGACGGCGGCGCTGATGATGAGGACGATGCCGGTCGCCTGTTCGTTATCCGGCGTCGCGCCGGCGCCGGTCTGGATGGATTCTGTTGTCATGTGGCCTCCCCGATGGCGCGACTATGCGCCAATTAGAGGGAAGTTTCGAGGCCGGCAAGCGACGTCCGCATGTCGCGGAACGCGACCACAAAAAAGAAGCCCCGGATCAGGTCCGGGGCTTCGTTTCGTTGTCTTATTCGGCGGGTTTCGGCTTGCGCCGGAACAGCGTCTTGAGATTGTCGAACAGTTCGACCTTCACGCCGTGGCGGCGCATGATGATCGACTGCTGGATGATCGAGAGCGTGTTGTTCCAGGCCCAGTAGATGACGAGACCGGCCGGGAAGCTGCCGAGCATGAAGGTGAACACGACCGGCATCCAGGTGAAGATCATCTTCTGCGCCGGATCCGGAGGCGTCGGGTTCATGCGCATCTGCAGGAACATGGTGATGCCCATGATGATCGGCCATATGCCGAGATGCAGCGCGGTCGGTGCCTCGAACGGCAGAAGGCCGAAGAGGTTGACGAAGGACGTCGGATCGGGAGCCGAAAGGTCGCGGATCCAGCCGAAGAACGGCGCATGACGCATCTCGATTGTGACGTAGATCACCTTGTAGAGGGAGAAGAAGACCGGGATCTGCAGGAGAACCGGCCAGCAGCCGGCCACCGGGTTGATCTTCTCTTCCTTGTAGAGCTGCATCGTCGCCTGCTGCAGGCCCATGCGGTCGTCGCCGAACTTCTTCTTCAGCTCTTCCATCTTCGGCTGCATGCGCTTCATGTTGGCCATGGAGGCGTACTGCTTGGAGGCGAGCGGGAAGAACAGCGCCTTGACGACGATGGTCGTCATCAGGATGGCGACGCCGAAATTGCCGAAGAACTTGTAGAAGAAGTCCATGACGGCGAACATCGGCTTGGTGATGAAGTAGAACCAGCCCCAGTCGATCAGCTTGTCGAACTTGGTGATGTGCATGTTGTCGGCGTAGGAGTTAACGACAGGCACTTCCTTGGCGCCGGCAAACACCATGTTGATGACTTGGGTCGACTGGCCGGGGGCGATGGTGACGCCGTCATCCTTGTAGTCGGCCTGGAAGCGCGGCTTGCCGTCGGTGAAATGCGAGAAGCGGGAATCGAACGCGATGGTCTGCGGCGGCACGATGGCGGTCGCCCAGTACTTGTCGGTGATGCCGATCCAGCCGCCGGTCGCCTTCGGATTGACGTAGTTTTCCTTCTCGATGGCGCTGTACTTTTCCTCGACAAGGCTGCCATCGGTGCCGATGACGCCGAGGAAGCCCTCGTGCAGGACGTAGGTGGAGCGGTCGTCGGGCTTGTTGTTGCGGGTGATGCGGCCGTAGCCGGCGATCGAGACAGGTGCCGAGCCGGCATTCTCGATCTTGTCCTTCACCGTGAACATGTAATGGTCGTCGACCGAAATGGTGCGGACGAACGTGATGCCGGCATCATTCGTGTAGGTGAGTTCGACGGGCGTGGTGGGGGTGAGCTTGTCGCCCTTGGAAAGCGTCCATTCGGTGGTCGGGCCGGGCATCTTGCCGGCGGCGCTGTCGGCGATGTAGCCGAGTTCGGCGAAATAGCCGTCCTTGGTGTTGGCGGGGCTGAGCAGCGTGATGATCGGGCTGCTCTTGTCGACCGTCTCGTGGTAGCCCTTCAGCTCCAGGTCGTCGAGGCGGGCGCCGACGAGATTGATGGAGCCTTTGAGGTCGGGCGTGTCGATCGCGACGCGGGGAGCCGCGGTTAGTGCCGCTTCGCGGCTGATCTTTTCCGTCCCGGCTGCGCCCGCGGGCAGGGCACCGGCGACCGGCTTGTCGGCGCCGGCAACAGCCGGGGCGGCATCGCTGGAGGCGGTGGTCTTCTGCTGTTCGGCAATCTTGGCCTGCTGGGCTTCCTGCGCGGCGCGCTGGGCTTCAAGCCGCGGGTTCATGTAGAAAATCTGCCAGACGGCGATGATCGCCACCGACAGCACGATTGCCAACAGATAGTTGCGGTTTTTTTCCATCAGTCTTTCCCGGAGCGTGGCCCCTTGGTCCGTTTTTCCCCCGGCTTGCCACCGATGCGCGTTCGCAGGTGGTCGGCCAGCTCAATAAAGGGCGCGGAAAGCGCTTCCCGCCGCGCGACAATCACATAGTCGTGCCCGGGCTCCATTGCAAACCGTGCAGAAAGTCGCACGGCTTCCTTCAGGCGCCGCCGCATGCGGTTTCGCTCCACGGCGTTGCCGTGCTTCTTGGTCACGGTGAAGCCGACGCGCGGCTCACCTTCATCCTTGCGGTCCAGCACCTCGAGCAGGACATATCTGCCCCTGCGCTTCTCTCCGTTGCGAACAGCAAGAAACTGCGGCCGGCTTTTCAGCCGCCCGACAGTCATATCTTTCGTCTCAGACGTCATCGCCCGCTTGTTTCCGGGCACATCGGCTTTATGCCGAAAGGCGCTTGCGGCCGCGGTTGCGACGTGCGCCGAGAACCAGACGACCACCCTTGGTGGCCATGCGGGCACGGAATCCGTGGCGGCGCTTGCGGACAAGCTTGGACGGTTGGTAGGTACGCTTCACCATGTTATTTAATTACCGCGGAGTGCGGCCCTTCTTTGTGCTTTGCAATGTGCAAGGAGCGTTTGGTTTTTATTCGTACGGCAAAGCCCCGCCAAAAAGCGGCAAAAGGCCTCCGAACGTGGGCGCCTTATATGGACAGGTTTTCCGGAAGTCAATCGCCAAGCCGGCCGGAAACGGCCCGAAAGCCTTCATTTCCGGCATTTGAGGCCCGGTTTTCCGATTCCGGCGACGGCCATTCCCGTCTCTTCAAAAGAGCGATCACACATATGTATGCGAAACGCGAGAAGAAGTCATTGGCCTCTCCTGGGCCTTGGGGTTAGCGTGCCGGCATGAACGAATCCGACATTCCCCCAGGCACGTCCAACGAAACGCTGCCGCCTCTGCCCGTGGCCAGACGCCGCTCGCCGGCCCGATTCGGCCCCCTGCTGGTCATCATCGTCTGCCTTGCCGCTTTCTATCTGAGCGGAGCCTATCGCTATGCAAGTTTCAGCGAGCTTGCGGCCTACCGCGGCGACCTGAAGGCGCAGGTCGCCGCGCATCCGATTGCCTTTGCCGGGCTTTATTTCCTGGTCTATGCGACGCTCGTGGCCGTCTCCTTCCCGTCGGCCGCGATCCTGACGGTGCTCGCCGGTTTCCTGTTCGGCCTCACCATCGCCGTGCCGCTCGCCGTGCTGGCGGCCACCACGGGCGCCAGTCTCCTGTTCCTCGCTGCCCGCTATGCCTTCGGGGACGTGCTGCGACAGAGGGCCGGCCCCGCCGTCCGCCAGATGGCCGACGGCATAAGGCGCGACGCCTTCGCCTATCTGCTGGTTTTGCGCCTTGCGCCGATCTTTCCGTTCTTCGCCGTCACCATAGCGCCGGCCTTTCTCGACATCAGCCTCAAGACCTTCGCACTGGCGACGCTGATCGGCATCATCCCCGGCACGGCCATCTATGCCTGGCTCGGCACGGGTCTCGACGACGTGCTAGCCAAGGCCGCGGCCAGCGGCCACGCGCCGTCCCTGTCCGACTTCCTGACCCCGCAGATCACCCTGGCGCTTGCCGGTCTGGCGATATTTGCCGCCATACCGATTGTATTGCATCGCATAAAAGGTGAGAAAACGGCCTGAGCGATGGTGCTGATGGATTGGAGAGAGTGCGAGGCATGGCGGCACACATGAAGACGGATGTCTGCGTGATCGGGGCAGGGGCTGGCGGGTTGTCGGTGGCCGTGGCCGCAGCCGCATTCGGCGTGTCGGTGGTGCTCGTCGAGAAGGGCAAGATGGGCGGCGATTGCCTCAATTACGGCTGCGTTCCCTCCAAGGCGCTGCTTGCCGCGGCCCGCAAGGCGGCAACCGTGCGCGACGGCGGCTTCGGTATTGCCGGAGCCGAGCCCGTCGTCGATTACGGCAAGGTCCGCGAGCATGTCCGCGAGACGATCGCGGCCATTGCGCCGAACGATTCCATCGAGCGGATGACCGCGCTCGGCATTACCGTCATCCGCGGCGAGGCGAAGTTCGTCGACCGCCGGACATTGCAGGTGGGTACCCAGACATTGCGCGCCCGCCGCTTCGTCATCGCCACCGGATCGACGCCCTTCGTGCCGTCGATTTCGGGCATCTTTTCGGTTAATTTCCTCACCAACGAGACACTTCTCAATCTCTCCTATCTGCCGGCGCATCTGCTGGTGATCGGCGGCGGACCGGTCGGGGTCGAAATGGCCCAGGCCTACCGTCGTTTGGGCTCCGCCGTCACGCTCGTCGACAGCGGCAGCATTCTTGGCCGGGAGGATCCGGAGCTTTCGGCCGTCGTCCGCGACCGCCTCAAGGCCGAAGGCATCGTCCTTCACGAGGCGACCTCGGCGACCGGCGTCGAGAAGGTGCCGGGTGGCGTCAGGCTCTCCTGCATGGCAGCGGCGGGCGCATTCACAGTCGAGGGCAGCAACCTGCTGGTGGCCGCCGGCCGCACGCCGTCGCTGCAATCGCTAGACCTTCGGGCGGCCGGTGTCAGAACCGAGCGCGGCAAGGTCCGCAAATCCGCCGGATATCGCACGTCCAACCGGCGCATCTATGTCGTCGGCGATGCCGCGGGCGGCCAGCAGTTTACCCACGCCGCCGGCCATCATGCCGAAATGGTCGTCCGCCAGATCCTTTTCCGGCTGCCCGCCAGGGTGCGCGATACCATCATCCCGCGCGTCACCTTCACCGATCCGGAACTGGCGCATGTCGGCCTTGGTGAGGAAGAGGCGGCGAAGCGCTACGGCCAGATCCGTGTGCTGAGATGGCCCTTCAGCGACAATGACAGGGCGCAGGCGGAAGGGAGGACGGAGGGGCTGATCAAGGTTGTCGCCAGGCGCGACGGCACGATTCTCGGCGCCTCGATTGTCGGCGCGGAAGCCGGCGAGATGATCAACATGTGGTCGCTGGCGCTGGCCAGGGGATTGAAGCTCCGGGACATGGCCTCCTTCGTCTCTCCCTACCCGACATTCTCCGAGATTGGAAAACGGGCCGCCATGACCTATTATCAGCCGCTGACGCGCCAGCCGTTGATCCGGCGCATTGTGCGCCTGCTGGCGCGGTTCGGCTGAGAGCGAGATGAGCGAAACCACACCCCAGACGCCCGTGCCGCGCATGCCGGGCCTGATGACGGGACTGTCCGGCAAGCTTCTGTTGCTGACGGTCGTCTTCGTCATGCTGGCCGAAATCCTGATCTTCGTTCCATCGGTCGCCAACATGCGGCTGAACTGGCTGCGCGACCGGCTGAACACGGCGGCCGCCGCCGGCGTGGTGATCGACAGCCTGCAGCCGGTGACATTGCCACGCTCCGTTCAGGACGAGGCGCTGATGGCCACCGGCACCAAGGCGATCGTGCTGCGCAAGGACGGCGTCTCGAACCTGCTGGCGATCTCCGACATGCCGCCGAATGTCGACAAGCAGTACGACCTCTCCGATGTGTCGGCCTTTACCGCGATTCGCGACGCGCTCGACACGCTGGTCTTCGGGGGCGGGCGGATCATCCGCGCGTCCGGCCCGATCGGCGACAGTTCGATGATCATCGAGCTCATCCTCGAGGAGGACACGCTGCGCTCGGCGATGTTCGTCTATGCGCGCAACGTCCTGTTCCTGTCGGTGCTGATCTCGCTGATCACCGCCACGCTGATCTTCTTCGCCATCAATCGCATCATGATCCGGCCGATCCGCCGGCTGACGCGCAGCATGCAGATCTTCTCCGAGAACCCGGAGGATCCCAATCGCATCCTGCCGGCCGACCGCGGCCATGACGAGCTGGCGCTCGCCGCCCACCACCTTTCGCAGATGGAAGCGCAGCTGCAGCGCACGCTCAAGCAGCAGCGCAATCTCGCCGACCTCGGCCTTGCCGTCTCCAAGATCAATCATGACATGCGCAACATTCTCGCCTCCGCCCAGCTGATGTCGGACCGCCTGGCCGATGTCGACGATCCGATGGTCAGAAGCTTCGCCCAGAAGCTCCTGCGCAGCCTCGACCGGGCGGTCGGCTATTCCAATTCGGTGCTCTCCTTCGGCAAGGCGTCGGAAGCGGCCCCCAACCGCAAGCGCTTTCATCTGGCGGGACTGGTTCAGGAAATCCGCGAGACGCTGGCGATCGACCCGGCGAGCGGTATCGAGTTCGTCGAGCAGATCGATCCCGGGCTGGAGGTCGACGCCGACAGCGACCAGCTCTACCGCGTCCTCTCCAATCTCAGCCGCAATGCCTATCAGGCGCTTGCCGGCTACCGGGGCGAAGACGACGGCATGCTGGTCAAGGTCATCACCGTTTCGGCCAAGCGGATGGGCAGCGTCGTGACGATCTCGGTGGACGACACCGGCCCCGGCCTGCCGCAGAAGGCGCGCGAGAACCTGTTCATGGCCTTCCGCGGCTCGGCCCGCTCCGGCGGCACGGGGCTCGGGCTGACGATCGCGCGCGAGCTGGTGCTTGCCCATGGCGGCACCATCGCGCTTGTGGAAAAGCCGGGCGCCGGCACGCTGTTTCGGATCGAAATTCCCGACCGCCCCGTTTCCATCGAGGATTACCGGGCCCGCACGGCGGGCGACGCGGCGATCTCGCGTACTGGCGGCGAGCCTTCCACGACCCCCTGACCAACTTTTTCTCAAAATTGCTCTTGCATTCCCAAACCGGACGTTTTAGAGGATCGCCACGCAGCCGGTCACCGGCACTGCAACACGCACCCGTAGCTCAGCTGGATAGAGCACCAGACTACGAATCTGGGGGTCAGGAGTTCGAATCTCTTCGGGTGCGCCATTTCCCTCTTCATTGAAATGTCTGAAGTATTGGCGTTTTGACGACTGATTGTCGTTGTCTTGCGTCAACCACCAGCGCTGGCGATCTCCTCCAGCCGCTGAACCAGTCTCTCCCCCGCTTCTCCCACATCCCCGCTGTTGTCGATGACGAAGGTCGGGAAGTCGGCGAGCGTTGTGACGGGCTGGCGGGCGAGGCGTTGGCGGATGTCTTCGCCCGATTCGCGGCCGCGGGCGGCGAGGCGGGTGGCGAGCACGTCGACGGAGGCGGTGATCATGATGACGTCCAGCGCCTGATAGACCTCGCGGAAGAGCGGCAGGGCGGAGCGCGAGCCGTTGGCGATCAGAATACGGCCGGCGGCCATGTCGGCGAGCGTGTCGGCGGGAAGCCCGTAGGACAGTCCGTGGGCGTTCCAGGCAAGCGCGAAGCCGCCGTCCTGCTTCTGCCGTTCGAAGGCCTGCTCCGAGAGCTCTATGTGGTCCTCGCCGCCGGCCTCGGTCGGGCGGGTGATGAAACGACGAACGAATCGGAAGCGTTCGTTGCCGGCAAGGCGCGTGCGGGCGTATGAGATCAGCGTGTCCTTGCCGGCGCCGCTCGGGCCGACGATGGCGACCATTTTGCCGGCCGAGGCGCGCATCAGGCGATCCGCTCGCCGCTTCGCCACACGCCGCGCACGATCGGCACGCCGTCGGCAACGCGCACGCGCACGAGATCGGCGCGCAGGCCCTCGGCAATGCGGCCGCGATCGGCAAGCCCCACCGCGCGCGCCGGCGTGGCGGTGACCATGGCGATCGCCTCAGGCAGTCTGACGCCGGCGACCTGTTCGGCCAGCACGAAGGGGGCATGGATCAGGCTGTAGGGGACGTAATCAGACGAGATGACGTCGAGCGTTCCCCGCGCCGCGAGATCGCGGGCGGCAATGTTGCCGGAATGGGACTTGCCGCGCACGATGTTCGGCGCGCCCATGAGAACGCTCAGGCCCGCCTTGTGCGAGGCATCGGCGGCAGCGAGGCTGGTCGGGAATTCGGCAAGCCGCACCCCGAGCGCGATGGCTTCGTCGACATGAGCCTGCGTCGCGTCGTCATGCGAGGCGAGCGTGATGCCGCGCCCGCGGGCGGCCTCTGCGATCGTGGTGCGGTGCCGGTCGGAATAGGTGGCGGATGCGGCCTGCCGGCGCGCGACATAGGCATCGAACTCCTCGTCCGAGAGGCCACGCATCGTCTTATAATAGAGTGTGAACTGTTCCATCGTCTGGAACTGGCGCTGGCCCGGGGCATGGTCCATCAGCGAGGCCAGCCGCACGATGTCGACATCGCCGAAGGTCTCGAACTGGTCGATGACGTCGTGCGAGGAGACCTCGCAGCGCAGGTGGATGAAATGGTCGGCCTTCAGCCGTCCGTCGGCGCGTGCGCTCATCAGGGCGCCGGCCATGTCGCGCATGGCATTGTCGGCAAAGCGGCCGTCCTCGTCCGAGCCGAGGCGGAGACAGTCGAAGACGGTGGTGATGCCGCAACTGGCGATCTGCCCGTCATAGGACTGGATGGCGGCGAGCTTCGGCCAGTGGACGGCGGGGCGGGGCGTGTGGTGCGTTTCCAGATGATCGGTATGCAGCTCGACGAGACCGGGAATGAGATAGTCGCCGTCAAGGTTCTCGCCGGCGGCCGAGCGACCCTCGTCGATCGCGACGATGTGTCCGTCGCGGATGACGACGGTGCCGGAGAGGATACGGTCCTCCAGCACGATACGGCCATTGGTAAATACGCTTTCCGCCGTCATCTCAGGCAGTCCTCCCATTGTCTGCAGTGTGGAGTTCGGCCAGCCGCAGCACCTTGAAGGGCGCGCCGCGCTGGGGCTCGGCAAAAAGGGCGAGATGCCCGACCTGCATCGGCTGGCCGGCAAAGGGCGCGAAGGTGGCGTCGAGCATCTGCCGCACGGCCGGCCGCTCGGCTTCCGGCACCGCACCGGTCAGCGTCATGTGAAAGCGGAACGCGTCGAAGACGTAGGGATAGCCCCAGTCGGCGAGATAGGTCCGCTGGAGCTCGTTCAGCCGTTCCGGGCGGCGTCGGGCGATATCGGCCTCGGAGAGCGGCGCGCGCAGCGGCTCGAAGGCCTTGACGCAGGCGTCCGCCAATCCGGAAATGCCGTCTTCGGCCCCATCGGCGGGGACGAGTGCGAAGAACGGCCCGAGCGCGCCGACGACCATCTTCGGAATGGTGAAGGCCGGATAATCGCGCGCGAACGCATCGAAGGCTGAGACGAGGTCGGCCTCGCTGCTGCCGGCCTTCAGATGAAAGGGCGCCTTCAGCGTGCCGTGAAAGCCGTAGCGGCGAGGCTCGGCGGTCAGGGCGGCAAGATCGAGGTTCGGGGCCCGCGGCTGGTCGAGGGGGGCGCCGGTGAAGGCGTCGCGGCCGAGCCAGGCGGCGGCAGCCTTCGTCAGCGGATCGTCTGCCGGCGGCGTGAAGAACACGGCATAGCGCAAGGGTCCGCTCCTCTTCTGTCAGGGGAATGCAATCAGGGCTGGCGAATCTGTCTCCAGCATATAGCCGTGCATCGGGCATTCAATATGACGGCGGCTCAAAATGCGGCCTGAAGAGCGGGGCCGGAAAAGGAAAGGCCCGCGAACCTTGTCAGGTCGCGGGCCATCGTATCGGTATCGGGGATGATCGGTTCGATCAGTCCTTGGCGCGCTCCACGTAGGAGCCGTCTTCCGTCAGCACGACGATGCGCGTGCCGGCGGTGATGTGCGGCGGAACGCTGGAGCGAACGCCGTTCGACAGCATGGCGGGCTTGTAGGACGAAGACGCCGTCTGGCCCTTGACGACCGGCTCGGTTTCCACGACTTCGAGCGTGACATGGCGCGGCAGGTCGATGGCAATCGCGTTGCCTTCATGGATCGAGAGCATGACTTCCATGCTTTCCTGCAGGTAGGCCTGGGCATCGCCAATCGTTTCCGGATCCATGACGACCTGGTCATAGGTTTCCGGGTTCATGAAGTGAACGCCTTCGCCGTCGGCATAGAGATAGGTGAACTTTGCGTCCTCGACATGGGCGCGCTCGACCTGTTCGGTCGTCTTCCAGCGCTCGGAAACCTTGGTGCCGTCGGAGATGCGGCGCATGTCCACCTGGGTCACCGGCGTGCCCTTGCCGGGGTGAAAATTCTGTGCAGTGAGAACGACATAGAGCCTGCCGTCGACGTCCACCACATTGCCCTTGCGGAGCGAAGAGGCGATAACCTTTGCCATGAGTCTTCCTTGTTTCTGCTGCAAATGAGTCGTAGAGGGGAGCTAATTGCCAACCCGTTTACGCCCTGTTCGAGTTATTTTTCTGGGGCGCACCTAAACCAAAACAGGGAAAATAGCCAGCCTCTGGCGGCTGTATGAAGAAGAAACATCGCGAATGACACTTGTAAATACGAAGACCTCCGCCTGGTGGACGGCCGACGTCCACGCGGATCGACGTCCTTTCCTGATGGCTCGCAACGCAATTCAGACCGCGCTGCGCGGTTATTTCGCCACAAGGGACTTCCTGGAGGTGGATACCTCGATCCTGCAGGTGTCGCCGGGTAACGAGGCGCATCTGCACGCATTCTCGACCGAGGCCGTTTCCATCGACGGCCAGAGCCGGCCGTTCTACCTGCACACCTCGCCCGAATTTGCGATGAAGAAGCTGCTCGCCGCCGGCGAGACGCGCATCTTCACCTTTGCGCACGCCTTCCGCAACCGCGAGCACGGGCCGATGCACCATCCCGAGTTCACCATGCTCGAATGGTATCGCACGGGCGAGAGCTACGAGCGGCTGATGGAGGATTGCGCCGCGATCCTCGCGCGCGCCTCGGAAAAGGCGAAGGCGAACCAGTTCAACTGGCGCGGCGTCGGCTGCGATCCGTTCCTGTCGCCGGAACGTTTGAGCGTTGCCGAGGCCTTTGACCGGTATGTCGGCATCGACCTCCTCGCCACGCTCTCGCCGGAAGGTCTGACGGACCGCGAAGGCTTTGCCGACGAGGCACGCGCCGCCGGCATCAGGGTGGCCGAAGACGACAGCTGGTCGGACATTTTCAGCCGCGTGCTGGTCGAGCGCATCGAGCCCAATCTCGGCCATGGCCGTCCGACCATTCTCGACCAGTATCCGGTCTCGGAGGCCGCACTGGCACGGCGCTCGCCGCAGGACCATCGCGTTGCCGAACGCTTCGAGCTCTACGTCTGCGGAGTCGAGCTGGCGAACGGCTTCGGCGAGCTGACGGACGCAAGCGAGCAGCGCGCCCGGTTTGAGGAAGAGATGCGCATCAAGCGCCGGGTCTATGGCGAGAGCTATCCGATCGACGAGGACTTCCTCAATGCGGTATCGGCGATGCCGGAATCGGCGGGCATTGCGCTCGGTTTCGAGCGTCTCGTCATGCTGGCCGCCGGCGCATCGCGCATCGATCAGGTGATCTGGGCTCCGGTCGCCATGCCGCAGGTCGAGGCGCAGCAGACGGACCGCATCGAACCCCAGCCGATCCTGCCGAGGCCCGCTGCACCTGCCGTTGCCCCGGCAGCTCCGTCCCCCGCGATAGCTCCGGTCGAAGCGGAGGCGCAACCCGCAGCGACAGCCGATTTCGTCGCGCTGATCTCGGCGGCTGTCGCCGGCGTCTCGATGAGCGGTGATCTCGCGCAGCAGCCGGATGAAACCGCTCAACAAGACGAGGCGGCCTCCGGCGAGGATGAGGCGGTCGCCGAGCCTCTTCTGGCGGAAGCGGCCGAAGACACGGATGCGCCTGCGTCGGAAGACGCCGAAGCCTTCGTCTTCGATGCATTGTCCGATATGACCGCGCTCTCTGAAGCCGAGGTCGATGAGACGGATGAACATCGTGGCACGATGATGGATCTTTCCGATCTCGAGCCCGAAGACGTCATCCAGCCCGACATGGATCCGCCAGTGGCGGATGAGGCCGAGATGCTGGACGCGGCAGATCAGGCCGAGGACGAGCCGAGCGAGGAGGAGATCGACGCGGATGTCGACCTCTCCGATGCCATGGAGGCCGAAATTCTGGCCGCGCTCGTTCTCGAGCCGGAATTCGCCGAGGAAAAATCCGAGGAAGCCGAAAAGGCCGAATCGACCAGGGTGGAAGAAACGGCGGAGGATCACGACAAGGATCCGTTCGAGGACTGGGATGGCCTGGATCTGCTGGAACTGAAGGAAGCCAAGGGCTGAGGATCGCGTGGGGGCACCATTGAAGACGGCCGGCGCACTGGTTGCCGCCGGCCTTCTGCCGCTTGACAGGCAGCAGGAGGCCGAGGCGGTTGCCGCGCGCTATGCGGTTGCGGTCTCCCCCGATATTGCGGCGCTCATCGATCCGACGGACCCGAACGATCCGATCGCCCGGCAATTCCTCCCCGATGCCTCGGAACTCCTGAGTGCACCTGAGGAACGGGCCGATCCGATCGGCGATGGCCCCCATTCGCCCGTCGAGGGCATCGTCCACCGCTATCCCGATCGCGTGCTTCTGAAGGCCGTGCATGTCTGCCCGGTCTACTGCCGCTTCTGCTTTCGCCGCGAAGTGGTCGGCCCGGAAGGCGCCGGCATGCTCGATCAGCCGGCGCTTGCCGCGGCCATCGACTATATCCGGTCCCGACCGGAAATCTGGGAGGTTATCCTGACCGGCGGCGATCCGCTCGTCATGTCGCCGCGCAGGCTGGCCGATATCATGGCCATGCTCGCCGGGATCGAGCACGTGAAGATCGTCCGTTTTCACACCCGCGTCCCCGCGGTGGACCCGGAGCGGATCGATGCCGACCTGATCGACGCGCTGAAGGCTGGCGGCAAGACCGTCGTCGTCGCCCTCCACGCAAACCACGTCCGCGAACTGACGCCAAAGGCGCGCGCCGCCTGCAGGCGGCTGATCGATGCCGGCATCTCGATGGTGAGCCAGACGGTGCTGCTTGAGGGCGTCAATGCCGATGCGGCGGTGCTTGCGGATCTGATGCGCGGTTTCGTCGAGACCGGCATCAAGCCCTACTACCTGCATCATCCGGACCTGGCGCCGGGCACGGCGCATTTCCGCGTCCGCATCGAGGAGGGCCGGGCGATTGTCGAGGCCTTGCGGGCAAGGGTGTCCGGGCTCTGCATGCCGGCCTATGTGCTCGACATTCCGGGCGGTTTCGGCAAGGTTCCGCTGACCAATTCGCCGGTTCGCCGGACCGGAGCGAACACGTTCGATGTGCAGGATCGCCTCGGCGGTCAGCATGCCTATCCGCCGGCAGGTGACGGCAGCCCGGACTGATCCGACCTGCCGAGCGGGTCGATAGACGCCGCCAAACGGCGCTTCCAAAATTTTGAGAAACGGCGTCGCCTTGTCATCAATTTGCCGGTATCGCGGCCGGGTCGTTAACGAAGCACCGCCTCATGCCGCGCCGGTAGTCACATTACAAAAATTTAACTCACATTGAATCGGCCCGAGATCCTTTGGAAATCAACGCCTTTGGAGAAAGCGTGCCGGCGCGCATTCCGATTTCGGCATGTCATTTTGAATGACGGCCCAATCGCGTCATGCTCCCGCCATCGATGCATGGTGAATTCTGTCCCGTAAGCGGGAAACATCCAATGAGGGTATGACATGTTGAAGAAGGACAGCATCGCCTCAGTAAAAGTCTCAGTCAGGGGAGAGTTTTATCCCCGTTCCTCCGCCTGTCACTCAGGCCGAATGCGATACCGGCTCGTATAAAACGCCGGACAAAATTGCCCTTGAATGGGCCGCAGACGCATAGAGGAAATCATTATGCAAAAAGCTGTTATCGAATACGGCGGCGAGCCCGTCGGAATTGTCGTGCCGGAAGGCAACAGACTGAAATTCATTGCCGTCAAGTTTCATGTGCATCCGCTGGATGAGCAGCGGTTCGATTCGCCGGAGGCCGTTACCTCGGCCATTCGCGACCTGATGGTCCGCGGCTGGCCAAAGGAAGCCATGCACGCGTGAGGCTGACAAGGCCACGCTTCGGACAGGCCGGATGGTACGGCCTGTCCGCGCTGAACGGGACTTTCACTCGGCAGGTTTGACATATGTCAGATCGGCGCTGGAAGCGTTCCGCTAGTCTGGGCAGGATTTCAACCAATGGAATATTGCCCATGTATTCGAGCCACATTCGTTGCCCCGAACTTTTCGACAGAATCGTCAGTCCCGAACAGGCCGCCGGTTTGATCCGCGACGGCATGACCGTCGGCATGAGCGGCTTTACCCGCGCCGGCGAGGCGATGGCGGTGCCGCTGGCGCTTGCCGAACGCGCCGGCCGCGAGGAAATCCGCATCACGCTGATGACCGGCGCCTCGCTGGGCCATGATCTCGACAGCACGCTTGCCAGCCGCCATGTGCTGGCGCGCCGCCTGCCGTTCCAGTCGGATGCCGGCCTGCGCAAGGCGATTAATGCCGGCGAGGTGATGTTCATCGACCAGCATCTGTCGGAAACCGTCGAACAGCTGCGCACCCGCCAGATCCCGCCGGTCGATATCGCCATCGTCGAGGCGGTCGCCATCACCCGCGAGGGCGGCATCGTGCCGACGACATCGGTCGGCAATTCCGCAAGCTTCGCGATCCTGGCCGACAAGGTCATCGTCGAGGTCAACCTTGACGCCAATCCGGCACTGGAAGGCCTGCACGACATCTACATTCCCACCCATCGGCCACGCCGCCTGCCGATCCCGTTGATCGAGCCCGGCGACCGCATCGGCACGCCCTACATTCCCATTCCGCCGGAAAAGATCGCGGCCATCGTCGTCACCCACAAGCACGACAGTTTCTCGCCCGTCCTGCCGCCGGATGACGACACGAAGGCGATCGCGGCCCATTTGATGCGCTTCCTCGAAGGCGAGGTCGCTGTCGGAAGGTTGACCGAACGGCTGCAGCCGCTGCAGGCCGGCATCGGCACCATCGCCAATGCGGTGCTGCACGGTTTCATCGATTCGCCGTTTCGCGATCTCACCATGTATTCGGAGGTGCTGCAGGATTCGACCTTCGAGCTCTTCGATTGCGGCAAGCTCTTGTTTGCCTCGGGCTCGTCGATGACGCTGTCGGAAGAGATGAACGCGCGCGTGATGCCCAATCTCGATGCCTACAAGGACCGGCTGGTGCTGAGGCCCCAGGAGATCAGCAACCATCCGGAGGTCGTCCGCCGTCTCGGCATTATCGCCATCAACACGGCGCTGGAGTTCGACATCTACGGCAACGTCAATTCGACCCATGTCGGCGGCACGCACATGATGAACGGGATCGGCGGTTCGGGTGATTTTGCCCGCAACAGCTACATGTCGATCTTCGTCACCAAGTCGATCGCCAGGAAGGGCGCCATTTCCTCGGTCGTGCCGATGGTGAGCCACGTCGACCATACCGAGCATGACGTCGATGTGCTGATCACCGAATGCGGGCTGGCCGACCTGCGCGGTCTTGCGCCTCGTGAGCGGGCGGAGAAGATCATCGCCAACTGCGTGCACCCGTCCTATCGCGACCTCTTGTCGGACTATTACCAGCGGGCGCTTGCGCGCGGCGGCCAGACGCCGCATCTGATCGAGGAAGCGCTCTCCTGGCATGCGGCGCTGCGCGAACGCGGCACGATGCGGCCGGAGGAAGACGTGACGGACGCGCTGCGGATGAAGTCGGCCTGATTGCTCAGGCCGGGTAGATCACGCCCTTGCGCAGGATGATGTTGCCGTAGAGGCGCGGCTCGGAGGTCTGCACGATCGTGTGGGCCGCGCGCACGCGGTTGTAGAACTCGTCTCCGGCGAGCGGCACCACCTTGCGGTCCGGCTCGTGGCGGGCGCAGCAGGCGATCATCTCCTCATGTACCGGGTCCACGAGGTTAAGGTCGCCTTTGACTGTGGCACGGAAGAGGGCGGCCGGGACGAAATCGTCGATCGGCAGCACGCTGAGGATCGCGTCGAGCACCGGCACGATGCCGTGTCCGTCCATGCGGATCAGGCGTCTGGCATGTTCCTGGCCGGGATAATTGCCGTCGACAAGGGCAATCTCGTCGCCGTGGCCCATGGCCCTCAGCGTGTAGAGAAGGTCCGGGCTGAGCAGGGGGTCAAGCGACTTGAGCACTGTCGATATCCTTGAAGAGAACCGATTGGTCGATGAGGTAGCGTGAAAAGATCGGCAGGCTGGCGCCGCCGATGGCGCGCGCCTGCGCGCCGACGGAGCCTTCGACGATGTCCGGGATGAGCACGCCCTGCAGGTCGAGCTTGCCGACCTCGTGGCGGGTGGCGTCGGTCAGCCTGGCGCGAATCCAGGCCGGGAAACCGCCGTCGATGATCGCCGCCGAAAAGTCGATGACGGATGCGGATGCGACGATCGCCTGGGCAAGTGCCTTTGCGCTGTCCTGGATCCAGAGTTCCGTCGGTTCGCCGAAATCTATCCAGTCGTCGGCCGAATACCAGAGCGGCTGCGGATCGACATTGCGTTTGCGCAGCATGTTTTCGAGCACAAAGATCGAGGCGATTTCGAGCAGCTGCCGCGTTTCGCCGGCGGCGTTTCGCACCGGCATGGAGCCGAGCGCACCGGCGGTGCCGGACCTGCCGGTAAAGATCGACGAGTTCAGCACCACGCCGCCGCCGATGAACGAGCCGACATAGAAATAGACGAAATCCGGATAGCCGGCGCCGGCGCCGAACACCAGTTCCGCGCCGCAGGCGCTGGTCGCATCGTTCTGCAGGAAGACGGGATGGCGGGTTCTGGCGGCAATCTCGGCGCGAAGGTCGAAGTCGCGCCAGACATCCATCGCGTTGGGTGGTGCCCCGACCTGCTCGGCCCAGTTCCAGAGTTCGAAGGGGGCGGCGATGCCGAGACCGGCGATGCGCCGCCGCTGCAGCGGCTCGAGACCGGTTTCGAGCGCGGTAATCCCCTCGACGACGAAGTCGATGATCTGCTCGGGCGTCGGGAAGGCATAGGTGTGATGCAGTCTCGTGCGGATCCTGCCGACGAAATCCATCAGGATCAGGTCGGCGCTGCGTCGCCCGATCTTTACGCCGAAGGAGAAGACGGCGTCCGGATTGAGGAACATCGGCACCGAAGGTTGTCCGATGCGGCCGCGCACGGGCTCGCCGCGGCCGAGCAGGCCGTCCTTTTCCAGAGCGCGGATGATGACGGATACGGTTTGCGCCGACAGGCCGGTGCGACGCGTGATGTCGGCCTTCGACAGGCTGCCATGCCGCCGGATCAGCGACAGCACCAGCCGTTCGTTGTAGGCGCGGACGCGCTCCTGGTTCGATCCTCCACCCGGATCGAGCACCGCCTGCGGTGGTGGCGTGGCGCCAGAGCCGCTGTGCGTCGACATAACCTCGTATCCTCCCGCGCTGGCCGCGAACAACGGTTCTCTCGTTACGGTTGTCTCGGTGGGTTTCAAAGAAGCTGTAGCCTCCAATTCCTTCAGCTTCAATTCCCCAAACCGCCCGTTGTGGCCAGTTCTGTTATTTGACGAGCACCATGCCACAAAAAAATACTAAATCAACTGGAATTAATTATTGACAGATGCGAATGGCGAGGTGATTAATGGCGCCGTTGTGAAGGCAGTCCCGAGGAGCTGGATGCTTTCGCAAAGTGAGGTTTCCGGGTCCGCATCAACAAGCAAGCGCGGGCACCGGCATAATTTGAACTCTGGGAGGATAGAATGAAAAAGTCTCTCGTGGCATCCGCGCTCGGCGCGCTGGCACTCGGTGTCGTATTCGCAGCGCCGGCAAGCGCTGCCGGTGTATCGGCATGCCTGATCACCAAGACGGACACCAACCCCTTCTTCGTCAAGATGAAGGAAGGCGCGACCGAAAAGGCCAAGGAACTCGGCGTTGACCTGAAGACCTACGCAGGCAAGATCGACGGCGATTCCGAAAGCCAGGTTGCCGCAATCGAGTCCTGCATCGCCGACGGCGCCAAGGGTATCCTGATCACCGCATCCGACACCAAGGGCATCGTTCCCTCGGTCAAGAAGGCCCGCGACGCCGGCCTTCTGGTCATCGCACTCGACACGCCGCTCGACCCGATCGACGCTGCCGACATGACCTTTGCCACCGACAACCTGGAAGCCGGCAAGCTGATCGGCGCATGGGCCAAGGCAACGATGGGCGACAAGGCAAAGGACGCCAAGGTTGGCTTCCTCGACCTGACCCCGTCGCAGCCGACGGTTGACGTCCTGCGCGACCAGGGCTTCATGATGGGCTTCGGTATCGATCCCAAGGACCCGAACAAGATCGGCGACGAAGACGATCCGCGCATCGTCGGCCATGACGTGACCAACGGCAACGAAGAAGGCGGCCGCACGGCCATGGAAAACCTTCTCCAGAAGGATCCGGACATCAACGTCATCCACACCATCAACGAGCCGGCTGCCGTCGGCGCCTACCAGGCCCTCAAGGCTGTCGGCAAGGAAAACGACGTCCTGATCGTCTCGGTCGACGGCGGTTGCCCGGGCGTCAAGGCTGTCGAGGAAGGCCAGATCGGCGCGACCTCGCAGCAGTATCCGCTGCTGATGGCATCCAAGGGTATCGAGGCGATCGCCGCCTTCGCCAAGGACGGCACCAAGCCGCAGGCAACCGAAGGCAAGAACTTCTTCGACACGGGCGTGAACCTGGTGACCGACAAGCCGGCTGACGGCGTTCAGTCGATCAGCGTCAAGGACGGCCTGGAGAAGTGCTGGGGTTGATGAAGGACTGATTTAGGATCAGTCTGGACAGGGAAGGGCGGTTCCGGCCGCCCTTTTCAATAACCGGAAACAAATCCGGACGGCTCGGGAGGATTGACGCCATGGCCACGATGCAGGAGTTCGAACGGGAACTCGAGAAAAGCGACAAGAACGTCGCCTCATTCAAGCACCATACCCCGCTGCAGAAACTGCAGCATTTCCTTCATTCGACACCGGCCGCCGTGCCGGGGATCGTGCTGATCGCAGCGATCATCATTTTCGGCGTGCTGAAGGGCGACCGCTTCTTCTCCGCCTATACGCTGACGCTGATCCTGCAGCAGATCGCGATCGTCGGCGTTCTGGCCGCCGGTCAGACGCTGGTCATCCTGGTCGCCGGCATCGACCTGTCGATCGGCGTCGTCATGGTCATCTCGACGGTGATCATGGGCAATTGCGCCGTCACATACGGTCTGCCGCCCGTCCTTGCCATCGGCATCGGCATTCTGGCCGGCGGGCTTTGCGGCCTTCTGAACGGGATTCTTGTCGCGGTGATGAAACTGCCGCCGTTCATCGTCACGCTCGGCACCTGGTATATCGTCATGGCGACGAACTTCATCTATTCGGCCAACGAGACCATTCGCGACGCCGACATCACCGCCAATGCCGAGTTCCTGCATTTCTTCGGCACCAGCTTCAAGGTCGGCGGCGCTGTCCTGACGCTCGGCGTGGTCATGATGGTCGGTCTCGTACTGCTCCTCTGGTACGCGCTGAATCACACCGCCTGGGGCCGGCATCTCTATGCCGTGGGCGATGATCCGGATGCGGCGGAACTGGCCGGTATCCGCGTGCGCCGCGTGCTCATCTCGACCTACATTCTCGCCGGTGTCATCGCCGGGCTGGCGGCCTGGGTATCGATCGGCCGCAACGGTTCGATCTCGCCTTCGGCAGCCGTCACAGAATACAATCTGCAGTCCATCACCGCGGCGGTGATCGGTGGCATCTCGCTGTTCGGCGGACGCGGCTCGATTCTCGGCACGCTGATCGGCGCCATGATCGTCGGCGTCGTCTCGATGGGCCTCAACATGCTCGGCGCCGACCCGCAGTGGAAGGTCTTCCTGACCGGCGTTCTCATCATCACGGCAGTCGCCGTCGACCAGTGGATCAGAAAGGTAGCAGCGTGATGGCAAACGAACCCCTTCTCAAGGCTCGCGGTCTGGTCAAGCGTTACGGGCGCGTCACGGCTCTCGACCAGGCGGATTTCGATCTCTATCCCGGCGAAATCCTCGCCGTGATCGGCGACAACGGCGCCGGCAAGTCCTCTCTCATCAAGGCGCTCTCGGGCGCCGTAACGCCGGACGAGGGCGAAATCCACCTCAACGGCAAGAAAGTCCGTTTCACGTCTCCGATGGAAGCGCGTGAGGCGGGCATCGAAACCGTCTACCAGAACCTTGCCCTGTCGCCGGCGCTGTCGATCGCCGACAACATGTTCCTCGGCCGCGAAATCCGCAAATCGGGACCGATGGGCTCGATGTTTCGCATGCTCGACCACAAGAAGATGCAGCAGCTGGCACGCGACAAGCTGTCCGAACTGGGTCTGATGACCATCCAGAACATCAACCAGGCGGTGGAAACGCTGTCCGGCGGCCAGCGTCAGGGCGTCGCCGTTGCGCGTGCGGCGGCCTTCGGCTCGAAGGTCGTCATCATGGACGAGCCGACCGCGGCACTGGGGGTGAAGGAATCCCGCCGCGTTCTGGAGCTGATCCTCGACGTCAAGTCGCGCGGCCTGCCGATCGTGCTGATCTCGCACAACATGCCGCATGTCTTCGAGGTCGCGGACCGCATTCACGTGCATCGTCTCGGCAAGCGCCTCTGCGTCATCAATCCGAAGGATTACACGATGTCGGATGCGGTGGCCTTCATGACCGGGGCCAAGGAGCCGCCGGGGGAAAGCCTCGCAGCCTGACAAGACTTCCATCCGGCATCGGCAGCCCCGATGCCGGATTTTTTTCTGCGCCGGGCACAGTCTCTTCCGTCTACTGGGAATGTCAAAAAAAGCGCGCAGATATGGCCGTGACATGCAGTATTACAGGACAATTTTCTTGTTTCGCTAAAATTTGAATGATCGGCTTCACCGTTCCTCATTCTATCTCCATTAGAAAGAGCGTATAAGCCAGAGCGAAGCCCATTTTGGGTCGGCATGAAGCCCCCGCACTGAGCCGGAAAGCCCGGCGTTGTCTCTCTGAAAATCAATGCATCGAGCATAGTCGCCGGCCGGTTCGCCCCAGCCCGCCGCGTCGGACGTTCGTGCAGCTCTTGTCCCGGCGCCGGTCGCCGCGGACCACATGGGGAATGACATGGCAATTCTGATCGTTGAAGACAACGCCACCAATGCGCTGATCATCAAGCATCTCGCAAAGAAGATCGATGCGGAGGAGATCCGCGTCGAGGCTGATCCGGTCAAGGCCCTGGCTCTGTGCCATCAGACCTTGTTCGACCTGCTCATCGTCGACCAGATGTTGCCGACGATGACGGGCGTCCAGTTCGTCAAGGCGATCCGGATGATCGACCGGTACAGAGAGACGCCGGTGGTCATGGTGACGGCCGATCACGGGCCGGACCTGAAGGCAAAGGCTATCGAGGCCGGCGTCAATGATTTCCTCATGAAACCGGTGGAAGCCGTCGCATTCCGCGAACTGCTGTTCAACCATCTCCATCTTCCCTTGCTTGGGCCCGGCGTGCGCGCGGCGTCCTGACGGCAATCTGTCGAAATCCAAGAGGTCAAACATGAAGAAGTTCATCACGGCAATTCTCGCTGCAGCCTGCCTGACGGCTCCCGCCTGGGCGCTCGATGCCCCCAAGGGCGACGTGATCCTTGTCGTCAAGGGTTCGATCGCCAACGCCAATGTCGACGGCACGGCTGCTTTCGATCGCGACATGCTGGCAGCACTACCCGGCCGCAAGGCATACATGGAAACGCCCTGGACGAAGGGCAAGGTCGAGTTCTCGGGCCCGCTGCTGCGCGAGGTTCTGAAGGCTGCCGGCGCGAAAGGGCACATGCTCAAGGTCCGCGCTCTGAACGACTACGCGGCAGAGGTTCCGGCCGAGGATGCGAAACTCGACACCATTCTCGCCGATCATCAGGATGGCGAGGTCATGTCCGTTCGCGACAAGGGACCGCTGATGCTGGTCTATCCCTTTGACGAGAACAAGGACCTCTACAACGAACTCTATTTCAGCCGCTCGGTCTGGCAGATCAAGGAAATCGAGGTCGTCGAGTGAAACACCGGGACAAGACCAGCAGCGAGGCTATTCGCCGGGCGGGAAAGTCCACTGCGGTCCTGCAGATCTTTTCCGTCATGCTTCTGGCCGTCCTGGCGTTTCTCTATTCCGATATTTCATCCCGCTATACGTCGCTCCAGGACGGCATTCGCGAAAACACCCAGTGGTCGATCTATCAACTGGATCGGGAAGCCAGGACGCTCGGGTTTGCCGTCGACGGCATGCTACACTCGCCGGAGCTGCAGACGGCCGAAAACTACAAGAACATGTCCCTGCGCTATGATATCCTCTATTCCCGGATAAAGCTGATCACAGAGACCCGCTTCGAGAAGTTCTTCACGGATGATCGGAATTTTGCCGATAGAGTCGGTCAGGCTGAAGATATCATATTCTCCAGTGAGCCGTTCTTCGACAAGATCAATCAGAAGATATATCCGACAGTCGAGGAACTCGCTGAGCTATCCGGTTCCATTGCGACTTTGACCCAATCTACCGAAAAGCTGCTGCTTTATGTCAACTCACGCCTCAGCGAGGTGCGGGCGGAGAGCCGCGATGAGGTCTTCAGGCTCGAGCGCACTTCTGCGATCATGCTCGGGCTGCTGTTCCTGTCGGTCGGCCTGCTGATCGTCATGCTGCGTCGCCAGCTCAAGTCCGTTCGCGCCGCCGGTCTGAAGCTCGAGCATATGGCAGACGAGCTGGGCACCGCCTATGAGGCGGCCGATGCCGGCAACCGGGCCAAATCGCAGTTCATGGCGACGATGAGCCATGAGATCCGCACGCCGCTGAACGCGATCCTCGGGATGGCCGAACTGCTGGAAATGTCCGACCTGCCGAAGCCGGCGGCCGCCAATGTCGGCGTCATCCGCTCGTCCGGTGAAGCTCTGCTCGAAATCATCAACGAGATCCTCGACTTTTCCAAGATCGAGCACGGCAACCTGGATGTGGAGGAGCGCCCCGTCGACGTGCGTGAACTCTCGGAAACCGTTGTCAAGATCGTGGCGGGCCGGGCTACGCAGCGGCACAATCGGCTGATCCTGGACATCCCCGACGCCCTGGAGGTGCCGTGCGTCGCCAGCGATCCCACCCGGTTGCGCCAGGTACTGCTCAACCTGATGAGCAACGCCGCCAAGTTCACTGAGAACGGGCAAATTACCTTGAAGGTGCGGGAATCCGGCAAGGACAAGGATCTGCGCTTGCGGTTCGAGATCACCGATACCGGCATTGGCATCAACGAGGAAGGCAAGAAGAAGCTCTTCAAGCCGTTCTCTCAGGTCGATGCCTCGATCAGCCGTCGCTATGGCGGAACCGGGCTGGGCCTGACCATCTGCAAGCAGATCGTCGAGCGGATGGGCGGCGAACTCGGTGTCGAAAGCCGGATCGGCGAGGGATCGACGTTCTGGTTCGAATTGCCGGTAACTCGCGTCGAGGCGGCCGAATCCTGCTGCGGCAAGCGCGCCGAACGGCCACAGGGTCCGCTTGCCCGACACCGCGTCCTGCTCGTCGAGGACAATCGCGTCAACCAGCAGGTCGCCATGCGCTTCCTCGACCGCCTTGGGCAGGACGTCGTCATTGCGGCGAATGGCGCCGAGGCGGTCAGCATGGCGACCTCGTCAAGCTTCGATATCATCCTCATGGATATGCAGATGCCCGTGATGGATGGCATTCAGGCGACGATCGAGATCCGCAAGGGCAGCGGATTGAACGCAGAAACGCCGATCGTCGCCATGACTGCGAATGCCTCGGACGATGACAGGCAACAGTGTCGCCAGGCCGGGATGCAGGGCTTCGAGTCGAAGCCGATTTCCCTCGATCGCCTGCGTGCCGTTCTCGCCGCCCATGCCTCGGTCCCAGTCACGTCCGAAGGGACGGCGACATCCGCGGCGGATCATGCCCAGGATCTGGACCAGTCGGCCTCGTCGGATACCGCCTTGCGCGAACCGATCTCGTCAGAGGAGTTCGATCGCGCCCGCCGCCAGGAACTGACGGAGGCGCTTGGCGAGGAAATCTTCGAAGAGCTTCTGGACTCCTATTTCACCGATGCCGCCGCGCTTCTCGACGAACTCCACGTGGCACTGGCCACAGGCGATCCGAGCGGCATCGACAAGGCGCTGCACACCTTGAAGGGCATGGCCGCCAATCTGGGCTTCAACGGCGTCGCCGGCATGGCCGAGCAGCTTCGCGGCAAGACGCCGGCGATCGCCGACATCGAATATCTGGCGGAAAAGATCGAGGCCCATCGGCCGGATCAGGCCGCCTGAACAAAGACATCACAAGGGAGGCAACAAACCCATGCGCATTCTCATCGTCGACGACAACAAGACCAGCCTCAAGCTTCTCGTCCATCTTGCCGGCAAGATCGAAGGGTGTGAGATCGTGGCATTCTCGACGCCGGACGAAGCCCTCGGTGCGCTTCCCGACATCGACCTCGATCTGGCGATCCTCGACTACCAGATGCCGACCTATAACGGCGTCGAACTCTATACCGAAATCATCCGGTTCGAAAAATACGCTCAGATGCCGGTGGTCTTCGTGACCGCCGATACCGACCAGGCGACGCGCATGGAGGCACTGAACGCCGGCGCGATCGACTTCCTGATGAAGCCGGTCAATCCGCTCGAATTTAACGCCCGTGTCCACAACATCGTCAATCTCGCCCGCGCCCGCAGCGAGCTTCAGAAGCGCGCCGAATGGCTGCGCACCGAGGTCGAGAAGACCGTAAAGGAGCTGCGCGAGCGCGAGGAGGAAATCATCCATCGGCTGACGCTGGCCGCCGGATACAAGGACCCGGATACGGCCCACCACACGCTGCGTGTCGCCTCGTATGCCGAAGCGATCGCCAGGGAGCTCGGCCTGCCGGACGAGCTTTGCCGCGACATCAGGCTCGCTGCACCCATGCACGATATCGGCAAGGTCGCCATTCCCGATACGGTTCTGTTGAAACAGGGCAAGCTGACCGAGGCCGAATATCGGCAGATGCAATGCCACGCCCTGGTCGGAAGCGACATCCTCGGCCGCTCCCATTCCTCGCTGCTGCAACTGGCCGCCGAAATCGCCGCGAGCCACCACGAACGCTGGGACGGGCAGGGTTATCCCAACCGTGTCGCGGGAGAAGACATTCCGCTTGCCGGTCGAATCGTCTGTATTGCCGACAATTTCGACGCCCTGACGTCCGAACGGCCGTACAAGTCGGCCTGGCCCTTCGATCGAACCGTCGCTCATATTCTGGCGCGTGCCGGCTCGCAGTTCGATCCCGCATGCGTCGCCGCCTTCGAGCGTGCGCTGCCGAAGATCCGGGCGATCAGGGACGAGGACAAGGCGCTGCAGGAAAAGGAGCTGACGCTGGCCGAGAAATACCGCGAAGCCATCTGACGATCAGTTCCGGATTGTTTTCCGGCGCCTGAAAATGGTATGGCCCGACTGACAGTGACATCAGCCGGAGATTGCCGATCATGCGAAGCCTCACCATCCGCCGCCCCGACGACTGGCACCTGCACCTGCGCGACGGCGAGATGTTGAAAGGCGTTGTCGGCGACACCAGCCGCGATTTTGCCCGCGCCATCATCATGCCCAATCTCGTGCCGCCGGTCGTCACCACCGCCGATGCGATCGCCTACAAGAAGCGGATCGTCGACGCCATCCCGGCCGGTGACCGCTTCTCGCCGCTGATGACCCTCTACCTGACGGAAGGAACGGATGCGGACGACGTGGAAGAAGGCAAGAAGAGCGGGCTGATCAACGCCGTCAAGCTCTACCCGGCCGGTGCCACGACCAACTCCCATGGCGGCGTGCGCGATTTCGACAAGGTCATGCCGGTGCTGGAGCGCATGGCGAAGATCGGTCTGCCGCTCTGCGTTCACGGCGAAGTCACGACGCCGGAGGTCGACATCTTCGATCGCGAGGCCGTCTTCATCGAGACCGTCCTCGAGCCGCTGCGCCGCCGCGTGCCGGAGCTCAAGGTGACGATGGAGCATGTGACCACCAAGGACGGGATCGACTACATCAAGTCGTCGGCCGGCAATCTCGCCGGTACACTTACCACCCATCACCTGATCATCAACCGCAACGCCATCCTGGTTGGCGGTATCAAGCCGCACTATTATTGCCTGCCGGTTGCCAAGCGCGAGAGCCACCGTTTGGCTCTGCGGGCGGCTGCCGTTTCCGGCGACCCGCGCTTCTTCCTCGGCACCGACTCCGCCCCGCATGTCGATCCGCTGAAGGAATGCGCCTGCGGCTGCGCCGGCATCTACACCTCCATCAACACGATGAGCTGCCTTGCCCATGTCTTCGAACAGGAGAACGCGCTCGACAAGCTCGAGGCCTTCGCCTCGCTGAACGGTCCCGCCTGGTATGGCCTTGAGCCGAATACGGAGACGATGACGTTGGTCAAGCGCGACGCTCCCGTGACATTTCCGCAAAAGATCGAGACCGGCGCCGGGCCTGTGACCGTCTTCGATCCGATGTTCCCGCTGCATTGGGATGTCGAACGGTAATCCCGGTCCGTCAGGCGATGGCAGACGATTTCGATTGTCTGCCTTCCATGGTGTCGGACATGGCCGCTGGCGGCGAAGTTTGCCGTCGTTGGCCACTCCACTTGAATTGACCGCCTGAGCGGACAATTCCGACGCGTTGCGCTTTTAAGAAGCTTCGTAGCACGCCCCCAGGCGAAGTTCGTCTATCGGTTCCAAGGCGAAAACCTCAACAATCCAAAAAGTTAGAGTTCTGGGCGGTGCCGCCGTTCATCGCCGCGCCGCAGACGCCGACGATATGCACTCAGGGCAAGTTTTCCCCCTGAAGCAGCAGACGTCTGCTCAAGCCGTGCTGCCGTCTCCCACCTGAAATCCGAGAATTCCCACAACCGCCAGGCGCTGCCGTTTTAGATCGGCACAGTCGCGCCAGGCTTTTTCTTGTCAAGTATTAATTGGAAAAATTTCGTTAAAATTATATTAAAATTATGTATATATGGCGAGACTCCCGCATTTTCAGGGTTAACCATGTGTTAAACTTTAGATTGCGCTTAAAAATAACTGTGGATAACACTTCGCTGCCGGAATAACTCCGGACTTTGTCTCGCGTAGGAGTGAAATTCATGGGTACGATTGTCTCTGGGGCTGTCAATTCCCCAAGTAAAGAATGTACTTCAGGCAGGAAAATAAATGTGGCAGCCTTTGTGGCTGCTTTCGTCTTTGCCACCGCCAGTACTATCCCGGCGTTCTATTCGTCGGCCGCGTATGCTGCCGGACGCAGCGGCCAGCAGCAGAACAACGGTCAGCAGCAGTCGGGTGGCGGACGGAACGGTCAGCAGGACGGCGGCCAGCAGCAGAGCGGCGGTCAGCAGCCGTCTGGCGGTCAGTCGAACAACGGCCAGACGCCGTCGGGTGGCGGTCGGAATGGTCAGCAGGACGGCGGCCAGCAGCAGAGCGGCGGTCAGCAGCAGCCGTCTGGCGGTCAGCCGAACAACGGCCAGACTCCGTCGGGTGGCGGTCGGAATGGTCAGCAGGACGGCGGCCAGCAGCAGAATAACGGCCAGCCGCCGTCCGGTGGTCAGCCGAACAACGGCCAGTCGCCGTCGGGCGGCGGACGGAACGGCCAGCAGAGCAACGGTCAGACCCCGTCCGGTGGCGGGCGGAACGGTCAGCAGAACAACGGCGAACAGCCGCAGTCCGGTCCGTCCCCGATGTTTGGTGGCAAGGACGACAACAAACCGGGCAACGGCAAGGGCTTCGGCGCTCCGAACGGTCCGCAGCCGATGTTCGGCGGTCGTGACGACAACAAGTCGGACGACAACAAGGGCTTTGGCGGCCCGCGTGGTCAGAAGCCGATGATGAGTGGCCGTGACGACAACAAGTCGAACGGCAGGCGCGGCGGGTTCGACGGCAAGTCTGGTCCGCAGCCGATGTTCGGTCATCGCGAAGACGACAAGCGTGGTGACAAGGACTTCCGTGGCCCCTCAGGCCCGAAGCCGATGTTCACCAGCAATGAACCTCGTCATCGCGGCGGCGATTGGGGCGGGCGCAAGGATGGCCCGAAGCCGATGATCGGCCATCGCGACGGAAAGAAGGGCAACGACTTCAAGAAGCCCGGCAATCGCCCGGTCAAGTGGTCCGGACCGCGCAAGTGGGACGACATCAAGCCGATGTTCCCCGGCAAGGACTGGAACAAGAAGCCGGAGATGAAGGAACGTCCTCACCACAAGCGGTTCCACAAGGTCGAAGGCAAGCGGAATCATCATGAGAAGGCCCATCACGGCCACAAGAAGCATCACATGATGAAGTCGCCTCACGAGCACCGCCACCACAAGAAGCACCACCGCCACCACTGGAAGCATCACCCCAAGCCGACGCCGGTGGTGACCATCAACACCGGTGCCGCCAGCGGCGACTCCTGCTTCGAATACGTCAGAAAGCTTCCGCTGCGGCCTCTGGCGGAATGTAACTACCAGCTGCTAAAGTAGTCTGTCTGAACTGTGACATGGAAAGGCCCGCATCGTGCGGGCCTTTCTCATTCGGACGATCGCGTCATGGGTGGCGGATCAGCCGCCCATCATGTGCGGGAAAAGGCCGGTCAGGCCGATCAGGATCAGATAGATCGCCACCACGTAATTGAGGATGCGCGGCGCGACGAGAATGAGGATGCCGGCGATGAGCGCGATGATCGGCTGGATGTAGACGGCGGACATCATGTCAGTGCTCCTTTATGCATAAGGTTGCTTCAAACGGTATCAGACGGGATCCGCCGGGGTCGCTGCGCCGCGCGCATGCTCGAACGCTTCCCTGAGCTTGCCCTCGTGCGAGGTGTCGAGGTTGGTGCGCAGGATGCGACCGCCATGCAGGCTGAGCTTGTCGATCACCTTGTCGGAAGAGGCGCGCTCGGCGAGAATGAAGAGCGCCGCCTGGCCGGGCCGGAGAACGCCGGCGACATCCTTCATGAACGTGTCGGAAATGCCGTAGTCGGTCAGCGCGCCGGCAAGGGCTCCGCTTGCGGTGCCGGCGGCAAGGCCGATCAGCGGGTTGAAGAAGATGAGGCCGGCGAGGATGCCCCAGAAGGCGCCGCCGCTGGCGCCGATCGCCCACATGTGGACCATCTGGTTGAGCCTGATCTTGCCGTCATCACCGGCGGAGGCGACGACCGCATCCTTGATCTCGACCAGATATTCCTTGGACAGGCCGTAGAGCGTTTCCCGGGCCTGCTCGGCCTGAGCTTCGGTATTGTAACCAATGACAATCAACTCGGACATCGCGGTTCCTTTCCCTCGTCGTCGGATCGACAACTCATACAACTGACATGGCGACGTTTTGTTGCATTTGAAGAGGCCGTATGCGTTAAACTTTGTTCATGAAGATGGCTGCGCTTCTGGAATACCGCTGCGCATCCTGCTATGCGCTGTCAAATCCATGGCTTTGCAAGGAGCGCCGATGTTTCAGAACTCGTTTCCCGACCGCGCCGAAATGGCGTCCCTCGTGGCCCGTATGCTCTGGGAGATCAAGGCGGTTCACTTCAGCCCGGACAAGCCCTACAAGCTCGCATCCGGGATGATGAGCCCTGTCTATATCGACTGCCGCAAGTTGATCTCATATCCGCGCATCCGCTCTGCGGTGATGGATTTTGCCGCCTCTACCGTGCTGCGCGAAGCGGGCTTCGAACAGTTCGATTGCGTCGCCGGCGGCGAAACGGCCGGCATCCCCTTCGCGGCATTCCTGGCCGACCGCCTGGGCCTGCCGATGATCTATGTCCGCAAGCAGCCGAAGGGTCACGGCCGCAACGCCCAGATCGAAGGCCATATGCCGGACGGCGCCCGGGTTCTGGTGATCGAGGATCTGACGACGGCCGGCGGTTCGATGTTCAAGTTCATCGATGCCATCCGCGCGGCCGGCGGCATTGTCGACCATGGCATGGCGCTCTTCTATTACGGCATCTTTCCGGAGGCGGCGGAGCGCTTCGTCAACGGCAAGGTCAAGCTGCACCATATCTCCACATGGCGCGAAGTGCTGGCTGCCGCGCGCCAGGACAAGCTGTTCGACGAGGCGACGCTCACCTCGGTCGCCGCCTTTCTCGATGCGCCGCTGAAATGGTCCGCCGAACATGGCGGCGTGTCGGAACTGCCGACCCAGTGAGCCGTTGACCCTCGGCGTATAAAGTGCTGGCCTTTGCCGGGACATTGAATTAAATCGATTGAAATTCATCCTTTGGGAGAGAGACTATGATCATCTGCTGTGGCGAAGCCCTGATCGACATGTTGCCGCGCGAAACCACCAAGGGCGAGAACGGTTTTGCGCCCTATGCCGGCGGCGCCGTCTTCAACACGGCCATCGCGCTCGGCCGGCTCGGCGTGCCGACGGCCTTCTTCACCGGTCTTTCCGACGATATGATGGGCGACATCCTGCAGAAGGCGCTGAAGGCGTCGAACGTCGATGCGTCGCCCTGCGCCATCTCCTCGCGTCCGACGACGATCGCCTTCGTCAAGCTGACGAACGGCAGCGCCTCCTATGCCTTCTACGACGAGAACACCGCCGGCCGGATGATCACCGAAGATGACCTCCCGGACCTTGGCGACGACTGTGAGGCGCTGCATTTCGGCGCAATCAGCCTGATCTCGGAGCCCTGCGGCTCGACATATGAGGCGCTGATGGCACGCGAACACGACCGCCGCGTCATCTCGCTCGATCCGAACATCCGCCCCGGCTTCATCAAGGACAAGGTCGCGCACATGCAGCGCATCAACCGCATGGCGGCCATGTCGGACATCGTCAAGTTCTCGGATGAAGACCTGGAATGGTTCGGCATGACCGGCAGTCAGGAAGAGCTTGCCCGCCACTGGCTCGACCACGGCGCCAGGCTGGTGATCATCACCAAGGGCGCCGACGGCGCCGATGGCTACACGAAGGATTTCAAGGTGTCGGTCCCCGGCGTCAAGGCCGAGGTGGTCGACACGGTCGGCGCCGGCGACACCTTCGATGCCGGCGTGCTTGCATCGCTGAAGCGCAACGATCTCCTGACCAAGGAGAAGGTGGCGTCGCTCAGCGAAGAGGCGGTGCGCGATGCGCTGTCACTGGCCGCCAAGGCCGCCGCAGTCACCGTATCGCGCGCCGGTGCAAACCCGCCCTGGGCGAACGAAATCGCCCTCTGAGGGCGGCCATCACGGAGTTGGCAGATCCTTCCGAAACTCCAGCAGGTCGCCAGGCTGACAGTCGAGCGCGCGGCAGATGGCGTCCAGTGTGTCGAAGCGCACGCCCTTGACCTTGCCCGATTTCAGCAGCGAAATATTCTGCTCTGTGATGCCGACCTGCTCGGCCAGTTCCTTGGAACGCATCTTGCGCTTCGCCAGCATCACGTCGAGGTTGACGACAATCGGCATGGCTACACAAAACTCCGGTTTTCGGCTGCGATCTCGCCGGCCACCATCATGATATGACCCAGCACAAAGAGTAGACCCGCGAGCAGAAGCAGGAAGAGTTCGGTGCTGCCGATGCCCAGTGTGAGCAGGCGCTGTCCCGGCGGGTATGCGAAGGTCAGGAGCAGGGTTGCCAGTGCTTTCGAGAGGATCGACGACACCGCACCGGTCAGTGAAAACAGGCCTGCCCGACGCAGCAACCTGCCGCAGCGAGGCGAAAACAGGTCTCCGGCTTCATAGCGCCCGGACAGCGACCAGATCGCCTGCAAGGCGCCGAGCGCGATTATGGCATTCAAGGCCGCCAGTATAATCAGCCCGGTTGCAGTCCCCGGCGTGAGCGTAACGGCGGTCGCCGATCCCCCCAAGAGAAAGCCGGACGCATCGCCGACAAAGCCTTCAAGGTCGAATGATAGTCGCCACGCGACATAGAGAAAGGCGACTGTCAGCAGCATGCCCATCAACACGACGAAGAGACGTAGTTTCTGACTGAGGCGGCGTATCTGTTCGAGAGAATCATGATGCATGGCGAAATACTCTTGATTTGCGAGATGTAATTATCGTAAAACAATAATAATTAATCGTCAAAGGGGATTTTTCGGCATGAGTAGAATTTGGGCATTGTGGTTTCCGCTGGGTGTGGTTCTGCTCGGGTTTCTGGCCGCCTGCGTCTCGACGGATCCGGTCACGACGGCGCGAATTGCCACCCTGTCTCCGATCGAGGCGGATCCCGCAAGCTTTCGCGTCCTCCTCAATGTTCCGGAGCCTCTGGAGATCGCTCGCGGCGGCGCGAACCTGACCCTGACGTGGAATTCCAGCAGAACCCCCACAAAGGCACAGAAAGCTGCCCGTCTGACGATCGCCGAAGCGGCAACCGCGACGGGCGGGCTGTCGCAGACACCGGGTCCTGGCGAGAAACTGGTGCTGATGACGGTCGCGTCCGATGACGTCCCGGCGCTGCGCGGCATGCAGCAGGAGATCCGAAACGCGAAAGCGCGCGGCGATGAAGGGCATGGCAGTCTGTCCGTCAGTCTGTCCGGCGGGTGCTGGCGAGGTGCGCTGTCATCCGCCGCTCTTCCCCTGTCCTTGAGGATCTGGCTGCAAACGGCGCCGAACCAGTCCTTCCTGCCCGTCGTCAGGCAGGCAGACCTAAGATCGCTCCTCGGCGATGACGGCATGCAGGCCTTGGGACAATGCCCTTGATCAGTGCATGAACGTCAAAACTTCGGTTTCGGAAACGAGGAAACGCCTCTCCTTGATTCTTTGATGGAATGGCTGTTTTCGAAACTCCAGACGTGGAGCCCACAGTTTCGGCAGCCTCGAGAGAGCGCGATGCGTTGCCTTCCTCTCGTCCTTCCCGAGCACACCGCCTCATCTCTTCGGATACAAAGCTGTCGCAGTGCGCAATAAGTTCTCCGAGACGCCGCTTGGTCAGAACTCGACCTCGAGCTCGATCATCTCGTCTTCCTCGGCAGCTGCCCCTTCGGCCCATTCCTGCATGAGGTCCCAGTCGAGGATAAGGTTGCAGTAGTCCGACAGGCGGTCGTCCAGATCGACGGCATAGGTGCGGAAGCGCGAGCAGACGGGTGCGAACATCGCATCGGCCATGTTGGGCGCCGTGCCGAAGAGATAAGGCCCGCCATACTTGTCCAGGCACTCGTTCCAGATTTCCTTGATGCGCTCGATATCCGGCCGCGCGCCGGAAAAGATCTTGAAGCGCTCGTGCCGCGCCTTGATGTTCATCGGCAGGGCCGAGCGCAGATTGTGGAACCCGGAATGCATCTCGCCGCAGATCGCCCGGCAATGCGCCCTGACCGCCTGGTCGTAGGGCAGGAGCCCCGCCGACGGTGCGTATTCGGCGACATACTCGGCAATCGCCAGCGTATCCCACACCGTCACGTAGCCATGCGTCAGCCGCGGCACGAGAACGGAGGGCGACAGCAGCAGCAGTTCCTGCCGGTTCTTCTCGTCGGGCTTCGCCATCACCTCGGTGAAGGAAAGGCCCGCCATCCGGCAGAGGAGCCAGCCGCGCAGCGACCAGGAGGAATAGTTCTTCGAGGAGATGGTCAGCGTGCCGTGCAACATGATCCGCCCTTTTCGCGCCGTTTTCGATAGTGTCACTATTCTCTGGCAAGTTGGTCAAAGATGCACTAGTTTTTGTGCATTGCACAAGACGAAAAAGGATGGCCCCGCATGCTTTATCAGGTCTACCAGTTCCAGGACGACTTGGTGGGGCCCTTCCGCGAGCTGGCGCGCTTCTGGATGTCCTTCGGAAATTGGGGCGCCGGCAGTGTCGGGCAGGGGGCGGCGCAGCATTTCCTCGCTGCCATGGAACTTATCTCCCGCTTCAAGCTCAGCCACGAGCGGCCCGATTTCGGTATAAGCGAGGTGATGAGCGGCAACACGCTGACGCCGGTGCGCGAAGAGGTGGCGCTGTCGCTGCCCTTCGGCAACCTCCTGCATTTCGCCAAGGAAACCGAAGCCGAACAGCCGAAGGTCCTGGTGGTCGCGCCGCTCTCGGGACACTTTTCCACGCTTCTGGCCGGAACGGTGAAGACGCTGCTGCGTGACCACGACGTCTACATCACCGATTGGGCGAATGCCCGGGACGTGCCGCTGAGCGCCGGCGCCTTCGGCGTCGAGGATTATGTCGAATATATCATCCGTTTTCTTGAAGAGATGGGCCCGGGCGCGCATGTGCTGTCCGTCTGTCAGCCCTGCGTGCAGACGCTCGCCGCCGTCGCGGTGATGTCGCAGGACGATCATCCGGCCACGCCGCGCACGATGACGCTGATGGCAGGCCCGGTCGATCCGCGCGAAAGCCCGACGGAGGTCAACGAATTCGCCGTCAAAAAGTCGCTCGCCTGGTTCGAGCATTCGGTGATCACCACCGTGCCGTGGCGGTTCAAGGGCGGTGGCCGCAAGGTCTATCCGGGCTTTCTGCAGCTGGTCGCCTTCATGGCGATGAACATCGACCGCCACCGCACCGCCCACCAGAACCTCTACGACTATCTGGCCAAGGGCGAGACCGAGAAGGCCGAGAAGATCAAGACCTTCTACGACGAGTATTTCGCCGTCCTCGACCTGACCGAGGAATTCTATATTGAGACGATCGACCGCGTGTTCCATAAGGCCGAACTGGCGAACGGCACCTTCATGTATCGCGGCCGGCTGGTCGATCCGGGCGCGATCCGCAAGACGGCGCTGTTGACGGTGGAAGGCGGCCGCGATGACATCTGTGGCATGGGCCAGACGGCCGCCGCCCACGATCTCTGCAATTCGCTGCGCCCGCACCTGCGCCGCCACCACCTGCAGGCCAATGTCGGCCATTACGGCGTGTTCAACGGCCGCAAATGGGACGGCGAGATCTATCCAGTGGTCCGCAACCATATTCTCGCGATGGAGTAGGGTCGGAAATGCCCCTCCCCAACCCCTCCCCAGAAGGGGGAGGGGCTACCTCCACGTCTTCCGCATCATTCAAAAGAAAGCATTTCTGCGGGTGGTATCCGCCGACTGATGGCAAAGCGCCGCCGCGAGTTTTCTCCCCCCTTGTGGGGGAGATGCCCGGCAGGGCAGAGGGGGTCTTTACCCCTTCCGCGATATCAGCGTCTTGACCAGCCCGGCTGTCGAGCTGTCGAGGTCGCCGCCGTCGGTCTTGCCTTCGACGGCCGGCAGCAGGCCGGTCGCCAGTTCCTTGCCGAGCTCGACGCCCCACTGGTCGAAGGAGTTGATGCCGAAGAGCACCCCTTCGACGAAGACGCGGTGCTCGTAGAGCGCGATCAGGCGGCCGAGCGCGAACGGCGTCAGCTGGTCGTAGACGAAGGTGATCGACGGGCGGTTGCCGGAAAAGACACGGTGCGGGGCGATGAAGTCGGCTTGCTTGTCGTCCATGCCCTTGGTGGTCAGCTGCGCCTTGGCTTCGGCGAGCGTGCGGCCCTTCAGCAGGGCCTGGCTCTGCGCCAGGCAGTTGGCGATCAACAGCTCGTGCTGATGGCGAAGGTTGGGTTCGAAGCCGTTGGCCGCGATCATGAATTCGATCGGGATGATCGAGGTGCCCTGGTGCAGGAGCTGGAAGAAGGCGTGCTGGCCGTTGGTGCCGGGCTCGCCCCAGACGACCGGGCCGCTCTCGCCCTCGACCGGCGTGCCGTCGACGGTGACGCCCTTGCCGTTCGATTCCATGTCGAGCTGCTGCAGATAGGCCGGGAAACGCGACAGGCGCTGGTCATAGGGGATGATCGCCCGCGAGCCGTAGCCGAGCACGTTACGGTGATAATAGCCGATCAGGCCGAGCAGCATCGGCAGGTTCTTCTCCGTCGGCGCCTCGCGGAAGTGCCGGTCCATGGCATGCGCGCCGTCGAGGAACTTGCCGAAATTCTCCGGGCCGATGGCGATCATCAAGGGCAGGCCGATCGCCGACCAGATGGAGTAGCGACCGCCGACCCAGTCCCAGAAGCCGAAGACGCGGTCTGCGTCGATGCCGAAGGCTGCAACCTTGTCGAGCGCGGTGGAAACAGCGGCGAAGTGATGCTTGACGGCTGCTTCGCCGAGCGCCTTGGCGACGAAGTCGCGGGCGGTCTTCGCATTGGTCATCGTTTCGATCGTCGTGAAGGTCTTCGAGGCGATGATGAACAGCGTGGTTTCGGCCGACAGCGTCTTCAGCGTATCGGCGATATGGGCGCCGTCGACATTGGAGACGAAATGCAGGCGCGGGCCTTCATGGAAGGGAGCGAGCGCCAGCGTCGCCATGACCGGGCCGAGATCGGAGCCGCCGATGCCGATGTTGACGACGTCGGTGATCTTGCGGCCGGTAGCCCCGGCAAGCTTGCCTGAACGGATGCCGTCGGAAAATGCGCCCATGGCGTCGAGCACGGCGTTGACGTCAGGCATGACATCCTTGCCATCGACCATTACCGGCGTGTTGGAGCGGTTGCGCAGCGCCGTATGCAGCACGGCCCGGTCCTCGGTGAAGTTGATCGCCTCGCCGGCAAACATCCTGTCGCGCTTGGCGGCAACGGCGCCCTTGTCGGCGAGCTCGATGAGCCCGGCCATGATGTCGGCATTCACGGCGCATTTGGAATAGTCCATCAACAGGTCGTCGAAGGCGGCGCTGAAATGGGCGAACCGGTCCGGATCGGCTGCGAAGGCGGCGCGGATGTCGGTGGCGGCGGTCGACGCGACGGTCTTCTTCAGCGCTGCAACGATGGACTGCATGGGGCATCTCCTTGATAGTCTTGTTGCCGCGAAACTAGCCGCTTTGCCAGGTAAATCAAGGGACGGGGAGTGGCGGGCAGGGATTTCGTCACCTGCCCGCGAAACGTCAGGTGTTGCGCAACCGGCCCTCGACCAGATCGAGAACGGAGCGTGCGGCATAAAGCACGTTCGTGCCGGGCCCGAAGACGGCCGAGACGCCGTGATCGAGCAGGAACTGGTAGTCCTGCCGCGGGATGACGCCGCCGGCGACCACGATAATGTCCTCGGCACCTTTCGCCTTCAGGGCATCGACAAGCTGCGGCACCAGCGTCTTGTGGCCGGCCGCGAGTGAGGAGACGCCGACGACGGCAACCTTGCTTTCGATCGCCGTGTCGGCGGCCTCTTCCGGCGTCTGGAAGAGGGGGCCGGAGAGTACGTCGAAGCCGATGTCGCCGAAGGCGGATGCGATTACCTTGGCGCCGCGGTCGTGGCCGTCCTGGCCGAGCTTGGCGACCATGACCTTCGGCCTGTGGCCCGAAGCCTTGGTGTAATCGGCCAGTCGACCGGCGAGGACCTGCATTTCCGGATCGTCGTCATAGGCCTCGCCATAGACGCCGTGCACCACTTCGGGCACTGCCGAATGGTCGCCGAAGGCGGACCGCATGGCATCGGAAATCTCGCCGACGGTCGCCCGCGTCCGGGCTGCGTCCACGGCAGCACCGAGCAGGTTGCCCTTGCCGGTCTTAGCCACGTCGGCGAGCGCCGCGAGTGTCTTTTCGACGGCCTTCGGATCGCGCCGGCGTTTCGTCTCGGCGAGGCGCTTGATCTGCGAGGCGCGAACGGCGGTGTTGTCGATGTCGAGAATGTCGATCTCGTCCTCGTTTTCCAGCCGGTACTTGTTGACGCCGACGATGACCTCCTCGCCACGGTCGACCGCCGCCTGCCGCTTCGTCGCCGCCGCTTCGATCAGGCGCTTGGGCAGGCCCTCGTTGACCGCCTTGGTCATGCCGCCAAGCGCCTCGACCTCCTCGATCAGCGCCCAGGCCTTTTCGGCAAGCTCGTTGGTCAGGCTTTCGACATAGTAGGAGCCGGCCAGCGGGTCGACGACCTTGGTCACGCCGGTCTCGTGCTGCAGGATCAGCTGCGTGTTGCGGGCGATGCGGGCGGAAAATTCGGTCGGCAGGGCGATCGCCTCGTCGAAGGAGTTGGTGTGCAGCGACTGCGTGCCGCCAAGCACCGCCGACATCGCTTCAAACGCCGTGCGGATGATGTTGTTGTAGGGATCCTGCTCGGCCAGCGACACGCCCGATGTTTGGCAATGGGTGCGCAGCATCTTCGAAGACGCCTTTTTTGGCTCGAACTCCGTCATGATGCGCGACCAGAGAAGGCGGGCGGCCCTGAGCTTCGCCGCTTCCATGAAGAAGTTCATGCCGATGGCGAAGAAGAACGAGAGGCGGCCGGCGAACTCGTCGACGTCGAGGCCCTTCTTCAGCGCCGCGCGCACATATTCGCGCCCGTCAGCGAGCGTGAAGGCAAGTTCCTGCACCAGCGTCGCGCCCGCCTCCTGCATGTGGTAGCCGGAAATCGAGATCGAATTGAATTTCGGCATCTCGCGCGCGGTATATTCGATGATGTCGGCAACGATCCGCATCGAGGGTTCCGGCGGATAGATGTAGGTGTTGCGGACCATGAACTCCTTGAGGATGTCGTTCTGGATGGTGCCCGACAGCTTGTCGCGTGAAACGCCCTGTTCCTCGCCGGCGACGATGAAGTTCGCGAGAATCGGGATTACGGCGCCGTTCATGGTCATCGACACGGAGATCTTTTCGAGCGGAATCCCGTCGAACAGGATCTTCATGTCCTCGACCGAGTCGATCGCCACACCCGCCTTGCCGACATCGCCCTCGACGCGCGGATGATCGCTGTCGTAGCCGCGATGGGTGGCGAGGTCGAACGCGACGGAGACACCCTGCTGGCCGGCGGCAAGCGCCTTGCGGTAGAAGGCATTGGAGGCTTCCGCCGTCGAGAAGCCGGCATATTGCCGGATCGTCCACGGCCGGCCGGCATACATGGTGGCCCGCGGTCCGCGAACGAAGGGCTCGAAACCCGGCAGCGTCCCCAGATGCGCCATGCCCTCGAGATCGTCGCCGGTATAGAGCGGCTTGACGGCAATGCCTTCCGGCGTTTCCCAGGTCAGCTTGTCGGGCGATGCCTTCAGTTCCTTTTCGGCGAGGGTCTGCCAGTCTGAAATCGTCTTCTTGCCGGTCATTGTTGGAACTCCCCGATTACATTGCCCCTCACCCTAACCCTCTCCCCGCAAGCGGGGCGAGGGGACGATACCGTCGCCGCGCGTCCCTTCTCCCCGTCTAGACGGGGAGAAGGTTCCGGCAGGGGGATGAGGGGCGATCTCATCCCCCGCGGTTCCATCACTCGAACTCCAAAATCAGCTCGTCCACCGCCAGGCTGGCGCCGGCGGCGGCGGCGAGGCGTTTGACCACACCGCGCTTTTCGGCGCGCAGCACGTTTTCCATCTTCATGGCTTCGACGGTCGCCAGCGGCTGGCCGGCTTCCACGGTCTGGCCTTCCGCAACGCTGAGCGCAGTCAGCACGCCCGGCATCGGGCAGAGCAGCATCTTGGAGGTGTCGCGCGGCGGCTTTTCCGGAATGAGGCGGGCAAGCTCGGCAATGCGCGGCGAGCGGACATGTGCGGTCAGATCGATACCCCGCCAGCGCAGCCGGATGCCGGTGCCAACGGTTTCGACCTTCACATGGGCCGCCTCGCCGCCGGCGCTGAAGAGCGCGGTGGTACGGCCGGGCGTCCAGTCGCTGACGATGGTGAGAGACTGGCCGTCCTCGAATTCGACAAGCCGCCCTTTCTCCGTCGCAGCACTCAAGACGGCAATGCCTTCCCCGTTGAAGCGGACGACCCAGTCCTTGCCCGGAACGCGGCGGTGATTGCCGATCGTGCCGGAAATCTGCACGGCGCGCTCCTGCAGAGTCAGATGGACATGGGTGGCGATCGCTGCCAGGAAACGGGTCTCGGAAGCATCCGGCTTGACGCCGGAAAAGCCGTCGGGGAATTCTTCGGCGATATAGGCGGTCGTCAGCGCGCCCTTGCGGAACCGATCCTGGCCCATGACCGCCGACAGGAAGGGCAGGTTGTGGCCGATGCCTTCGACCTCAAACCGGTCGAGTGCATCCGCCATGGCGTCGATCGCTTCCGCCCGGTTGAGGCCATGCGTGCAGAGCTTGGCGATCATCGGATCGTAATACATCGAGATTTCCGCGCCTTCATAGACGCCGGTATCGTTGCGCACGGTCGTGCCGTCCGCAGCCGTGCCTTCTTCCGGCGGACGGTAGCGCGTCAGCCGTCCGATCGACGGCAGGAAGTTGCGATAGGGGTCTTCGGCATAGAGACGGCTCTCGATCGCCCAGCCGTTGAGGCGGATATCGTCCTGCCCGAAGGAGAGTTCCTCGCCGGAGGCGACGCGGATCATTTGTTCGACGAGGTCGATGCCGGTGATCAGTTCGGTGACCGGATGCTCGACCTGCAGGCGGGTATTCATTTCCAGGAAGTAGAAATTGCGGTCGCCATCGACGATGAACTCGACCGTGCCGGCGGAGTGATAGCCGACCGCCTTAGAGAGCGCCACGGCCTGCTCGCCCATCGCCTTGCGGGTCGCCTCGTCCAGGAACGGCGAGGGGGCTTCCTCGATCACCTTCTGGTTCCGGCGCTGGATCGAGCATTCGCGCTCGCCGAGATAGAGCGTGTTGCCGTGCTTGTCGCCCAGCACCTGGATTTCGATATGGCGCGGCTGGGTGACGAACTTCTCGATGAAGATGCGGTCGTCGCCGAACGAGGATTTCGCTTCGTTCTTGGACGACTGGAAACCCTCGCGCGCCTCGGCGTCGTTCCAGGCAATCCGCATGCCCTTGCCACCACCGCCGGCCGAGGCCTTGATCATCACCGGATAGCCGATGGAGGAGGCGATCTTCACCGCCTCGTCGGCATCCTCGATCAGACCCATATGGCCGGGCACGGTGGAAACGCCGGCTTCGGCTGCCAGCTTCTTCGAGGTGATCTTGTCGCCCATCGCCTCGATGGCGCCGACGGGCGGGCCGATGAAGGTCACGCCCTCCTTCTCCAGCGCCTTGGCAAACAGCGGGTTCTCCGACAGGAAGCCATAGCCCGGATGCACTGCATCGGCACCTGTCTTGCGTATGGCGTCGAGGATCTTGTCGATGACGATGTAGGACTGGTTCGAAGGCGCCGGGCCGATGTGAACGGCTTCGTCGGCCATCTTCACATGCATGGCCTCGCGGTCGGCGTCGGAATAGACGGCGACGGTGGCAATGCCCATCTTCTTCGCGGTCTTGATGATCCGGCAGGCGATTTCACCGCGATTGGCGATCAGGATTTTCTTGATCATCGGCATCACACTTCCAGCACGTCATCAAAGGATTCGGGGAAATTCGAGCGGGCGAGCGGCTCGTTGAGTTGCAGCATGGCCTGGTAGGAGGCCTTATCGAACGGCTTTTCGGCCGGCACGATCTCGCGCTCGAACAGCCGCGACAGGCGGCGGGCGTCGAGATTGCCGCGCTCGAAGGGCTCCGCGCCGAAACAGTGCCAGATCGCATGGATGAAGGCGGCATCGGCGCGGTGTTCGGTGTCGTCGCGGCTGAAGCGCCGCGGCAGCACCACCAGCGGGGAAATCCCCTTGGGATTCGCCCGCCTTATGGTGAACTGAAGGCCGGTTCCCGGCATGCCGGACGGAAATCCGCGGTGTTTCGTCATGTCGGGAAGCTTGGCCATTCAGTATATCCTCAGTTCTTGCCGATCTTGTCCTGCGTCTTCGTCTCGAAGTCGGAGGCGTCGTGGCGTTCATGCAGTTGTTCGGACGGATCGCCGGAGGCCTTGTTGACCATCACGCCGCGCTTGACCGCCGGCCGCGCGCCGATCTCGTCCGTCCAGCGCTTGACGTTCTTGTAGCCCTCGACTTCGAGGAACGTACCGGCGTCGTTGTAGGCCTCGCTGCGGGCAAGGCGGCCGTACCAGGGCCAGATGGCCATGTCGGCGATCGAATATTCGGAGCCGGCCATGAACTGATGGTCGGCGAGATGCCGGTCGAGCACGTCCATCTGCCGCTTCACTTCCATCGCATAGCGGTCGATGGCGTATTTGATCTTGATCGGCGCATAGGCATAGAAATGCCCGAAGCCGCCGCCGAGGAAGGGGGCCGAGCCCATCTGCCAGAACAGCCAGTTCATCGTCTCGGTGCGGGCCTTCAGATCCTTCGGCAGGAAAGCGCCGAACTTTTCGGCGAGATAGAGAAGGATCGAGCCGGATTCGAAGACGCGGGTCGGCTCGGCCGTCGAGTGGTCCATCAGCGCCGGGATCTTGGAGTTCGGGTTGACCTCGACGAAGCCGGAGCCGAACTGGTCGCCATCGCCGATCTTGATCAGCCATGCGTCATATTCGGCATCCTTGTGGCCCGCTTCCAGAAGCTCCTCCAGCATGATGGTGACCTTCTGGCCGTTCGGCGTCGCCAGCGAATAAAGCTGCAGCGGATGCTTGCCGACCGGCAGCGGCTTGTCGTGGGTCGCGCCGGCGATCGGGCGGTTGATGGAGGCAAACGCGCCGCCATTGCCCTTGTCCCAGGTCCAAACCTTGTCCGGCTCGTATCCGGCGGGAAAATTGTCTTGCGGGTTCTTATCGGTCATGAAATCCATCCTGAAATGTTGCCTTAGGCATCCGAGGGGCCGGACGCCGGCACTTTAATATAGGAGACGCACGAAATATTTCCGCCTACTCCGCTGCTTCTGCCGGTGGCTTCGCGCCGGGTGCCTTAGAGCCCGTCAGCATTCCTTCGATGCTGAGGTCTTCGTCGATGTCTGGCCAATGAAGGCCGAACGGCGAAAGCTCCACCTTCTTCCGTTGTTCCGGAGACGCCGCCAAAAGGCGCGGATACCACCACAGCGGGGTGACGATCTGAACACCATCCGCAAGCGTCACGACAAGGTCCGTGGTCGTGCATTCGGCCTTCATCGGCTCCAGCAGATCCTCATCGATTTCCAAAGTGCTCATACCATTTCTCCAGAAATTCGTTCCTGTTGGCTTTGACCACGGCCAGGATCGCATTGATCTCCTGGTCCGTACAGCGCCTGTTCCGCGCTACCTTGAGGCCTTCAAGCCAGATCTTGACTTCGCTGCGATCCTTGCGGACGTGAATATGCGGTGGTTCGCCCCGGTCCTGACTGTAGAACAGAAATTTCCACCCTTTCCATTCAAACACTGTCGGCATCGCGGTCCGCCTCTCCTCACAGCGGGATCGTATCGTGCTTCTTCCAGTGCGTCGTCTGGTTCTTGTTGCGGAGCGACGCGAAGGCGCGGGCGATGCGGCGGCGCGAGGAATGCGGGCGGATCACCTCGTCGATGAAGCCGCGTTCGGCGGCGACGAAGGGATTGGCGAAGCGCTCCTCGTATTCCTTCGTGCGCGCCGCGATCTTCTCCGGATCGGAGAGCTCCGAGCGGTAGAGGATCTCGGTCGCGCCCTTGGCGCCCATCACCGCGATTTCCGCAGTCGGCCAGGCATAGTTGACGTCGGCGCCGATGTGCTTGGAGGCCATCACGTCATAGGCGCCGCCATAGGCCTTGCGGGTGATCAGCGTCACCATCGGCACGGTCGCTTCCGAATAGGCGAACAGGAGTTTCGCGCCGTGCTTGATGACGCCGCCATATTCCTGCGCGGTACCGGGCAGGAAGCCGGGCACGTCGACCAGCGTCAGGATCGGGATCGAGAAGGCGTCGCAGAAGCGCACAAAACGGGCCGCCTTGCGCGAACTGTCGATGTCGAGGCAGCCGGCGAGCACCATCGGCTGGTTGGCGACGACGCCGACCGTCTGGCCTTCGATGCGGATGAAGCCGGTGATGATGTTCTTGGCATATTCCGCCTGCAGCTCGAAGAAGTCGCCCTCGTCGGCGATCGCGTGGATAAGCTCCTTCATGTCGTAGGGCTTGTTGGCGCTGTCGGGGATCAGAGTGTCGAGACGGTTCTCGATGCGGGCCGGGTCGTCATGGAAGGGGCGAACCGGCGGCTTTTCGCGATTGTTCAAGGGAAGGAAATCGAACAGCAGGCGGACCTGCTCCAGCGTCTCGATGTCGTCTTCATAGGCGCCATCGGCAACCGAGGATTTCTTCGTGTGGGTGGAGGCGCCGCCGAGCTCTTCCGCCGTGACGATCTCGTTGGTCACCGTCTTGACGACGTCGGGACCGGTCACGAACATGTAGGAGCTGTCGCGCACCATGAAGATGAAGTCGGTCATCGCCGGCGAGTAGACCGCGCCGCCCGCACATGGGCCCATGATGACGGAAATCTGCGGGATGACGCCGGAGGCTTCGGCATTGCGGCGAAACACTTCGGCGTAGCCGGCAAGCGACGCCACGCCTTCCTGGATGCGGGCGCCGCCGGAATCGTTGAGGCCTATCACCGGCGCGCCGTTCCGGACCGCCATGTCCATGATCTTGCAGATCTTTTGGGCATGCGTTTCCGACAGCGAGCCGCCGAGTACGGTGAAGTCCTGGCTGAACACGTAGACCTGGCGGCCGTTGATCGTGCCCCAGCCGGTCACCACGCCGTCGCCCGGCACCTTGGTCTCCGCCATGCCGAAGTCGACGCAGCGGTGGGTGACATACATGTCGTATTCCTCGAACGAACCCTCGTCGAGCAGGACCTCGATACGCTCGCGCGCCGTCAGCTTGCCCTTGGCGTGCTGGGCCTCGATGCGCCGCGTGCCGCCGCCCAGATGCGCCTCGGCGCGGCGGGCTTCCAGTTGCTCGAGAATTTCGGACATGGATCCTCCTCATTCGGATTGTTGCCGTTACATAATCCGCTTTGCGCGCACATAAAATGCTTGAAAATGTGAATGTGCACAATTTACAGATTAAGAAGATGAATTTTGCAAAGTTGCGAACATGGCGATCGGCAAGCTCTATATCGGCCGCAAGGTGCGGGAACTGCGGCAGCAAAACAAGGCCACCCAGGCCCGCTTTGCCGAAAGTATCGGCATTTCGGTCTCCTACCTGAACCAGATCGAGAACAACCAGCGGCCCGTCTCCGCCGCCGTGCTGCTGGCGCTCGCCGAGCGCTACCGGATCGATCTGGCGGATCTGTCGGGCGGCGAGGACGACCGTCTCTTGTCAGCGCTGTCCGAGGCGCTGGCCGATCCGATGTTCCAGGCGTGGACGCCGACGCTCAAAGACATGAAGATGGTGGTGCAGAACGCGCCGGGAATCGCGCACGCGCTGATTGCCTGCCATCAGGCCTACCGCCACAATTCCGAACAGATCGCCAGCCTTGACCAATCGCTCGGCCAGGGCACGGCGCTTGCCGAGAACACGCCCTACGAAGAGGTGCGCGACTACTTCCATTTCGTCGACAACTATGTCCACGAACTCGACCTGCAGGCGGAAAAGCTGGCGACGCGGCTGGGCATCGGCGAGGTGGACCTCAACGCGGCACTGACCGGCTTTCTCGAAGAGGCGCATGATATCCGCGTCATCCGCGCCGCCCGCGGCGACGACATGATCCGCCATTATGATGCCGATGCGCGGGTTCTGTCGCTGAATCCCTATTTGCCGGCGCAGACGCGCGCCTTCCAGATCGCCATGAAGATCGCGCAGGTGGAGGCGGGCGCGGCGATCGACGCCATTGCCGGCGCCGTCGGTTTCCGCACTGCCGAGGCGCGGGAGATCTGCACGATCGGTCTGCAGAACTATTTTGCCGGCGCGCTGGTCCTGCCCTATCGCCGGTTCATGGATGCCGCGCGCGAGCTGCGACACGATCTCGACCTGTTGACGGCGCGCTTCGGCGCCAGCCTCGAGCAGGTCTGTCATCGCCTGTCGACTCTGCAACGCCCGGGCATGAAGGGCGTTCCGGTGTTCTTTGCCAAGATCGACCGGGCCGGCAACATCATCAAGCGCCACAGCGCCGCCAAGCTGCAATTCGCCCGCTTCGGCTCCGCCTGTCCGCTGTGGAAGGTGCATCAGGCGTTCGAAATGCCGGGCCGCATCGTCCGCCAGCTGGCCGAGACGCCGGATGGCGTGCGCTATCTCAGCGTCGCGCTACAGGTTTCCAAGGGTGGGCGCGGCTTCCGCCAGAGCCAGCAACAATATGCGCTGGCGCTCGGCTGCGAGGTCTCCTACGCGGAAAATTTCGTGTACGCCGACGACATGGATCTCGGCAATCGTGCGGCCTTCGATCCGATCGGCATTTCCTGCCGCATTTGCGAGCGGCAGAACTGTCCGAGCCGCGCCATGCCGCCGGTCAAGAGCCGCATCGTCGTCGATCACGAAAACCGCGATATCCTGCCTTACCGGCTGGTCTAGTTCCGCAGTTCCTTGCGCAGGATCTTGCCGACGTTCGACTTCGGCAGTTCGTCGCGGAATTCGATGAACTTCGGGCGCTTGTAATTGGTGAGGTTTGCCGCGCAATGCGCCTTCACGTCGGCTTCCGTGAGGTTGGGGTCCTTGCGCACCACGAAGAGTTTCACCGCCTCGCCCGAGTGCTGGTCCGGCACGCCGACGGCCGCCGCCTCGAGGATGCCGTCATGCATGACGGCCACTTCCTCGATCTCGTTCGGATAGACGTTGAAGCCCGAAACCAGGATCATGTCCTTCTTTCGGTCGACGATCGTCGTGTAGCCGGACGCATTCATGAAACCCATGTCGCCGGAGCGGAAGAAGCCGTCCGCCGTCATCACCTGTGCGGTCTCTTCCGGCCGGTTCCAGTAGCCGGCCATCACCTGCGGTCCGCGAATGCAGATTTCGCCGACCTCGCCGATCGGCAGCGACTTGCCGTCCTCGTCGCGGATGTCGATGTCGGTCGAGGGCAGGGGCAGGCCCACCGTGCCGGAAAACTCCATCGCATCCAGCCGGTTGACCGTTGCCACCGGCGAGGTCTCGGACAGGCCGTAGCCTTCGGTGATCGCGATCCCCGTCACCTCTTTCCAGCGTTCCGCGACCGGACGCTGCACGGCCATGCCGCCGCCCAGAACCAGCAGGCCGTTGGAAAAGTCGAGATTGCGGAAATCCGGATTGTTGAGGAGCGCGTTGAACAGCGTGTTGAGGCCGGGGAAGATGTGGAAGGGGTGCTTTTTCAGCTCTTCCACAAAGGCCGGGATGTCGCGTGGATTGGTGATCATAAGATTGTGGCCGCCGAGCGCCATGCCGACCAGCGAGTTCACGGTGAGCGCGAAGATATGGTAAAGCGGCAGCGCGCAGACCATCAGGATGTCTTCCGGCATCGGCTTGGCGTTGGCGCGCGTCGTCAGCCAGGTCATGACCTGCGAGGTGTTGGCGAGAAGATTGGCATGCGTCAGCGTCGTTCCCTTGGACACGCCGGTCGTGCCGCCGGTATATTGCAGGAAGGCGACATCGCTGAGGCCGAGCGTCGGCTTGTTGAACGGCAGGCGGCCACCGTCTGCGAGCACGGCCTTGAAGCGGGTATGGCCCGGGATTGACCAGTGCGGAACGAGCTTCTTCACCCGCCGCACGACGAGGTTGACGATCAGACCCTTCAGTCCGAGCATATCGCCGAGAGAGGCGACGACGACATGCTTGACGTCTGTCCTTTCCAGCACCTTTTCGGCGGTGACGCAGAAGTTCTCCAGGATGAAGAGCGCCTTGGCGCCGGAATCCTTCAGCTGGTGTTCGAGTTCGCGCGGCGTGTAGAGCGGATTGACGTTGACGACGGTCAGTCCGGCGCGCAGCACGGCGTAGGTGGCGACGGGATTCTGCAGGATGTTGGGCATCATCACCGCAACGCGGTCGCCCTTCTTCAGCCCCTTGCTCTGCAGCCAGGCGGCCACCCGGCGAGAGGCGGCGTCGAGATCGCGGAAGGTCAGGTCCTTGCCCATGTTGGTGAAGGCCTTGCGGGCGGCGAACTTTGCCACATTCGCGTCGAAGAAGTCACCGAGAGACTGATGAGCCAACGGCGGGATTTCGGCCGGCACGCCTTCCGGATAGGAGGCAAGCCACGGCTTGCCGGATGCGGTGGCGGTGGTGTCTTCTCCGGTGGAGGTCGACATCGTGCTGCTCATAGGGGCCCTCCCGTGGCCTGATGGGCCGAACGGCTCTCCCGTTGCCGGGACTTCCTCCTCCGTTCGGCGACGGCAGCCTTTCGGCAGCCGGTCTTGAATTCTGATTATTATAACCTTGACGTAAACGTCAATATTTTTGTTTCAGGCAGTTTGGGTGAAGGCATCATCGTCGCAAATGTCGGGAGGCGCAAATGCAATCTTTCGATCCGTCCATCCTCGTGTTTGCAGGGGCTGGAACATGGCAGGCTGGCCGGAAATCCGATTTTGGAAACAAAAATGCGGTTCGCCGAAAATTCGGCTTAACAAAACCGAAAATCGTGTCACCATCCTGAAAATTCGTTTGTGTACCAACCTCTTTTCCAAGGGCGATGTAAAATGACGATCCACAGTCCCGAGCGTTCTCTCGCCGCCGAGCTCAAGGCCAATGTCTCCGTGCCTTTCGAAAAGGCGGCGGCCATGCCGAAGAGTGTCTACACATCCGAGTCCTTTCTGGCCCAGGAACTCGAGCACATCTTTGCCAAGGAATGGCTCTGCGCGGGCCGGACCGACGGGCTGAAGAACCCCGGCGATTACCTGACCATGGAAATCGCCGGTGAGCCGGTCATCGTGCTCCGCGACCGGGACGGTCAGCTCCGGGCGCTTTCCAATGTCTGTCGCCACCGCATGTCGACCCTCCTGGAGGGCAGCGGCCATGTGCGCTCGATCGTCTGTCCGTATCATGCCTGGACCTACAATCTCGACGGCACGCTGCGCGGCGCGCCGGCGATGACGCTCAACGAAGGCTTCTGCAAGGAGAACGTGGCGCTGCCGGCGATCCGCTGTGTCGACTGGAAGGGCTGGATCCTGGTCAGCCTTAACCCGGATGCGCCGGATCCGGAGGAAAGCCTGAAGGATGTCGACGCGCTCGTCGGCTATCTGGACATGGGAAGCTACGTCGAAACCTTCCGCGAGGAGCACCGCTGGAACACCAACTGGAAGGTGCTCGGCGAAAACTTCATGGAAAGCTACCATCTGCCGGTCTGTCACTCCGGCACCATCGGCGGCTTCGTGTCGCTGGAAAAGATGACCTGCCCTGAGGGTTATCCGGCCTTCAACTATCACTGGATCCTGAAGAAGGGCGACGCGCCGCTGACGGTTGCCCACCCGTCCAATACGGTGCTGACCGGCGAGGAACGGGTCAAGACCTGGCTGCTGTCGATCTATCCGGCACTCTTCATCACGCTGACGCCGGGATATTTCTGGTATCTGTCCCTGCATCCGGACGGCCCGGACCACGTGAAGATCCTCTATGGTGGCGGCATGCATCCCGACTATGCCGGCGACCCGGAGGCACAGAAGCATTTCGCAACGTTGAAGGCGCTCCTCGACGACGTCAACGACGAGGATCGCGGCTGCACGGAAAAGGTCTACAAGGGCATCACCGGAAAGCTGTCGGCCCCCGGGGCGCTGTCACATCTGGAGCGCCCCAACTTCGAGTTTGCCCAGTATATTTCGTCGAAGATATCAGGCTGATCCAAGGCGCGGCCGCCGCCGCGTCGGGGCCTTGATTGTGGATTGGCGGCCGAAGTGCAACTGTTGGCCGCCGAGCCTTAGCGTTCTGTTAGGCATGTTGGCAAAGTCCGCAATCGTATCGAAACGGGTCAGATCCCGTCGCACAATCGGCCGTTTACAACCTCCAATATTGATATAACCCTGAGTTTTGTTGGACTTCTGGACAGCCGCAGCCATTCCGCGAGTGCCAAAACGGGACGACACCGCCAGATGGAAAGCCCGGTTCTCGGCGGTCCGACGGAATTTAACGAAAATTTTCCCTAATCCATTAAGTCGATCAACACATAACCCCGGTCTAATCCTGCCAAACCACAGACGTTTAGGCCCTGTTAACGGTGTTGTTATGATGACAAACCTTTCCGCTTCACATGCAGTGAAACAGTTCTTCAGATCCCGCGACGGCAACTTTGCCATTCTGACGGCGTTGTCGCTGCCGGTCGTCATCGCCTTTGTCGGTGTTGCCATCGACATGAGCCGCCTCCTCAATACGCGCACACAGCTTCAGTCCGCGGCCGACTCTGCCGCGCTGGTCGCCTCCAAGGCCATGGCCGATCAGGGCATGACCGAGGCGCAGGCCAAGGTCCTGGCGCTGAACTTCGTCAACTCGCAACTGGCGCTGGACAACGATCTGGGCGGCACGCTCGACAAGGATAACATCGACATTGTGCCGACCAAGGTCACCAATGCTGACGGGTCGGGCACCTACGATGTACAGGTGAAGCTGAACCTCGACGTCAAGATGACCGCGATGACGGGTCTCCTCGGCATCGACAGCCGACCGGTTTCCGTCAACTCGGCTGCACGAACCTCCACCGAATCCACCAAGTCGCCGCTCAGCATGTACCTGGTCCTCGACCGGTCCGGTTCGATGGCTTGGGATACGGACCAGTATGGGACCTACGAAGTGTCGTATGACTGCAGCTATTGGACTTCGGAAGGCAGAGGCAGAAATAAGGTATGGGAATATCACCCCAAGACATGCACTTATTCAGCAATCGGATATATACCCAAAATTTATGCTCTCAAGCAGGCCGTCTCGAACCTTATGGCCCAATTGGCTGCGGCTGATCCGGAGCAGAAATACGTCCGTACGGCTGCAGTGTCCTACAACAGCGATATGGACACTCCGCTCGATCTTGATTGGGGAACCGCCAAGACGCTGGCATATGTCGACACCCTGATAGCAGACGGTGGAACGGATTCCAGCCAGGCGGTGACGACCGCACGCAATGCATTGCATGCCAACTCCGAGGATCAGGCGCACAAGAAGAAGAATGGCGGAGTCCCGGTCAAATACATGGTTTTCATGACGGATGGCGAGAATAACGACCCCAAATCCGATACAAAGACCAAGAAAGAGTGCGACGACGCGAAAAGGGAGGGCACCATCATCTACACGGTCGCCTTCATGGCTCCGGCGGCGGGCAAGGCCCTGCTCAGCTACTGTGCAACTGACGCTGCCCACTACTTCGACGCCAGCAACGCAAGCGACCTGATCGCCGCCTTCAACAGCATCGGCGCCCAGGCGACTTCCAAGGTCTCGCGCCTGACGCAGTGACATGATGCGGTCATCTGAAGACCCGAGCGCCTTGAAAAGCGGGCCATCGCCGTGATGGTCCGCCTTTTCCGTTGAAAGGCTGCCACCGGCAGGGCAATGTCGCAGCGATTGAATGCTTGGAGCCTGCCGCATGCGCAATTCGGAAATCATCTGGGACAAGGTCGAGAACCATCGCGACGATCTGATCGGCCTGTCCGACCGGGTCTGGGGCATGCCGGAGACGCTCTACGCGGAATACCGCTCCTGCGCCGAGCACACCGAGATGCTCCGCCAGAAAGGTTTCCGCGTGACGGAGGCGGTTGCCGGCATTCCGACCGCCGTTATGGGTGAGGCCGGCGAGGGCGGACCGGTGATCGCCGTCCTCGGCGAATATGACGCCCTTCCGGGATTGAGCCAGGAGGCCAACATCGCCGAGCCGCGCCCGGTGGAAGCCGGCGGCAACGGCCATGGCTGCGGGCACAACCTGCTCGGCTCCGCCTCTCTTCTCGCCGCCTGCGCGTTGAAGGACTGGCTGGCCGAAACCGGAACGCCCGGCCGGGTACGCTATTACGGCTGCCCGGCGGAAGAGGGCGGCGCTGCGAAAGCCTTCATGGTGCGCGATGGCGCCTTCGACGACGTGGATGCCGCCATCACCTGGCATCCGGCGACGATGACGCGCGTCGATACCGAGGACAGTCTCGCCAATACCCGCATGGACTTCGTCTTCACCGGCCGCGCGAGCCACGCCGCCGCAACGCCGCATCTCGGGCGATCCGCGCTCGATGCCGCGGAGATCATGTCCGTCGGCGTCAACTATCTGCGTGAGCATGTGCCCTCCGACAGCCGTATCCATTACGCCTATCTCGATGTCGGCGGCACGGCGCCGAATGTGGTGCAGGCCCGTGCCAAGGTGCGTTATTCGATCCGCTCGCTTACGCTGTCCGGCATGCTGGCGCTCAATGAGCGGGTGAAGAAGGTCGCGCGCGGTGCGGCGATGATGACCGAGACCGAGGTCGATATCTCCATCATGTCCGCCGTCTCCAACATGCTGCCCAACGCGACGATGGAAGCGACCATGCAGAGCGTGCTGGACCAGCTCGGTGGCGTGCCCTTCGACGAGGCCGACAGGGAATACGCGCGCCGCATCCAGGCGACGCTGTCGGAGGAGGATATCCGGGCGAGCTATGCGAGCGTCGGCCTCAAGCCGGTCAAGGACGAGCCGCTCTGCGGCTATGTCGTGCCGTTGCGCAATGGCGGCGAGAAGATGCTCGGCTCCACCGACGTCGCCGACGTCACCTGGAAGGTGCCGACGGTGCAGTGCTGGGTGGCGACCCATGCGATCGGCACGCCCGGCCACAGCTGGCAGATCACCGCGCAGGGCAAGGCGCCCGCCGCGCACAAGGGCATGGTGCATGCAGCCAAGATCATGGCGCAGACCGCGCAGACGCTGATGGCCGACGAGACCCTGCTTGCGCGCGCGAAGAGGGAGCACCGCGAGACCCTCGCCGAGACCCCTTATGTCTGCCCGATACCGGATGACGTGATGCCGCCGCTCCAGCCGAGGCCGATGGCGGCGGAATGACCGGCCGCAAGGGTGGTGCACTATGCAGTCGGTCGGAGGAGCGGACGTCAGGCCGCCGGTTGCGCCCTGCTGTGCGGCAGCAGCGCCGCCATCGTCTCATCGAGAACGATCATCTTGGCAGCCTGCGCCTCGTAATATTCGCGCCGGAATTCCGGCGATATCCAGATCGGGGAACGGCCGGGACGACCGCTCCAGCCGATGGCGCCGATCGCCTCGGCGGCAGCGAACTTGCGGCCCACATGCGAGCGCGACAGGCCGAAGCTGCGTGCGAGGTAGCCGAGCGACGTGACATCGGTCAGCAGCCGTTCTCCATCTTCCATCGTCTGCCCGGCTGCGCTGCCGGCAATCAGCCGGTCCATCAGCAGTCCGCCATCGTCCATCCAGGTGAAAAGCGAATAGATCTTGCCGTGTGAACGGATCGCCGGGCATTCGAGCAGCGCGTGCGCCAGCGCCGGCTGCAGGGCGGCGATGTGGCCGTCGACATCACGCGCGAACTGTCCGCAGCGTCCGCCGCCGTCCAGCCTGTCGAGCGCGGCAAGGTGGAACATGTACCAGCGGCCGAGCAGTTCCAGCGTCTGTGCCGATGGCCGGTAGGGCTGCAAGGTGCGCAGGTTCACCCCGTCCACCGGCACGACGACACCGTATTTGATGGCTTCGAGGAAGAAGCTGACGGCCGTGTTGCGGCTCGAGATCCGATAGTGCAGGGCGGCCTTGACGAGGTCGCGCCGGTTCAGCGTATGACGCCCCTCGGCCAGTCCCTCGAAATAGAGGCCGAGCGCCACATGCGAGAGAAACCATCGCTGCTGGGTGGCAAACAGCCCGGCCAGCCGCGGAGCCGCGTCATGCACGCTCATGAAATTGCGCGCCAGCTCATCTGCAATCCGCGCGAACCCGGGACTGGCGGCAACTTGCTCGATACTTCCCAATGACAACGCCACTTCTGCCCGCCGCGACCAATTAAATATCTGGACCCAATAGTTCTAAAATAAGCTGGACTTGATCTCGACAATGCATCGAAAGGTGACATTTGTCACCTGACGCCACTCATCTTGGCTAACGCCGGTGGCACAGGCGGCGGCGCCCGGCAAGCCGGAGACTGTGATTTGTCAAAAATGGGCGGATGGGCCTGATGAGAATGCGGATCAGGCCGGGGCAGAGATCGCCCCTGCGTCGCTAATTCCCGGGTCGATCTTCTCCCGGTGCTTTCAGCGGCAAGATATTGATCTTCGGTTGTTTCAGAATGATGCGCGAAGTTGGGATCTCGCCAGTTTTATAACCAAATTTGATCTGTTCCGAAGTCTGGACGGAGCATTGGGCAGTCGATATATGAAGTCTGTTAAGTGTTATTTATTATCATCACAACTTTTGCGGCTGGAAAAATGATCACGATAGCAATTATCGTGTGGGGTACGACGGATGCGCAATGATAAACTGTATGCCGCGATTGTAGATGTTCTGCGCGAATTCGGAGAGGTTCGCCATATATCAAGTATAGCTCATGAACTTGAGATCGCCATTGTCTCGGCGCAGAGCTTAGCCAGCCCTAAAATTGCAGAAAACGATCCCGATCGAGCAATCGATTGCGAGCGGGCAGTATACGCGGATGTCATGGAGTTGATTTCGCGGGCTGTGGCGGTGGGCTGGAGCGAAAAAGAGGCAACATCGACAATCATCGAGATCGGCAGAAGCCACCTGATCAGCCTCGACGGTTACCGCGAGGCGGAGATCGAGGGTTCGCTGAAGCTTGACGGAGCCGATTGAAGGCCGTCACCATGCCTTGGTGCGAACAGGACGCCAAGACACAGACCCCGTACAGACTATCCGAAAGGACCACATATTTCGCTATGGGCTTACAGGGAAGTGGTGCCGCTTACGTGACTCGAACACGTGACCCCATCATTACGAATGATGTGCTCTACCGACTGAGCTAAAGCGGCCCTTGAAATGCCGTCGGCGCGGGGCCGGCGGCTGGCGTGAGGGGCTGATAACCGCAAAGCGGGCGGATTTCAAGTCATGAGTTCCGCTGCGTCCAAAAAAATCGCGCAGTGGAAATGCGGAACGGAAATCGTCTCAGCTGCAAAGCCTCGCCTTTGCGTCCCGGTATTCGCGCTCGAGCCGTGTCACGAGGCCCTCGACGCTGGCGATTTCCTTGACGGCACCGATCCCCTGGCCGCAGCCCCAGATATCCTTCCAGGCCTTGGCGCCGGTCACCGCGCTGTCGAAATCCATCGTTTTCAGGTCGCCTTCCGGCAGGTGGTCAGGGTCCATGCCGGCGGCGATGACGGAGGGTTTCAGGTAATTGCCGTGCACACCGGTGAAGTAGTTGGAATAGACGATGTCGTCGGCCTTGCTGTCGACGATCATCTGCTTGTAGGCGTCGCTGGCGCGGGCCTCGTTGGTGGCGATGAAGGGCGAGCCGATATAGGCCATGTCGGCGCCGGCGGCCCGGGCGGCGAGGATCGCGCCGCCATTGGCGATCGCGCCCGCGAGCAGCAGCGGTCCGTCGAACCATTCGCGGATTTCCTGCACGAGGGCAAAGGGCGAAAGGCGACCGGCATGGCCGCCCGCGCCGGCCGCAACCGCGATCAGCCCGTCCGCGCCCTTGCGGATCGCCGAATTGGCGTGGCGGTTGTTGATGACGTCATGCAGCACGATGCCGCCATAGGAATGGACCGCCTGGTTGACCTCCGGCACGGCGCCGAGCGAGGATATGACGATCGGCACCTTGTACTTCACGCACATCATCAGGTCGTGCTCGAGGCGCTTGTTGGAGGTGTGGACGATCTGGTTGACCGCGAACGGTGCTGCCGGCCGCTCCGGATGGGCGGCATTGTGCGCGGCGAGCCCCTCGGTGATTTCGGCAAGCCATTCGTCGAGCTGGGATTCAGGCCGCGCATTGAGCGCCGGAAAGGCGCCGATCACGCCGGCCTTGCACTGCGCCAGCGTCAGGGCCGGATGGGAAATGATGAAAAGCGGCGAGGCGACGACCGGCAGACGCAGGTTTTCGCTCAGTACCTTGGGAAGCGTCATGTCTCCTCCGACACAATTGACGTTTACGCGAACGTCAAAATCTCTAGCAGAGGCGACGGCGGAGGGAAAGCCCCATTCGCGCCGCATCCCGACAGGCAGGAACGTCGCGGGCGTTGTGAGCCTATCCGAATCGAGGGCATTTCAAAGGGGACAAGAGCGCATCGGCGGGCGTGAGAACTTGAACCGGCCGGACTTTGCGTCTACCGATTCCAGCGAGTGCTATGTTCGGCAAGGCAAGGGTTTATTCGTGACGGGATTGGATGCGGCGATCAGGAATGCGCTGGAGCGGGCGAACCGCTCCGATCCGCGCGTTCGCGCCAAGATTTATCAGTCGGCGCGCCGGGCGCTCGAATCGGGCCTGGAAAAGCAGGGCATCGACGATCCGGTCACGATAGCAGCGCAGCGCGGACGCCTTGAACGGGTGATCGCCGCAATCGAGCAGGAAGAAGAGCTGCGTCTGCCGCCCGAGCCGGAAGAGTTCGACGAACCTGAGCCCGAAGAGACCTATCCGGAGGCTGCACCGGAGCCAGAGCCGCGCCATCATGCGCCGCTGCCGCAGCAGCAGAAGCCGGCACCGGCTTCGGTCTATCCCGAGCCGGACCTTACCCATGACGCGCCGCCCGCCGCCGATGCCGGCTGGTTCGACGCACCTGCCGTCAGCACATCGGCTTCCGGACCCTCGTCCGCCAACGGGCGGAGGCGCGCCCCGCCGCCTGCGGCCAACGATCTTTCAGCGCTCGGTGCCGCAGATGCCCGCCCGGCAGGAAGTGACCGGCCTCAGCTCGCGGACATGCTAGACCTGCCAGCCACGCCCTCTGCCAAGCCGCGCCGCAGGCGGGGCCTGTTTTCGCGCATCTTCATGGTGTCGGTTGTCATCGCCTTCATCGGCATTGGTCTCGGTTGGGCACTGGAGGCCGGGCTTCTCGGCGGTGGAGCCGGGGATGAAGCGCCGCAAAGCCCGACGCCGCAGGTTGCCGCGGAAGATTCCGACGCGACCGACAAGCCGCAGACGGTCGGCATTCAGACCGGCTTCTCGTCCGAATGGATCGAACTCTTCACGCCGCAGAACATCTCCGTTCTGAACGCCCGACAGAACGCCACCATCGATCCCGTGGACACCAGCACCGGGCCGGCGATCCAGATGACCTCGACCAGCGCCGACGACGACGGCTCGGTGACGGTGACGATCCCGCCCGCGATATTGAGGGCCATGGCCGGCAAGCGCTCCACGATTGCGCTGACCTTCCAGTCGTCTTCGGAGACCAATGTGCAGGTCTCCGTCCAGTGCGATTTTTCCACGCTCGGCGGCTGCGGCAGACACCGGTTCACCGTGTCTCAGGAGAAGACCGACACGCTGTTCCAAGTCACATTTGCCCGCTCGCTGACCCCCAACTCGCCTGGCAAGCTGATCATCAACCCGGACCTTCAGGCCAAGGGCAACGGCATCAATCTCTATGCGGTGCGGCTGCTGCCGGGACGATGAGCGCCGCTACTTGAGGAAGTTCGGCCCCTGGCCGAGGATCTTGCCGTCGATGTCGCCGATCACCTTCAGGTCGCGGCCGTCGTAATCCAGCGATAGCAGGATGTGGCGGATCAGGTTGATGCGCGCGCGGCGCTTGTCGTTCGCCTTGATGATGGTCCAGGGCGCATCCTTGGTGTGCGTTTCCTTCAGCATGCGGTCGCGCTTTTCGGTGTAGTCGTCCCATTTCGTCAGCGCGGCAATGTCCATCGGCGACAGCTTCCAGACCTTGAGCGGATCATGGCGGCGGTCGTGGAAGCGCTTGATCTGCATTTCCTGGCCGATGTTCAGCCAGAACTTGAAGAGAAAGATGCCGTCGTCGACCAGCATTTCCTCGAAGCGCGGTACCTGCTTGAGAAAATGCTCGTACTGGTCCGGCGTGCAGAAGCCCATCACCGGTTCGACGCCGGCGCGGTTATACCAGGAGCGGTCGAACATCACGAATTCGCCGGTCGTCGGGAAATGCTCGACATAGCGCTGGAAGTACCACTGCCCGCGTTCGATGTCGCTGGGCTTCGGGAGCGCCACCACTCGGGCATAGCGGGGGTTGAGATAGGCGCGGGTGGCGAAGATGGAGCCGCCCTTGCCGGCCGCATCGCGCCCCTCGAACACGGCCATGACGCGCTTGCCCTTGTCCTGCATCCAGAACTGCATCTTCACGAGTTCGATCTGCAGCGCCTCGATCGTCTTCTCGTATTCGCCCTTGTCCATCTTCTCCTTGTAAGGGAAGTCGCCCGATTCGATTTCGTCCTTGTCGGCCCAGTCCGGCAGCTTCGGATCGTCGATGTCGAAGATGCGTTTCTTGCCGCTGACGGTCAGTTCCACAGCGCGGCTCTCCATGACGTCGCTCATCGGGGCTCCTCTCCAAGATGTTGATCGATGTGAGAAAATCGACCGCCGCATGTGGCCATATCCTGAAGGCGAGTTCAAGATGCGTTGCAGGCGGGGCAATCTATCGCCTATGGCGCCGACAAAAAACTTCTGTCATGAAAAAGAGATAACAAGGGCCTTCCTCACCAGAAATCAGAAGTGGCGGATGTTGCAGCGACCGGACCAACCAGAGACCCGAGAAGAGACCGCAGGCGTGGTGAGCCAGCTTGTCGGCCGCCTGCGTCTCGCCGCCTTGCCGCTCCTGGTCCTGTCCTGCTTCGCTCTCCTTGTGGCGCTGATCAGCCCCGGATGGCCGATCGTTGTCATTTTGTGGTTCGCCGCGACTGTGGCGCTTGTTGCCACGCCTGTCGGCCGCCGGATCGATGAGGCGAAGGGCAATTCGGCCGAGGAACGGCGCGCCCATGCGGGCGATGTCCGTGGCGTTCGCGCCGCCTTGTCGGCAATCGACATGCCGCTCTTCCTGCTCGATCGCGACCTGGCGGTCGTCTTCCAGAACGAAGCGGCGCTCAAGGCTTTCGGCGAACTGACCGAAGGCGCGCACCTTTCCGCCCGCATCCGCTCGCCCGGCATTCTCGACATGGCGCGCGACACGGTGACGAGCGGCAAGGTCAACCAGACCGAACACTTCGAACGCCTGCCGTCGGAGCGCAGCTTCATCGTCTGCGTCAAGCCGCTGCCCGTTCCGGGAGAGGCGCGAGCCGGCCTGTTCCTTCTGTCCTTCCGCGACGTGTCCGAATTGCGCCGGCTCGATCGCATGCGGTCCGATTTCGTCGCCAATGCGAGCCACGAACTGAGGACGCCGCTTGCCTCTCTGCGCGGCTTCATCGAGACGATCCAGGGGCCGGCGAAGGACGATCCCAAGGCGCAGCAGCGCTTTCTCGGCATCATGCTCGAGCAGGCGACCCGCATGAGCCGTCTGATCGACGACCTGCTCTCCCTCTCGCGGCTCGAGCTGAAATCGCACATCGCACCCGACGCCAAGGTCGATCTCGTGCCGCTCCTCGGTCACGTCACCGACGGGCTGAAGCCGCTATCGGAGGAACTGGGCATCGATATCGTCCTGCATATGCCCGACAAGCCGGTCGAGGTGATCGGCGATCGCGATGAACTCGTGCAGGTTTTCGAGAACCTGATCGAGAACGCCTGCAAGTACGGCCAGGAAGGCAAGCGCATCGACGTTTACCTCAGCGAAGGCGGCGGCAAGCCGATCGAGGTCAATGTTGTCGACTACGGGCCGGGCATTCCCGCCGAGCACGTGCCACGCCTGACCGAGCGCTTCTACCGCGTCAGCGTGGAAGACAGCCGCTCGAAAAAGGGCACCGGTCTCGGCTTGGCAATCGTCAAGCACATCCTCACCCGCCATCGCGCCAGGCTGCTCGTCTCCTCCGAAGTCGGCAAGGGCGCCAAGTTTACCGTCCGTTTTTGACATATTGGCGGGAAGGCGATTTTGCGCCGCCAATAACACCGTTTATTTTCAACGACATGACCTGTCACAAAACTTTCACTGAACTGACATAAAAGGGTGTTGCTGGAGCGGATATGACAAGCGGGCCGGGCGCCGGAAAGGTCAAAAATCCAGCGCCGCAGATTGAGGGAAAAAGAAGCATCCCACGGTCTGCAGCCACGGAGAAGACGCCGCCGTCTACTTTGTCCGGCCCCGAAAGGCACCGTTCGCGGTGTTCCCAAGATCGAATTCCAAGAGGAGCGACCTCAATGAAAAACTTCTTCCGTCCGATGGCCTACGCTGTGGCAGTGGCTGCCTCGGCAGGCTTCATGCTTTCCGCCGCCCAGGCTGCCGACATCTCCGGCGCTGGCGCGACCTTCCCTTATCCGATCTACGCAAAGTGGGCTGACGCCTACAAGAAGGAAACCGGTATCGGCCTCAACTACCAGTCGATCGGTTCCGGCGGCGGCATCAAGCAGATCAAGGCAAAGACCGTGACCTTCGGCGCTTCCGACGCTCCGCTTTCCGGCGATGAGCTCAAGGAAGTCGGTCTCGCACAGTTCCCGATGGTCATGGGCGGCATCGTTCCGGTCGTGAACATCGAAGGCGTAGAGCCGGGCAAGCTGGTTCTCGACGGCGAAACGCTGGCCAAGATCTTCATGGGCGAAATCACCTCGTGGGATGACGCAGCCATCAAGAAGCTGAACCCGGACCTTTCCCTGCCGTCGCAGGCAATCGCCGTCGTTCACCGTTCGGACGGTTCGGGCACCACCTACAACTTCACCTACTACCTCGCTGACGTTTCCGCCGACTGGAAGGAAAAGATCGGCGTAGACAAGGCCGTCGAATGGCCGGTCGGCATCGGCGCCAAGGGTAACGAAGGCGTTGCCAACAACGTTGCGCAGACCTCGGGCTCCATCGGTTACGTCGAGTATGCTTATGCCAAGCAGAACAAGATGACCTATGCCGACATGCTCAACAAGGACGGCAAGACGGTTGCTCCGACGGCTGAAGCCTTCGCTGCAGCTGCTGCCAACGCTGACTGGAACTCCCAGCCGGGCTACGGCGTCATCCTCGCCAACCAGCCGGGCGCTGAATCCTGGCCGATGACGGCTGCTACCTGGATCCTCGTCTACAAGCAGCCGGAAGATGCCGCTGCTACCGGCGAAGCTCTGAAGTTCTTCGACTGGTCGTACAAGAACGGCGGCAAGATGGCCGACGAACTCGACTACGTCGCCATGCCGGAGAACGTCGTCAAGAGCGTTGAGGAAATGTGGGCAAAGGACGTCGTCGGTTCTGACGGCAAGCCGGTCTACTCCGCAATGTAATTGCCTTTGGAAGAGGGGCGGTCTCCGCCCCTCTTTCTCTTTTCCTTTCCGGACCTGCGAGGGAGAACAGCCGCATGTCGATGGCAGCAGTCACAGATCAACAGATGGCAAGTCGCCGTGAAAAGGTCGTCCGGCGCTTCGCCCTGACCGACGCGGTCTTCCACGCCGTTTCCCGCGCATCCGCTGTCCTTGTCCTGGTTCTTCTCGGTGGCGTTGCCGTCTCGCTGTTCGTCGGCTCCTGGGACGCGCTGTCCAAGTTCGGCTTTTCCTTCCTGGTCACCGAAAGCTGGAACCCGGTGAAGGAAAACTTCGGCGCCGCGGCTCCGATCTACGGCACCATCGTAACGTCCGCCATCGCCATCCTGATCGCCGTGCCGATCGGCATCGGCATCGCCATCTTCCTGACCGAACTCTGCCCGCGTCCGTTGCGTCGCCCGATCGGCATCGCCATCGAGCTGCTCGCCGGCATTCCGTCGATCATCTATGGTATCTGGGGCCTGTTCGTCTTCGCACCGTTCATCCAGACGAAAGTTCAGCCCTTCGTCATCGATTTCTTCCACGGCGTCCCGATCCTCTCCAGCCTGTTTGCCGGTCCGCCCTACGGCATCGGCCTGCTGACCTCCTCGCTGATCCTGGCGATCATGGTCCTGCCGTTCATTTCGTCGATCACCAAGGATGTGTTCGACACCGTACCGTCGGTTCTGAAGGAATCCGCCTACGGCATCGGCTGCACCACCTGGGAAGTGATGAAGAACGTCGTGGTCCCCTATACTCGCGTCGGCATCATGGGCGGCGTCATGCTCGGCCTCGGCCGTGCACTGGGCGAGACCATGGCCGTCACCTTCGTCATCGGTAACGCGCACCGCATCAGTGCCTCGCTCTTTGCGCCGAGCACGACGATCTCCGCGACGATCGCCAACGAATTCACCGAAGCGGACGGCGAAATGTACACGTCCTCGCTGATCGCTCTCGGTCTGATCCTCTTCATCATTACCTTCATCATCCTTGCCATCGCGCGCTACATGCTGATGCGCATCGAGAGCAAGAAGGGAGCCTGACCGATGTCCTCGATCTATCCCCGTCGCAAGATCAAGAATACCGTGATGATGTCGCTGTGCGTCGTCGCCGCCGGCATCGGCATCGCCTGGCTCGCGCTCATTCTCGGCGCACTGGTCTACAAGGGCGCCGCCGGCCTGAACATTCAGGTCTTCACCGAAATGACCCCGCCTCCGGGCGAGGAGGGCGGCCTTCTGAATGCCATCTTCGGCAGCCTGATCGTGACCATCATCGCCATGTTCGTCGGCACGCCTATCGGCATCCTGGCCGGCACCTACATGGCCGAATACGGCCGCTTCAGCAAGCTGACCATGGTCGTGCGCTTCATCAACGACATCCTGCTGTCGGCGCCCTCGATTGTCGTCGGCCTGTTCATCTACGAAATCGTGGTGCGGCCCATGGGCCACTTCTCGGCGCTGGCCGGCTCTTTCGCACTCGCCGTGCTCGTCATCCCCGTGGTGCTGCGCACGACCGAAGACATGCTGAGCCTCGTGCCGAATGCACTGCGTGAAGCCGGCACGGCCATCGGCGCCCCACGCTGGATCGTCATCCGCTCGGTCGCCTACCGCGCCGCCCGCTCGGGCATCGTCACCGGTGTCCTGCTGGCCGTCGCCCGCATTTCCGGCGAAACCGCGCCGCTTCTGTTTACCGCGCTCAACAACCAGTTCTGGAGTTCTAACCTCAATGCTCCGATGGCGAGCCTGCCGGTGACGATCTTCCAGTTTGCCCTCAGCCCCTATGAAGAATGGCAGCAATTGGCCTGGACCGGCGCATTGATCATAACCATGACCGTCTTGGGTTTGAGCGTAATTTCCCGTAGCCTGACCGGACGCAGAGAGGACAGATGAGCCAGATGCTTTCCCTAGACAAAGTCGCGCCGCAGAAGACTGCCGAAAAGGCAAAGATCGAGATCAAGAATCTCAACTTCTACTACGGCAACAGCAAAGCCCTCAAGGACATCAGCCTGTCCCTGCCGGAGCGCAGCGTCACCGCCTTCATCGGTCCGTCGGGCTGTGGCAAGTCGACCCTGCTGCGTGTCCTCAACCGGATCTATGAGCTTTATCCAAAGCAGCGCGCCGAGGGTGAGGTGCTGATCGACGGCGAGAACATTCTCGACAAGTCGAAGGACCTCAACCTGCTGCGCACCAAGGTCGGCATGGTCTTCCAGAAGCCGACCCCGTTCCCGATGTCGATCTACGAGAACATCTCCTTCGGCATCCGCCTCTACGAAAATCTCAACAAGAGCGAGATGGACGAGCGCGTGGAAGCGGCCCTGACCCGCGCGGCCCTCTGGAACGAGGTGAAGGACAAGCTGCATGCCAGCGGTCTCAGCCTGTCCGGCGGTCAGCAGCAGCGCCTCTGCATCGCCCGCACCGTTGCCGTCAAGCCGGAGATCATTCTGCTCGACGAACCGGCCTCCGCTCTCGACCCGCTCTCGACCGCCAAGATCGAGGAGCTGATCGACGAGCTGCGCGCCGACTACACGATCGTCATCGTCACGCACAACATGCAGCAGGCTGCCCGCGTCTCGCGCCAGACCGCCTTCATGTATCTCGGTGAACTGGTCGAATTCGACGAGACGGCGAAGATCTTCACCTCTCCGAAGGAAAGCCGCACGCAGGACTACGTCACCGGTCGCTTCGGCTGATCCGCAGCCGCGCTGAAGCCTGCCTCAAGATATCAGGGAACACCACCATGCCCTCGACACAACAGCATCTCATGTCGGCTTACGACGACGAATTGAAGTTCCTGCAGCGCCGGATCTCCGAAATGGGTGGTCTTGCCGAGCAGATGGTCAGCGAGTCCGTTCAGGCTCTCGTGACCGGCGATCTGGCGCTTGCCCAGAAGCTGATCTCCGACGACGTCATTCTCGACACCGGCGAGCGCGAAATCGGCGACGCGGCCGTCGTCACCATCGCACGCCGCCAGCCGGTTGCCGCCGACCTGCGCGAAATCATGGGCTCGATCCGCATCGCGGCCGACCTTGAACGCGTCGGCGACCTTGCCAAGAACATCGGCAAGCGCGTCATCGCGGTGCAGGGCACCGGCGTCCCGCGCAAGCTCGCCCGCGGCCTGGAACACCTGTCCGAACTGGCCTCGGTGCAGCTCAAGGAAGTGCTCGACGTCTACTCCAGCCGCTCGGCGGAAAAGGCCAAGTCGATCCGCGACCGCGACGAGGAAATCGACGCGATCCATACGTCGCTGTTCCGCGAACTCCTGACCTACATGATGGAAGATCCGCGCAACATCACCACCTGCACGCATCTTCTCTTCTGCGCCAAGAACATCGAGCGTATCGGCGATCATGCCACGAACATCGCCGAGACGATCTACTACATGACCACCGGCAGCCAGCCGGAAGGTGAGCGTCCGAAGGACGACAACACGTCGACCATGGGCGTGACGTCCGAGTGACGGCTCGATAAGTTGGAGAACCGTGAATGGTCCCGAAAATAGCGGTTGTTGAAGACGAGGAAGCTCTGAGCGAGCTTCTTCGCTACAATCTGGAATCCGAGGGCTACGAAGTCGAGGCGATCATGCGCGGCGACGAGGCGGAAATCCGCCTCAAGGAGCGCGTGCCCGACCTTCTCCTGCTCGACTGGATGCTGCCGGGCGTTCCCGGCATCGAGCTCTGCCGTCGCCTGCGCATGCGCCCTGAGACCGAACGGCTGCCGATCATCATGCTGACGGCGCGCGGTGAGGAAAGCGAACGCGTTCGCGGACTGTCGACCGGTGCCGATGATTATGTCGTCAAGCCGTTCTCGATGCCCGAACTGATGGCCCGCGTTCGGGCCATGCTCCGTCGTGCCCATCCGGAAGTTCTCTCCGCCGTGCTTCGCTGCGGCGATATCGAGCTCGACCGCGAAACGCATCGTGTCCACCGCAAGAGCCGTGAAGTCCGCCTCGGCCCGACCGAGTTCCGGCTTCTGGAATTCCTGATGGCGTCCCCGGGCCGCGTCTTCTCGCGTTCCCAGCTGCTCGACGGCGTCTGGGGCCATGACATCTATGTCGACGAACGCACGGTCGACGTTCACGTCGGCCGTCTGCGCAAGGCGCTGAACTTCTCCAACATGCAGGACGTCATCCGCACCGTGCGTGGTGCCGGCTATTCCATGGAAGTCTGACCTCCTGGAATTTTCATCCGAATGCTTCTGAACCCCGCTGTTCACAGCGGGGTTTTCTTTTGACTTCTCGCAGCCGGAAACGAAAAACGGGCCCGCAGGCCCGTTCGTCATGATGGTCTGTTCGGTCGCTCCGCCGCGATCAGCTGGCCGCTGCGGCGCGACGGCGGTCGCTGCTGGTCGGCTGATAGGCGAGGCGGGCGTGATAATTGCAGTACGGCGAATTGTCCGGGGACTCGCAGCCGCAGAAATGGAAGTCGTCCTGCAGCGGATCGCCGACCGGCCACTTGCAGGTGCGTTCGGTCAGTTCCGTCAGGGCCAGGCGGCGGGATATCGGCACGACGACGTTCGAGGCGGGAACGTAGCGATGCTCCTGGATCGCGTTGATTTCGACCTCTTCCTTCAGTGCCGTGGCGCCTGCCGTACGGGTGACGGTGCGGGTCGTAACGCGGGCTGCATAGTTCGGAGCCTTCGGTGCGGTCACGGGGCGCTTGACCGTGCGTGCCGCCGAGGACGCGCCGCCGGACTTTGCGCGTCCGGGAAGGTTGAGACGGTGAACCTTGCCGATGACGGCATTGCGGCTGACGCCACCGAGCTGTGCGGCGATCTGGCTGGCGCTCAGCCCATCCGCCCACAATTTCTTAAGCTTTTCAACGCGTTCGTCTGTCCAGTTCATTGGGTCTTCTCCGCCTGCAGTCCAATGCATGGCAGAATCCTTCACCGTGTCCCGAATTCCTTCGGAACGGAGTACGCCTCTTGTACTGCCGGGTGACTTTTTTCCGCCAAGCGCAAATTCTTAATGCATGTTTAACCTAGTGCCAGCCTGACTCCGTGACAAGAGTCGCCGGAATCATCGCGATTCGATTTCTCGGTTTTCCCCAACTTGCTGTTTGAAATTTTTTCGGCCGCCGGTCTGTTGCGAGGTCGTTCCCGCTTTTTCACGAAGCCCTGCGATGGCCTGATTTTGCGGGTGATTTGTTGACATCGGCACCCTATATGATGATAGTGCGGCAACCGCCCAAAAGGCGGTCTTTTTTATTTGTGCCCAGCCAACATAGCCCAGGAAAGGTCAGCGCCATGGCTCAGAACGGTCCGCTCTACGATACCTATGCAAGAGCACCTCTGCGCTTCGAGCGAGGCGAGGGTGTTTGGCTCGTGACGGAAGACGGCCAGCGTTATATGGACTTCGCCGCCGGCGTTGCCGTCAATTCTCTCGGCCATGCGCACCCGCATCTCGTCGAGGCATTGACCACGCAGGCCGGCAAGGTCTGGCACCTGTCCAACGTCTACGAGAACCCCGGCCAGGAAAAGATGGCTGCGCGTCTGTCGGCTGCGACCTTTGCCGAAAAGGTGTTCTTCACCAATTCGGGCGCGGAAGCCCTGGAATGCGCCATCAAGACGGCACGGCGCTACCAGTATGCCAAGGGGCATCCGGACAAGTTCCATATCATCACCTTCGAGGGCGCCTTCCATGGCCGGACCCTCGGCACCATCGCGGCCGGCGGCAATCCGAAATACCTCGAGGGCTTCGGCCCCAAGGCGCCGGGCTTCGATCCGGTGCCGTTCGGCGATCTCGCTGCCGTCAAGGCGGCGATCACGGAAGCGACCGGCGCCATTCTCGTCGAACCCGTCCAGGGCGAGGGCGGTGTCCGGCCCGCATCGAAGGAGTTCCTGCAGGCTCTGCGCGCACTCTGCGACGAACATGGCCTGCTGCTGATCTTCGACGAGGTGCAGACCGGCGTCGGCCGTACCGGCAAGTTCTTCGCCTATGAATGGGCCGGCATCACGCCGGACATCATGGCAATCGCCAAGGGCATCGGCGGCGGCTTTCCGTTCGGCGCCTGCCTTGCGACGGCGGAAGCCGCATCCGGCATGGTCGCAGGCACGCACGGCTCCACCTATGGCGGCAATCCGCTGGCCATGGCCGTCGGCAATGCCGTCCTGGATGTCGTCCTGGCCGACGGCTTCCTCGAGCATGTGCGCGATGTCGCACTGGTCTTCCGTCAGGGTCTCGCATCCCTGAAGGACCGGTATCCGGATATCATCGAGGATTTCCGCGGCGAAGGCCTGATGCTCGGCATCAAGGCGCGGATCCCGTCCGGAGAATTGCTTGCGGCAATGCGCGAGCAGCATGTTCTCGGCGTGCTTGCGGGCGACAATGTCGTGCGCCTCCTGCCGCCGCTTATCGTCAGTGCGGATGAAGCCCGCGAGGGACTGGCGCGCATCGAGCGTGCCGCCGAGGCGCTTCATTCCGCTCTCATCAAGAAGTCCGCCTGAGGCGGCCAAAGCGAAATTCTGACAGGTTATCATGGCAGCTACCAAGCATTTTCTCGATCTTTCCGCGGTCTCCTCGCAGGACCTCAGAGGCATTCTGAACGACGCCCGCACCCGCAAGGTGGCGACGAAGGACGGAACGGCTGACAAGCCGCTCGCCGGCAAGATGCTGGCGATGATCTTCGAAAAGCCGTCCACCCGCACGCGCGTCTCCTTCGACGTCGGCATGCGCCAGCTCGGCGGCGAGACGCTGTTCCTGTCGGGAACCGAAATGCAGCTCGGCCGCGCCGAGACGATCGGTGACACGGCCAAGGTGCTGTCGCGCTACGTCGACGCCATCATGATCCGCACCACCGACCACAAGCGCCTTCTGGAGCTTGCCGAACATGCGACCGTGCCGGTCATCAACGGCCTGACGGACGACACGCATCCCTGCCAGATCATGGCTGATCTCCTCACTTTCGAGGAGCACAAGGGACCGGTCGCCGGCAAGACGATCGCCTGGACCGGTGACGGCAACAACGTGCTGCATTCCTTCGTCGAAGGCGCGGCCCGCTTCGGCTACCGCATGAACATGGCGGTGCCGATGGGCTCCGAGCCGCACGACAAGTTCCTGAACTGGGCGCGCAACGAGGGCGCCGAGATCATGCTCTGCCACGATGCGGAGAAGGCGGTCTCGGGCGCCGACTGCGTCGTCACCGATACCTGGGTGTCGATGAACCAGGAGCACAAGGCCCGCGGCCACAACATCTTCCAGCCCTTCCAGGTCAACAAGCAGTTGATGGGCCGGGCGAAGGACGACGCGTTGTTCATGCACTGCCTGCCGGCGCACCGCGGCGAAGAAGTGACCGACGACGTGATCGACGGACCGCAGTCTGTAGTCTTTGACGAGGCGGAAAACCGCCTGCATGCACAGAAGTCCATCCTGGCCTGGTGCCTCGGGGCCATCTGATACGGCGCCGCCCCGTTTCGCGCGCCGAAACTTAAGGAGTATCCGCCATGGCGGAAGAAACCACCAAACTCGGCGAATTCGGTTTCGCCGGAGATGATAAGGTCGTGCCTTTCCAGGTGGAGGGGCTGGATGTGCGCGGCCGCGCGGTTCAGCTCGGCCCGATGCTCGACGCCATACTGGGGCGTCACGATTATCCCGTGCCGGTCGCCCGCCTTCTGGCGGAAGTCATCACGCTGACCGTGCTCATCGGCACGTCGCTGAAATTTGAAGGCAAGTTCACAGTCCAGACGAAGAGCGACGGACCGGTCGACCTGCTCGTCGCCGATTTCTCGACGCCCGACAGCATGCGCGCCTATGCCCGTTTCGACGAGGAGGCCCTCGAACTGGCGATCAGTGAAGGCATGGCCGAACCCGAGCAGTTGCTGGGAACGGGCGTTCTCGCCTTCACCATCGACCAGGGCCGCTTCAGCCAGCCCTATCAGGGCATCGTCGCTCTCGACGGCGCGTCGCTCGAAGAGATTGCCGGCACCTACTTTCGCCAGTCGGAACAGATCCCGACGCATATGCGGCTGGCCGCGGCCGAACTCTACGACCGCGACGAGGACGGCAAGGCCCGCCACACGTGGCGCGCGGGTGGCGTGATCGTCCAGTTTCTCCCGGAAGCGCCGGAGCGCATGCGCCAGCCGGATCTGCCGGGCGGCGACGGCGACGACAACGCCCTGCCGATGTTCGAGGACGATGCCTGGATGGAGGCACGCACGCTCGCCGAGACGATCGATGCCGACGAATTGACCGATCCGCAGGTCGGCGCGGAACGCCTCCTGTTCCGGCTCTTCCACGAGCGCGGTGTGCGTGTGTTCGATCCGCAGCCGGTCTACGACCGTTGCTCCTGTTCGCGCGAGAAGATCGGCGGCGTTCTCAAGGGCTTTTCGGCAGAGGAAATCATGGCGAGCGAAGAGGACGGCAAGATCGCCGTTACCTGCGAATTCTGCTCGACGACCTATGTCTTCGACGCCAATGAGGTGATCGAATAAGCTCGGACTGTTGCCGCTGATGGCCAGATCGGGCGGAAATGCGTGACGCATCGATAAAAACGATGCGTCACCTGCGACATAATATTTCTTGATAAATGATCTCATGATATTAAGGCTGCAGAAAACTGTTGGCCGGGCGCGTCCTGGCCGTGGCCACTATCCGGAGTAGACCCGATGAACGGACACAAGATCATTGTCACGGCCGCCATTGCCATGATGGTGGGCGCCGCCTTTACCGCCGCGACGGCAGCGGACGTGAAGACTTACGAGATCACCTTGAATGCCGACACCTTCAGCCCGCAGCAGATCAAGGCCAAGGCCGGCGAGCCCTTCCGCATCAAACTTCATAACAAGACGGAATTGCCGGTCGAGCTGGAGTCCGCCGCTCTCGGTTTCGAGAAGATCGTCGAAAGCGGCCACGACATCGTCGTGAACGTGCGTGCGAAGGAGCCGGGGACTTATGACTTCTTCGACGACTTCCATCCCAAGCAGTATGTCGGCCACGTCGTCGTCGAGTGATGTGACGGGAGAAGAGGCATGCTGGGCGCACTGGTCATCGTTTTCCGCGAGATATTCGAAGCCGGCCTGATCGTTGGCATCGTGCTGGCCGCAACGCGGCTGGTCGCCGGCAGCCGCTGGTGGATCGCCGCAGGTGTCGCCGGTGGCATTGCCGGAAGCCTGGTGCTGGCAGCCTTTGCCGGCGTTGTCTCGGAATGGGCGGACGGCTTCGGTCAGGAACTCTTCAATGCCGGCATCCTGGCGATCGCTGCCGTCATGCTGATCTGGCACAATCTCTGGATGGCGCATCACGGCCGCGAACTCGCCGCCGATCTCGCTGCCACCGGCAAGGCGGTGAGTGACGGTCAGCGGTCTCTGGCAGCGCTTGCGCTTGTCGTCGGCATTGCCGTCCTGCGCGAGGGCGCCGAAATAGCGCTCTTCATGTACGGCATCATTCTCGCCGGAGGCGACAGCTGGTCGTCGCTGGCGCTCGGATCGGCCCTCGGTCTGCTGCTTGGCGGCGGCGTTTCGGCGCTGACCTATTTCGGCCTTGTGAAAATTCCGATGCGCCATCTGTTCTCGGTCACGAGCGTCCTCATCACCTTCCTTGCCGCCAGCATGGCATCTCAGTCGGCTGCTTACCTGGAACGTGCCGGCAAGATCGACTGGCTTTCGGCGACTGCCTGGGACACATCCTGGCTTCTGCAGGAAGGCAGCATTCCCGGCCGCCTGATGCACACCATGTTCGGCTATTCCCAGCAGCCCAGCGAATTCCAGGTGCTGGTCTACGTGGTCACCCTGATCGCCGTCGTTGTCGCGACCCGCACGCTATCGGCCCGTGGCCACCATGCGGCCCGCCACGCAAGCGCCGGCTAGCAGCAGGTCGCGAGGGCCTGGTGAACCGTCGCTTCAGTTGAGGGTGCGGGTCATGTCCGGCGTGTCGAGCGAAAAGGCCGGAATATCGACATCGAACAGTTCGCCCTCGTCGGTCGCCATCTGGTAGTGGCCGAACATGACGCCGGATGGTGTATCGAGCGGGCAGCCTGACGAGTATTCATAGGAATCGCCCGGCGTCAGACGCGGCTGTTCGCCGACGACGCCCGGACCACGCACTTCGTCGACCTGGCCGTTCTGATCCGTGATGTGCCAGTAGCGATTGATCAGGCGGACGGATATGTCGGAATTGTTGGAAATGACGATGCGGTAACCCCAGACATAGCGGCTGTCTTCCGGATCGGACTGCTCCTCCAGATAGTAGGGCTCCACCACAACTTCTATGTCCCGTGTCAGCGCGCGATACATACCGGACACCTTCCTTAAGATTTCATAAACGATATCGTATAGCCTGCCGGTTGCGTCAAGCGCGATGGCCCTTGCGAAACATTAAAAACCAGAAATGAACGCGGTTTTTGCCGTTAATCATAATAGGTTAGGTTAACGCTTGGGGGCTCGGCGAGGCGCCGGTTCTCTGACCGGAAAGGGGCGGTAAGGATGCTTGACGGCACAATCAGGAAGAGAATTGACCCACATCTGCAGCAGGCCGGCGACTGGCTGGCGATCCGGGGCGTCGGTGCCGACCAGATGACGCTGATCGCCTGCGGGCTGGGCCTTCTCTCCGCCGCATTCATCGCCCTCGGCCACGGCTGGCTGGCGCTGCCCCTTCTCCTCTCCAGCCGGCTTGGCGACGGCCTTGACGGTGCCATCGCCCGAGCCACCCGGAAGACCGATTTCGGCGGCTTCCTCGACATCGTCCTCGACTTTGTCTTCTACGGTGCGGTCCCGCTCGCCTTCGTCATCGCCGATCCGGGGCGCAACGGCATAGCTGGAGCGGTGCTGCTGTTTGCCTTCTACGTCAACGGATCGAGCTTCCTCGCCTTCGCGGTGATGGCGGAAAAGCGCCGGCTGACGACGGATGCGCGCGGTGAAAAGTCGTTCTACTTCACGACCGGGCTCGCCGAAGCGACGGAGACGATCGCCGTCTTCGCGGTCGCCTGTGTCTTTGCCGCTTGGTTCTGGTGGCTGGCCTATCTCTTCGCGGCGCTCACGCTCTACACCGCTGCCGCCCGCATCCTGTTCGCCAGACGCATGATGCGCGAGGAACCGCCGGGGCGTGACTGACGCCCCGGCCGTCCGCTGTGTTGATCAGAACTTGACCTTGTCGAGCGCCTGTTCGAGATCGGCGACCAGATCGCCGCCGTCCTCGATGCCGAGCGACAGGCGCACGGTGCCGGGCAAAATGCCGAGTTCGGCCCGCGCTTCGTCGGTGAGGTTCTTGTGCGTCGTCGTTGCCGGATGAGTGATCAGGCTTCTGGTGTCGCCGAGATTGTTGGAGATCTTGATGACCTGCAGGGCGTCCTGCATCGCGAACGCCGCTTCCTTGCCGCCCTTCAGTTCCAGGCAGACCAGCGTAGAGCCGGCCTTCATCTGCTTGGCGATGATATCGGCCTGCGGATGGTCCTTGCGGCCGGGATAGATGACCTTGGCGACGGCCTTGTGCTCGGCGAGGAAGTCGGCGGCCTTCGCGGCATTCTCGGTCTGCTGCTTGACGCGCAGCGGCAGGGTCTCGAGGCCCTTCAGCAGCACCCAGGCATTGAACGGCGACATGGCCGGTCCCGTGTGACGGAAGTAGTCGTGCAGGTTCTCGTCGATCCACTTCTTGGACGACAGCACGATGCCGCCGAGGCAGCGGCCCTGGCCGTCGATATGCTTGGTGGCCGAATAGACGACGACATCGGCGCCGAGTTCGAACGGCTTCTGGAAGAGCGGTGTGGCGAACACGTTGTCGACGATCAGGGTAGCGCCGACCTGCTTGGCGAGTTTGGAGACGCCGGCAATGTCGACGACTTCCAGCGTCGGGTTCGTCGGGCTTTCGAGGAAGAAGACCTTGGTATTCGGCCGAACGGCGGCTTCCCAATTGGCGAGGTCACGACCGTCGACCAGCGTACAAGTGACGCCGTATTTCGGTGCGAGTGTCTCTATGATCCAGCGGTTGGAGCCGAACAGAGCGCGGGCCGCGACGATGTGGTCGCCGGCCTTGACCTGGCAGAGGATGGAGGACGAAATGGCGGCCATCCCCGAGGCGGTGGCACGCGCGTCTTCCGCACCTTCCATCATGCACATGCGCTTTTCGAACATGTCATTGGTCGGGCTGCCGTAGCGGGCATAGATGTAGCCATCGGTCTCGCCCTTGAAACGGGCTTCGGCCGATGCCGAGTTTTCATAAAGGAAGCCCTGCGTCAGGAAGATCGATTCCGACATCTCGCCGAACTGCGACCGGATGGAGCCGCCGTGTACGAGTTGGGTTGCCGGTTGCCAATTCTTGCTCATGCCATGATCACTTTCCAAAACAAAAAAACCGGCCGCAAATGCAGACCGGTTTCAACCCGGTCTTTTTAGCCACTTGTTTAACGTGGCTGCAAGCCGACCGGCCAAATCACCACGGGATAAGGAGCCAAATACTCCCCATCACCGCTTGCGTCAATTCCTCGAGTTTGGTTTTGTGCCTCACACTTCAAGGACGGAACATATGGCAAGACAGACGGGCATTCTGGCGGATGGCGCCATTCGCGAACTTTTCGAGGCTGGCAGGCTGACGAGCCAGGCGGAACTCGACATCGACCAGGTGCAGCCGGCAAGCCTCGACCTGCGTCTCGGCGCCAAGGCGTTTCGCGTCCGGGCTAGCTTCCTGCCGGGACCCAACCACCTGGTTTCCGACAAGCTCGACCGGCTGAAACTGCATGTCATCGACCTGTCCGAAGGTGCGGTGCTGGAAACGGGCTGCGTCTACATCGTGCCGCTGATGGAAAGCCTCGATCTCCCCTCCGGCATGTCGGCTTCCGCCAATCCGAAGAGCTCAACCGGCCGGCTCGATATATTCACCCGTGTCATCACCGACTATGCGCAGGAATTCGACAAGATACCGGCCGGCTATTCCGGTCCGCTGTACCTGGAAATTTCGCCGCGCACCTTTCCGATCGTTGTGCGCAAGGGCTCGCGGCTGTCGCAGATCCGCTTCCGCATCGGCCAGCCGCTGTTGAGCGAGGCCGAATTGCTGGCGCTCCACAGGAGCGAGACGCTGGTCGCCAGCGACACGCCGAATGTCTCCGGTGGCGGGATCGCGCTCTCCATCGATCTCAAGGGCGGCGGCGAAGACGGCCTGATCGGCTATCGCGGCAAGCACCACACAGCTGTCGTCGATGTCGACGAGAAGGCGGCCAATGAGGTGTTCGACTTCTGGGAGCCGCTCTACAGCCGCGGCCGCGAGGAACTAATCCTCGATCCGGACGAGTTCTATATCCTGGTCTCGCGGGAAGCCGTGCATGTGCCCCCGCTCTATGCCGCCGAGATGACGCCCTACGATCCGCTGGTCGGCGAGTTCCGCGTTCACTATGCCGGCTTCTTCGATCCCGGCTTCGGCCATGCCGGCGCCGGCGGCACCGGGTCGCGCGCCGTCCTCGAGGTGCGCAGCCATGAGGTGCCGTTCATCCTCGAGCACGGCCAGATTGTCGGGCGTCTTGTCTACGAGCACATGCTGGAAAAGCCGCATTCGCTCTACGGCTCCGGCCTCGGCTCCAACTACCAGGCGCAGGGGCTGAAGCTGTCGAAGCATTTCCGCACCTGACGTCAATCGCCTTGGGCAACCCTGCCCACGGCTTTGAAGGATGGTCTTGACTTCCGGCGCAACCTCATGAATGTGTCACGTCGATTGCGGGTGTAGCTCAATGGTAGAGCAGCAGCTTCCCAAGCTGAATACGAGGGTTCGATTCCCTTCACCCGCTCCACTTTTCCGGTCTCATCGCCTTGTAAAATTGTGTCTCGCGCTTCTCTCCTGTTGGGAAAGCACGTCCCGCTTTGACAGTCCACCGGGACTCCCCTAGACCGGTATCAGCAGGCGAGAAGGGGCGGCACATGAACACGAGAGTTTTGGTCACCGGAGGCGCCGGCTTTCTCGGCTCGCATCTCGTCGAAAGGCTCCTGGAACGCGGCGACGAGGTACTCTGCGTCGATAATTTCTTCACCGGCACCCGCCGCAATGTCGAGCACCTGATCGGCCATCAGCGCTTTGAACTGTTGCGCCACGACGTCTGCTTCCCGCTCTACGTCGAGGTCGACGAGATCTACAATCTCGCCTGCCCGGCCTCGCCGGTTCACTACCAGCACGATCCGGTGCAGACGACGAAGACCTCGGTGCATGGCGCGATCAACATGCTGGGGCTTGCCAAGCGCGTGCGGGCGAAGATTCTGCAGGCCTCGACGTCGGAAGTCTACGGCGATCCGAGCGTTCATCCGCAGGTGGAAGGTTACTGGGGCAACGTCAATCCGATCGGTATCCGCTCCTGCTACGACGAGGGCAAGCGCTGCGCCGAGACGCTGTTCTTCGATTACTGGCGCCAGCACCAGCTCGCCATCAAGGTCGTGCGCATCTTCAACACCTACGGCCCGCGCATGCACCCGAACGACGGCCGCGTCGTGTCCAACTTCATCGTCCAGGCGCTGAAGGGCGAGGACATCACCATTTTCGGCGAAGGCCAGCAGACGCGTTCCTTCTGCTACCGCGATGATCTCGTTGAGGCGATGATCCGGATGATGGGGACGGGAGACGACGTGGTCGGGCCGGTCAACATCGGCAATCCCAACGAGTTCACCATCCGGGCGCTGGCCGAGCTTGTGCTCGAACTGACCGGCTCGCCCTCGAAGCTGGTCTTCAAGCCCTTACCGCAGGACGATCCGATCCAGCGCCAGCCGGATATCTCGAAGGCGAAAGAGCTGCTGGGCTGGCAGCCGACGGTGGAGTTGCGCGAAGGGCTTGAGAAGACGATCGGCTATTTCGACGAGTTGCTGAAATCGGATGCAGGCGTGGCGTCTGCGGGCTGATTGACCGCGCTGCGCATCACGCGCGTCGCTTCATGCGGGGTCTTGTTCCAGAAATGCGGTTTCAGCCAGAGTTCGATGACGGCGCGCCATGCCGCATAGGAAATCAGCATCCAGTAGAGCGGAAAGGCCATCCATCGCCGGCCGACCAGACGCTTCTCGTGCTTTATCAGCGATAACGAGCCAAGGGCGAGGAACAGCCCGTAATTGCCGACGATGCTGATGGAATCCAGCGCGAGAAGCGCGTTGTGGATGATCGGGCTTTCCGGTGGCGGCACGCCGATATAGGGCAGGAGCGGCGTCAGGAAAAAGACGAAGATCAATGGATGGGCGAGCGCCGAAATTAGCATGCCGCCGATCATCAGGTGAAAGACGACGAAAGCTTTCGGGCCGAAATCTCCAAGCAGCGTCATCGGCTTGCGCATCAGGACCAGCCATGTCTGCATCCAGCCCTTGAACCAGCGCGTCCGCTGTTTTCGCCACACGCCTATGCGCGTCGGCGCGTCTTCCAGCGTATGGCGCTTGATGACCTCGGCGCGGTAGCCGAGCCTATAGAGCCGCATGCCGAGATCCGCATCCTCCGTCACATTGTAGGGATCCCACGCGCCGCACCGCTTCAGGATGTCGGTCTTGAAATGGTTCGATGTCCCGCCGAGCGGCATCGGCATGCGCATCATCGAGAGAAGCGGCAGGATTGCCCGGAAGAATGCGCCGTATTCCATCGCGAAAAGTGAAGGGAGCCATCCTCTGTCTGCGTTCGTGATGATCAGCGGCGCCTGCAGGCAGGCGACATCGGGCTTCGCCGATTGAAAATGATAATAGGCTTCGCGCAACTGATCGGGGTGAGGCTGGTCTTCGGCGTCAAAGATCGCCGTATAGGTGCCTCTTGCCCCGGCAAGCGCATAGTCGAGCGCCTTCGGCTTCGTCTGCGGACCGACCTTCGGCACGACAACGATTTCCACCTCCGGCCCGGGCCCGGCATTGCGGATGGCCTCTATCGTCTCGTCATCGCCTTCCTCGCAGACGATTTTCACGTCCAGTCGCGACTTCGGCCAGTTCAGCCGCTTCAGTGAGGCGATCAATTGACCGGCGACACCGGTTTCCCGGTAAAGCGCGACCATGACGGTATAGACCGGCAGGTGGCCGTCTTCGTCCGGGAGCGGTTTTGGACGCCTTGCGGTGACGCGCCAGAGAACGGCGAGACCGCGCAGGCCGAGAGAGAAGAAATAGAGAAAAGACACCAGTGCGTGCAGGCAAAGGAGGGTGCGTCCGGGGGCCATGAGAAGCGCACTGAACAGTCCGGACGCGAAGGCTCCGATGAGGAGCCCTTGAGCGCCGGTGAGGACGAACCTTGCCGAATAATCGGTTCTGCCTTCGAAAAGAAGCCTCACGGCCTCTTCCGTGCGGCGCTTGGCACCCGCCTGCCAGACGGCTTTTCGAATGGCGGTGGGCGAGGCGATCGCAAAGCGTGGACGCATGTGCGGGCGCTCCGCCAGCATCATCAGGAGCCTTTCGCACTGATCGGCTCGCGGTGCGATTATGGTGAGCGGCTCGGATGCCGCCAATACCAGCCGGACCGTGGATGGCTCGATGAGCTGGGTATCCAGGTGCGGGCTGTCGCTGATGAGTTTCGCGTCGATGCTTTGGACAAAGGGGAGGCCAAGCAGACGGGACATGGCCTCGAAATAGAATGTCTCCTCCACGAAGCCGGAGGCAATCAGTTCGTCGTCGGCGCCTGTGCCGTTTCTGGCCGCAAGATGCAGGCAGCGTGCGACCATCGGTTTGGAAAATCCAAGCGCCAGCAGGGTCCGGCCTGCCGCATAAGAGCGGAGTTTGGCGGACGTCGCCGCAGCTCGATCGGCAGCGGAAACGGAGACGTGGCTGCGGAAAGCGATGTTTTCCGCATCAGGACTGCCGGAAAAATCCCCAGGATGTTCCCCGAACCCCACCACCGTGATATAGCCGCTTTCGTGCCAGCGTAAAATTTCCCCGTTAGGAATTTAGCAATGATCTTTAAAGTTGCACCTCTCAAAACTATGGGGAAATTGCTGGGTATGTTCACCGCATTGCATCTTTCTGGTGCAGTGGCGGTGTTTGCCGATGAAGTCGGGGTGCCGCAACTGCCGCTGCTCTTCAACGCGCATGAGCGTCTGGAAAAGCCGGATTTGAGCCTCGTGCCGCGGATCCGCTTTTTGACCTCCACCGATTTCCCGCCCTTCAATTTCATCGATCCGGCTGGCAGGCTGTCCGGCTTCAACATCGATCTTGCCCGGGCAATCTGCAGTGAACTGGGGATCGAGGCGAAATGCCAGGTTGAGGCCATTCCGTTCGGTGATCTTTCCGGCGCACTCGCGGCAGGCGAGGGGGAGGCGGTGATCGCCGGCATCGCAGTGACGGAAGAGACCCGCCGGGAGGCGTCGTTTACCCGGCCCTACATGCTCTTGCCGGCGCGCTTTGCTATTCGCACCGCAGCTGCGCTTGAAGGTGACGATGCGACGGCGGCGTTGAATGGCAAGGCCGTCGGCGTGCTTTCGGGAAGCGCCCATGAGGCAATGCTGAAGGCCTTCTTTCCGGACCTCCAGCCGCGCGCCTACGGCACCAGGGGCGACATGCTGCGAGGCCTGGAAAAAGGAGAGGTTCCGGCGGTGTTTTCCGACGGAATCCAGTTGCCGTTCTGGGTCAATGGAACCGCCTCGAAGGGATGCTGCAAGCTTTTCGACGGTCCCTATTATTCGACGCGCTTCCTTGGCGAGGGCCTCTCGATCATGACGCGCCGCAAGGATCAGGGGCTTGCAGCGGCCTTCGACTACGCGCTCGCCTCACTGTCGCGCGACGGCAAATTGCAGGATATCTTCATCCGGTACTTCCCGTACGGCCTCTAGGTCGCGCTCGCTGGGCCCCTCGTCAGAGCCAGCGGTAACGGGCGATGGCGCTGCGTTCGATGGCGGCGCAGGTCAGCTTGTCCAGCTTCAGGCGGTCGCGCAAAAGCTGGAGGAAGCGGATTTCCTCGGCATTGACGATATGGTCGGCACCGGAAAGCTCCACGGCCAGCGCATAGGCCGTGTCATAGAGCCGGGGCGGCAGCACGTCGCGGATCGTCTCGAGCGCAATGTCGAGACCTTCGGCGCCGGAGAGGATTTCGGCGCATTTGCGGGCCACCTCGATCAGCCGATCGTCATCGAAATCGCGAAACACAGGCATGGTCTGCACCAGGTGGCCGATGCGGCCGAGCTCTTCGTCTGACATGGCGCTGTCGACTGCCGATGCCATCACCATCACATAGATGAGCGCGTCATGAGGTGTCAGCAGAATTTTCATGTGGTGGGCGTCCCTTGCTTGGCTTCCTTCGGGATTTAAGTTGCAGGCAGGTGATTTGCAAGCCTGCACCTGGCGGACGCTCGGGCCTTACTGGCGGGCGTCGCCGCCATAGAGTCCGATGCCGGCGGCGCGGGCTTCCTCGGCCGCCTTCGCGTATGGCGAGCCGGTGCTTGGCTCGGCCCAACCATGCCCGGCAAGCCATGCGGCGATATCCTGCCCGCCGAGCGTGCAGCGCTTGACCGGCATGCCGTCGGCGGCGGTTTCCAGCGGATCTTCGCATTCGATCGTACGGTTGCGCATAAACATCCGCATCGCGGTGCGGGCCATCATGCCGCAGGGCCAGTCATCCGGCCCGGTCTGGCAGCGCCGTTCGGGATCCGTCGGAGTGATGCCCCACAGGCGGATCGGCCCCTCGGGCGTGCCGATGATGCCTGCGGCCAGGGCGTTTGGACGGGGAATTCCGTCGCCGGCCATCTTCTCCGCTCTCTTCTGGGGAGGCGTGAGCGGTGCGCGCGCGCTTATCCGCTCCAATGTTTCCCCGGGGCTGACGCCGGCGTAACCGAATTGGTCCGGAGCGATCCGGCGGGCTTTCAGGGTTTCCCTGCCGATCACCGTCTGGTCGTCGGTAGCAGCATCTGACATGGCGGATGCTGCACTTGCGGTCGTGGTGAGCTGGGCTGATGGTCGTGACACCGCGCCCGCCTCGATCCGTGCCGCGCCGGCACCGAGCATCAGCACCCAGATTTCGACGGCCGCGACCATGGCCAGCGGCACGGTCAGTTTTCGCAGAAGAGAAAACATTCCTACTGGCTGGCCCATATGATGCGGGCGATCCATTCCACGTCCTCCGTGGAGAAGGATCGATTGGGGTGATCCGGGTTGAGCGACATCAGCTCGACGGCCTTCGATGTCTGGCGCATCAGGATCTTCGCCATGACTTCGCCCTCGCGTGTCTTGACGACGACGCGGTCGCCGCGCCGGACCTGCGCGCCGGGCTCGACGATCAGCACATCTCCGTCCCGATAGAGAGGCATCATGCTGTCGCCCTGCACTTCGAGCGCGTAGACGCCGGGCTTTTGCGCGGGCGATGCGGGAAAGTCCACCTCGTCCCAGCCCTGGCCTGCCGGAAATCCGCCATCGTCGAAGAAGCCGCCCGCGCCGGCCTGCGCAAATCCCAGCAGGGGAATGGGCGATTGCTGCGGCGGAAAGGCGCCGCCGGGCATTTTTGATGCACCGTTTGCCGGTTCGATACGGCTTATGAATTCGTCGAAGCGGGAGCCGGTGGCATCGAGAATCTTGGCGATCGATTCCGTCGATGGCCAGCGCATACGTCCGTCCGGCGACAGGCGCTTCGACTTGTTGAATGCGGTTGGGTCGAGGCCGGCGCGGCGCGCGAGCCCTGACGGCGTCAGCTTGTTGGCCTCGGCCAAAGCGTCTATCGCGCCCCAAATGGTCTGGTGAGAAAGCATTACCCTGGCCCTGATCCGCAAATACGTTGTCGGGTTTGTTTCAAAGGCAGGAACGCCGCAATGAAGTCTGCCTTTCGGGAGCGACCACCCGGCTCCCGAGACGGCCCCACCATAGTGAAGCCCGCCTTTGGAGTAAAGAGAAAAGGAATAAAATCCTCAGCGCTCATTGTCGCACGTCAGGTTTTCGGCGCAGCGTCTGCCTCATCGTCGGCTCTGAACTCGTCCGTCAGCGCCTTGAAACGGCGGAAGAACTTTTCCATGAAGGACAGGGTCCGATCCAGCTCCTCGTCGCTCGGCAGCCCTTCCTGGCTGGTTGCTCCGGATTTTTGCGCCTGTTCCAGTGCGAGCACGCGCCGCGACAGGTCGTCGATTTCCTCCTGATAGGCAGCCCGCTCGTTGGCCGAGGGACGGCAGGTCAGGTCGCCGCCCGCCTCGTTGCAGTAGGTCATTTCGCCGGTTACCGTGTCGAGCCGCACAAAGCCCGCTTCCGAGTGTTGAAGCTGGTAGCGTCCGCTGGGCGCGTCCTGTGCCACCGCCGCAAGCGGAAAAAGCCCCGCCGTCAGCCCGATGATCAGCCATTTCCACATTGTACCCTCCATTTTTCGCGTCCGCCCCGGTTTGTGATGTGGACATCGCCCGCCGTTTCCGGCAAATCCGGGCGAAAGATGCTATGCGAGACTAGTGATGATACGCGTCATTTATAAGATTGTTCCGAAAAGCCTTTGGGATGAAGCAAAAACCAGGGGCGTCTTTGAGGGCGCGGCGATCGATCTGACTGACGGCTACATTCATTTCTCGACGGCAAGCCAAGCCAGGGAGACCGCCGCACGGCATTTTGCCGGTCAGACGGACCTGCTTCTTGTCGCCGTTGACGTGGAGCGCCTGGGCGAGGCTCTCAAGTTTGAACCGTCGCGCGGCGGCGATCTCTTCCCGCATCTCTATGCCAATCTCGACCTGGGCGCGGTGCTCTGGGAAAAGCCCCTGCCGCTCGCACCGGACGGCCATCAGTTCCCGGAGCTAGACGCATGATCGACCCGTTCAAGATGTTCGGCCGCAAGGCGCTTTTCCTGATGGATCCGGAACAGGCCCACGGGGTCTCGATTGCCGCCCTGAAATCCGGTCTCGTTCCGGCCTGCGGGATCAGGACGGATCCGAAGCTCGAGCAGAAGATCGCGGGCCTCACCTTTACAAATCCGCTGGGCATGGCCGCCGGCTACGACAAGAATGCCGAGGTGCCGGAAGCGCTCTTGCGGCTGGGCTTCGGCTTCACAGAAGTCGGCACGCTGACGCCGAAGCCGCAGGCCGGCAATCCCAAGCCTCGCATCTTCAGGCTTGTGAAGGATGAGGCGATCATCAATCGCCTCGGCTTCAACAATGACGGGCATGACGCGGCCTTCGGGCGATTGTCCGGGCGCAATTTCAGCGGCATCGTCGGCGTCAATATCGGCGCCAACAAGGACAGTGCCGACCGGATCGCCGACTACGTGGCCGGCATCCGCCGCTTCCATGCGGTTGCCGATTATTTCACCGCCAACATTTCCTCGCCGAACACGCCGGGCCTGCGCGATCTGCAGGCGCGCGAAAGCCTCGCGGCTCTCCTCTCGGCCGTGCTTTCGACCCGTGACGATCTGTCGGCCGGTACGGGATCGCGCGTGCCGGTTTTCCTCAAGATCGCACCGGACCTGACCGAGGAGGGGATGGACGACATCGCGGCCGAAGTCCTGGCCCATGATCTCGACGGTCTGATCGTCTCGAACACGACACTGCGTCGCGATGGTCTGAAGGACCATGCACAGGCAGGCGAGGCGGGCGGGCTCTCCGGCAAGCCGCTCTTCGACCTGTCTACCACGGTGCTTGCCAAGATGCGCCGTCGCGTCGGCCCGCACCTGCCGATCATTGGCGTCGGCGGCATTCACTCCGGCGAGACGGCGCTGGAAAAGATCAGGGCCGGTGCCAACCTCGTGCAGCTCTATTCGTCCATGGTCTATGAAGGTCCGGGCCTCGCCGGTCGCATCGTCCGCGGTCTATCGCAACTGGTCGCGACCGAGGGCGTCGGCAACATCGCCGATCTCGTCGGCAGCCGCGTCGATCAGTGGGCCGATCGGAAACTCTGACGGATCTGCCGCGGCGTCGCTGCTGCCAGCGTCACGCCGCGCAGGAACAGGAAGAGGTTGAGCGACAGCCAGACGCCGTGATTGCCGAGCAGCGGCGTCAGGGCTTCGAGCGCAATGACGTATCCGACGAAGGACAGGATCATCATGTTGCGCATTTCCTTCGACCATGTCGCGCCGATGTAGATCCCGTCCATCTGGAAGGCGAGCGCCCCGGTAATGCCGGTCAGCGCCATCCATGGCAGATACTCGACTGCCGCCGCGCGCACCGTCTCTGCCGTCGTCAGGAAGGCGATGACCGACGAGCCGGAGAGCAGGAAGGCTGCTGCCAGAAAGCCGGACAGGGCGAACGACCAGAGCGCCGTCAGGCGGATGGATCTCCTGAATGCCATCAGGTTTTGCGCGCCGATCGAGCGGCCGGCCAGCTGTTCGGCCGCCGCCGCCATACCGTCGAGGAAGAAGGCCGAGATCATGAAGAAGTTCATGAGCACGGCATTGGCCGCGAGCACGACGGTGGAAATCGCGGCGCCGGCCCGGGTCAGAAGCACGAAAGAGGCGACCAGCAAAAGCGAGCGGATGGTGATGTCGCGGTTGAGTGCAAACAGCGCGATGAGCTTGTCGCGTTCAAAGAGGCGTATCATCGAGGGATGCTGCTGCCCCTTGAAAGCCGGCAGGACGATCAGGAATCCGGCCGCGGCAGCGACGATTTCAGAGATCACCGTCGCCCAGGCAACCCCGCTGACGCCGTAGCCGAGGACAAGGCCGAGAAAGACCGACAGCGCGATGTTGGTGCCGTTGAGGACCGTCTGCAGCAGAAGACCGATCGTGCCCCGCCCCTTGCCGAGCACATAGCCGAGCAGCGCATCGTTGATGAGCCGCACCGGGCTCGACAGGATGCGGATGTAGAAATAGGTGGTCGCAACGGCGGCCGCCGCCGGTTCCGGTCCGATGACGGCAAGTCCGGCATAGAGGATCAGCGGCGACAGGATCACCAGCGACACGCCACCGGCAATGCCGGAGATCACGGCGCGCCAGAAGACGGCCTCTTCCTCGCCGCGGTCGTCGCGGCCGAAGGCCTGGGCCACCAGACCGGTGGTCGAGGTGCGGATGAAGCTGATCAGCGAAAAGACAAGATCGAAGATGACCGCGGCGACGCCGAGGCCGGCAAGATCCGCCGCGCGTCCGAACTGGCCGAGAACGGCCGTATCCGTCAGGCCCAGCAGCGGCGTCGACACATAGGCGAACGTCATCGGCACGGCGATCGCCAGCACGATGCGATGCGTGACGTCGAACGGCTGCTGCCGGCCCTCTGGTGTGGCGGTGCTCGTATCCAAGCAGGTGGTCCCCGGATGCATGATCAAGGCGGGCGGGAATCGCCTCAGCCGGACAGCACCATGGACCAATAGGGCCGGTTTCCGGAAGCGCTATTTCTGGCCACCGCGACACCCAGCCCCTTATAGCTGCCGAGCATGTTCTTCAGGTGCTTGGGGGAGTTGATCCAGGCGGTCACCGCGTCTTGCGTGCTTCTCTGCCCGGCGGCGATGTTTTCGGCAGCCGGCAACTGCACGTCCTGCCCCTTCATGCGCTTGGCGAAATCAGCGCCGAAGCCGATATTGTGCTGCATCTCGCCGGCCCGCGCCATGCGCCTGGCCTGGTCGAGTGCTGCCGACTGGGCATTGCGATCGATCGTCAGCGGCGGCAGGCCGTTCTTGGCCCTGAGGTCGTTGACGAGCGGCAGGGCATCGGCGGTCATGTCGGCCGAGTTGCCGTCGTCCGTGTTCAGCACATTCGATGTCGTGCAGGCGGACAGAAGGGACGCCGCGGCGGCGGCCGAGACGGCGAAGAACATACGCCGCGTGGGCGCTATGCGTGTCGACTGGCCCTGCATGTCAGCGGCGATAGTTCAAGAGCCGCAGGATGATGAAGGCCGGGATGACGATCGTCGCGCCGAGCACCAAATAGCGGCCGACCGATCCGAGTGCGGCAAAGCCGGTGCGCCACAATTCGCGGAAGAAATCCTGGATCGCGTAGAAGACGTCGATCGGATACCAGTGGAAGGCGCTCATGACGAAGCCGACGATGAGCGACACGACGAGCAGCTTGACGATGGTGCGGCCGATCGTATCGCCCAAGAATCTGTTTGCCTGATCCGACATCGGATGGTCTCCTGTTTGGCGCTTCAAATAAGGCCTCTTGCGCGCGGCTGCAAGGTTTTCGCGACCCGCAACCACCGTCGGATAAAATTCCACTTGTATTTTTTTGTGACTTCGGTCATTGCCGCGCATCCCTTACTCCTCGGAACCCATTGCATGCAGGCGCACCAGCTTTCCTCGGGCGATATCATTGCCGACCGCCGGGCGGATTACGCTCGCATGCTGGACGAGGGCGGCGAGCCCGCAAGCGCGGCCGAACTGATGGAGCAGGCGCTGGAGATCGCGCCGGTCTGGGCTGCCGGATGGTTTCGTCTTGCCGAATATCGCGAAAAGGCCGGCAATGGCGAAGGCGCCATAGCCGCGCTCGACCGGGTGCGCGGGCTCGACCCCGACGACATGTTTGGCGCGGCGCTGAAACTGGCGCTGCTTGGCGGCATTGCCGTTCCCGAACAGCCACCGACTGCTTATGTCGAGCGCCTGTTCGACGACTATGCCGGCCATTTCGACGAGGCGCTGGTCGAGCGGCTGGACTATAGCGTGCCGAAGAAGCTGAGCGAGGTCATCCGCCGCACGCTCGGCAAGAACTGCCGCTTCGCGCTCGCCGTCGATCTCGGCTGCGGCACCGGCCTGTTCGGCGAGGAAATCCGCGATTGCGTCGAGCGGCTGGAGGGCTTCGACCTTTCCGCCAACATGCTGGCCAAAGCGGAGGAAAAGCGGGTCTATGACCTGCTGGGTCAGGCGGATCTGTCGGTCGGTCCGGAGGAATGCGGCCTGTTCTCCGAAGACTTGTCGCGCCATCGCGCCGGTCTCGTCAGCGCTGCAGACGTGCTGATGTATCTCGGCAATCTGGAAAACTTCTTCTCGCTCGCCGCCGAGATTTCTGCGCCGGGCGCAATCGTCGCCTTCTCGGTCGAGGATGCCGGGGCCGGCGAGGGCTTCCGGCTGCTGGAATCCCTGCGCTATGCCCACAGCGAGACCTACCTGAAGTCGCTCTGCGCCGCCAACGGCCTGCAGATCCTGGCGCTGGAGAAGACCGTGATCCGCATGGATGCCGGCCAGCCGGTACACGGAATTCTGATCGTTTCGGAAAAGCCGGCCTGACAAATTGTGTGCAATGCACAATAGGTCAATATTCCTTACATATTTCGCTTGATTTCACCCTGCTTTGTAGGGACAATCGGCGCAATTTCACTCCCTGGGAATTGGTGGCGTGGCGCAGATGAAACGCGTGCTTGGTATTTTCAATACGGAACCCTCGAAGCACTCGGTCGCCGAAGACGCCCAGGGCATCTTCTTCGGCTGCATGATGGCAGCCCTTGGCCTGTATTTACTCAACAAGGTCGGCATCCTGATCGGCGGAACCGCCGGCGTCGCCTTTCTCATTCACTATGCCACCGGCATGAACTTCGGCCTGTTGTTCTTCCTGGTGAACCTGCCGTTCTATTACCTCTCCTTCCGCCGCATCGGGCTTGCCTTCTCCGTCAAGACCTTCATCGCCATCGCGGTGACCTCGGGCCTCACCGAAATCGAATCCCGCTTCCTCGACATCAACTATCTCGATCCGATCTGGGGTGCGGTGCTCGGCGGCCTATTGGTTGGCTTCGGCCTTCTGGCGCTCTATCGCCACCGTGCCAGCCTCGGCGGCATCGGCATTCTCGCCGTCTACCTGCAGGATCATTTCGGTTGGCGCGCCGGCCTCGTGCAGATGGCGTTCGACGCCATCATCCTCGTCCTGTCCTTCCTCGTCCTCACGCCCTTCATCGTCTTCTGCTCGGTGGTCAGCGCCGTGGTGCTGAACTTCTTCGTCGCCATCAATCACCGCTCGGACCGGTACGTCGTGTTGCGATAGGCGCAAAGGGCGGATAAGCCGGAAGAATGAAACTGCGAGGATCAGCGGCATGGGCGTGAAGCCGAATTTCAAGACCTACATGCAATCGACGTCCGACCGGCATTCGTTGCTGGAGGACGCGCAGGGCATTGTCGCCGGCGGCATGCTGGCGACCCTCGGCGTGTTGCTGCTCGGCAAGGCGGGTCTTTTGACCGGCGGCGCCGCCGGCCTCGCCTTCCTGGCGCATTACGTGACCGGCGTCAGCTTCGGCGTTGCCTTCTTCGCCATCAACCTGCCGTTCTACTATCTGGCGTTCCGGCGGCTGGGTCTGGCCTTCACCGTCAAGACCTTCACTGCCATCGCGCTCACCTCCGCGCTGACGGAAGTGGTGCCGCGCTTCATCGTCTTCTCTGACGTCAATCCGCTTGTCGGCGCGCTGTTCGGCGGTCTGGTGATCGGCTCCGGCATGCTGGCCCTGTTCCGCCACCGCGCCAGCCTCGGCGGCGTCGGCATCCTGGCGCTCTACCTGCAGGACCGTTTCGGCTGGCGCGCCGGTTTCGTGCAGCTGGGGATCGACCTCTGCATTCTCAGCGCCTCTTTCTTCATCGCCTCGCCCTTCATCATCGTCTGCTCGGTCGCCGGCGCGGTGACCCTCAACATGGTTCTCGCCATCAATCACCGTTCCGATCGCTACATTGCGATGTAGACCCGGCTTCCCGAAAGCCGCCCGGCGTCCTAGTTTCGCCTTGTGAGCGTCGCTGATTCCGAAACTGGCCCGAAGGCCACCGTCCTGCCACAGCGTTTCCGCGACTGGTTCGCCGGACGCGGCTGGTCGCCGCGCGCCCATCAGCTGGAACTGGTTGAGCGAGCCGAAGCGGGCGAAAGCACGCTGCTGATCGCCCCGACTGGTGCCGGCAAGACGCTTGCCGGCTTCCTGCCGTCGCTGGTCGAACTGGCGGCGCGCGGGAAAGCAAAGCCGGGCGAAGCCTTTCGCGGCGTCCACACGCTCTACATTTCACCGCTGAAGGCGCTCGCCGTCGATATCGAGCGCAACCTGGCCCGTCCCGTCGCCGAGATGGGGCTGCCGGTGACGATCGAGAACCGCACCGGCGATACGCCGCAGGCCAAGCGCCAACGCCAGAAGCTCAATCCGCCGGACATCCTGCTGACGACGCCCGAGCAGCTGGCGCTGCTGATCGCCGCAAAGGATGCGGCGCGCTTCTTCAAGGACCTGAAGTTCATCGTGCTGGACGAGTTGCATTCGCTGGTCACCTCCAAGCGCGGCCATCTGCTCTCGCTCGGCCTGGCGCGTGTCCGCTCGCTGGCGCCCGGCGTCCGGTCCATCGGACTGTCGGCGACCGTCGCCGATCCGATGGATCTGCAGACATGGCTCGTCGGGCAGGAGGGGGATGATCACCGTCACGCCGGCCTCGTGACGGTTGCCGGCGGCGCCAAGCCGATCATCAGCATCCTGAAGACCGAAGAACGCATTCCGTGGTCCGGCCATTCCGCCCGCTACGCCATTCCCGATGTCTACGAGGCGATCAAGCAACACGGCACGACGCTGCTCTTCGTCAACACAAGGTCGCAGGCGGAGATGTTGTTCCAGGAGCTCTGGACGATCAACGAGGATAACCTGCCGATCGCGCTGCATCACGGCTCGCTCGACGTCGGCCAGCGCCGAAAGGTCGAGGCGGCGATGGCGGAGAACCGTTTGCGCGCCGTGGTCGCCACATCGACGCTGGATCTCGGCATCGACTGGGGCGACGTCGACCTCGTCGTTCATGTCGGCGCGCCGAAGGGCGCCAGCCGACTGGCCCAGCGCATCGGTCGCGCCAATCACCGCATGGACGAGCCGAGCCGCGCGATCCTGGTTCCGGCCAACCGCTTCGAGGTGATGGAATGCCAGGCCGCCCTCGATGCAAACTATCTCGGCGCCCAGGATACGCCGCCGGTCGGCGAGGGCGCACTCGACGTGTTGGCCCAGCACGTACTCGGCATGGCCTGCGCCGAGCCTTTCGAGGCCGACGCCCTGTTCGCGGAGGTCCGCAGCGCCTCGCCCTATCGCCACCTCGATCGTGACACCTTCGATCGCATCGTCGAGTTCGTGGCGACCGGCGGCTATGCGCTGAAGACCTATGAGCGCTACGCCCGCATCCGCAAGACCGCCGACGGGCCCTGGCGAGTCTCCAATCCGCAGGTGGCCCAGCAATACCGGTTGAACCTCGGCACCATCGTCGAGATGCCGATGCTCAACGTCCGCCTCATCAAGCGCAACGCGCTCGGCAGCCTCGGGCGCGGTGGCATGACGCTCGGCAAGGTCGAGGAGTATTTCCTGGAATCGATGACGCAGGGCGACACCTTCCTGTTCTCCGGCAAGGTGTTGCGCTTCGAAGGCATCCGCGAGAACGAGTGCCTGGTCTCCAACGCCTTCTCGCTGGACCCCAAGATCCCCGCCTATGCCGGCGGCAAGTTCCCGCTTTCCACCTATCTGGCCGAACAGGTCCGCGCCATGCTCGCCGATCCGGACCGCTGGAAGGACTTGCCCGATCAGGTGCGCGACTGGCTGTCGATCCAGAAGGACAAGTCGATCCTGCCGAAGCGTGACGAGCTGTTGATCGAGACCTTCCCGCGGTCGAGCCGCTTCTACATGGTCGTCTACGCCTTCGAGGGCCGGCTGGCGCACCAGACCCTCGGCATGCTGCTGACGCGGCGCCTCGAGCGCGCCGGCGCCAAGCCGCTCGGCTTCGTCGCCACGGATTACGCCCTGGCAGTCTGGGGTCTCGAGGACATGGGCACCATGATCCGCAGCGGCCGCCTCAGTCTTGCCGCGCTCTTCGACGAGGACATGCTCGGCGACGATCTGGAGGCATGGCTTTCCGAATCCTGGATGCTGAAGCGCACCTTCCGCACCTGTGCGGTCATCGCCGGCCTGATCGAGAAGCGCCATCCGGGCAAGGAGAAGACCGGGCGGCAGGTGACCGTCTCGGCGGATCTGATCTATGACGTGCTGCGCAGTCACGAGCCGGACCATATTCTCCTGGAAGCGACCCGGCGGGATGCGGCAACGGGCCTTTTGGATATCGCCCGGCTTGGCGATATGCTGAAGCGAATCAAGGGTCACATCACCCACCGGGCGCTGGAGCACATCTCGCCGCTCGCCGTGCCGGTGATGCTGGAAATCGGCAAGGAGCCGGTCGCGGGTGAAGCGCAGGACGCCGTGCTGGCGGAAGCGGCCGACGACCTGATCCGCGAGGCCATGGAATAGACGAAGGTTTGAAACGGGAATGAACCGCCTCGCTTTGGCACAACAGGCGCACACGCTGCCGGCTCCGCTCTGCGCGGAAATCGCCGTGAACGGCGTCGCCGTGGTCTGCGATCCGCTCGGCGCGCTGTTCATGCCTGATCTTTCGCTGCTGGTGGTCTCCGACCTGCATCTGGAAAAGGGAGCGGCCTATGCCCGCCGCGGCTCGCTGCTGCCGCCCTACGACACGCTGGCGACGCTGAAGATCCTGTCCGCCGTCATCGCGCGTTACGATCCGTCGATCGTCGTCAGCCTCGGCGACAATTTCCATGACCGCGTCGGATCTGCCGAAATGCCGCCGGTGTTCCGCGAGCTGATCGGCGCGATGGCGCGAGGGCGCGAATGGATATGGATCAACGGCAACCACGACCCGGACGGCACGGTCGAACTGCCGGGCCGTTCCGCCGACGAAATCCTCTATGGCGGGCTAGTCTTCCGCCACGAGCCTTCGGGTACGGAGGCTTTGGGCGAGATCGCCGGCCACCTGCATCCGGCGGCGACGGTGCGGCGGCGTGAAAAATCGGTCCGCAGGCCCTGCTTTGCCAGCGACGGCAAGCGGCTGCTGATGCCGGCCTTCGGCGTCATGTCCGGCGGGCTCGATCTGAGGCACAAGGCATTTCGTGGCATCTTCGACAAGCCGGCGCTGACCGCCCATCTGCTCGGCCGCGACCGCATCTACTCGGTGCGCTACGACAAGCTGTCGGGCTGAGGACCATCAATCCTTGCGGAAGATCAGGCTGGCGAGCCATCCGGTGATCGCTGCGATGAGCACGGCGAACATGCCGTAAAGATACGGCCGCTCGTGGGCCGCATCCGTCAGCATCTGTTCGAGACCGGTCTTGACCACCCGCAGCGGCACGGTCTTGTCAGCGATGAGTTCTCCGCTCTTGTAGAGATAGGCGTGCACGGTATGAACGCCATTCGGGACGTTCGCCGGTATCCTGAGCGTGGCCTTGAAGAGGCTGGAACTGATGAAGCTGACGCCGCTTGCGTCACGCTGGTAGAGGCCGTGCTGTTCCTTCAGCCGTCTCAGCGCCTGGCGGAATTCGGCAAGCCGCGCACCGTCGCCGATATAGCCGACCGGGACGAGGGGGATATGGTTGATGCCGACCGGATTGTCCGGCTGGAGCGGCGTGATCGATTCCGCATCGAGCGCCCGCGAGCTGGAGAGCGAATAGGATTCCGGCACCTTCTCGAAGGTCATCGAGTAGCGGTTCACCCAGATGCCGAACATCCGCTCCTTTTCGCGCACGGTCGCCTCGGTCTTCGGGCCTTCCAGCGCGACGATGATGTCGTATTGGCCGATCGCCAGCAGAAGATTGTCGGCATTGGCAATGGCGCCGAAGATCGTCAGGTCGGCGCCGTTGAAATCGGAGGTGATCGCGATTTCATTGGTGGAGGTGCCGATATCGAGCATCTCCTTGACGTCCAGCGTCTGGCCCGGCAGCACCTGTCCGTTGGCGCCGGTGGCGAACGCGAAGAGCATGCAGAGGCAGGCGAGGGGAGCAAGACGGGTCAACCGAAACCTCCCTGGACCACCGAGAACAGGTCTTCCGGCTTTACCACCAGCGAAATCGCCAGGCGCATGCCGACGGCCAGCACCAGCAGCGCCAAGAGGGCGCGCAGCTGTTCGCCGCGCAGCTTCTGGCCGACGCGCACGCCGTATTGCGCACCGATGACGCTTGCGACCATCAGGATCGCCGCCAGCACGATGTCGACGGAATAGTTGGTCGCGGCCTGGATGAAGGTCGTGTAGGCGGAGACGAAGATGATCTGGAACAGCGACGTGCCGACGACCACGTTTGTCGGAATGCGCAGCAGATAGATCATCGCCGGCACGAGGATGAAGCCGCCGCCGATGCCCATCGGCGTCAGGATGCCGATCATGAAGCCGAGCGTGATCACCGGAATGACACTGAGATAGATCTTCGACTTCTTGAACCGCATCTTCAGCGGCAGGCCGTGGATCCAGTTGTGGTGGCCGGGACGGCGCAGCGGCGCATTCTCGCTGTTGCGCGCACGACGGAGCGCCCTCACGCTCTCCCACAGCATCAGTGATCCGATGGTGCTGAGCAGGACGACGTAGAGCAGGGAGATGATCAGGTCGATCTGCCCGAGCTTGCGCAGGATGACGAATATCCACACGCCGACCGTGGCGCCGGCGAGACCGCCGACCAGCAATAGACTGCCGAGCTTGAGATCGAGGGTCCCTCGTCGGAAATGGGTCATCGCACCGGATATGGACGAGGCGACGACCTGGTTTGCGCCCGTGGCGACCGCAACGACGGGCGGAATGTTGTAGAAGATCAGCAGAGGTGTGATCAGGAACCCGCCGCCCACGCCAAACATCCCGGACAGGAAGCCAACAGCGGCTCCCATGCCGAGGATCACGAATATATTGACCGACAATTCCGCGATAGGCAGGTAAACTGTCACGGTCGGATCCCTAGGAACGAATGGTACCTGCTGATACAGGCTTTGGAGGCTGGTGGCGCGACCGGCACCGGCAACTATATTTCTCAATACGGCACAAATGTTGCCATGACGTTGACGAAACCGGATTTTGTCATGCGCCCGGTGCCGATCCGTGTCAATTGCCGAAGAACGGCGTTCCTGTGTTTGGGAAGGATATGGAAAAGAAAAAGCCGGACTTTGGAGCCCGGCTTTTTGACAGTTACTTGTTGAGCGCCAGAAGATCCCTGACGAAATCGTCGGTAATCTTTCCGGTAGGCTCCTGTCCGTGCTTGCTCTGGAAGGCCTTGATGGCGGCGACGGTCTTGCCGCCCATCTGCCCGTCGACCGGACCGGCGTCGAAGCCGTTCTTGTTGAGGAGCGCCTGAATGTTGCGGATCGCCTTGCCCATGTCGACGGTCGCGGTCTTCAGGCCCTTGCCGGCCCACTCGTCCGGAACCTCGATGGAATTGGCGTTGTCGTCGAGCGGTTCAGGCTTCCAAAGTTCGACCGCGGCCTTGGCGGCGTCGATCTGGTCCGGGCGCATGGCGTTCGCCACTTCGTCGCGCTTCTGGGCGGCGTCCTTGTCGCCGTCCTTCGCCGCGATCGCGAACCACTTGTAGGAATCCTCGAGGCTCTGCTTCACGCCGCTGCCGCGGGCATAGAGGATGGCGAGGTTGAACTGGCTGTCGGCGACGCCGAAATTGGCGGCCTTTTCGAACCAGGTCGCGGCCGCGCCGAAGTCCGGTGCGCCGAATGCGCCGGATGCGAGCAGAACGGCGAGATTGTGCATCGAGCTGGCATTGCCGGCTTCGGCGGCCTTTTCGTAATATTCGCGTGCCTTGGCCATGTCGGTGGCGACGCCGGTGCCCTTCTCGTAGAGATTGGCGAGACGGTATTCCGCCGGAGCGAAGCCACGGTCGGCGGACAACTTGTACCAGACGGCTGCCTGTTCCATGCTGGTCTTCACGCCGCGGCCTTCCGAGTAGCGCGAGCCGATCTCGAAGAGGGCCAGCGGATCGCCGCCCTTTGCGGCTTCGACGAGCGACGGCGGCGAGATTTCGGCAGGCACGACGATTTCCGGCTGTGTATCGGTAGCGGCCGGTGCGGCGGAAGCGGTGGCCGCTGCTGCGTCCGGCTTCATCTCGGCCATGGCCGGCTGCGGGGCATCGTCCAACGCTCCCGCAGTGGCGTCATCCTGCCCGCCATCCTGCGGCAGCGGCGCGAGTTCCGACTTGTCGCCGATCGGCGCTGCGTCGGCCGGAGCCGTTTCCTGCATCTGGTCAGCCTGCGGTGCTGCCGCTTCCGGTGCTGCCGGTGCTGCCGTCTCCTGAGCGTCCATGGTTGCCGTCGCCGGTGCCTCTGCCGGGGCTATGGCCTGTTCCTCGACCTGCGGTGCCTTGGCGCCATGCAGAAGCGTGTTGACGAGCGGCATGGCCATGACGACGAGGAGGACTGCGCCGGCTGCGAGCAGGACCGGTCGGCGGTATTTCGCCATGATCGAGGTGCCGTCGGTGGACGCCACGACCTTCGCCTTCTTCTCCGCCTTCACCTTTTCCGGCGCAGCGGCCTTCGTCTTGCCCTTCTTCACCTTCGGGGCGCGGGGCTTGTCCTGATCGTCCCTGGCCGCTTCCACTTCCATGGCGGCGGCCTGGGCGGCGCGACGCGCCGCTGCAATGTAGTCCGGCGTGCCGGGCTCTATGTCCTGGCCGGCCGGCCGTTCCTTCTTCTGGCTGGCGCGGACGCGGGCCATGATCTTCTTGACATCCGGAGCGCCGGAGCCGGGCTCCAGCAGCAGGTTTCCTTCATCGCTGTCGATGACGTCGTCACCCGGATCGATGGACGGCGTCGGCTCGATCGGTGTGCGCTCTTCCTTCCTCGACGGCATGAAGCGCTTGCCGATGCCGGAAAGGAGGCTTGCCTTCTGCGCCGGCTCGTCCAGCGTTGCGACATCGCCAACCACGTTACGGTCGAAGGCGACGTCCTCCTCGCGGCGGCGGCCGAAATCCCTGGGCTCTTCTGCCGCATCGTCGAAGGCAATTTCGCTCTCGGCGGCAAACTGCGGCGCGGCTTCCCTCTCGAACTCACGGGAAGCCGGTGCGCGCGACTGTCCGCCCTGGCGGATGCCGGCGTCGAGATGATCGAGCCGTTCGGCGATCTGGATCAGCGTCTCGTGAAGGGCGCCGAAGGTCTGCTGCGTGCGCTCTTCCGAATTGCGGCTGATCGCCTCGAGGTTCTTCAGGTCCTGCGTCAGGCCGACGAGTGCCGACATGTCGGCTCCGCCCGGCTGTCCACCGCTGCGCGCATAGGCGTCGAGCACGGATTCGGCGGCCTGGCGGGCGGCCTCGATGATGTATTCGTCGTTGGTGGTGATGTAGTCCTCGATCGCCGCCATGCGCTGGTCGAAGTCGCTCGGGAGGCCGATGCCGCCGGCAGGCTGCAGGTCCTGCATGAGGGCTGAAAGATTTGCGATCTGCTCTTCGAGCGTCTCCAGTCCGGCGGCGGCCGCCGCCGGTCGCGAGGATTGCTCGTCAAGGCGCTTTGCAATGCCGGCGAGGCGGTCTTCAAGCCTCTGGATGGCGGCGCCGTCGAAGGCGGTCTCGGCTGCGGGCGGCATCTGCAGTTCGTCGATCTGTCGGGCAAGGGCGTCGAGCCTGGACGTGATCGCCTCGCTCAGCTGACCGTTCTCGATGGCGTCGATCTTGGACGAAATCTCGGTCAGATAATCCCCGATGCCGTCGGCGATCCCGAATGCCTGCGACTGCTCGATGAGCTGCGCCAGATGGTCGAGCCGCTCCTCGAGCCGTGCGGCGGCTTCGATGTTGGCGAGATCCTCGATGCGCTCGGCCATCGCCTCGATGCGGGCGGCAAGCAGATCGGTTTCGCCGGGACGGGTGTCGAGCGAGCGGCTGATGCCGTCGAGCTGCGAGGCGAGGCCGGCAATCCGGTCATCGAGCCGCTCGATCATCCGACTGTCTTCCGCATGACGGGTCTGATGCGAACCTTCGACCAGTGCGGCAGCAATGTCTTCCATGCGGTTGTTGAGCGCGGCGAACTGCTCGTCGATCGAGTGATCCGGGCGCATGTGATTGCCGAGCTGCTCGACCGCGCCGGCGATGATCATCAGCTTGTCTTCGAGCGCGTGGACGGCCGGCGAGGCGTTCAGGCTGGAGATCTGCATCTTGATGTCGTCGATGCGGTAGGCGAGCGCCATGATGTCGTCTTTGACATTGATGCCGTCCAGCGCCTTCATCCGGTTCTCGAACAAAGCGAGATGGTCCTGCATGCGATTGACGTCGTCCTGGCGGGCCATGCTGTCGAGAGCGGCGCGAAGTCCCTGGAATTCGGCCCTCAGCTCTTCCGCCTGGCGCGGTGCGGCCTGCGCGGAAAGACGGTCGACGCGGTCGGCGAGATGGGCAAGCTCGTTGCGGATTTCGGATGCATGGCGCGGATCGGAGGCATCCGCCTTCAGCGCCCGGATGTCGTTGCGCATCGCCGTCATTTCGCGGGCGACGCCGTCGGCGATGTCGCGCTTCAACTCGTGGCGCAGTGCCTGCAGCGTGTCGGTGATGTCCGGCTGAGGCGCATGGGCGGCGGCAGGCGTCTGAGCGGGTGCCCGGGTCTGCTCGCCAGCGGGACGCCGGTTGCCGAGCGGCGGACGCGGCGTAGGGGCGGCAACCGGTGCGCGGCCAGCCTCCAGCGAACGCTGGCGTTCGAGAATTTCGTCGACCGGGTTGAAGCGGCGGGATGATTGCGATGGCTGGCGGACCTCGGCTGCGTCGCGCGGCCAGTCGGCTGCCTCAGACCTTGAAGCAGGAGCGCCGCTTCTGGCCGGATCCTTGCGTCCGGCCGCTCCCATGAGCCCCTCGATGCGCGCTTCCAGCCCTTCGATTGTCTTGCTGAGCGCGTCGAGCGGCGACTGGTCGCCGTGGCGGGTGGAAGTCAATCGCGATCCGGTCATATGTCTGCTCGCTTCGAGTTCTGGCGGTTGCCCCAGCCACCATGCCGCATTCGGGCACGGAGGCTTGTTTGATGATGCGGCCGATCCTCGCCGGAACAATCATGCTCCTTCGCGGCTTCCCGAAAACGCAAAACAGGGAACAGGCGCGGTACGCCACATCGTTTCGCTTAACATTCGCCAAACGTGGTAAATAAGCCGTTAACCGAGGTCGAAATTTTTTAACCTTTGACGACCCATGCGTGCCGTGGCGGGATGTGAGACACTGTTGGAACGAAGGCTTGCGTCGCGCGTCGCAAACAAATTTTGATGCAGGCGATTATTTGACGTTTACGCAAACGTCAAAATTTTGTAAGAGCCTATCTGAGGAAACGAGTCCGGGTCATGCCCGGTGGAGGACTATAGGCGATGCCGATCTACAAAGCTCCCGTCGAGGATACGCTTTTCATTCTTAACAACGTGCTCGGTCTGGAGCGCTATAACAACCTGCCGGGCTTCGCGGACGCAACGCCCGACATGCTGGAAGCCATTACCGGCGAGGCGGCGAAGCTTGCCGAGGAAGAGCTGTTTCCGCTGAACCTCTCCGGCGACCAGGAAGGCTGCACCCGTCACGACGATGCGACGGTGTCGACGCCGAAGGGCTTCAAGCAGGCCTATGACCTTTACTGTCAGGGCGGCTGGATGGGGCTCGCTTCGCCGGAAGAATTCGGCGGGCAGGGGCTTCCCTATACGCTGCACGTCGCCGTCGGCGAATATCTCTCCTCTGCCAACCTGTCGCTGATGATGTATCCGGGGCTGACCCAGGGCGCCGTCGCCGCGATTCTCGTTCACGGCTCGGACGAGCAGAAGCAGACCTATGTTCCGAAGATGCTGGAAGGCACCTGGACCGGTACGATGAACCTGACGGAGCCGCATTGCGGCACCGATCTCGGCCTGCTGCGCACCAAGGCCGTGCCGCAGGGCGACGGCAGCTACAAGATCTCCGGCCAGAAGATCTTCATCTCGGCCGGCGAACACGACATGTCGGACAATATCGTCCATCTGGTGCTGGCCCGCATCGAGGGCGCACCGGAGGGCACCAAGGGCATTTCGCTCTTCATCGTGCCGAAATTCATGGTCAAGGAAGACGGTTCGCTCGGCGACCGCAACGGCGTCACCTGCGGTGCGATCGAGCACAAGATGGGCATTCACGGCAATGCCACCTGCGTCATGAACTACGACGAGGCGACCGGCTACCTGATCGGTGCGGAGAACAAGGGCCTTGCGGCCATGTTCGTGATGATGAACGAGGCCCGCCTCGGCGTTGCCCTGCAGGGCCTCTGCGTCTCCGAGATCGCCTATCAGAATGCCGCCAATTACGCCCGCGAACGCATTCAGGGCCGGGCGCTCACGGGCCCGAAGGATCCGGACAAGAAGGCCGATCCGATCATCGTCCACCCGGATATCCGTCGCACGCTTCTGACCATCCGGGCCTTCAACGAAGCCGAACGCGCCTTCGTGCTCTGGAGCGCGCTGAAGTCCGACATCGCCCATCGCTCGGGTGATGCCGCCGAACGCCAGGCAGCGGAAGACGTCCTCGGCCTGATGACGCCGATCCTCAAGGGCATGATGACGGACAAGGGCTTTGACCATGCCGTTCAGGCCCAGCAGGTCTTCGGCGGACACGGCTACATCGAGGAACACGGCATGAGCCAGTATGTCCGCGATGCCCGCATCACCATGATCTACGAAGGCGCCAACGGCATCCAGGCGCTCGACCTCGTCGGCCGCAAGCTCGGCCTCAACGGCGGCCGCGCGGTCATGGCGATGTTCAAGGAAATCGGCGATTTCTGCGAGGAGAACCGCAATGACGAGGCGCTGGGCTTCTTCACCAAGCACCTGAAGAAGGGCCTGAACGACCTGCAGGCATCGACCATGTGGTTCATGCAGAACGCCATGGCCAAGCCGGACAACGCCGGCGCCGGCTCGACCGATTACATGCATCTCTTTGGTCTGGTCATGCTCGGCTACATGTGGGCCCAGATGGCGAAGGCAGCGAACGAAGGCCTTGCTTCCGGCGATGCCGGCAAGGCGGACTTCTACAACAACAAGCTTTTGACCGCCCGCTTCTACATGGAGCGCATCATGCCGGAAACCGCGCTGCGCAAGACCCGCATCGAAACCGGTGCCGACACGATGATGGCGATGGCGGCTGACGCGTTTTGAAAAGGTGGAGGAATTAATGGCAAGCCGAGCTGACATGGTCGATTGGGTTGTTGAAGCCCTCAAGGCAAGTAATGGTTCGGCTTCTATCCTCTATGTAGCCCAACATATCTGGAAGAATCATGAGAATGATTTGAAGGGAAGCGGCGACCTATTTTTCACGTGGCAATACGACATGCGTTGGGCTGCTACGACATTGCGGCGGCAGGGCAAAATGGTTGCCGCTGAGGATGATCGACGAGGTAAATGGACCTTGAAGTAGGTCAGAACTAGATTTGCGCTCCTCCACTGGAGGTCGCTCAGGGAGATGAAACATGACCGACGTATTTATCTACGACCACGTGCGCACGCCGCGCGGACGCGGCAAGAAGGACGGCTCGCTGCACGAAGTGCCGACGCCGCGCCTGGCCGCCAAGACGCTGGAAGCGCTGCGTGACCGCAACGGCCTCGACACCGAAACCGTGGACGACATCATTTTCGGCTGTGTCGATCCGGTCTTCGAAGCCGGCGCCGTGATCCCGAAGGCAGCCGCCTTCGAGGCCGGCTATTCCAACAAGGCGCCCGGCATGCAGATCTCGCGCTTCTGCGCCTCCGGTCTCGATGCCATCAACTTCGGCGCCGGCAAGATCGCGCAGGGCGCGGACGACATCGTCATTGCCGGTGGCGTGGAAAGCATGTCGCGCATCGGTCTCGGCATGTCCGGCGGCGCCTGGTACATGGACCCCTCGGTCAACTTCCCGGCCTATTTCATGCCGCAGGGTGTCTCCGCCGACCTGATCGCCACCAAATACGGCTTCTCCCGCGATGACGTCGACGCTTACGCGGTCGAGAGCCAGAAGCGCGCCGCGCATGCCTGGGAGGCCGGCTATTTCAAGAATTCGGTGATCCCGGTCAACGACCAGAACGGTCTCACCATTCTCGCCCATGACGAGCACATGCGTCCAGGCACGGACATGCAGGGTCTGGCGAGCCTTAACCCCTCCTTCCAGATGCCGGGCGAAATGGGCGGCTTCGAAGCCGTCGCAATCCAGGCCCACCCGGAAATCGAGAAGATCAACTACGTCCACCATGCCGGCAATTCGTCGGGCATCGTCGATGGCGCCGCCGCCGTGCTGATCGGCTCGAAGGCCGGCGGCGAGAGCATGGGGATCAAGCCCCGCGCCCGCATCCGCGCCTTCGCCAATATCGGTTCCGATCCGGCCCTCATGCTGACCGGCCCGGTCGACGTCACCGAAAAGCTCTTGAAGCGTTCGGGCATGACGCTGGCCGACATCGACCTGTTCGAGCTCAACGAGGCGTTCGCCGCCGTCGTGCTGCGCTTCATGCAGCACTTCGACGTCTCGCACGACAAGATGAATGTCAACGGCGGCGCGATCGCCATGGGCCATCCGCTCGGCGCCACCGGCGCGATGATCCTCGGCACCGTCCTCGACGAACTGGAACGCCGCGATCTCAACACCGCGCTCGTCACCCTTTGCATCGGCGCCGGCATGGGCACCGCGACCGTCATCGAGAGGGTCTGAGGCGTCTAACCCTCCCCACAAGGGGGAGGGTCTTAACCCCGCCGGATCGCACCGAAATTGGAGCGGTGGCGGAACCAGAATTTGGGAAGAGGAATCCCGTAAATGAGCACCTACACGAATTTCAAAGTCGAAACCGACGCCGACGGCATTGCTCTTGTCACCTGGGACATGCCGGACAAGTCCATGAACGTCTTTACCGTCGAGGTGATGGACGAGATCGAGGCGATCATCGATCAGGTGGTTGCCGACAGCGCCGTCAAGGGCGTGGTCTTCACCTCCGGCAAGTCGACCTTCTCCGGCGGCGCGGATCTCACCATGCTCAAGGGCATGTTCTCCATGATCGAGGAAGAGCGCGTCAAGGATCCGGCCAACGCCACGAAGAAGTTGTTCGACGCCGCCGGCCGCATGACCTGGCTGTGGCGCAAGCTCGAGACCTGCGGCAAGCCGTGGGTGTCGGCGATCAACGGCACCTGCATGGGCGGCGCACTGGAATTGTCGCTCGCCTGCCATGGTCGCGTTGCCGCCAATTCCAACGCCGTCAAGATTGCGCTTCCCGAAGTCAAGGTCGGCATTTTCCCCGGTGCCGGAGGCACGCAGCGCGTCTCCCGTCTGACAGACGCCCAGTCGGCGCTGCAGATGATGACCACCGGCCAGACGCTGACCGCCTCGCGCGCCAAGGCCATGGGCCTCGTCCATCAGGTGGCCGAGCCCGGCGAGCTGATCAACGCCGCCAAGCAGATGATCAAGGATGGCCTGAAGCCGGTCGCTCCCTGGGACGAGAAGGGTTTCAAGGTTCCGGGCGGCGGTATCTGGACCCCGGCCGCCGCGCAGCTTTGGCCGGCCGCGACCGCGATCCTGCGCCGCGAGACGCAGGGCAATTATCCGGGCGCGCTCGCCATCCTGAAATGCGTCTATGAAGGCCTTCAGGTTCCCTTCGACACGGCCCTGAGGATCGAGCAGCGCTATTTCACCGAAGTGCTGCAGACGACGGAAGCCTTCTCGATGATCCGCTCGCTGTTCGTCTCCATGCAGGAACTCGGGAAGGGCGCTCGCCGCCCGGCGGGTATCCCGAAGACCGAGTTCAAGAAGGTCGGCGTCGTCGGCGCGGGCTTCATGGGCGCGGGCATCGCCTATGTCACCGCCAAGGCAGGCATTCCCGTGGTCCTGATCGACCGCGACCAGGAAGCCGCCGACAAGGGCAAGGCACATTCGGAAGGTCTGGTGAAGGCTGCCGTCTCCAAGGGCCGGATGACCAAGGAGGACGCCGAGGCGCTTCTCGCTCTCATCACCCCGACGCCGGATTATAACCAGCTTGCCGACGCCGATCTCGTCGTCGAGGCTGTGTTCGAGGACCGTAACGTCAAGAAGGCCGTCACCGAAGCCGTCGAGGCCGTGTTGCCGGAAGGCTCGATCTTCGCGTCCAACACCTCGACGTTGCCGATCACCGGTCTCGCCGAGAACTCGAAGCGTCCGGAACAGTTCATCGGCGTGCATTTCTTCTCGCCGGTCGACAAGATGATGCTGACGGAAGTCATCCTCGGCGAAATGACCGGCGACAAGGCGATCGCCGTGGCGCTCGATTATGTCGCTGCGATCAAGAAGACGCCGATCGTCGTCAACGACACGCGCGGCTTCTACGTCAACCGTTGCGTCTTCCGCTACATCAACGAAGCCTACGACATGCTGATCGAAGGCGTGCCGGCGACGATGATCGAGAACGCCGCCAAGATGGCCGGCATGCCGGTCGGCCCGCTGTCCCTGAACGACGAAGTTGCGGTCGATCTGTCCTACAAGATCATGAAGGCCTCGATCGCCGACCTCGGTCCGGCCTCGGTCAAGCCGGAGCACATGGCGCTCGTGGAAAAGATGGTCGACGTGCTCGGCCGCCTCGGTCGCAAGAGCAAGGCAGGCTTCTACGAGTATCCGGACAAGCCGGCCAAGAAGTTCCTCTGGCCGGGCCTGAAGGAGCTTTATCCGCAGAAGGCTGCAAGTGACGTTGATGTCAACGTATTGAAGCAGCGCCTGCTGGCGACCATCGCTCTGGAAGCCGCCCGTACCATGGAAGAGGACATCGTCACCGACCCGCGCGAAGCCGATGTCGGCTCCATCCTCGGCTTCGGTTTCGCGCCCTACACCGGCGGCACGCTCTCCTACATCGACGGCATGGGCGTGAAGAATTTCGTCGCGCTCTGCGAGAAGCTCGCCGCCGAATATGGCGACCATTTCAAGCCGACGCCGCTGCTTCTCGACATGGCCGAAAAGGGCGAGACCTTCTACGGCCGCTTCAATCCTTATGGCGACGAGGCGAAGGCGGCCTGAGGGGCGCCAATCGGGACACAGCTTTGAAAGGGCCGCCTTGCGCGGCCCTTTCCGCGTCGCGAGGCCAATTGCATCTTTCCCGTCAAACCCCTAGTTTGCGCGGGATGAGTAACGGCGAGTTTCAAGGGCCGGGCATGACATTGAAAGACAAGCGCATTCTCCTGATCATTTCCGGCGGCATTGCGGCTTACAAGAGCCTCGACCTGATCCGCCGGCTGCGCGAGCGCGGCGCGTCCGTGCGGCCGGTCATGACCAAGGGGGCGGAGGAATTCGTGACGCCGCTTGCGGTCGGCGCGCTTTCCGGCGGCAAGGTGTTCACCGAACTCTTTTCGCGCGAGGAAGAACAGGACGTCGGCCATATCCGGCTGGCACGCGAGTGCGACCTGATCCTCGTCGCCCCCGCAACCGCCGACCTGATGGCGAAGATGGCGAACGGGCTCGCCAATGACTTGGCTTCCGCCGTGCTGCTGGCCGCCGATCGCCCGGTTCTCGTGGCGCCCGCCATGAATCCGAAGATGTGGGCGAACAGGGCGACGGAGCGCAATGTCGAAACGCTGAAGGGCGACGGCATCCGCTTCATTGGTCCGATGAAGGGCGAGATGGCCGAAAGCGGCGAGGCGGGTCTTGGCCGCATGGCCGAGCCGCTGGAGATCGTCGCCGCCGTCGAGGCCTTGCTCGACGGTTTGCCGAAGCCGCTTGCCGGCAGGACCGCCATCGTCACCTCCGGCCCGACCCATGAGCCGATCGATCCGGTGCGCTACATCGCCAACCGGTCGTCCGGCCGCCAGGGTCATGCAATTGCCGCCGCCCTTGCGGCGCTTGGGGCAGAAGTGACGCTCGTGTCCGGGCCGGTGACCATACCCGATCCGGCCGGCGTGACGACGCAGCATGTGGAAACGGCGCGTGAAATGCTTGAGGCCGTCGAGGCAGCATTGCCTGCCGACATCGCCGTCATGGTCGCCGCCGTCGCCGACTGGCGGGTTGCCGCCTCGGCGGACGAGAAGATCAAGAAGAAGCCGGGTGACGCCCCGCCCGCGCTGCAACTCACCGAAAACCCGGATATCCTGAAGACCGTTGGCCATCACGCCAGAAGGCCGGCGGTCGTCATCGGCTTTGCCGCGGAAACGCAGGACGTCGAGACGAACGGCCGGGCGAAACTCGAACGCAAGGGGGCGGATTTCATCGTCGCCAACGACGTCTCGCCGGAAACCGGCATCATGGGCGGCACGCGCAACAGCGTGAAGATCATTTCGGCGGGCGGTGTGGATGCCTGGCCGGACCTCTCGAAGGAAGATGTGGCGGCACGGCTTGCCGCCATGATTGCCGACCGTCTTAGCTAAAGCCTACTGCTTCATCGCCACGGCCGGCATGACGGCCTGCGGAATGCCCGCCGGTTCGAAGACGGCGACGTCGATGCCGTGTTCGTTGACGATGACCGCGCTGCCGCCGGGAATTTCCATCCAGGTGTCGGCCTCATCGTTCAGCGGTTCCGACACGAGGCAGTAGCCCCTGCCGCCGGCCATCGGGGCGGCATAGAGCGTCGGCGCCTTCTGGTCGGTCGCATAGCGGACCGCATAGAGGCTCTTGCCATCCGAAAACGCTGCGGTGAAGCGGACGAGCGCCTCGCCGATCAGCGCCATCGACTGCTGCTCCACAAGCGTGATCGCATCGCTCATGGCCGCCAGCGGATCGTTCTGCAGCCCAGACTGCATCGCCAGCAGGAACAGAAGCTCGGAATCGGTGGACCCGGCGCGCGCACCGTAAAGTTCATCGTCCAGCGCCGTTTCGAGCTTGCGTCGCAGGCGGTCGAACCCGCCGATCTGGCCATTGTGCATGAACGACCAGCGTCCGTTGACGAAGGGATGGCAGTTGTCGCGCTGCGTGCCGCCGGTCGTCGAAGCGCGCACATGGGCAAGAAACAGCGGCGAGCGGATCTGGCGGGCGATGCTTTTCAGGTTGCAGTCGGACCAGGCGGGAAGGATGTCGCGGAACCGGCCGGGCTCCGGATGGTCGCCGTACCAGGCGACCCCGAAACCGTCGCCATTGGTCGCCGTCTTCGCCTGCGTCGCATGGTGGGACTGCTCGATCAGCGAATGCGCGGGCGAGGAGACGATCTCTTCCAGATAAAGGGGTTCTCCACGATAGGCTGCCCAGCGACACATGAACCGATGTCTCCAAAATTAGATGGCGAATATGGCCTGTTCTGAAACGATAGCGCGAAAAGGATTAAGAGCCGATCAATGCCCCAAGCTTGCGTAGGCGCGCATTGTGGCGCGATTGCGGGTGAAGACGGCAAGCAATTCTCTCCCGCATGAATTGTGAACAGTCCGTCCTCGCCGTCCATCCTGCGCTGAAGGCCAATCCTCGCTATATTGGCGTCAACTTCGAAAACAGCGAGGAGATCAGATATGTCTATCCGCCCCGTAAAGCATGAAAGCGTCGCCGTGCCCGCCATGGAAGGCGCCGGCGTCAAGCTGCACCGTGTCTTCGGTTTCGGCGATCCGTCGATGACCGACCCATTCCTGATGATGGATGACTTCCGTAACGACCGTCCGGAGGATTTCATCCGAGGCTTCCCATGGCATCCGCATCGCGGCATCGAGACGATCACCTATGTGCTGGCCGGCACGGTCGAGCATGGCGACAGCCTCGGCAATACCGGCACGCTCGGCGCCGGCGACGTCCAGTGGATGACGGCGGGCTCGGGCATCATGCACCAGGAAATGCCGAAGGGTGATTTCGCCGGCAAGATGCACGGCTTCCAGCTCTGGGCCAACCTGCCGTCGTCCCTGAAGATGACGGCACCGCGCTATCAGGACATCAAGGGCGCCGACATTCCCGTCGTCGTCGATGACGACGGCACGGCTGTGCGGGTGATCACGGGCGATTTCTGGGGCAAGAAGGGTCCGGTTGACGGCATTGCCGCCGAACCCGTCTACCTCGATATCTCGGTTCCGCCGGGCAAGCGCAAGACCTTCCTGATCGATACCTACCGCTCGGCCTTTGCCTATATCTTCGCGGGGTCCGGCACGTTCCGCGATGCCTCGAAGCCGTTCGGCGTCAAGGTGGAGAAGGAATTCCAGGGCGAGGAGCTGAACATCCGCGACATGTCCGGAAACCGCACGCTCGTCGTGTTCGATACCGGTGACGAAGTCACGGTCCAGGCCGGCGAAAAGGGCATCCGCTTCCTGCTGGTCTCCGGCAAGCCAATCCAGGAGCCGGTCGCCTGGCACGGGCCGATCGTCATGAACACCCGCGAGGAACTGATGCAGGCCATGCGCGAACTGCAGAACGGCACGTTCATCAAGCCCGCGCACTGACGGCGGTTCCGACACAGAAAAGAATGGCTCCGGCTTCATCGCCGGAGCCATCGCATTTCCAGTCAGCCTTTGAATACGACCTTGCCCTTGCGGCCGGGCACCATGCTCGCCTTGGCGGCAGCGGCACCCTCGGTCAGGTCGAAGGTCTCTTCGACGGGCAGCTTCAGCTCGCCCTTGGCTGCCAGCGTCAGAAGCTCGCCGACCATTTTGGCGAACTCTTCCGGCTTGGTGCGGGCGCTGCGCTTGGCGGCCCAGAAGCCGGTGACGGTCGCCTGCTTAAAGATGACGTCGCCCGAGCCGATTTCCATCGCACCGCCGCTCATGGTCCCGAAGGTCATCAGCGTACCGCCTTCGCCGAGAAGCGTCATCAACTGACCGCTCTCCTTGCCGCCGACGGAATCGATCGCCGCCTTGATCGAGGCGCTTCCGACGATCGCGCGCACCTGGTCCATCCAGTCGGCGCCGCTGGTCGAGACGGTCTTGTCGATGCCGAGATCGGCGAGTTCCGCGATCCCGTCCTTGCGCCGCACGACATTGATGACGTTGATGCCGCGTGACTGGCAGATCATCGCCACCGTCTTGCCGACGGCACCGGTGGCCGCGTTCTGGATCAGCCAGTCGCCTTTCTCGAGGTGAAGATCCTCGATGGCCATGACCGAGCTGATCGGCATGGCGATCAGCTGGCAGCCGATCTCGTCGCTGACCGTGTCCGGCAACGGCACCGCACGGGCGGCGGACATGACGAAATACTCAGCCCAGCTTTCGGTGAGCCCGGCCCCCATCACTCTCTGGCCGACCTTCAGGTGGGTCACGCCTTCGCCGAGTGCATCGACCACGCCCATGGCTTCGGTGCCGCCGACCGCGGGGAGTTCCGGTTTCACACCATACTCGCCGCGAACCGTCCACAGGTCGTGATTGTGAATGGGCGACAGCCGCATCTTGACCCGGATTTCGCCGGCCGCCGGTTCGGGCATCGGGCGTTCACCGGCCGTCAGAACCTCGGAAGGGTTGCCATAGGATTTGTATTCGACGACACGCATTTCATCATCCTCGTCTGGTTATTCTCTGATGGGATCAACTTAGGCGGCTTCCCGCGAAAGGAAAGCCACCCGTGGTGTTTGTTCAATCACTCGGCAAATGCTTGGAATTGAAGAATTTCCTTGCTGCCACATTGACGTTCCCGGTTCTTACAATATCTTCGACGAGGCAAAGGGCGCATGGCGCTGATCCCGCAGGCCGGACAATCCGCTGTCCCGCCTTGCGCGACGGGTGGGGATAGCGGACAGGAGGCAGCATGCTCGACGAATTCAAATCATTCATTGCCCGCGGCAATGTCATGGATCTCGCGGTCGGTGTCATCATCGGCGGCGCGTTCGGCAAGATCGTGTCCTCGCTGGTCGATGACATCATCATGCCGGTCATCGGCGCGATCACCGGCGGTATCGACTTCTCGAACTATTTCGTGCCGCTGAGCGCCAGCGTCACCGCGCCGACGCTCGCTGCCGCAAGGGAGCAGGGCGCCGTGTTCGCCTACGGCAATTTCATCACGGTCGTGATCAACTTCCTGATCCTCGCCTGGATCATCTTCCTGATGGTCAAGTTCGTGAACCGCATCCGCATCAAGGAAGAGCAGAAGCCGGCTCCGGCCGCCCCGCCGCCGGCGGACGTTCTGCTGCTGACGGAGATCCGCGACTTGCTGAAAAAGAATGGCTGAGTGGTCGATCACCGGAATCGATTGATCCCTCAAACAATGGAATGGGATTTCCCCTTCCTGCTCGGATAAAAGGGCGTTCAAACAGATCTGGACGCCCTTTGCTATTGTGGTGATTGCATGACCTTTCTTGAAAGCCTGAGCCCCCGCGCGCTGGCCGCTCCGCAAAGCGGCATCGTCGAAGTGGTCAATTATGCCCGTGGCCGCGATGGCCTCATTCCCCTCTGGGTGGGCGAGGGCGATCTGCCGACGCCGGACTTCATTTCGGATGCGGCGGTTGCGGCCTTGAAGGCCGGCGAGACCTTCTACACCTGGCAGCGCGGCATTCCCGAACTGCGCCAGGCGCTCGCCGACTATTATGGCCGTCATTTCGGCACGAGCTTCGGCCCTCAGCATTTCTTCGCCACCGGCTCCGGCATGCAGGCCATCAAGCTCTCCGTCGAGGCATTGACCTCGCCGGGCGATGAAATGCTCTATTTCACGCCCGCCTGGCCAAATATCGCCGCCGCACTCACGGTCTCCGGGGCAAAGGCGGTCGGCGTGCCGCTGCATTTCGGCGACGGCCGCTGGTCCGTCGATCTCGCTCAGGTTGAGGCGGCAATCACGCCGCGCACCCGCGCGATTTTCGTCAATACCCCGTCCAATCCGACCGGCTGGGTGGCGAGCGAGGAAGACCTGCGCAACATTCTGGCGCTGGCCCGCAAGCATGGCCTGTGGATCATGGCGGACGAAATCTATGCCTTGTTCTTCTATGCCGGCGGCAGGGCGCCATCCTTCCTCGACGTCATGGATCCGGAAGACCGGATCGTCTTCGTCAATTCCTTCTCCAAGAATTGGTGCATGACCGGCTGGCGTGTCGGCTGGATTGTCGCTCCGCCGGAAATCGGCCAGGTGCTGGAAAACCTCATCCAGTACTCCACCTCGGGCGTCGCACCCTTCATGCAGCGCGGTGCAGTCGCGGCCCTGAATGACGGCGACGACTTCATCCGCTCCAATATCGAGCGGGCGACGGTCTGTCGCGATCTTCTCTGTGACACGCTGATCGCCACCAACCGGGTCCAGACGCTGAAGCCGGAGGGCGCCTTCTATGCCTTCCTCAAGTTCGACGGCATCAAGGACGTGCGCGCCGCCGCCATCGACATCGTCGACAAGACGGGCGTCGGCCTTGCGCCCGGCACTGCCTTCGGCGCAGGTGGCGAAAGCTTCCTGCGGGCCTGCTTCCTGCGCAATCCGGATCATATCCGCGAAGCTGGCGCACGACTGGCGGACTACATCTCGAAGCTCTGATTCCGATGCCGGACCGGCATCCAGTTTGACAACAGCTTCATTGCTTAAGGTCGATACCGGAAAACTGTATCGACCGGGCGATGGGGCATGTCTGCGTTGGAAATTGCAAGACGAATTGACGGGCTGATGCCGGCATGCGGCGTCCGGTCCGGGAGCAGGGCATGAAGGCGGTCATCCTGGCCGGCGGGCTCGGCACGCGCATTTCCGAAGAAACGCATCTGCGTCCGAAGCCGATGGTCGAGATCGGCGGCCGGCCGATCCTCTGGCACATCATGAAGCTCTACCATGGCTATGGCATCAGCGATTTCATCATCTGCTGTGGCTTCCGCGGCTATGTGATCAAGGAATACTTCGCCAATTACGGCCTGCACATGTCGGACATCACCTTCGACCTGGAGCGCAACCAGCTGCAGTTTCACCGCAAATATGCGGAGAACTGGCGGGTGACGCTGGTCAATACCGGCGAGGAGACGATGACCGGTGGCCGCCTGAAGCGCGTCGCCTCCTATCTCGAGGGTGAGGAGGCCTTCTGCTTCACCTATGGCGACGGCGTCAGCGACGTCGATATTGCCGAGACGATCCGCTTCCACAAGAACCACGGTCGGCTGGCGACGGTGACCGCCGTGCGCCCGCCCGCCCGCTACGGCGCCCTGAAGCTCGACGGTGACAGCGTCGGCGGCTTTGTAGAGAAGCCGGAAGGCGAGGGTGGCTTCATCAATGGCGGCTTCTTCGTTCTCTCGCCGAAGGTCATCGACCGCATTGAGGGCGATCACCAGCCCTGGGAATCCGAGCCGCTGATGAGCCTCGCCAGCGACGGCGAGTTGAAGGCCTTCTTCCATCACGGCTTCTGGCAGCCGATGGACACGCTGCGCGACAAGAACCAGTTGGAAGCCATGTGGGCAAGCGGCAAAGCGCCCTGGAAGAACTGGTAGGCGATGGCAGGCCGGTTCGCAGTCACCAAGACGCCGCTGGAGGGACTGCTTGTGCTGGAGCGCAAGCGGCTCGGCGACGAGCGTGGCTATCTGACCCGGCTCTTCTGCGCCGATGAACTGGCCGAGTGCAGCTGGGACGGTCCGGTTGCCCAGGTCAACGAGACAGGCACCACGGAGGCCGGCACGGTGCGCGGCATGCACTATCAGAACCCGCCGCATGCGGAGATCAAGCTGGTCACCTGCACGCGCGGCGTGGTCCTGGACGTCGTCGTCGACATCCGTCGCGGTTCGCCGACGTTTCTGAAACACCATGCCGTCGAACTGTCAGAGGAAAATGCCCGATCGCTCATGATCCCGCGCGGCTTTGCTCATGGGTTCCAGACGCTGAGCGATGACGTGCGCATGGTCTACCTGCATTCGGCCGCCTACAACGCGGAAGCCGAAGGCGGTCTCGACTGCCGGGATCTGGCCCTTGCCATCGCCTGGCCGATGCCGATCCGCAATCTGTCGCCGCGCGATGCGGGCCATCCGCCGCTTGGACCCGAGTTTCAGGGAGTGATCGTATGAAGTGCCGCCATTGCGGGTCTGAAAGCCTGTCGCCATTCCTGGATCTTGGCACGGCCCCGCCGTCGAACTCCTATGTGACCGCGAAAGCGCTCGGCGAACCTGAGCCCTGGTATCCGCTGGTCATCCGCGTCTGCGAGGCATGCCTCCTCGTCCAGACTGAGGATTTCGCCGGCCGCGAGGTCTTCTTCTCGGAAAACTACGCCTATTTCTCCTCCTTCTCCACCTCCTGGCTGGCGCATGCCAAGTCCTATGTCGAGGCCATGGCGGAGCGTTTCGAACTGGGCCCGCAGTCGAAGGTCGTCGAGGTTGCCGCCAATGACGGCTACCTTCTGCAGTATGTGAAGGAAAAGGGCATTGCTTGCCTCGGCGTCGAGCCGACGTCGAGCACGGCTGCCGCCGCCCGCAAAAAGGGCATCGAGATCGTCGAGGAGTTCTTCGGCGTCCCTCTGGCCGAAAGGCTGGTAGCCGACGGCTGGCAGGCTGACCTGACAGCCGCCAACAATGTGCTGGCGCATGTCCCGGACATCAACGACTTCGTCTCCGGCTTCGCCCGCATCCTGAAGCCGACAGGCGTCTCCACCTTCGAATTCCCGCATCTCCTCAACATGGTTGCCGAGAGCCAGTTCGATACGGCCTATCACGAGCATTATTCCTACCTCTCGCTGACGGCGGTCGCCGGCATCTTCGAAAAGAACGGCCTGACCGTCTTCGACGTCGAGACCACGCCCTGGCACGGCGGTAGCCTGCGGGTCTTCGCCTGCCGGTCCGACGGTATTGCCCGATCGGTCTCTCCGAATGTCGCGGCCATGCTGGCGGCGGAAGACAAGGCCGGCATGCGCGACATGGGCTACTATGCCGGCTTCCAGGAGCAGGCCCAGCGCGTGCGCAACGATTTCCTGTCCTTCCTCATTGACTGCCAGCGTCAGGGGCTGACGGTCGCCGCCTACGGCGCCGCGGCCAAGGGCAACACGCTGATGAATTTCGCAGGCATCAAGCCGGACTTGCTGCCGTTCGTCGTCGATCGCAATCCCGCCAAGCAGGACATGTTCATGCCCGGCAGCCGGATTCCGATCGTCTCCGAAGATGTGCTGAAGGCACGCAAACCTGAAAGGGTGGTCATCCTGCCATGGAATCTCAAGACCGAAATCGAGAACCAGCTTTTGTATATCAAAGACTGGGGTGGGAAGTTTGTGACGGCGGTGCCGGAACTGACGGTGCATGGGTAAAGCGGCCGGAACTGGAGACCGCCAAGGCGGAGACCGATGGTCGCGCAAAGGCGCCGGCCAAGGCCCGTTCGCGCAACAAGACATAAGAAAGATAGAGGAAAACAGACGATGACGCCGCCGAGATATTCGATCTGTGTTCCCTCGCGGAACCGCCAGTTCTATTTCCAGAACCTGATTGCCGCGCTGGCGAAGAGCACGCGCAGCGACGTGCAGTTCGTGCTTGCCGACAATTCCGACGAGCCCGAGATCATGAACACGTTCATGCAGGCCTACGCCGGCGACCCGCGCATCGTCTATCTGCCGTCGGAAGACCGGACGCTCGCCATGGTCGACAACTGGGAGCGGACCATGGAGGCGGCCACCGGCGACTGGATCACCTTCATCGGCGACGACGACTATGCCGATCCGGACTTTGCCGAGCTGGCCGCAAAGCTTGCAGAGAACGACCCGACCATTGACGCTATTTGCTGGAGTTCCACCGCCTATATGTGGCCGTCGGAAAGCCGTGGGAAGATCGGCGTCTTCGTGCCGGCGGAGGCCTATGTCGTCAAATATCCGCGCGACGAGCTGCAGCGGCGCATGTTCGGCTGGAACGGCGCAACGCATACGCCGTCCGCCGGCTTTTCCGTCTACCATTCGGCGATTTCGCGCAAGCTCATGGACAGGATCAAGGACACCTTCGGCGGCCGCTATTTCGAGCATCCGGTGGTCGACTACGACAATGCCTTCAAGGTCATCGCGATTGCCGACAACTTCGCCTTCAGCCGGCGTCCGTTCTCGGTCATGGGCAGCTGCCCGAAGAGCAACTCCAACGGTTGCGTCGATTTCTCGGATTTCCGCAAAAAGACGGAGGTCTTCATCGCGGAGGCCGGACGGGACTATCTGACGACCGATGGGCTCGGCGGCTTCCCGTTCAAGAGCATGCTTGGCACTTCGGCGACCATTCTCGAGACGCAGCATTGGTTCAAGGAAACCTACAAGCGCCCGCATGACGGCTGGGAAATCAACTTCGCCAAGGCGGCTGCGAAGGATGTCGAGAAGTACCAGGACCGCGAGATGTTCGATCTGGCGACGAGCGCCTACGCTGCCGCGTTCAAGGCCTGGAAGGGCGGCAAATACGCCGCCCACTTCGCGCCGGAATTCAAACCGCAGGTCAGCTCGGAATTCGTCGTGACGTCGGGCTTCACCGAGAACGGCTTCTACATCGACCAGGACATCGCCGGCACGGATTCCGCTGCCGGAATATTCGACGTCATCCGCGCTCTGGTGCGCCCGGTTGAACAGATGGAAGTGCCGCAGGGCGGTCTGAAGTTCTTCTGGGAAGCACTCACGCAGGAGCAGCGCGCCCGGCGCGCCTGACATGCATTGCCGTGAGGGCGGGTCGCTCAGACCCGCTTCAGGAAACCGTCCGGCCCGGCGGAGAAGACGATCTTGTGCTCGATCGTCTTGTCGATCTCGAAGGTGAGCGGGCTGCCGTCGGCGGCTGTCCGGCCTTCGCTCGCAACGCGCTTCATGTATTCCCAGACGGCGGTCTTCGGATTGTCGCCCTTGCCCCAGGGCCGGTCCGGCGAAAGCTCGTCGGGATAGTCCTCGACGACCGTATCCCAGACAACGCAGTAGGAGCCCTTTGAGGTCAGCGGCGCGTAGTGTTCGAGCTCCTCCAGCACGTGCTCATGAGTGTGGTTGGAATCGAGGAAGACCATGATGCGATCGTAGCCTTCCGCCGCCGCCTTCACCTGATCGACAGTCTCCTTGGCGATGGACGAGCCCTGGAACATTTCGATCTTGTGGCTCAGTGGATGCGCCTCGATCGCCTTGCGGTTATGGGCGCGGATGTCGATGTCGACGCCGATGACCTTGCGCTTCGAGGCTTTCGGATCGAGCGCTGTGCCCTGTTCGACGGCGTCGCAGTAATCCAGCATGGCGAGCATGGACGCGCTCATGATCAGCGAGCCGCCATGGGCGATCCCGGTCTCGATGATGAGATCCGGCCGGCAGGCCCAGACGAGTTCCTGGGTGGCATAGAGATCCTGCGGGATCTGGATGACCGGACGCCCGAGCCAGGAGAAGTTATAGGGATAATGGTGACGAACGGATTCGCGCATCCAGATATTGGACAGACCCAGGAAGTCGCGGTCGTTCCCGATTTCCTCGATGTTTCTGGCAACCGACTGGCGGAATTCTTCGATCGGATCCATGTTTCCCTCGGCGTCCTGATTCCCTTGCCGCCACTCTAAGCGAAGCGGGTTTCCTTTGGCGAGCGCTGCGGCTAGTTTTCCCACGAACTAATCCATCGGGAGCATACATGGCGCGCATTCTGTTGACGGGCGGATCGGGTTTTGTCGGACGGCAGATCGCCGCCGCCTTGCAGGCTCAGGGTCACGATCTGGTCCTCGTCCTTCGGCCCGGCAGCAGCGACCGCATCGCCGGGATTGCGGCCTCAGCGCGCGTAATCGAGACGGCCGACCTCTTCGCCGAAAGTCTTGAGTGGTGGCAGGATGCCTGCGTCGACGTCGACGTCGTCGTTCACGCTGCCTGGCATGTGGTGCCCGGCCAGTTCTATTCCTCGCCGATCAATTTCAATTGCGTTATCGGAAGCCTGAGGCTGGCGCAGGGCGCGGTGGCCGCCGGCGTCCGGCATTTCGTCGGGATCGGCACCTGCATGGAATATCGGCTGCCCTCCGAGCATCTGGAGGTGACCGCGCCGCTGGAGCCCTCGACTGTCTATTCCGCATCCAAGCTCGGTCTCTTCCACATGCTGCAGCACTACTTTGCCGCTACCGGGACGGCCTTCTCGTGGTGCCGCCTGTTTCATCTCTATGGTGAGCACGAAAGTTCGGGGCGGCTGGTGCCTTACCTGCGAAAGCAGCTAGGGACCGGCGAGGTCGCCAAGCTTTCGGCCGGAACGCAGATCCGGGACTTCCTCGATGTGACGGAGGCGGGCCGCATGATTGCAAGAGTGGTCGAGAGCGGTCAGCAGGGCGCAATCAACATCTGCTCGGGCCAGCCGGTGACGATCCGGCAGATGGCCGAACGCATCGCCGACGAGTACGGCAGGCGCGATCTCCTCGAATTCGGCACGGCGCCGCCCCATCCGGCCGATCCGCCGGCCATCGTCGGCGTGCCCAATCTGAAGACTTGAAGGAGGCGGGATCAGCTCGCGTCGAGAAACGCCTGTTCCTCGCGCGGCGCCAGCGCCTTCCCGGTGACGACCTTGATCGCCGAGAGGATGCCGCTGGCGGCTGCATAGAAGTCCTGTGCGGTGACGGCATTGCCGAGGAAGCGGTCGGCGTGAAGAACCTGGCCGTAGATGCCCCGCCGGCGGTCCGGCGATGGCGCGGGGCAGTACTCCGGCGCGAAGCCCGGCGCATACCGCCCGTCACCGCAACGGGCCAGCGCCTCACGGTAAGCGGCCACCTTGGCGTCGAATGCTGCCCGGTCGTGTGTCTTCATACAGTCGATCAGGCAGGCGCGGATGAAATTGTCGCCGAACCCGTTCCACGGGCTGCCGAGATCGGTCAGGAGCCGCGCCTGGATGTCGGCGATCGCCGCCGTCACGCCGATGCCGGCGTTGAAGGGAAAACCTTCGAGCGGTGAGGGGATGGCGAGCGGCCGATAGGGCCTGAAGTCGACGGCCGAAAGCGGCCGATAGCTGAGCGCCATCTGTTCGCAGAACATCAGCACGCGCGCCGACCATTCGTATTGCGGCAGCGGGGTAAGCCAGCTCAAAGGTCCTGAATTGGCAAGGATGGTCTCGAGCAGCGTCCGCCTTATCGCGCCGTGAAACAGGCCGAACGGCATGCTGGGCGTGTCGAGCGCACCGGCCCACAGGAAGAAGGCCTGCAGCATCGGCGTCTTATCCATCGCCGTGATGTGGTGTTGGCGCGGAATGGCGATGCTGGCCGGAATGTCGCGGGGATGGCTGGCGTCGATCTGGAAGCTGTTCCAGCCCAGCGCGTCCGTGCCCGGAAGTTCGCGGTCGACATAGGCGAGCACGTCGGCAAGGTCCGGTTCGATCATGTCCCCGGGCCTGACGAGTGTCAGCCATTCGCCGGTCACCGCCGCCACGATGCCGATCCACAGATTGGCGGCGGAGATGTTTTCCGGTGCGTCGGGAAGGATCACGAGCCGCCGGTCGCGGTCGGCGCGCTCATACAGGTCTGTTGCTGCGCGGCAGCTGTCCAAGTAGGGCGCGACGATGATTTCGATGTCTGCGTCCGGCTTTGCCAGCAGTCGTTCAACCAGATGGATCGGCGGTGCGTAACCCGGTTCGACGGGTATGCAGATCGAAAGCTTCGGCATGGCTCATCATCGCCGTCCGGACACGGCGCCCCAGTTCATCATGTCCTGTCTAGTGAGACAAACTTGACCGAAACTGTGCTGCGTGGCTGTCGGCCGTATCAGCCGCCTGCCTGCTGGGCCATTTGGTAGACCATGGTGCAGCGGTTGCCGGAGGCACAATAGGCAAGGATCGGCCCTTCGGTCTCGCGCAGGATCTGCTTGAGTTGCTTCGCCGCATCGACCGGCATGGAGCCCGGCACGACCGGCAGATAATGGGCGGCCAGATTGCGGGCTTCGGCCGCTGCGCGGATATCGTCGAAGGCCGGCTGGAAGAAGCCTTCCTTGTCCGGACGCATGCAGACGATGGCGACGTAGCCTGCGTCGGCGATGGCGGGAATGTCGGCCTGCTTGATCTGGCCCGTGACGGAAAAATTGTTGTCGATCGAGCGGATGCTCATGGGTCTATCCTTTGGGTTGGGGCGGAAACTCAATATACATATTAATTTTAATATGTAAAAATCAAGGCGCAAAACGAAAACACCCCGGCCGCCAGGGCCGGGGTGTCGCAAATCGCGTTGAGGTGACGGGCTTAGCCGTCGATCAGGTTGACCAGCTTGCTGATCGAATCGCGGGCGTCGCCGTAGAACATCCGCGTGTTCTCCTTGTAGAACAGCGGGTTCTCGATGCCGGAGTAACCGGTGCCCTGGCCACGCTTCGACACGAACACCTGCTTGGCCTTCCACACTTCCAGAACCGGCATGCCGGCGATCGGGGAGTTCGGGTCTTCCTGAGCGGCCGGATTGACGATGTCGTTGGAGCCGATGACGATGACGACGTCGGTTTCCGGGAAGTCCTCGTTGATCTCGTCCATTTCCAGAACGATGTCGTACGGCACCTTGGCTTCGGCGAGCAGCACGTTCATGTGGCCCGGCAGACGACCGGCGACCGGGTGGATCGCGAAGCGAACCTCCTTGCCGGCCGCACGCAGCTTGCGGGTGAGGTCGGAGACCGCACCCTGGGCCTGGGCAACGGCCATGCCGTAGCCGGGAACGATGATGATGCTGTCGGCATCGTTGAGCGCCGCTGCGACACCTTCGGCGTCGATGGCGATCTGTTCGCCCTCGACAGCCATTGCCGGCCCCTTGGAGCCGCCGAAGCCGCCGAGAATGACCGAGACGAAGGAGCGGTTCATCGCCTTGCACATGATGTATGAGAGAATCGCACCCGAAGAGCCGACCAGCGCGCCGACGACGATCAGCAGGTCGTTCGACAGCGAGAAGCCGATGGCCGCCGCAGCCCAGCCCGAATACGAGTTCAGCATCGAGACGACGACCGGCATGTCGGCGCCGCCGATGCCCATGATCAGGTGGTAGCCGATGAACAGGGCGGCAAGCGTCATGATGATGATCGCCAGCGTCGAGCCCGACGAGAGATAGACGAACAGGAAGACGAGCGAGATGATCGCCGCCGCCGCGTTCAGGGCATGGCCGCCGGGCAGCTTCTTCGCCTTGCCGTCAACCTTGCCGGCAAGCTTGCCGAAGGCGATGATCGAACCGGTGAACGTCACGGCGCCGATGAAGATGCCGAGGAAGGTCTCGACGCGCAGGATGTTGATTTCGACCGGGCTCTTGTGCGCGATGACGGCGGCAAAGCCGTTGAGCGCGTGACGGGCCGTCTCATCCATCCCGGCCAGGCGGATGAGTTCGATATGCGTGTTGAAGCCGATCAGCACTGCTGCAAGGCCGACAAGCGAATGCATGGCGGCGACGAGCTGCGGCATCTCCGTCATCTGCACGCGCTGGGCGACCACCCAGCCGATCGCGCCGCCGATGACGATCATGATCAGCGACAGCAGCCAGTTGCCGGCGCCCGGGCCGTAAAGCGTCGCGAAGATCGCGAGCGCCATGCCGACAATGCCGTACCAGACCGCGCGCTTGGCGCTTTCCTGGCCTGAAAGTCCGCCCAGCGACTGAATGAAGAGGACGGCTGCGACCACATAGGCCGCCGTGGTAAATCCGTATTCCATGGCTCAACCCCTCCCCATTACGACTTCTGGAACATGGCGAGCATGCGCCGGGTGACCATGAAGCCACCGAAAATATTGACCCCCGCCATCAGGACGGAGAGAGCGGCGAGCACCGCCACCAGCACGCTTCCCGAGCCGATCTGCATCAGTGCGCCGAGGATGATGATGGAGGAGATGGCGTTCGTGACCGCCATCAGCGGCGTGTGCAGCGAATGCGACACGTTCCAGATCACCTGGAAGCCGACAAAGCAGGAGAGAACGAAGACGATGAAGTGCGACATGAAGCTTGCCGGCGCGAAATAGCCCGCGAGAAGGATCAGCGCGCCACCGACGACCAGCAGACCGACCTGCTGGCGCGTTGCCTTCTTGAAGGCGGCGGTTTCCGCCGCGCGCTTTTCCTCAGGCGTCAGCTCCTTGGCCTTTTCCTTCGGCTTCTGCGCGGCGATCGCCTGGATCTTCGGCGGCGGCGGGGGATAAGTGATCTCGCCCTGATAGGCCACCGTCGCCCCGCGGATGACGTCGTCTTCCATGTTGTGGACGAGCTTGCCGTCCTTGCCGGGCGTCAGGTCCGTCATCATGTGACGGATATTGGTGGAATAGAGGGTCGAGGATTGTGCGGCCATGCGGCTCGGGAAATCCGTATAGCCGATGACGGTGACGCCGTTCTCGGACACCACCTTCTGGTCGGCGACGGTCAGGTCGCAGTTGCCGCCGCGCTCGGCGGCGAGGTCGACGACGACCGAGCCGGGCTTCATCGCCGCGACCATGTCGGCAAGCCAGAGCTTCGGCGCGTCACGGCCGGGGATCAGCGCCGTGGTGATGACGATGTCGATCTCGGGCGCAATCTCGCGGAATTTTTTAAGCTGCGCTTCGCGGAACTCCGGAGAGGAGGGGGCTGCATAGCCGCCCGTCGCCGCGCCGTCCTGGGCCGGGCCTTCGAAATCGAGGAAGACGAATTCGGCGCCCATGCTTTCGATCTGCTCGGCCACTTCCGGGCGAACGTCGAAGGCGTAGGTGATGGCACCGAGCGATACCGAGGTCCCGACGGCGGCAAGACCGGCGACGCCGGCGCCGATGACCAGCACCTTGGCCGGCGGGATCTTGCCGGCGGCGGTCACCTGGCCGGTGAAGAAGCGGCCGAAATTGTTGCCGGCCTCGATCACGGCGCGGTAGCCGGCGATGTTGGCCATTGAGGAGAGCGCGTCCATCTTCTGGGCGCGCGAGATGCGCGGCACCATGTCCATGGCGATGACGTTCGCGCCCGTTGCCTTCGAGGCTTCCAGAAGATCCTTGTTCTGCGCCGGGTAGAAGAAGGAAATCAATGTCTTGCCAGCAGACAGCCGGGCGACTTCATCCGTTTCCGGAGGACGGACCTTGGCGATGACGTCCGCTTTCGCATAAAGCGCTTCGGCAGTGTCGACCACTGTTACGCCGGCGTCCGTGTAGCTTGCGTCGGAGAAGCCGGCAGCTTTGCCCGCGCCCGTCTCGATCACGCACTCATAGCCGAGCTTCTGCAGCTGTCTGGCACTGTCGGGTGTCATCGCGACGCGCGACTCCCCGGCAAAGGTCTCCTTGGGTGAGCCTATGTACATTGATAGTTGTCCTCCAATCCCTCTCGAAAAAGCGGCCGAGCGCTCCTCACGTCACCGCAGCCGGGCCGCGGATATCGTTGCCATGTCTTAGGGGCGAACCGCGCGGTACGCAAGCTGTCACATTCCAAGAATTGGCCTGATTTCGATGAAGTTTTGCCCAAAAGCGACAGATTTTGGTTTGCGGGCGCAATGCTCCGATCACCGGATAGGGCATTCGCTCCCTCGCCGGTCAAATTCTCGTCTTTTCGACCACGCCGACGCGTTTCGTTAATCGGTTATTAATGAAACAGTGCGAGAACTGGCTATCGAATAAGCAAAGGCATGGGGCCGCCAATGCTTGTTCCGGGCCGCTACGGAGTTATCCGGGCGGCCCTTTTCGTTTGCGGGTGTTGCAGCAGCCTTTTCCCGCCCTCGAGCACAACACGAAACCATCCCCAAGCAATGGGTGCGCAACCCAAATAGGCATATTGAACTTGCAGGATCTTCTGATAGATCTTGATGATATTGTAAAAATCGAGCTTGCAACTCCTAAATGCAGCGTCTTCATTACGACTTGAATTGACGAGCCACGGGCAGGTCATTTGCATTTTTTGGGAGCCGTGCCTGACTTGGCGGGGAAGAAAATATTGACCCACGACATTGCAGACGAAGTCCTGGTGACGGTCAACGAAGATATTGTTTTCGAAGAGTTCGACGGGGACCTCGTCGTGCTCAATCTGATGACAGGCCGCTACTTCGGCTTGAACGAGCCGGCGAGGATCATCTGGTCGGCCATCAGCAGCGGCTACGGAACGGCAGCCATTGCGCAGGCGTCAGGCGGCAACGGCATCGTCGTGGACGAATTTCTCCGGCGCCTGCGCGATCTCGAGCTGCTGACGGCAGACGCATCGCTGGTACCCCGGCCATCTGACGACATTCTTGTTGGAATGTTGGTCAATGTGACGGCCGCCCCGACTGTCGATGCCTACGATGATCTCGCTGACCTGATCGCTGCCGATCCGATTCACGATACAGAAGAAGAGGCTGGCTGGCCGCACATCAAGCCGGCTGCGAGAGACTGACATTGACGACCGTCGAAGACGAGCTTGACGTTCAGGTCTTAAAGGTCGGCGAGCGCAGCGTGCTGCGTTTCGCCGAATATGCATTCTCGTTTTTCGACAGCGCCTTCGCTCGGTCTCCTGAAGGCTTTTCATTCCGGCTTGCCGACGACACATTCGAGGTCAGGGGACACAATCCGGATTTCATTAACGTCATTCGCAACGGTCTCGCCTGGGAGCCGGCCGGCCATGCCGCTTCGCCATGCCGCATTCTTTTGACGGACCGGACCAATCCCCTGCTGCCGATCGCCCCGGAACTTCTGTCTCCCTACTTTCGCGAGCGGCACGTGGAACGCAGCCTCTCCGGGACGCGCTACAGGATGCATCTTTTTCCGGATATCGGCTTCTGGCAGTTCCATGACCTGGAGGAGGATCGGGCGATTCAGTTCTCCGAAACGCCAGCGGGCTTCCCCGCCTGGGAGCCGGGATCGCCGTTGCGGAACTTTTTATCCTGGCATTTCTCTCGTTCGGGCCGGCGTTTGATACATGCAGGCACGCTGGGCGAAAACGGGGTAGGCATACTGCTTGCCGGCAGTGGAGGCTCGGGAAAGTCGGGCACCGTGCTTTCCGGCCTCTGTGGCGGACTTGAGAGCGTCGGCGATGACTATGTGCTCGCGTCCTCGGACGACGTGATCCGCGCCTACCCGCTCTTCTCGGCGATCAAGCAGGACCCGGCAGGCCTGAAGCGCGTCGGGTTGGAAGAGACCCCGGCGGCATCGGGACCGCTCAACTGGCAGGGAAAGCACCTCATCCCCCTGGCCGGACTGCATCAACCGCAAATGCGCAAATCGATCGAGATCCGGGCAATGTGCCTGCCGAAGATTACCGGTGGTGAGCGCACCGTCATCCGGCCGACCGACGCGAAGCAGGCATTCCTGGCGCTGACCCCGTCGGTCGTAACCCAGGTGCCCGGTGACCGAGACCAGAATTTTGCCTTTTGCGGCACGGTGAGCCGACGGCTGCCGGCTTTCGCAATTGACCTTGGTCGCGATCCGGAAGAGGTTTGCGCTGCGATCACGACATTCATCCGGAGCCTGGCCTGAATGAAGCTCACCGTCATCGTTCCCACCTACAACCGAGCGGCGTTTCTGCCTTACGCATTGAAATCGATCGTCCTGCAGAAGAACGCCGCGGACCTCGACGTGCTGGTGGTCGATGACGGCTCAACGGACGGGACAAGCGATGTCCTTGCCGAAATGTGTGCGGCCGAGCCGTGCATTCGCGTGATCGCGACGGAAAACCGGGGTGTGGCGGCGGCCCGCAATGTCGGGCTGACCAATCTGCTTGACGAAACGGAATTGGTGACATTTCTCGATTCAGACGACCTCATGCCGCAGGGCCGCATCGCCGCTGACATCGTGCATTTTCGCGAGGAACCTGCCATCGACATGACGTACGGACGCATGCTCATCGTCGAAAGTGTAGATTACGATACTATGGCGCCGACCGCAGGATGCCGCAGGGCCGACGTCAGGAGCATTCATCTTGCAAGTGGGCTCTACCGTCGCTCCTTCCTCGATAAGGTCGGACTGGTCGACGAGCGGTTCATACAGGCGGAGGACACCGATTACATATTGCGGCTCTTCGATGCCTTGCCGAACTACAGGCTTACGGAGACATGCTGTCTTTACTACCTTCGTCACGACGGCAACATGACCCGGCGTCACGCGGAATCCCGCAAATATTTCATGCTGGCCTTGCACAAGTCGGTGCAACGCCGCCGCGCCAATCCCCTGCTCGGCGCCAGGAAATTGGAGTTTGACGTCAAGGCTCTCGGAGAGGTGGATATCTACTGATGTGGTCTTACGGCGTAGCCATACCCGCCTTCAATGCAGCGGAGACGATCGGCGAAACGCTGGCCTCGGTGTTGGCGCAGAGCGTGCCGCCGGCCGCGATCGTGGTCGTTGACGATGGCTCGACGGACGAGACGGCGCAGATCGCGCACGGGTTTGGTCCTGCCGTGGAGGTCATCCGTCAGGCCAATAGCGGACCGGGCGCGGCAGCCTCCCTCGCAATGGCCTCGCTTCGCACCGATCTGATTGCGACGGTGGACGCGGACGATCTCTGGCTGGAAGACAAGATGGAGAAGCAGATCGCCGCCATGCAGGCCGATCGCGGAATAGATGCGCTGTTCTGCAGGCAGCGGCAATTCCGCCACGGCGCGACCGACAGGACGGCGGGAGAAGAGCGCGACGGCCTCAATCGGAGCAGCATGCTCATCCATCGCCGGGTCTTCGAGACGGTGGGACGGTTGATTGACCCGCCGGGCAACCGCGGCGATATGGTCGACTGGCTCGCGCGCGCCAGGGAGGCGGGCTTCCGGCTGGAAATGCTTCCCGAAGTTCTTGTCCTGCGGCGGATCATCCCCGGCAGTCTCTCTCATGGCCGGGATATCACGAAGGACAGGGGATATCTGTTGGTTGCGCGGCGGGCGATGGAACGCCGCAAGGCCATGCAGAAGGCGTCGGAAGAGCCGCAATGAGTGACACTGGCAACCGGCCGATGCCGCGCTTTCCGAATGCCGACTGGGCATGGCCGCGTGGAAGCCTCGACCAGCTTCTCCAGGCGGTCCTGCTTCCGGATGGCGGCGTGGCCCTTTCCGTTTTCAGGCTCTGGCTGCAACAGAACGATATCGATCATGTCAGTTTCCGGGAGCATCGCCTGCTTGCCGCGATCGCTGCGCGCTTCGGCAAGGCCTTGAGCGATTGTCCGGAATATCCGCGTCTGGTCGGGCTGCAGCGTATGCTGTGGACGCGCTCGCGCATGGCGCTCAAGGAAACATTGCCGACGCTGGCACGGATGGCCGACAGCGGTCTGCCGGTGATGCTGATCAAGGGCGCAAGCCGTATCGCCATCAACCCCGTCGATCAGAAGGCCCGCATATCGCACGATGTCGATATCATGGTGCCCAGGGAGGACCTGAGGCGTGCCGTGGGTCTTCTGAAGGCCGATGGTTGGGAATCCGCCTCCGGCCATAGCATGACCCTTGTGATGGCGCGGGCCGATTGGATCCGCTCTGCGAATTTCATGCTCGGCCATTTCGGCGATATCGACCTGCACGGCTTCGCCTTCCATTCTCAGAATGCCGACCCCGTACAGGACGAGGCGATCTGGTCTCATGCCCTCAAGGCAGACTTCTTTGGCGTTCCGGTTCTCGTCCCGGATGCCGCCGACCGTCTGGCGATCGCGCTCGCCCATGGCGGTCTGGACGCACACACGCACAGTGACTGGCTGGTCGATTGCGCGGCCGCGATCCGCGATGGTGCGGTCGATTGGACGCGGTTTCTGGAGATTGTTGCCGTGCGCCGGCTGACGGTCGTCGCCGAGGTTGCCTTTACCTACCTTGCGCAAAGAATGGAGGTTTCCATTCCCGCCCATGTGCTGGAGAGGTTGGCGTCAACCGGCGGCAGGCATTCCCTGTCGCGCTATTCGGCCCTGCTTCAGGTCAAGCCGCGTTCGGACTGGGGGCGCATGTCAGCCTTTGCCAGGGGCGTGGCAAAGCAGCTGCGGCTTCGCTCCGATCGGCGCCAAGTCGCGAGTACGTTTCCGAGAATCCCGAGGGGACGCCTTGCATGGCGTGGCATGCCGTCACCTGTGGAAGCCGCCGCGGATGTCACCACCGGCCTGTCGGTCGTAAACATTCCAGCCGGTGGCGGCTGGTTCGATCTGGTTGCGGAGATCGATGTGGAGGCCCCGGCGGTGCGCAGGCGCATGGAACTGGAGCTCAATTCCGCCACCCGGCACGTCGTTCGCCTGCGCGCCAGAAAATGGCGTCGATCGGAAGGATGGCTTAGAATTCGCTTTGCCGGAACCGTGTGGCTTGCGCCGGACGACGGCGAACTCACCCTTGAGTCCCGCCCCGGCAAATTCCTGCGGCAGGGCGAGACCGGACCCCTGGCCGACCGCTACCGCGCGTTGCCATTCGTTGTACGCCGTTTTGGGCTGACATTCGTCATGGATTGATTGGCAACTATGGAAATCGTTGCGTTGAATTTTGAATTCAACTCCTAAGCCCGCAAATTGAAGTAGAGAGGTTTGCTGTCTAGCTATTGCAGGGGCTGTATTGGGCATTCACCAGATCATCTAAAAAGCGGCGTCAGCTCTGACTGCAGTAGATATGATCGATGACGCTCCCTCAATGGAACGTGCAGTCGTAACCAGAACTCTTTTGTCCAGCCTTTCGTCGATATCTGTGCCCTTGAATTCGTCATACAGGTAACGCTGGAGCGCATTGATTATTGGTCAGATGGACGAGGATTTCACTTTGGTCTAGTGTCGTTGGCTTCTATTCCCGCCAATTCGAAGGTCCCCTATGCGACTGCAGAGCAGCACAAATCTCGCCGATGTTTTTTACGCTCTCGCTTCGCGTTATCAAGACCGGATCGCAATAACATCTGCGGGGAGGCAACTGTCTTTCGCAGGATTGACAGAGGAAGCTGCCCGATGGGGCAGGACATTGAGTCAAGAAGGCCTGGGGCCCGGCGACCAGATTGGAATCGCACTTCGCGACGGTCTGGAAACGATCGTTGCAATTCTCGCTACCTGGATGATCGATGCTGTTGCCGTTCCAATTGACTTTAGGACGCGCGGTGAGGAGCGGACGCGCTTGATGTCCGAATTCGATCTTAAGATCGTCGTGGAAGACAGGCGCCATCTGGCGGCCGATTATCAATCAATTTTATGCGACAAGGATTGGGCCGCGAGAGTGGCGAAGCAGTCTTCAACTCCTTTGGAAAGAAATTCTGATCAAAGTTATCCTGCGTTTATCTCGCTGACCTCAGGGACAACCGGTCGGCCGATCGGCATTGTTATGGGGCATCGAACTCTTTTGCTGCGGTCACTTGGTTATGGCCTGGAAACAAACTATCCCGCCGATGGCGCATTCCTGAATGCTTATCCACTTTCTTTTTCCGCATCGCGCAATCACACCCTCGGACAGCTTTTGCGTGGCGCTACAGTTCATTTCCACCCGCCCATATTCAGTCCGGGTGAATTGATCGAAAACGTCAATCGGATCGGTGCGACATTCCTGTTTGCAGTTCCGGCGACCGTCACGGCCATGCTTGGGGTAGCTAATACGACCAATGTGCCCGTGATGCCGAGTTTGCAAGTGCTATATTGTGGTGGGTCAGGAATGCTGCCAGATGAAAAACGAAGGGCTATTCAGGAACTCAGCCCTGGATTCCTGCACTGCTTTTCTTCAAGCATATCGGGCACCTGCTCCGTATTGTCCGGTCAGGATGTGCTAACGCACAGTCATACGGATGGCCGCGTGCTTCCTTCTGTGAGATTGGAGGTCGTGGATGAAGAAGATCGAGTCATGCCACCTGGTGAGGTTGGATCGATGAGGGTGCGAAGCCATGGAATGGCGGAAGGACTCTACCACAACACCGTACGCGACACCGGCGACAAACTAAGAGATGGTTGGGCATATACGGGAGATCTTGCCCGCCTCTCTGGAGATGGCTTTCTTTCCGTCGTTGGACGAACAACGGATTTGATTATCCGAAGCGGCGCCAACGTTCATCCCGCAGAGGTAGAGTATGTCCTTTCCGGCATGGATGGAATTCGGGAGGTGGCTGTCACTGGATTTTCCGTTGGGTCTGGGAATGAAGAGATTGCCGCTTTTGTGGTTTGCGATCCGGAACTGTCTCAGGGGGCACTTGAAGCCCATTGCCGAGTGCAGCTTGCCCCGGACAAGCGACCGAGGCATTTTATTTTTGTCGATACTCTTCCCCGCAACGCGAATGGTAAGTTGCTGCGCCGCGATCTTCGTGAGCGATTGGAAAAAGATATGCGCTCGGCGGATTGAAATCAGGGCGCTTGAAGGATTGCATCCATTCGAGCGGCAACCTCTTTCGCATTCGCATCGCCAATGTCGCCATGCTTGCGCGCAACAATCTCTATCGTCCGATTTGGAATAAGGCGATCCCAGATGGATCCTGGCGATTTTATCCTGCCCTCCCGTTGTTCAGACGCAAGAACATGAACGTGGCCATGATAGGTTGAAGGCCAAATGAACCGATAGGCAGCAATCAGCCATACGCGTGGTGCCAACTTGAGCTTAAGGTGTTGATATCGAGCCAGATCGCCGCGTCGAGCTATGTGCAATTTCCAGTGTTCCTGAATGTAATATGCAATGAAGCGTAAGGTCATTAGCAATGCGTCTCTGAGCCGGTCGAATAGATTGTTCTCGCCTTCCCCCAGAGGTCCATAATTAAGCCGGTACAGGATCTTCGGTGCGATCGCCTCAGGATTGCTCTCAACTTTGCGAAGAGCCTTGTGACGGTCGAGCAATCGTTCAGGGACCCGTGGATCCAGCAGCACAATGCCCGCGATATCTCTCTCCAGTGCCTGCAGCTGCCTCGCCATTTCAATTGCGATCACCCCGCCGACACAAAATGCAGCCAAGCGGACCGGTCCCACGGGATAATCGCGCTCAATCTGGGCCACATAGGCCTCGGCAACGTCACGTATCGTCCGAGGAGACTTTTGGCCACCATCGAGGCCCGGCAATTCGAACATCACCAGCTTCGTGCTCTCACTCAGGCCAGAGTAAAATTGTGGCCTTGGCGCCGTATAGCCACCACGTCCGTGAACAACGAAAATGACCTTTTTGTCTGCGCTAGTGTCCGCTTCAACAGTTTGACCACCCGCCAGAAAGTTCGAAATCAACCGGGGTGTGGGGCACTCGAACAATTTGGACATCGGAAATTCGCGGCCGGCCAGACGTTGGATTTCCATGCTTATCTGTTCGCCCATCAGGGAGTCGCCACCGAGATCGTAGAAATCGTCATCCATTCCTACCGGGGCAACCCTCGAGATATCGGAGATGATCTTGCAGACCAAGCGATCAACTTCGGTTTCGGGTTCCGAGTAAGCATTTGGCAGCAACAGTTCCGAACGGCTTGCCACGGATGCACGGCCAGGAGAGGAGATAACTTCGGATGCCATTTATTCAATCTCCCACATGTTAGCTGGTCCGTAGAAAAGCGTGATCAGAAAACAATGACACGCTTATATTTTTGCAGGGGCAGGACGCAATATGGACTTACGAATTTGCCTATAATAGACGTCAAATAGAAGTTGACGTGAGGCGTAAATGCCAAAAATTTCTTAATGGATAGATCAGGAAAAGTCGGATGATTTCACGTTTTGTCTGCGCTTTGATGGTTGCATCAATAGCATATGTAAACAGTGCTTGGGCAGAGCCTGTTACAATAGCAAGTGCTGGTCAAGGTTCTTCCACGTATAATTTCGCTGTCGCCATCAGTAAAGCCGTCAGTGAATACGCTGGCGATGTTGATCTGAGGCCGCAACCTTATGATAGCACCAGTCAGGCGAGTACATTCGTCAACGGTGGTCAGGTAGATTTTGGTTTGGAGAATGCGATCGCCATTCGGCAGGCCATGCTCGGGGAGGGGCGCTTCAAGGATCACAAATTGTCGGATCTGCGGCTCGTGGCGCGTCTGGTGCCACTCAGAATGACGCTGGCGGTTCGGGCGGACAGTGGCATCAAATCCCTCGCTGACTTAAGGGGCAAAAGGTTACCTGCCGGCTTTCCACAGGCCGTTACGGGGGAGGCGCTTATTACCGCTATGCTGTCAACGGGTGGACTTGGGTACGGCGACGTGCAGTCTGTACAGGTCGCCAATTTTACAGCAATGGCGGAAGCGTTCGTCGATGGGGATTTGGACGCCTTCATTCACGTAATCGGCACTCCACGCGATGAGCAGGTCTCGCGCGACGTCAACGGAATCCGACCATTACAGTTGGGGTCAACTAATAGTGCGCGCAGTGGCGTGAAGATGGTTTTGCCAGTAGCGGACCTTTATCTCCTTCAGCCCCAGCCTGGCTTGACGACGATCAGCGAAGCCACTGAAATCCTTCAATACGACTATTTCGTATACACAAATGCTGGAGAGTCCGAGGCCAATGTTATGGCTCTGCTAAACTCGCTTTATGATGGCAAGGCGACGATGGTACAGTCTGTCGCCAGTCTCAATTGGTTTCAGCCGGAAGACATGTATCTCGACATAGGTCTCCCCTATCATCCCGCTGCAGAAAAGTTTTACCGTGAGCACGGTATGCTGCAGTGAAGCGCGACAGTACGCCAGCGCAGAAGGGCGTTCGCGCTTATCACCCCCTTCCTGCGCTTTCGACTGCCGCCGGTGTCGTTCTCGGATTGCTGCCCTGCATATGGGCGGTTGATCCCTTTGGGGTGGTGCGTGCTGGGCTGGTCGAGGATCAGTTTCTTGCCGTCGAACTGTCCACCGCTTTTGCATTCCTGTTCTGGTCCATAGCGGAAACTGCGTCTTCTTTTGCCTACCGTGCCACTTTTTTCGCGGCAGGCCTCGTCTCCGTGGGGTTGGGCATATTTCTTTTCGGCTATTTCGGTAGCGAAGATGCGCTCTTCATTGCACCGACCGTAACACTCGTCGCGGTATCTTTGGCCGTTACGCTTCTATCTGTTGTCGGCACACGGCTCTCTAGTGGACGCGCGATGACGCTTTTTTTGATCGGAGTCCTCGCCTCTGGTTATGCGGCTCAATATTTCCCTTCGCCTTTCGATGCTCCGAGTATCGGTCTTGACCGGTACCTGGTTTATCTCGTTTTCGGTGGAAACGGGCTTATAGGCAGAGCTTTAGACGTCATCGCCGGTACCGTCGTCATCTATATGCTTTTTGGTGCGGCATACGACGTCTCGGGTGGAACGGAGGCGATTGATCGACTGGCAAGGCGATTGTCAAGCCGAGGAAACGGTGTGGCGATCCGTGCCACGGTGGTTTCCTCAGGTCTGTTTGGAATGGTTTCCGGGAGTGCGACGTCGAATGTGCTAACATCGGGAGCATTCACCATCCCTGCAATGCAGCGCCTTGGCTTGTCAGCGAACATGGCAGGTGGAATTGAGGCTGTCTCCTCGACGATGGGGCAGGTGACGCCGCCGATCATGGGGGCTGCGGCGTTTCTCATGGCAGATCTTACCGGTTTGTCCTATGGACAGATTGCTTTAGCTGCTGCGATCCCCTCCTTCATTTGCTACGCGGTGATGTTCCAGCAAGCGGGATGGATGGCACGTAGGCTGGAGCGGAATCCGGGAAGTTCGTCGGCACTGTTGGAAGAGGATTCGCTCCAGAGCGCTAACGCACGACTCCATATTACTGATTTGTGGCATGTGCTTCCCTTGGCAGTCATAGTGCTGCTGATGCTTGGCGGCGATAGAATGACGGAGGTGGCCGGCATCAGCGGGATTTGTGCGGCGCTTTTAAGTGGTCTCTGCCTGCACGGGCCAAAGGCACTTGCAGCAAGAATTTCTGCATCTTGGCAAAATTTCTGCAAGTCAACAGCAACGCTTGTCGTTGCTGGATCCGCGCTTGGAGTGGTGGTCGGAATTCTGGGTATGACGGGCTTGGACGTCCATCTTACTCTGGCTATCCGTGAAGTTGGCCAGGCAAGCCTGCTTCTTTCGCTGCTGCTGACGGCCTGTGCGTCACTTCTGCTTGGGGCCGCGATGGCAACCACAGGCGTTTATATTATCGTTGGCACACTTTTGGCCCCGGGATTGGTAGCCTTGGGCGTACAGCCGATTGCCGCACATATGTTTGTTTTCTATTATGGAATAGTGTCAATGGTCACGCCTCCCGTTGCGTTCGCGGCGCTGGCGGCAAGCGGCATATCCGGCGCTTCCTTCGTTGGGACTGCTTGGGCGGCTATGCGATACGGATGGATAATTTATGCAGTTCCGTTCGCCTTTGTTTATGCGCCGGAATTGCTCCTTGAAGGGGCGGCGACGGCTATTCTGGCTCGCATTGTTGCGTCGCTGGTGGTGATCGCTGCCTTCGGACGTCTCATTCAGGAGCCGGGTAGACGATTCTTTTACGCAGCGATTGCGTTTTTCGTCGGGATAGCGGCCTTCATCAGCGCTGGTGACGAAGACATCCTTTCAGTCATACTCACAGCCGCCGCCTTTCTGATGGTCTTCCTATCCTGCAGATCCGGCTCAAAGATGGTCCTCTAATCTGCTTCGTAAGCCGCCGATTCACCGGTGAATAATCTCGTGTGCAGCGAAAGTTTTACTTCCTTGCCTCTGAAGGCATCGACAAGGTTGATCGGAACGCGCTTGCGGAAATAGTAAACGCCGGACTTCGGATGTTTCCAAGGGGTAGCCATTCTGAGGCTCATGTGTACCACCTCTGTGTGCAACAAAGGAAGGTCAAAGCCCTGAATACGCAGCAAATAATTGATTTTCTTGGGAGAAAAATGGTGCTGCTAGAGAGATTTGAACTCTCGGCCTCTCCCTTACCAAGGGAGTGCTCTACCCCTGAGCTATAGCAGCTGACTGTGAAGCAGATTGCTTCGTTCCTTGCGGACGGGGCGGCTATTGCCACAGGTTTCGGGTGAGCGCAAGCCGCAATTTGTGCTTTGGGGGACAATTTTCGTTGTGGCGGTCACTTTCGGCAATCCTGATGTGACGTCTTTTGCCTGGCCGAATAATTCGCTAGAACGTCGCCAGGATAGGCGGTCCGGCCCCGGCGGCGCGGGCCTTGGGATTGGCAAATGAGGACGAAGCTTGGTGTCTTCGAAAAACGCAAAAAATGATGGAAAACCTGTGAAGACGGCGGCCGAGCGGGCGGCGGATGCGCGTAAGGCGCGCGCGGCGGCCAAGCTCAGGGAAAACCTGATGCGTCGGAAGACCCAGGCGCGCTCGCGCCGGGCGGGCGATGCCGACGAGACGGACGGGCTTCCCGCCGTAAAATCGGACGAATCGTGACGGACAACCGTGCCGCTTTCAATTGAATGCGCGGACTTAATCATCTAAAGACCCATCCCAATCTTTATGAATTAGGAAAGGCGGGCGCGAGAAACGGCCCGTAGGTTTACATGGATCGCATCAGGATCATCGGCGGCAATCCGCTCAATGGAATTATTCCGATCTCGGGCGCCAAGAACGCTGCGCTGCCGCTGATGATCGCCTCGTTGCTGACCAGCGATACGCTGACGCTCGAGAATGTCCCGCATCTCGCCGACGTCGAGCAGCTGATGCGCATTCTCGGCAATCATGGCGTCGACATAGCCGTCAACGGCCGCCGCGAAAGCCAGGGGGAGACATATTCCCGCACCATCCATTTCACCTGCCGCACCGTCGTCGACACGACCGCGCCCTACGATCTGGTCTCCAAGATGCGTGCCAGCTTCTGGGTGATCGGCCCGCTGCTCGCCCGTGAGGGTCAGGCCCGGGTTTCGCTGCCGGGCGGCTGCGCCATCGGCACACGGCCGGTCGATCTCTTCATCGAGGGCCTGACGGCGCTTGGCGCGGAAATGGAAATCGACGGCGGCTACATCAACGCCAAGGCGCCGAAGGGCGGTCTGGTCGGCACCCGCTACACCTTCCCGAAGGTATCGGTCGGTGCGACCCATGTGATGATGATGGCCGCGGCGCTGGCGCGCGGCACGACGGTGATCGGCAATGCGGCCCGCGAGCCGGAGGTCGTCGACCTCGCCAACTGCCTGAATGCCATGGGCGCCAAGATTTCCGGCCACGGCACCTCGACGATCACGATCGAGGGCGTCACTTCGCTCTCCGGCGCGCGCCACCGCGTCCTGCCCGACCGCATCGAGACGGGCACCTATGCCATGGCCGTTGCGATGACGGGCGGCGACGTTACGCTGGAAGGCACAAACGCGCATCTTCTCGATACCGCGCTTGAAGCCATCCGCCGCGCCGGCGCCGAAGTCACCGAGACGGCATCGGGCATTCGCGTGGTCCGCAACGGCGGGGGCATCAAGCCGGTCGACGTGGTGACCGATCCCTATCCGGGTTTCCCGACCGACCTGCAGGCGCAGTTCATGGGCCTGATGACGCGGTCCTCCGGCGTCTCGCACATCACCGAGACCATCTTCGAAAACCGCTTCATGCACGTCCAGGAACTCGCCCGTCTCGGCGCGCGGATTTCGCTCTCCGGCCAGACCGCGAAGATCGAGGGCGTCCAGAAGCTGCGCGGTGCGCCGGTCATGGCGACCGATCTGCGTGCTTCGGTGTCGCTGGTCATCGCCGGCCTTGCGGCCGAAGGCGAGACCACCGTCAGCCGCGTCTATCACCTCGATCGCGGCTTCGAGCGGCTGGAGGAAAAGCTGACCAATTGCGGCGCCACCGTCGAGCGGGTCAGCGACTGATCCGCCGCCACATTTCCACCTCTTGCCGCCTCCTGCTGTTGCGGTTTGCGCCGCAGCATCCTATGTGCTTCGCTAACGGTAAGTGACACGATGGAAACCTTGCAATGAGCGAATTGAAGCTTCTGGCACTGGATGAGGACGACCTGAAGGTCATCTCCGCCTGCATGCAGGATGCGGTGTTCAAGATCGGCGACATGTCCTTCGAGGCGAAGGCTGGGCAGTTCACGCTGGCCGCCAACCGTTTCGTCTGGGAAGAAGAGACGAAGAGGCGCAAGACGCACGAGCGCCGTCGCGCCGCGCTGGTCTTCAAGCGGGTCAGCGCCGTCCGGTCGATCGGCTTCAGCCGCAAGGATCGCGATGGAGTGCTTTCGCTCCTCGCCATCCGCTATGAGCGGGACGGCGAGGGGCCGGAAGGCTGGATCGAACTGACGCTTGCCGGCGGCGGTTCGATCATGCTGCAGGTCGAAGTGCTGGAGGCCCAGCTCGCCGATATCGGCGGCGCCTGGGAAACCGCGCACAAGCCCTTCCATCCGGAAGCCGGCTGAGGCACGGTTCCCTTTGACCGGGACCATTGGGGGAATGGCCGCCTTGCGGCCGGACATGAAAGGAAGACGACGTGGCAATCTGGCTTGAGGGCTCGGCGGCGGATTTCGAGGCGCGGTTCGCAGCCTTCCTGACGACGAAGCGCGAGGTCTCGCAGGACGTCAACGATATCGTTGCGCGCATCATCGCGGACGTCCAGGCGCGCGGCGACGCGGCGCTGGCCGAATACACCTCCCGCTTCGATGGTGTTGACGTGACCGCTGTCGGACTTGCCGTCTCCGCCGCCGAAATCGACAAGGCTTACGCAGACGTCGAACCGGCCGTCATCGGGGCCCTGACGCTCGCTGCCGAACGCATCGAGAAGCATCACAGCCGCCAATTGCCGAAGGACGATCTCTACGAGGACGCACTGGGTGTCGGCCTCGGCTCGCGCTGGACGGCGATCGAGGCCGTCGGTCTCTACGTCCCCGGCGGTACGGCTAGCTATCCGAGTTCGGTGCTGATGAATGCCATTCCGGCCAAGGTCGCCGGTGTCGAGCGCATCGTCATGGTCGTTCCGGCGAATGGCGGCAAGCTCAATCCCGCCGTTCTCGCCGCCGCCCGCATTGCGGGCGTCTCGGAGATATACCGCATTGGCGGTGCGCAGGCCGTGGCCGCACTCGCCTATGGCACCGAGACTATCCGTCCCGTCGCCAAGATCACCGGCCCCGGCAATGCCTTTGTGGCTGCCGCCAAGCGCCAGGTGTTCGGGACGGTCGGCATCGACATGATTGCCGGCCCTTCGGAAGTGCTGGTCATCGCCGACCGCAACAATAATCCCGACTGGATCGCCGCCGATCTTCTCGCCCAGGCGGAACATGATGCCGGCGCCCAGTCGATCCTGATGACGGATGACACCGCCTTCGGCAAGGCGGTCGAAGACGCGGTCGAGCGGCAGCTGAAGACCCTGTCGCGTGGCGAGACCGCGGCGGCCAGCTGGCGCGATTTCGGCGCCATCATCATCGTCGATACGCTTGATCAGTCGCTGCCGCTTGCCAACCGCATTGCCGCCGAACATCTGGAACTCGCCGTCGATGATCCGGACGCTCTGCTGCCGGGCATCCGCAATGCCGGCGCCATCTTCGTCGGCCGTCATACCCCGGAGGTCATCGGCGATTACGTCGGCGGCTCAAACCACGTCCTGCCGACAGCGCGTTCGGCCCGCTTCTCCTCCGGCCTGTCGGTTCTCGACTACATGAAGCGCACGTCGATCCTGCGCCTGGGACCGGAGCAGCTTCGCGCGCTTGGTCCCGCCGCCATCACGCTCGCCGAATGCGAGGGGCTCGACGCGCACGCCCGCTCGGTCGGCATCCGCCTCAACCTGGAGAGCTAGGCGATGGCGGGGGAGAAAAGGCTTTGCGATGTCACGTTGGACGAAAGCATCGGCCGCTCCACCCCCGATGTCGAGCACGAACGCGCCGTCGCCATCTTCGACCTGATCGAGGAAAACAGCTTCCATCCCGTTGGCCATGCGGGCGGCCCGTACAAGCTTAACCTGTCGCTGGTCGACGCCAAGCTGGTCTTCGACATCAAGACGGAAGCTGGCGATCCCGTGGCGACCCATATCCTGTCGCTGACGCCGTTCCGGCGGATCGTGAAGGACTATTTCATGATCTGCGAAAGCTATTACGAGGCGATCCGCTCCTCGACGCCGAGCCAGATCGAGGCGATCGACATGGGCCGCCGCGGCATCCACAATGACGGCTCGCAGACCCTGATGGATCGCCTGAAAGGCAAGATCGAGATCGATTTCGATACCGCTCGCCGGCTGTTCACCCTCGTCTGTGTGCTCTACTGGCGGGGATGACGGGCATGGCAGACCCGTCCGACGCCAAAGAGAACAGCCGGGCGCCGGGCGCGATCCTCTTCATGTGCGGCATGAACTCGATCCGCTCGCCGATGGCCGAAGCCATTGCCCGTTCGCTGCTGCCGCGCGGCACCTACATCGCCTCGGCTGGCGTGCGCACCGGCAAGCGCGACCCCTTCGTCGATGCCGTTCTCGAGGAAATCGGCCTCACGCTCGGCCGCCGCCAGCCGCAGACGCTGGAAGAGCTGGAAGACGACTATTTCGACCTCGTCATCACGCTGGCGCCGGAGGCCCATCATGCGGCACTCGAACTGACGCGCGCCAATGCCGTCGACGTCATGTACTGGCCGACGCTCGATCCGACGCTTGCGACCGGCACCCGCGAGCAGATCCTCTCGGCCTATCGCGACGTTCGCGACCACCTGACCCGTCAGATCAAGGCCCATCTCTCAACGGGCCGTGCGGCGGATCTCGCCTGAGGCGTGGGACAGGTTGGTCTCCCGGCGGTGCGTTGCGCGCAAAAAACAAAGTTCACCGTTTATTCCATCAAAATGGTTCACAAATGAACGGCGAGGGTGTAGTTTCCGCCGCAATTTCCGGAGGCTGCCGCTTCCGGTTCTTTTCAAGACAGGAAGAATACCACTAGATGGCTAAAGAAGAAGTCCTCGAATTTCCCGGTGTCGTCACCGAACTTCTGCCGAACGCGACCTTCCGCGTGAAGCTGGAGAACGACCACGAAATCATCGCCCACACGGCGGGCCGCATGCGCAAGAACCGGATCCGCGTTCTGGCCGGCGACAAGGTCCTCGTCGAGATGACGCCTTACGATCTGACCAAGGGCCGGATCACCTACCGCTTCAAGTAACCGGTTTCCGGTTTCCTCCTTCCGAAAAAGGGGCTCCATGGCGCTCAGGGAAAAGCTCATTCTGGCCTCCGGCTCGCCGCGTCGCGTCGACCTGCTTGCGCAGGTTGGGGTCACGCCCGATCGCCTGCTGCCGATGAACATCGACGAGACGCCGGAGAAGGGCGAGCATCCGCGCTCTCTGGCCAAGCGGCTGGCCGCCGAAAAGGCGTCGGCTGCCCATAAGGCCGTGAAGAGCGATCCGGAACTGCAGGGAAGCTACATCCTTTCCGCCGACACGGTGGTGGCCGTCGGCCGGCGCATCCTGCCGAAGGCGGAGACGGCCGGCGAGGCGACGAGCTGCCTGCATCTGTTGTCGGGACGCGCCCACTGGGTGTTCACCGGCATCTGCCTTGTCACGCCGGGCAATGCCAGCCGGATCAAGGTTGTCGAGACGAAGGTGCGCTTCAAGCGTCTCTCGGCACGTGAGATCGACGCCTATCTCGCCTCCGGCCAATGGAAGGGCAAGGCGGGCGGCTATGCCATTCAGGGGATTGCTGGCAGCTTCGTGCAGAAGCTGGTCGGTTCCTATTCCAGCGTCGTCGGCCTGCCGCTCCTCGAAACGGTGCAGCTGCTTTCCGGCGAGGGTTACGACGTGCAACACACATGGTTGAACGGATAGACTGAACTCATGCCGCGCGATGAAATAAAGGTGGGCGCCAAGGTGGAGCCCTTGAGAAAGACGCGACCGTGCCCCGAATGCGGGCGCTCGTCGTCCCGTGAAAACTATCCCTTCTGCTCGGACCGCTGCCGCAACATCGATCTCAATCGCTGGCTGAGCGGCTCCTACGCCATACCGGTCGCGGAGGATGAGGCGAAGGCGGACGGAAGCGACGAAGACTGACCGGATTTGCGCCCGTTTTTCTTGTGAATTCAGTTATTTGAAATTCTTGTCAAAAAAGTTTTGTTTGACGCTGGACATGGGCGAGCAAGATGCTATAACCCCGCTCGCTTCCGGGGCACACCAACTGCCCGACGCGCCAGACGGCAGGAAGCGACAAGGTTGCCCAGGTAGCTCAGTTGGTAGAGCAGCGGATTGAAAATCCGCGTGTCACTGGTTCGATTCCGGTCCTGGGCACCACTCCAAGCTTCAGCTGTACTTGATCTTCTCCATTTTTCCCGCTTTCTGGTTCGCAACCGTTTGCGCCGCGGCATCCTCGATCTTGCGCGAGCGTTGGGACGGGGGCAGCCGGATCTCTGCGGAGCTTCGAGGCTTGCTTTGGGAGAGCTTGAACTGTCGCAGTGACGATGATGGCAGGGGCCGGCTTGGGCATGAGGTTGCCCACCGTTCCGATGATGGCGAGAGAGTTCTCGTGTCAGATGACCGGATCCTTAGGCCGGCCAGGGAGCCCCGCCAACACGCCTCAAGGATAAAAATGCCTTCGGTGAGGCGTGGCCGTTTCCCATGTTGCAGAGCGGAGGTTTGGCATGGCGGCCTGTACCGGAGATGATCATCAGCCTCGATCGCGTCTGGGACGTCGCCCGCATCGTTGTTTCCTCAGGGAAAGGCGACATGCCCCGTGTTTCCTTTGCTCGCTGAATGCGGCCGTTCCTTGAAAGCCAGAAGAAGGGGGCTGGTCTACGGCATGGTGGGGCGTGAGGATTCGAAAAATGATGTGGACAGACGGGTTTGATGGCCCCGCAAGAAGAAGCGGGTTTCCTCGCGCGGTTTTGCGAAGGCTTTATAGAGCAAGTCCAAGAAGGTCGCATCGACAGGCCGCTCAGAGAAGCAGATCGTCAGGGCACACCAAGACTTACCATTGATTTTGCACGCATTGCGATTGGCAAACTGAACTGCTAGCAAACCGCCACTTGTGTACGGTCATCGGCGCTCGTCTCGTATGAGTCGGGAGCTTGTAGTGCGGTAAAATGATGAAGGCGGGGATAAAGCCTATGAAGGCGCTGCTGATCGGAAGCAGTTTCAGTGCAATGCCCATGTTAATGGCGCTGAAGGCAAGAGGCCTCACTGTAACGACGATAGGCAAGTTCGGCGATGATCCATGCCACAAATTTGCCGATGATGTCATTCTCGAAGATTATTCGGACGGTGCCACTCTTTACAGGATATGCAAGGATGGCAATTACGATTTCATAGTTCCGACCTCTAACGACTATTCATACCTTGCCGCAGCGTTCGTTGCAGACAAGATGGGTTTCCCGGGGTTTGACAATCCGGAAACCACTCAAATTTTGCATGTCAAAAACAAGTTCCGAGATTTTTGCAATCAAATCGGCGTGCCTGTTCCCCAAACCTATGGCAGCCTGAGCGCTGACCAACCATTCCGGTTGCCGGAGTTCGCCGGTCGGGCGCTCGTAAAGCCTGTCGACAGTTTTAGCGGAAGAGGTGTCAGTCTCGTGGCCAGTGCCGAAGAGGCGATGTCGGCGGCCGCGCACGCATTCACTGTGTCCAGGACGAGTTCCGCGGTTGTTGAGCAATTTGTGGACGGCGCGCTGCATAGTCATACCGCATTCATCGCGGACGGCGAGGTGATCTGGCATGATTTTGTGGATGAGTTCTGCGAGGTGTACCCCTACCAGGTTGACAGATCCACTTATCCCTCGCTTTTGGACGGGCGCAAACGTTCGGCGGTACACCAAGCAATAAGCAAGATCGTATCCGCTCTTCATTTGCAAACCGGCTTGCTGCACACACAATTTATCGCTTCCGAGAGGGACTTCTGGATCATTGAATGCATGCGACGCTGCCCGGGCGACCTTTATGGGCATCAGTTCAAATTTTCTTTCGGCTTCAATTATGAAGCAGCGTATGTTGCGGGCTTTCTTGGAGAGGTCGCCCAGTTCCCAGAGGTTCAGGGCCATTTGACCGCCGTGGAACGATGCGTCATCTCCACAGATGTCGAAAGTCCGTTTTTTGCAGCAGGTTTGCGAACCGGTGGCAGGGAACTGCGGTATGTTCCGCTGAAGGAAAGCGGCCAGAAACTGGGCGCGGCGCCGTTCGACAAGGCGGGTATTGCGTTTCTTACGGGAGACGCTGCACATCTCAAGACCGGCATGAGTGCCGATACGATATTTCTTGCCGGCTATGACGGATTTTGATCCGCCAAAATATATTTGAATTCATATGGGATGACATAATGAATGAGTTTGAAGGCAGCTGGAGCAGCCGTGAACGCGACGAGGCTGTCCGGTTTTGCCTAGATTTCCAGGCGGCTCCCCAGGAGAGACGCTTTGCTCTTGGACGGAATGTCTATTCTCGAGCGATCGTCGACAGGATCAAGATTGCGGCGCTTGTTGACGATTTTACGAGTGACCGTGAAATTGCCGGTGTGCCGATTATTCGCGCCACGGACTTGCCTGATGTCCACTCTGGCTGCAAGGCGCTCTTTAAGCTTTGCATCGAGTTCATCGACGCAACTGTGATGTGTTTGGTTCGGTACAGGGAGGCGTAAAAAGTGCCTGTAGAAGATTGCCGCATTTTAGACCTGCCGATTTTTGCCGATGCACGCGGCGACCTCGTCGTGGTCGAGGGTCATGAGCACGTGCCCTTTGACATCAAGCGCGTGTATTACCTCTGCGACGTGCCGGCCGGTTCCGTCAGGGGAGGGCACGCGCACAAGCAGCTGGTGCAATTGCTCATCGCCGTCAGCGGCGGTTTCGACATCACCTTGGATGATGGGCGCAATCGCAAACGGGTAAGGCTCGACAATCCGCAGCAAGGGCTTTTGATTTGCCCGATGATCTGGCGCGAGATTGACAATTTTTCGCAGGGGTCGGTCTGCCTGGTGCTGGCGTCCCTGCATTATGACGAAGCCGACTATTATCGCGACTACGACGAATTCATCGCTTCGGCAAAGGATAGAGCCCATGATCCCCTTTCTTGATCTCGGCGCGGCCTACAGGGAGCTGGAAGCGGAGATCAATGACTCCGTCAAACGGGTCCTGCAAAGCGGCTGGTACATTCTCGGGGAGGAGGTCGAGGCCTTCGAAAGCGAGTTCGCGGTCTATTGCAATGCAGCGCATGCCGTCGGCGTCGCCAATGGTCTGGATGCCCTGATTCTGTCCCTGCGTGCGGTCGGCATATCCCCGGGCGATGAGGTGATTGTCCCTTCCAACACATTCATCGCCACGTGGCTGGCCGTTTCGGCGGTCGGCGCAGTCCCAGTCGCCGTCGAACCTGATCCGCTGACACACAACATCGATCCGACGCGGATTCAGACGGCCATCAGCCCACGAACGAAAGCAATTATTGCGGTCCACCTATACGGCCAGCCGGCGGACCTGGATGCCATTTTGGATGTCGCGCGGCGCCATAAGCTGTTTCTGATCGAAGACGCGGCGCAAGCGCAAGGTGCCCGCTACAAGGGGCAGAGGATCGGCGCGCATGCCGATGCCGTTTGCTGGAGCTTCTACCCTGCCAAGAACCTTGGTGCGATGGGAGACGGTGGCGCCGTCACGACAAACAGCAGCGATGTCGCCGATGCGATCCGCATGCTGCGCAACTACGGCTCGCGCGAGAAATATAAAAATGACGTCAAAGGCCTGAACAGCAGGCTCGACCCCATACAGGCGGCGATCCTGCGTGTGAAGCTTTCATGCCTGGATGAGTGGAACGGGCGCCGCAAGGCGATTGCCAAGCTATATCTCGAACAACTGGCTGGCCTCGACCTGATCCTGCCTGCGGTACCGGATTGGGCCGACCCCGTTTGGCACCTGTTCGTCGTCCGGGTGCGAGAGCGGGAACGTTTGCAGGAGCGGCTTGCCGGCATGGGTGTATCCACGCAGATCCATTATCCGCTCGCTCCATTTCAGCAAAAAGCATATGCGGAACAGGCCCATGCATATACCGGGCTTGAGATCGCCGAGCGCCTTGCCGCTGAAGTTCTCAGTTTGCCGATCGGCCCGCACCAGGCGATCGAAGACACCAAGGCAGTTTTGAATTCCATTCGGAAGGCTGCGGAGTTGTAACCATGTTTAAAGCTGGTATTCCGTTATATCCCTTTTTGAGAACGAGTGAATATAAGTTGCGGCGTATTCTGTCTTCGCGCAATTATAGACTGTTGCCAATTTCAGAATTATTCGCTGATGATAATAAAAATGAGATTTTTACTCCTGAAAAATGGAGGGTAGAAGATGCATATTTTTTTGGGTCGAAAGAAAAAATTGATGAGATAATCAGCTCGGATGATTTTGTCTCCCCTAAGATTTTTTTCGGTACTGTTGAAGATGTCGAGGTGATGGGCTGGACGGATTTTGTTTTCCGAAATGATGTCGCCTACTATCCAGACGCAGCCAATCCCGCGGACGATATGTTTGTGGCCGAATTAGAGGGCCGTGCTCGTCTCTCAGGAAGTAAAAAAAAGATAAATATTCACGGTAGATCAGAACCTATACACTCTAAGCGCGCAGTATCATTGTTGGGACAGAGTTCAACAAACTATGCGCATTGGGTAACTGAGGCGTTGCCGAGGCTGATGCTATTGAAGGAAAAAATCGATACGAAGGAATGGGACGTTATAATAGATTATGATCTTCACCAAAATCACCTATCCGCTTTTGCTTCATTGGGTGTTGAGTTTAATAAGATCATTTTCGTGAAGTCTTGGCAGAGAGTTAAGGTGAAGGAGCTGTTGTACATTTCTTCGCCGGCATATACTCCGGCCGATAGTCGTATCCGCTTCCAGACTGGCGCCTTTCCGCAGCCTCAAAATCGAACCACATTTTGCCCCCCGCTGCTTCGCGGGTTGTCGTCACTGTTTCGAGAGCGAACTGGGCGTTTTGATGAACCTGCAAGGGTGAGGGAGATCATACGTCGCCAGGAAATCCTAGGTAGGCGTCAGGAGTGGTCGAGTTCGTCGCATATCGCCCGTGGTCGCCAGATGTCTGGGCAGATTTCAGGAGTTGAAGGACGCTCCTTGAATCCAGGCAGGAGGGGAGGGGCAAATCCTCGGCGGCTATTTCTGATGCGCCCATCTGATAGTCATAATGGCCGACAATGTGAAAATTTTTCGGCGCTTATACCTATTCTGGATGAGTACGGATTCTGTAAGGTCAATATTTCATCTTTGATGTTTGATGAGCAGGTGGCATTGATGCAGAATGCTGAATGTATAATTTCACCTATTGGTGCCACTTTGGCCAATCTGGTTTTCGCTCCTCGTAAGACCAGCGCCGTGATATTGGCGCCGATATATAAGAATGCGGATTTTTCTTATTTTCGTCATTTGATGTCTGCTCTTGATCACAAGGTCGCCTTTGTGTTGGGGGAGCAGATACCGTCTCCTAATCGCACTCAACTCACCAGGAATTACAAGATCGAGCCGGCTTGTTTGAGGGATGCGTTAGCAAAATTATTAGAGAATTAAAGGGAGGGTTGATCCAATGAATTTAGGCAAAGGAAGAAATCTGATCATCCACATTGGCAGCCCGAAGACCGGAACAAAGGGAGTTCAGGAGTGTATTTTAGAAAACTCGATTTATTTAATGAAGAATTTTGAGATATATTATCCATTTGAGCATGTTTTGCAGAGTGATCGTTCCTACAGGCCCGCGAACGGCTCTTTTTTATTGCCGGAGCATTTTAGTAGGCCATATGTAAATAATTATTTATTTAATTGTTTCTCTAAGTCAAAAAACATTTTGCTCTCTGAAGAGGTTTTGTTTGTTGATTATAATTCATCGTCATTATGTTTTTTGAATAACAACAAGATAGATTATAATATTTCGGTAGTTTGCTATCTTAGGGATGCGGCTAGCTACATTTGTTCTTTGTGGGCGGAATTCAATAAGTTTGAAAATGGAATGGATGTCGGTTCATTCGATGAATTTATGAGGGGCAATGTTTTATTCCGAAGCATAGGTGCGCTTCTAAGGTTGGTCGACCGAAATCCAGATTTTAATTTCTATTTTAGGCCTTATCCCGGCATTCGCGATGGCGGGGATGTGGTGAAAGATTTTCTGACACTTTTGAATGTCGAAATTGGGGGTGACGGAAAGAATAGAGAGCGAGCGAATTTATCCCTTTCGCGTAAGGTTGCCGACATAAGGCAACTACAGCTTCGCAACAACTGGCAATATTCACCGTCGCTAAACAGTCTGACGCTTCCCGCTATCGCTGCAGAAATCGAGAGTGGAGATGACCGTTCCGTAATCGAGACGCTCCCCGATGAGATGATAGAAAAACTGTGTCTCGAACATGCGCCTTATCTGAACCATTTGCTGAAGATTTCCGGAATAGATTATTTCGATTTTTCAAATGTATTTCCGAGCTGTTACGGTAAAGAGCGGCCCCCATACAGAGAAATTGACGTCTCAGAGTATGGTAAAATTCAAAAGTTGTTGAAAGAGGGCCTTTAGCAATTTGATCACAGATAAGACATATGAGAGCTGCGCCATGAAAAGCAGAATCATCCTCTCCGGACCGGGCCTTATCGGGCGACGACATGTGGAGTTGGTCGAGGAAAGGCCTGACTGCACGCTGGTAGGGATCGTCGCGCCTGATCGGCCGGAACATGTCAACTTCGCGCAAGATATCGGTGCTGCGTTCTTTTCCGATCTTTCCGAGGCTTTCGATGCGGTTGAGGCCGACGGTGTCATCATCAGTTCCCCAAACCGGTTTCACAGTGAGCAGGCATTGCTCTGCCTTGAAAGGGGAGTGCCCGCACTTGTTGAAAAGCCGGTCGCCGACAGTCTCGAAAGTGCAAGGGTTCTCGCGGAGGCCGTGGAAGAGAGCGGCGTTCCCATTCTCGTCGGCCATCATCGGACCTACAGTCCCTTGATCGAGGTGCTGCTCGACTATGTCAATTCGGAACGATTTGGACGTCTGGTCGCATTGCAGGGTTCGGCACTGTTCTTCAAGCCCGATCATTATTTCGAGGACGGTCCGTGGCGAATGCTAAAGGGTGGCGGTCCCATCCTCATCAACATGATCCACGAGATCGGCCTCATGCGAACATTTGCCGGCGAAATACGGTCGGTTCAGGCCGTCGCCAGCAACAGTCAGCGGCATTTTGAGGTCGAGGATACCGTTGCCATCGCGCTTGAGTTCGAGAGCGGTGCATTGGGCACATTTCTCCTGTCGGACGCGGCGGCGAGTTCGAAGAGCTGGGAGATGACGGCCGGTGAGAACCCCGCCTATCCGTTCTTTCCGGACGAGGCCTGCTATCATCTCGCTGGCACCATGGGGTCGATCGATTTTCCCAGCATGACCGTGCGCTCCTATCCGGATGCCGCGGATCGCTCATGGTGGAAGCCGTTTGAACTGGGCCGGAAGTCCATCCAGCGAGCCGATCCGCTCGAGAGGCAGCTGTCCCATTTCCTTGATGTGATCCGTCAGGAGGCAGCGCCAAGGGTGTCGGCATATGACGGCCTTCAAAACATGCGGGTCCTGCAGGCGATCTACGATGCGATTGAGACCAGGAGCTCGGTTTTGGTCAGCTAGGCGTGGAGATGCCGGCACCGGGCTTCAAATACAGCCTGGCGATCGCCAGCCTCGCGCGAAGCCGAAGAGACCAGGGGTGCTCGCGACAGCTCGCAAACGTTTGCAGAAAGGTCCTGTCGCCGCGCCTTCGTGCCTTCCGGATGGCAAGCCGGTCGGTGGTGTCGATCAGGCCTCTTGCATTCCTGTCTCCCAGGTACGCCTTGCTCAGGCGGTCAGCCTGAAGAAGGTCTTCGTGGTCGACGAAGACAACGCCATCCCAGGCAAAGTTTTGCCAGTAACGTTCTGGAACGAGGCCGGAGACGACCTCGATGATTGAGCGGAATTGCCGCATCGGATTGCGATGGATATTGTTGGAATGCAGCCTGTAATGCCAGGAGCTGTTCTCGTCAAAGAAGAACCGGTTTCCTCGATCGCGAAGGTGATCGAGCAGGCGGAGAACGAAAGCGTAGTCGTCCGCAATCATCCCCGAGTCGAACCCGCCCATATCTTCGATGGTCTGCCGGCGTATGACGCATCCTTGTACAAAGATCCGGGACACCCGCCGATAAAGATGGAGCCGGCAAAGGGTTTCGGGATCCGAGCTGCGTAGACCTTCAAGCAGGTTCCTGTCGTAAATTTCGGGCGGGGAGGCCGCTTGCCCGGACAGTAGAAACCGCAGCTTTGGAATGACGACATCTGCTCGCGGTTCGGTGTCCAGATGTGTCACAATGCGGTGCAAGCTGTAGTCTTCGGCCAGGAGATCATCACCAGACATGAAGAGAATATAGTCTGACGCAGAGGCATCTATGAGCTTTTGCGTGTTGACCGCAGGATTTCCCGAATTCTGTTGGTTGACGATCAGGTTCACATGCCGACTTGAAGCGCAAATATCTCGCACGACGTCTGCGGTGCGGTCTATCGATTTGTCGTCCAGGACCAAAATCTCCAAATCCGGAAAATTCTGAGCCTGAATGCTGCGGATACAATCAGCGATATAATGCTCGTGATTATAAGTCAGTACGATTGCTGTGACCTTGTTTTGATGGTCGGACCGCTTGTGGTTGCTCATGCCTGTTCCGCAAGCCTTTCCTGCATATGCTTTCTAACCAGTGCTCGGGCTCAAGGGTGTGGCATCGCAACATCCTGCAATCCGCCAGCGCCGGTCGGCCCGCATCTCGCCAGGATTTCATCGGCGAGATTCGGTGGGAAGCTCAAATAGCCGCCCTTCACGAGATATCTATTCCATAGAAATCCGAGAAACTGCCGGCGCAACCGTTCGTCCGGCAGCCAATCCCTCATCTCCAGTGCCTTGTTCAATTGCTTGCGATCGGGGGTATGGAGCACGAGATCCTGAATATTGTAACAGGCATCGCCTAAGGTAATGACCTGTTTTCCCGATAGCAGTGCTTCAATTCCCACGGTCGAATTCAAGGTCATCACCGACCTCGAATTCATGATCAATTGGCCAGTCGGATTGCCATTTGCAAAAATGATTCGAGGGTGCGATGGGCGCGATCCCACGACCGACAATTTGAAGCTTGGATGCTCCTTGATGACAAACGTGTCGTCCGGAAACGTCTCAGCCTGCTCTATAACCAGATCATAGAACTGATACATGTCCCGGATCCAAGGGGAGTGAACTGTAACCTGCATGTCGGAGGGGACTTGAAAGGGTACAAAAACATAGCCGGGTCGCATGTCTCTGGCGGGGTATTCGCGCTTGGGCCTGCGGACCGCCACAGTGTTTGGCGGCAAGCCGGCGGATGCAAAGTCCGGACCGGACAGGTAGAATTCCTTCGTTCTCGGTACGGAGTTTGCCGCATTTACCCCCTTTGCATCAATCTGAAGCGTATTGGGAAAGAATCCGCTCTCAACGAAAACGCGACGGAATCCGTGGGTAGCCCGCCCGAGAATGCTCTCCGGAAACAGTGATCCATTGAAGATGATCGCAACCAATTGATCCTTGTCCTGATGAGCAAGCCTGTCGGTCAGAACATCCAGAAGCAAAGTGGCCTGCACGCCTTTGATTGCGGCATAGAAGCGCGAAATCAACGGATTACCGAAAAGCGCGGGCAACCGTATCTTTTTCCGCAAAACGTTGCCGGCGACCAGCGAGACGATTTCGTCATTCCTGCGCACAACGGCAGAATATAGAGCTCGGGCTGCGTAGATCGGACCATGACGCTTCACAAGCGCGCTTAGGATGGCGACGATCGACGTATGCACCGTTTCGCAGCGTCCGCATAGCGCCTCGTCGAACCGTTCGATCACACGCGTATCAAGTTTAATGAAGCGGATGTTCTCGCTGTGCATGAAACTGTCCTTCGATGATTTCACGCAGGCGCCTTGCGACGAATCCTGGTGTCATCATCATCCCATTGCAATATCTCCCGGCGTATGACCGGTTCAACTCTATCAAGATAGCCGCCATCTATGATTTCTTTTCGCTGGATGACGTAGTTCAGATCTCTGCTCTTCTTTATGAAGGGTGACGAAAGTTCTCTTATGAATATTAATGGATGGGAATCTATGAAGTAATATATAAATCTACTGCCCAGTATATTTTTTCTTAAGTCGGATTGTTTGAAAGAATCGGTATTTTTAAAAATTGAATTATAGTTTATATTAAGATATGTTAAGTATGACTTATAAAATTCGCAAATTTCACTCAATTCCCAATCGTTTAGGCGGGTAATTGCTTCCTCGATGCTCTTTGAGCTGTGAGTGTAATCTATCGTGAATCCTCTTGCTTTAAGCTTGCCGGTTATTTTTTTCTCGAGTTTTATTATGACGTCCTGCTTTTTGTTCAGGAGCGGCATATTTTTCCACAAGGCGCGGAACTTTTTGCTCGAGACTACGGTGTGATTAAAGCGGTAGAAGTACGATTGCAGATGGTGGTGGGAATTCCGCTTGCTCTTGTCATTGTAGAAGATTCCATACACGTCTGCGTCGGAGGCGCGGGCTCTTTCGAGCACATCGCAGTCTCGAGACAGGGGGAACCAAATGCTATCGTTCAGCACAAAGAGATTTCTGGGCGGCTGAGGTTCGCTCAGGAGGAATAGAATGCCGTCTCGATATCCGCCAAAATCGTACCCGATATTTGGTCTCTCAATAATCTTCCAACAACGACCCCTTAACTCTTCACGGTATTCGGCTTTGAGTTCGTGATTGCACACGAGAAGAATGCCGATTTTCTTCGAATTCAAAAAATCCAATTGGAATAAAAGCGATTTAAGAATATGATTTGGCTGATAAATTAAAACCACAGCCATATCTTCGTGCTTCTCGCCGAAGCCATCGGTTACATGCATGGATGAATGCGATGTCGCATCGTAATGCATACGTCTCAGTAAGCCGAGGACAGGGCCTCCAATATTAAGTAGCTGCCATCCAATTCGCTTTATTTCACGAAGAATTTTGGGGCGGGAGTTCATACTCGCAGCCTCAGACGTAGAGTTCTGTCGTGAGCTTGCGCAAGTAATTTCCGTAATCGCCTTTGCCCGCTCGGTCTGCCATCTGAGCAAACTCTGTTTTGGATATGAAGCCTTTCGAGAGTGCAACTTCCTCGGGGCAGGCGATTTTGAATCCCTGGCGCTTTTCCAAGGTCCGAACGAATTCCGAAGCTTCAAGCAGGCTTTCGGGGGTTCCTGTGTCAAGCCAGGCATATCCTCGCCCCAGCACGGACACTTTCAGCTCGCCACGCTCAAGATAGACGCGATTGACGTCGGTGATTTCATATTCCCCTCTGGTGGAGGGCTTCAGATTGGCCGCGATATCCACGACGCCCGCATCGTAGAAATAGAGCCCTGTTACCGCCCAGCTCGATTTCGGCCTTATCGGCTTTTCCTCGATGCTGCGCACATTCATGTGCCTGTCGAACTCGACCACACCGTACCGTTCGGGATCGTTCACATGATAGGCGAAGACGGTGGCACCACTCTGCCTTTCCGTACCCTCCTTCAACAGCTCCGGCAAACCGTGCCCATAATAGATGTTGTCACCCAGAATGAGACACGACGATGAGCCGGCCACGAAATCGGCTCCGATGATATAGGCCTGTGCCAGGCCTTCGGGTCTCGCCTGAGTTTCATAGGCCAGAGAGATGCCCCATTGCGAGCCGTCTCCCAGGAGTCTTTGAAACAAAGGCAAGTCATGGGGTGTGGAAATGATCAATATTTCCCTTATGCCGGCCAGCATAAGTGTGGTGAGAGGGTAATATACCATCGGTTTATCGTAAATCGGAAGCATCTGCTTCGATACACCTGCAGTCATCGGATGCAGGCGCGAGCCGCTTCCTCCTGCAAGGATGATTCCCTTCATCGATCGTTCCCCGTCAACAACTTCAACACCACCTTGCGAGATGAACGCTTCCAATCCGGCAGGCGAAATCCATATAGGTTCAGAAGTTTGCTGCAATCAAGGCGAGAATTTGAGGGGCGATTTGCTGGTAAATTCAGTTCCCGAGATGTGATCTCGTTAACCTTTGTCGTCCTGCCGGTGATTTCCTCGGCGGTGGAGACTATGTGCGTCGCCAACCCCGCCCAACTGCACTCTCCTGCGCCGGCGACGTGGAATATTCCGCGCAGTCTGGGCGACGGATCGGACCTGAGACGCTCTGCGATCTGAAGGATCGCACCTGCGATGTCGTCAGCTGAAGTCGGGCAGCCAACCTGGTCGGAAACGACCCTCAGTTCGTCCTTTTCCCGACTAACGCGCAGGATCGTTTTCAAGAAGTTCTTGCCGTAAGGCGAATAGATCCACGCTGTTCTGAGTATGGCATGGTTGGGATTTGTATTGGCGACAGCCAACTCGCCTGCAAGCTTCGAGCGCCCATAGACCGAGATCGGGCCAGTGGGATCGCTTTCGTCATAAGGTTGTGGCTTTAGTCCATCAAAAACATAGTCGGTCGACATGTGTATGATGGGTATGTTCAAATTTGCCGTTGCCTCTCCAAGTGCGTGGGCAGCATCTCTGTTTACGGCAAACGCTCGGTCGCTATCTGTCTCGGCTTTATCGACATTGGTATAAGCAGCTAGGGAAATGACGATGTCGGGGGACAGCGCCGCCAACTGCTCCGTCAAATTCGTAGCCTTCTCCAGGTCTATTTCCGGCCGCCCAAGCGCTAAGACTTCAGTGCTCGTCCATGAAGCCGCTGTCTTGAGGGCAGTGGCGACCTGCCCTTCTTTGCCGGTTATGACAATTCGCATCACATCAACAATCGCTGAAGGCTAACGGCTGAGCTGCTGCATGTTGTCACGAAGTGGACGCCACCACCACGCATTCTCCAGATACCAGTTAACAGTCTTTTGGATACCTGTGTCAAAGGTCTCCAACGCTGTCCAACCAAGCTCGTTCCGAATCTTGGTCGCATCGATCGCGTAGCGCGCATCATGGCCAGGGCGGTCTTCGATGAATGTTATTAACTCGGAGAAAGACGAGGTGGATGGACGCATTTGGTCCAAAAGTTCACATATTCGCTGCACCACATCGATGTTGCGAACTTCGTTGTTCCCGCCGATGTTGTACTTTTCGCCGATTGTCCCGCGATTGATGATCAGCCAGAGTGCTCGAACATGATCGTCGACATAGAGCCAGTCACGAACATTCTCACCGGTGCCGTAGACAGGCAGCGGCTTTCTCTCGAGCGCGTTGAGGATGACAAGGGGGATCAATTTTTCCGGAAAATGGAATGGTCCGTAATTGTTGGAACAATTCGACACAATCAAGGGCAAACCATAAGTCCGATTCCATGCCGTGACCAGATGATCGCTGGCGGCTTTCGAGGCGGAGTAGGGGGAGGAGGGGTCATACGCCGTCGTTTCGACAAACTGTCCTTCCGCTCCAAGAGAGCCATACACCTCGTCCGTCGAAACGTGCAGCATTCTAAATGCTTTCCGCTTGTCGCCGCTCAATTTTTCCCAGTACTCCTTGACGACTTCGAGGAGGGTAAAGGTCCCCAGAATGTTGGTGTTTATGAAGTCAGCCGCGCCATAGATCGAGCGGTCGACGTGACTTTCTGCTGCCAGGTGCATCACCAGATCTGGTGAGAAACTCTCAAAAGCCTGCTTCATGGAGGCGCGGTCGCAGATGTCCGCCTTCAAAAAGCGATGGTTCGGCCTGTCCTCTATTGGCTTCAACGATGCGAGGTTGCCGGCATAGGTCAACTTGTCCACCGTGAGCACTTCCACGCCGACACTGCCGACCAAATAGCGTACCAGAGCGGAGCCAATAAAGCCCGCGCCGCCCGTTACCAAAACTCGCATTCGGTTACCTCGAAATCAATCTGCAAAGGGTGATGGAAGCTCTCTTAGCGGTGGCTGCTTTCTGTCCTTGTCAGATAGAAAATAACGCTCCAGCGTCGGCCACGTTATGCCAATTGCTGGGTCGTCCCACTTCACACCCCTATCGTGAGCCGAACTGTAGGGAGCTGTGACCTTGTAATTGATGATTGTGTCCGGCTGCAATGTCATGAACCCGTGGGCGAAGCCAGGCGGTATCCAGATTTGCTCCCCGGTTTCCGACGAAAGCTCGGTGGATACCCATTGTCCAAAGGTGTCGGAATCCGTTCTCAGATCCACGGCCACATCGTAGATCGAGCCACGCGAGCAGCGGATCAATTTGCCCTGCGAGTAAGGGGCGACCTGAAAATGAAGCCCACGGACTGTCCCTGCGCGGATGGAAAGCGATTCATTGTCTTGAACGAAATTCACGTTTGCGACGGTGCGTTGGAACCAATCAAGCTTGAACATCTCGCTAAAGTAGCCGCGTTCGTCGGACAGGATGTCCGGTATGATCCGCTTCACGTCCTGTATGGCAAGAGGTTCACATTCCACGATTTCTCTCCGAAGGCTCCCGATATTTCGTTGATACTGTAATGGTTCGATTCATCCTGCTTTTTCGAAATTTGCCGAATTTTGCTATTCCGTGCCTCGGAGCAATTGAAGCTCATATAATTGCCGATAGGGGCCGTCATTCCTGAGGAGCGTATCTGGAGGTCCCTGCTCTGCTATCGAGCCTTTCTCAATGAAGACAATGTAATCCGCGGCTGTAATCGAAGAAAGCCGATGTGCGATCATGATTGTGGTTCGATCTTTGGTGAGTTTCAGCAATGCCTCACGAATTTGAACCTCTGACTTGGAATCCAGGGAACTGGTCGCCTCATCGAGGATCAGAATCTCGGCATTTCTGAGAATGGCTCTTGCAATGGCAATTCGCTGCCTTTGGCCTCCGGAAAGATTCCCGCCATTTTCGTCCACATCGCTTTCGTAGCCATTCGGCAGATTGACGATGAATTCGTGAGCATTGGCTGCCTTTGCGGCGGCCACAATGTCGTCATCAGTCACATCTTCGTCCCCAAGGGCAATGTTATGCCTTATGGTGCCGCTGAAAAGAAATGTGTCCTGTCCCACATAGGCCATCCGCCGTCGAAGTGATGCCAAGGTGACAGTCTTTATGTCGTGTCCATCAATGGTCACGCTACCTGCGTCAGCGTCATACATTCGCATGATCAGGTTGATGATCGTGGACTTTCCACCTCCGGATGGCCCGACCAAGGCTGTCGCCTTGCCGGCAGGGAATGTCAAATTGAAATTCTTGAAGAGTGGGGGCGCACCCTTGTAGCCGAAGGTCAAGGCATTAAAGCTGATCTCGCCCGGGCCGACTGGCAAATCTACGGCCTGTGGATCGTCCTTGATGTCAATTGGGTGATCCGCCAGTTCAAACATCATTCGGACACCGATCAATCCGGCCTCCAGCGATATCCGCATGCGCGCGAGCCGCTTCGCCGGCTCGTATGCGAGCAACAAAGCGGTGACGAATGACATCAACTCGCCGGGCGTGTTGCCTTCCTGGAGAACCCAAATCCCGCTGAGGGCAAAAATGGCGGCGATCGCCAGCCCTGACAATGTCTCCATGATTGGACTTGATGCAGCCTCGAGGCGAGCAATGCTGTTTGCCCTCATTTCGACATCGCCGACGTATTTTTCCATGCGTCGCCGCATGTGTTCCTCAAGCCCGAAGGCCTTTATCACCTTTATGCCGGTCGATGTTTCTTGAACGCTGCGAATGATCATGGCGATGGATGCAAGCTCCTGCTCCATGATCTTCCGAACTTTCTTCGTCAGTATTCTGACGCCAAATATCGCTCCCGGGCCGATAATCAATGAGGCGAGGGATAGGATTGGCTGTTGAATTACCATAACGCAGATCAGGCCAATAAGAGAAAATAGATCTCTCACAAGGGAGGTGGCGATCAATTCAATTACGGCTCGGGCTGACTGTGCGTTGTTGGTTATACGCATCAGCAGCTCGGAAGAAGGGAACTTGGAATAAAAGGCTGCGCCCTGCTTCAGTATGTGCTCATACAGATTCTTCTGCGTTTCTGCGATGATATTGTTTCCAGCCTTGCTCAAGAATATCGACTGGACATAAGACGCGACGCCCTTAACAATGAAAATTATGGCGACGACGGCGGAGATTTCAAAGACGCGCTGAAGATCCTTGGAGACGACGGTCTCATTGACAATGTCCTTCATAATCCAAGCGCTGGCCGACGTCATAGCCGCGACCACAACCATCGCGGACATCGATATTGCGTACCAAGGCGCCTGGGCGCGGAAGTTCTCAGAAATCAACCTTACTAGAAGGCCTTTATTGGCTCTAGACAGGAATTTTTCTAACATTCAAACCAGTCTCTCGTCACATGTTTGGGTTCTGCGATCGCGTGCCGGGGCGGCGATTTGAAGAAATTTCTAGCGATAACAATTCGGCCCCTTTTGGACGCCAGCGTTTGGAATTGCAACAAACGATTGTTACCTCAAACATATGATCCCCGCTGCTGCCATGGACGCCGTTTGCCAGATAAACAAAGCCATGGCAGGTCTGGATGCAGATAACCTCCCGATCGCATACATATTCGCCCGCCAAGTGCTGCGGGAGGATTGCGCCGGGGGATTGCGTTGGTTTCCGGCAAATCGCATAGTGCCGCCTTCAATCCAAAGCCTGACGAGTACCGCGTGCATCACTTCGATCTCGACACACTTGCAACCTTCCTGGCGATCGTCGACACGGGCAGCTTCACCATGGCCGGCGAGCGTGTCGGCAAGAGCCAGGCGGCGGTTTCGACCTCCATTGCCAGGCTCGAGGAGCGGCTGGGCGTGCGCCTGTTGAACCGCACCGCGAGAACCGTCTCTTTGACGCCCGAGGGCGATCGGCTCTGCAGCCGGGCGAGGGAGCTGCTGGCGCTGGAGCAGCAGGTGCTGGAGGAACTCGGCAGCCTCGGCGACCGCAAGCATGTGCGGCTCGGCATGCCGGATGACTATATCGGCCTTTTCGGCGCCTGCGTCATGGAGAAGTTCTCAACGCGGTTCCGCGACATCTCCGTGGAAGTCGTCTGCGAGTTTTCCCATGACCTGGAGCCACTGGTTGCAAGGGGCGACATCGATCTGGCGATCGTCACGCGCCGCGACGGCGATACCCACGGCGAACTGCTGAAACGCGAAAAGCAGATCTGGTGTGCCTCCGTCAATGCGCAGCCGGAAAAGGCGGACGAGCTTCCGCTGGCCCTGTTTCCGGAAAACTGCCGGGCACGCCCGCACATCCTGCGGGTGCTGCAGGAGGTCAACAGGCCGTGGCGCATCGTCTGGGTGTCGTCGCACATGCAGTCGATCCAGTCTGCCGTCATGATGGGGTTCGGCGTCACGGCGCTGCCCCAGTCGGCATTGACCTTCGAACATCGCGTCCTGTCGGAAGCTGATGGCCTGCCGCCGCTGCCGGAACTCGAGCTGGCGCTGATCATGGCGCCCGGGGTCAGCCTCGCCGGGCGCAAGCTGGCATCCTTCCTGCGATCGGAATTCAGCCCTCTTGAAGCGCTGTCGCCGCCAGCCGGATTGCGCCTTCCATCTGCTCGATGACGGCGTCGTCATGGGCGAAGCTCAGATAGAGCCGACCATACCCTTGCGGCATGGTCATCACCCCTTGTTCCCTCAAGGCATAATGCAGCGCAAGCGACTTGTCCGGGCGGATGGTGGCCGCAGCCGCCTCGTAGGAGCGGGGGGCTTCTCCTGCGAACCAGGGCGTGAAGACCATGCCGAGACCTGAGGTCGAGATCTGCTGCGATTGGGCCGCAAAGGTGCTGGCGAGTCTGGCGCGCAACCGTTCGCCCCGGGCCGCGAGTGCCTCGTAGTCTGCCTTTGCCAGCTGCTCCAGCGTCGCCACCACGGCGGCGGTTGCCACCGGGTTGCCGCTATAGGTGCCGGCGCGCACCGCCCGGCCGTCGGCTGCGGCCGCCATGACTTCGGGCTGGCCGAGGACGGCGGCGACGGCAAAGCCGTTGCCGATCGCCTTGCCCACGGTCGCCATGTCCGGGTTCAGTTTCATGCCGTGACTGGCGAGTCCGAAGCGCGACCGGAACCCCATCAGCACCTCGTCGGCGATCAAGAGTGCGCCATGCCGGCGTGCGGTCGCCTGCAGCATTTCCAGATAGCCGGGTTCCGCCACCACGCAGCCGGCATTGGCGAGGAGGGGCTCAAAGATGACGGCGGCGATGTCGTCGTTTTCCTGAAACAGTCTCTCCACATCCGCCATATCGTTGTAACGCAGCAGCGTGACGCCGTTGCGCACCGGCCTCGGTCCGTTGCCAAGCAGGGCTTCGGCAGAGCCGGCATTGCCGAGCGCGACCGGGTCGAACCAACCGTCGAAACCGGCGGCGATCTTGGCAATCGTCCCGCGGCCGGTCACGGCACGCGCGATGCGGCAGGCCATGTGCACCGCTTCGCTGCCGGAATTGGTGAACATGGCGGAGGTGAGAGGACCGCAGGCTGCCGTCAATGCGTCGGCTGCCTCTTCCTCGGCGCGATGGGCGAATGCCGGCATCGATCCGCGCTCGATGGCGGCGCAGACCGCGGCATTGACCACGGGATCGGCATGGCCGAGCAGGATCGCGCCGAAGCCCAGCGCGGTATCGATATAGCGCCTGCCGTCATCGCCGACGAGGTAGGGGCCGAAGGCGTGATCGACCCGGAACGCCCGGTCGTTCAGCGCCGGAAGAGCCCGCCCGGCGCTTGAAATGCCACCAACAAGATGCTGCATCAGGAATTCCCAAAAATGCCCGGCAGCCATTCGCTGAGACCGGGGAATGCGACCAGAAGAACGATGACAACGAGGCTCGCGATCCAGAACGGCACGAGCTGCCGGGTAACGGCGCCGATGCTCACGCGGCCGACATTGCACACGACGAAAAGGTTGGTGCCGACCGGCGGGGTGTAAAGGCCGACGCCGAGTGCGACGGTAAACAGCACGCCGATCTGCAGCGGCTGCAGGCCGGCCTTGGCAAGCAGCGGCGCGAGGATGGGCGCGAGGATCACGATGGCCGGCCCGAGATCCAGCCATGTGCCGACGAACAGCAGCACGGCGAGGACAAGCGCAATCGTGCCGACCGGTCCGGCGCCGGTATGCTGGATGAAGTCGGTGGCCATCTGCGGGATCTGCTCGACGGTCAGGATCCAGGCGAAAGGTGTGGCGACGGCCACGATCAGCATCACCGAGCCGGTACCGGACACCGTCTCGACCAGCGCCGATCCGATCTCCTTCCATGTCAGTTCGCGATAGATGAACCCGCCGACGACCAGAGCATAGACGACCGAGAGAGCCGCCGCTTCCGTAGCCGTCGCCAGTCCGGACAGGATGGTGCCGAGGATGAAGATCGGCATGGCCAGCGCCGGCAGAGCTTTGACGAGGTCAGTGAGGAAGGCCCGCATCGACAGTTGCGACTTGTGGCCGCCATAGCCGGCGCGCTTGGCGACGATCCAGGAGGTTACCATGAAAGCGACTGCGATCAGCGTTCCCGGCACCACGCCGGCGAGGAAAAGTCCTCCGATCGAGGTGTTGGTCAGCACGCCGTAGAGAATGAAGATCACGCTCGGCGGGACGATGATGCCGAGCGTTCCCGACGCTGCGGTGATGGCCGCCGCATAGCTGCGGGGATAGCCCTGGCTTTCCATCGCCGGGATCATCAGCTTGGCCACCGCGCTGGTATCGGCGGTCGCCGAGCCGCTGATGCCGCCATAGACGAAGGCCGTGACGACGTTGACGAAGCCGAGCCCGCCGGTGAAACGTCCGAAGACGAAGTCAGCGAGATTGATCAGCCGTCGGGTCAGGCCGCCGCGGTTCATCAGTTCGCCGGAAAACAGGAATAGCGGGATCGCCGCCAGATAGATCGAGTCCGCGCCGCGTACGATCTGCTGCGCCAACCATGCAGGCGGCATCGAAACGTCGCCAAAGGTCAGGGCTGCGATCGTCGAGACACCCATCGCCCAGAGGATCGGCAAGCCACCCAGGAGGCAGAAGAGGAAGGTAGCAAACAGGATGAGAATGGTCATTGCGCCGCCTTGCCTCCCAGGCCCTGGAGGATGCGGAGGAAGGTGATCAGTGCGATGCCGCCGGCAAAGGCGATGAAGGGCAGGATCTGCACGAGGCGCGGCAATCGCAGAAGAGGCGTCGGCGCCATCCCGGATCGGGCCGCAAAGCCGATGCCGCTTCGCGTCAGCTCGATGGCGAGCCAGAGTGTCAACAGCGAGCAGATGAAGGCGGGGATGCGACCCCATCGGCTGTCGAGCTTGTCGACGAGAAAGGTGAAGGCGACATTCTCACGCCGCAGTTCGGCGACGATGACGCCGAAGAAACTGGTCCAGAGGAACAGGATGCCGGTGACTTCGAACGTCCACTCGACACCGCGCAGCCCCAGATAGCGGGCGGCAACACCCAGGAGCGTCGTGATCGTCATGCCGACGAAGGCGGAAACGGCGATGCCGGTGGTCAGCCAGCCGAACCAGCGCAGCAGCGTCGGGTCGTGAGGATGGGGGAGGGATGTGTCGTTCATGAACCGCTCGGATCGAAGAGCGTTCGCAGGGCGGCTGCCCCGCGAACGCATGCGCCTTGGGAGGCTTTGAAGGCTTAGTTGCCGGCAGCCGCGCTGCGAACCTTGGCAACCAGATCGTCGCCCCATTCCTTACCGAACTGGGCATAGACGGGACCGACCATGTCGCGGAACGGCGCCTGGTCGACGGTGTTGAAGGTCACGCCGTTTCCTTCGAGGGTCTTCTGGACCTCTGTGTAGGTGTCCGCCAGCTTGCCGCGATACCAGGCGGTCGTCTCGACAACGGCTTCATCGACGGCAGCCTTGTCCTTGTCGGACAGGCCTTCGTAACGGTCGTTGTTCATGAACCAGTAATTGGGCGTCCAGACATAGTTCGACAGCGACATGTACTTCGTCGTCTCATACCATTTCTGGTCGGCGAAATCGCGCATTTCCGGCTCGGTGCCGTCGACGACGCCCGACTGCAGGGCGGTGTAGACTTCGCCGAACGGGATGGACTGCGGCAGGGCGCCGAGCGCGTTCATCGTGGCCAGCAGCACGGGGTTGCCGGGCACGCGGATCTTGACGCCCTTCAAGTCCGCAGGCGTGTTGACCGGACCCTTGGTCAGCGCGAACTGGCGAAAACCGGAGTCGAGTGCGCCGAGCATGTGGAAGCCGTTGTCCGCGCCGGTGCTGAAGACTTCCTTGCCGACCGGTCCGTCGAGGAAGGCGTGTACGGCATCGAGATCCTTGAAGAGGAACGGCAGGGTGATGACATTGAGCTTCGGGTCGATGGGATCGACGACGCCGCCGAGACCGATATCGATCGAGCCGTTGCCGACGCCGTCGGCAATCGCGGCCTCATCGCCGAGCTGGCCGTCGGGGAAGACCTGGACTTCGATGTCGCCGCCGGACTTCTCCGCGACAGTTTTGGCGAAGAGAAGGCTCGCTTCCTGGATCAGGCTGTTGGACGAGGATTCATGCGCGAGACGCAGGGTTTCCGCATGGGCTGCGGTCGAAAGCAGCAGTGCGGCGATGGTGACGGAGAGATAGTTCAATCTTGATTTCATGGTTTCCCCTCGTTGTTCTTGGATGTGGAACTGATGATCCAATGACTACGAAAAGAGCGTCCCGCGCCAACGCAAAAAAGTTATGCATCCATCCGCCCCGCTTATGCCGTCAGTGAGCCGATGGATGTGATCCCTTCGATACCGGCTTGATCTCCGCCAGGTCGTTCAGGATGGGGCAGTCGGGACGGTTGTCGCCGGAGCAGCAATGGGCGAGGTGCTTCAGCGTTCCGACCATGTCCTGCAGTTCGGCGATCCGGCTTTCCAGCGCGTCGATGTGGGTCTGGGCCACGCGTTTGACTTCGCGGCTTTCACGCGTCTTGTCGCGCCATAGGCCGAGGAGCGTCGCCGTCTCCTCAAGCGAGAAGCCGAGGTTGCGGGCACGCTTGATGAAGCGCAGCGTGTGCACGTCATCGTCACCATAGACCCGATAGTTGTTCTCCGTCCGGTGTGCCGGGCGGATCAGGCCGACGGTCTCGTAGTAGCGGATCATCTTTGCCGATACGCCTGAAGCGCCGGCGGCGTCGCCGATATTCATCCTCTTCTCCCGGATTGTCGCGTCGGTATCATCTGATGCTGTGCATCATAGACCTTCCCATCGTGGCAAGGTCAAGCATGCTGCCATTTGGGCCGCGATCGTCGGTTTGCGGTTGCCAAACGCGGTCATCATGTTAACTTTTTGCGATGCAGCAAGAAACGCCTCCGCCAGATGCCGCCATGCCCGCTTCCGAAAGGACGGCTCCCCGGCGCCTCCGGGAGGGAATTCGGGTTCTTGCCAGCTCCATCTATCCCGATCTCGATGCCGACCTGCTGACCGACCAGATCGTCTCGGCCTTCTGGGGCACGGAACACAGTCCGCGCAAGCGGGGGCGTATGCTCCAGAACAATACGGTCTGGAACGAGCGTGACGCCTATGTCATCACCTACGGCAACAGCCTCGTCGATGGCGAGCACAAGCCGCTCGACCTGCTCTACGACTTTCTGCGCCGCTATCTGAAGGGCACGGTGAATGCGGTGCATATCCTGCCGTTCTTTCCCTATACCTCGGACGACGGCTTCGCGATCACCGATTACAGCGCGGTCAACAGCATTCTCGGCGACTGGGAGGATATCGAGCGCATTGCCGGCGAGTTCCGGCTGATGTCGGACCTGGTGCTGAACCATTGCTCCAGCCAGTCGCACTGGTTCAACGAGTACCGGCAGGGACATGCGCCCTACGACCGCTTCTTCTTCGAGGCCTCTCCGGAGGATGATCTTTCCGAGGTCGTGCGCCCGCGCGCCCATCCCTTGCTGCGCGAGGTCGAGACGGCGAACGGCATCCGCCATGTCTGGTGCACCTTCAGCCACGACCAGGTGGATTTCGACTTTTCCAATCCGGAGGTTCTGCTCGAATTCCTGCGCATCATGCGCATGCACATCGACAAGGGCGTACGCACGATCCGTCTCGATGCGGTGGCCTTCGTGTGGAAGGAAGTCGGCACGAGCTGCATCCATCTACGCCAGACCCACGAAATCGTCCGCTTGATGCGGCTGCTTGCCGATTTTGCCGAGGAACAGCTGGTCCTGATCACCGAGACCAATGTCCCCAATGTCGAGAACCTGAGCTATTTCGGCAATCGCAACGAGGCGCATGCGATCTACAATTTCTCGCTGCCGCCGCTGATCCTGCATGGATTGCTCAACGGCACGTCACGGTCGCTGAACGCCTGGCAGATGGCGATGCCGCCGGCGCAGCTCGGCTGCGCCTATTTCAATTTCACCGCCTCGCATGACGGCATCGGCCTGCGCCCGGCCGAAGGTCTGGTCCCGGACGAGGAGATCGCGGGGATGATCGAGACCGTCAAGGGTTTCGGCGGTCTCGTCAGCATGCGCAAGTTGCCGGATGGCGGCGTCAAGGCCTACGAGCTGAACGTCTCGCTCTATGATGCGCTGAAGGGCACGGTGAAGGGCGAGGACGAGTGGAACAGGGAGCGCTTCCTCTGCAGCCAGGCGATCACCATGGCGCTCGAAGGCATTCCCGCCTTCTACATCCACTCGCTCTTGGCAACGCCGAACGACTACGAGGGCGTCGAGAAATCCGACCACAACCGGGCGATCAACCGCCATCGCTGGCATTATCCGGATCTGCGTGACGCGCTCGCGGACGAGGGGAGCCGGCATGCGCAGGTGTTTGCGGAGATGAAGCGCATGCTTTCGATCCGCATCCGCCAGCCGGCCTTTCACCCGAATGCGACGCAGTTCACCCTGCATCTCGGCGAAAAGCTGTTCGGCTTTTGGCGTCAGAGCATGGACCGGTCGCAGAGCATTTTTGCCGTCAACAACATGACCGACGAAGAGGTCATAATACCGGCCATGTCGCTGAACCTGATCGGCGGCGCCAATTGGCAGGATCTGCTGTCCGGCGAAACGATCCGCGCGCAGGGCGGCGATATTGTCTTCGCGCCCTATCAATGCCGATGGATCACCAATCGCAGCGGGTAGGGGAGGCCGGGGCCTGCTGCTAGCCTATTTGCAGACGTCGATCCATTCCGCCCCTGTCAGATCCGCCATGCGGTTCGGCTCGATCTTGACGGCGGCATTGATCGCCCCGGCGGCCGGCACGACAATGTCGTAGGCCTTGAGCGACAGGTCGCAATAGACCTTCATCTGGTGCGGCAGACCGAACGGGCAGACGCCGCCGACCGGATGACCGGTTTCCGCCTCGACGTCCGAAAGATCCAGCATGCGCGGTTTGGTGCCGAACATCGCCTTGAATTTCTGGTTGTCGAGACGGGCGTCGCCCTTGGCGACGAGAAGGATCGTTCCGCCGTCCAGCTTCAGCGCCAGCGTCTTGGCGATCTGCCCGGGCTCGACGCTGTGTCCCTGAGCGGCAAGTTCGACGGTCGCCGTGCTTTGCTCCAGTTCGATGACGGAAATATCGGGGGCGTTTTCGGCAAAGAATGCTTTGACGGAAGTAAGGCTCATCTTGAAATACCTGCCATGTGAAATGTCGCGCGGACATTCCCAAGCAGGGCCGCCGATGTCAATTGCCCGACATCCGGCGGCAGACGTGCAGGCGGATCAGAAAATGTGAAAGCCGGGCAGCTCGCGCTTGCGCTCGATGCTGATCAGAAGCGTCATCGCGCCAAGCGTAGCCGCCGAGAGAATGAATGCTGCGATACCAAGAACAACCACCGTTACAACCCCCGATACTGTCTAACTGACATGCCCTTCTTGTCTGGATACAGCGATAAGCTTGCTTCTGGCTGTCGGTGCCTCCCTGCTGGAAAGTGACGAAGTGGTTAAATCTGACTAGTTCGGCAGAGGGCACCAAAAATTAACCTTCAAGCAAGGAATTAACCATAATGATTAGCTTGTACGTCGGGATGGGATATCTGCTGCCGAAATTCCCATAAGGCATGACGCCGCACCGTCGGAACCGGATCTGGGCCGGTATGTAAATCAAGCCAATATTTTGCGAGCATTTTGCGTGGTCGGAGACCGTTCCCCTCTGGAGCGTCCCCTCGACCGCCGGATTCCGGGATTTGGTTTATTCGGCCGACCGGCCATGGGCGATTGCGGGGACTGGACTTGAACAACAAGCCGACGACAGAACAGGCGAGCGGAGCGAGGGCTGGAAGCCTGCGCGAGCGCCTGCGTTTTGCCGGCTTGGGCGCCGATGAATGTGATCTCCTGCGCCGTCACCGTCCCCAGATGCAGGCGAGCGTCAACGCCGGCCTGCGCGATCTTTTCCACCGTTTCCAGTCGATTCCTGAAGCCTCCGCGAATTTTTCGAGCGAGCGTCAGGTCGAACGGCTGCACGACCTGCAGGCGTCTCATTGGGACGTTCTGACGGACGCCCGCTTCGACAGCCTCTACGCCGAGCGCGTGAAGGTGCTTTCGGATGCGGAATCGAAGATGGGGCTGGATCCGCGCTGGCACGTCGCCGGCCACGCGGTCGTCCTCGAACACCTGCTGTCTGCAATCATTGGCGAAGCCTCCGGCCGCTCGCTGCTCTCCTCGGGCAAGAAGCGCGCGCAGGAAATGTCAGAGCTGGCCGCCGCAATCATTCGTCTCGTTCTGGTCGATGTCGAGATCGCTGTCTCCCTGCGGTTCAACGCCCTGCGTGTCGAACACAAGCAGCAGCTCGCCGCACAGCGCAAGTCAGAGCAGGCGCAGGTCGAAGAGGTTTTCGGCTCCGTTCTGGCGGCACTGTCCCAAAATGACCTGACCGCCCGCGCCGATGTCGAAGACGCCGGCAACTATGCGCACCTCGCCTCGCAGCTGAACACGGCGATGGAAGCCCTGCAGGACAATTTCCTCCGCTTTTCCGGCGCGCTTGAGAAGACCGAGCAGCAGACCGGTTCGATCGCCACCGATGCCCGTGTCTTCGCCGCAAGGGCGCTCGACCAGTGTCAGTCTCTCGAAGGGTCGGTGCAGGCGCTTGGCGACCTGACGGCCGATGTCCGCCGCAACGCCGAGATGACCCGCGGCGCGGAAGAGGCCGTTGCGAAGACGCGGCAATCGGCGGAAACCAGTGGTCAGATCGTCGGCCAGGCGATTTCGGCCATGTCGGGCATCGAAAGTTCAGCAGACGAGATCGGCAAGATCATCGGCGTCATCGACGACATCGCCTTCCAGACCAATCTTCTGGCGCTCAATGCCGGCATCGAGGCAGCCCGCGCCGGCGAAACGGGCCGTGGCTTTGCGGTCGTCGCCCAGGAGGTTCGCGGCCTCGCACAGCGCTCGGCCGAGGCCGCGCGCGAGATCAAGGCGCTCGTCACCAATACCAAGGCCCAGGTCGACGAAGGCGTCGAAATGGTCGCCCGCACGCAGACCGCCATCGGCGAGATCGTCACCCAGGTCAACGGCATCAGCGATTCCATCGCCGGCATCGCCCGCGACACCGGCAGCCATGCAAGCGAATTGAAGCGCCTGTCGGACGAGCTGAGTTCCGCGCGTTCCGCCATCGCCCGCAATACCGAAGCTGCGGCCCGCTCCGGGCAGGGCGCCGAAGATCTGCACACCGTCATCGTCGAGCTCGGCGCGACGGTCAGGGAATTCCGCTACCAGCGGCAGTTCGCTGCGCCCCGGCCGACCGCACGCGTGGACATCGCGCCCGCCCGCGTCACCGAGGAAGCGCAGGACACGCTGGACAGGGAACTGGATTGGGAGGTCGCCGCGATGCCGGCGATCGCCATTGCCGGCGCTGCCGGAGGTTGAAGCACGCCGTCGCCGGCGAGCGTCGGGAACATGAATGCGGTCTGGAACAAGGAAGGTTCTGATGACGAAGAAAAAGAGTGAGACTGCGGAGCTGAAGCTGTCTGCCGTGCTCGACCTCAACGAAGCTTCCACCCTGCACGGGAAGCTCATGGAACTGCGTGGCAAGGACCTCGCTCTCGACGCATCTGGCGTCGAGCGGGTCGGTGCCCAGTGCGTCCAGGTGCTGATCGCCGGTTCCAGGGCCTGGGAAGAAGACAAGAAGGCCTTCGTGTTCAACAAGGTCTCGGACGTATTTTCAAAGACGCTGCAGCTCATCGGCGTCAACATTGATCACCTGCTGGCTAAGGAGATTCAGCAATGAAGAAGAGAGTGCTTACCGTGGATGATTCACGGACCATTCGTAATATGCTCCTCGTGACGTTGAACAACGCCGGATTCGAAACGATCCAGGCCGAAGACGGCGTCGAGGGACTGGAAGTCCTCGAAAATGCATGCCCCGATGTCATCGTCACCGACATCAACATGCCGCGTCTCGATGGCTTCGGCTTCATCGAGGGCGTTCGCAAGAACGACAAGTACCGCGCCATTCCGATCCTGGTCCTGACCACCGAAAGCGACGCCGAGAAGAAGAACCGCGCCCGCCAGGCTGGTGCGACCGGCTGGATCGTGAAGCCTTTCGATCCGACCAAACTGATCGATGCGATTGAGCGTGTAACCGCCTAACGGGATACTTCCTATGGATATGAACGAAATCAAAGAGATCTTTTTCCAGGAGTGCGAGGAGCAGCTCGCCGAACTGGAATCCGGTCTCCTGAAGATGAATGATGGCGATCGTGATCCCGAAACGGTGAATGCCGTGTTCCGGGCCGTCCATTCGATCAAGGGCGGCGCCGGTGCGTTCGGCCTCGACGATCTGGTGGCGTTCGCGCATGTTTTCGAGACCACTCTTGATTGCGTTCGATCCAACAAGCTTGAGCCAAACCTGGACGTCATGAAGGTGATGCTCAAGTCGGCCGACGTGCTCGCCGATCTGACCGCCGCCGCCCGTGACGGCGGCAGTGTCGATCCGAGCCGCAGCGCCGGGCTCGTCAAGGAGCTCGAGGCGCTCGCAAAGGGGGAAATGCCAGCACCCTCCGCCGCCGCGCCGACGCCTGTACCGACACCCGCCCCAGCTCCGGCCGCTGCTCCACAGCCGGCTGCTGGTGAGGAAGGTTTTGCGCCGATCCCGTTCTCCTTCGACGATTTCGGTGGCGAAGAAGAAGCTCAGGGACCGCTTCCCTCCTTCGATGTGAAGTTCAAGCCGCGTGCCGAACTGTACAACAAGGGCAACGAAGCAGCGCTTCTGCTGCGCGACCTGTCGCGCATCGGAACGATGAGCATCCGTTGCGACATGGAATCCCTCCCGGTCCTCGACCAGATGGATCCGGAAGGCGCCTACTTCCATTGGGATATCTCCATCGAAACGGAAAAGGGCGAAGAAGGCATTCGTTCGGTCTTCGAATTCGCCGAGTGGGATTGCGACCTCGAGATAACGGCGCACGCAACCGACGCCGAAGGCGACGCATCCGAATTGCCGATGATACCGGTTCCCTTCGACCTGTCTGCCCTCGACGGCGTTGACGAGGCGGATGAAGAGCCGGTCATGGAAACCGTTGTCGAGCCGGTGCGCCCGGCCCCCGCTCCGGTCATCGCAGCCCCGATTGCCGACGCCATCGCAGCCGCCCAGACGGCCCGCGACGTCGTACGCCAAACCGCATCCTCGACCTCCGAGGCCGAAAAGGCCGCCGCCCTTGCGGCTGCGGCCCAGGCACAGAATTCTGCCGGCGGCGGTGTCGCTCAGACGATCCGCGTCGACCTCGACCGCGTCGACCGCCT